>NZ_JAXOJI010000002.1:0-640807 GCF_036663635.1 Parasphingomonas puruogangriensis | reverse complement strand
TCAGGCAGGAAAAGCTGCTGCCGCCGATCGCAACCTTCGATGAAACGCCCCATCACCGGCCTCCCAAATCAGACCATGATCATAGCATATCAGCGCGTTTCCACACAGCCTCCACCAATTTCCGACATTCGCGCACAAAAAAAGCCGGCTGGTTAGGCCGGGCGGATCAATTTGACGAGCGGACCCTTCACCTTCAGGGGACGCCCTGAAGAGTTGCGCCGCCGTCGCCCCCTCCCTAAGTCCCCACCATGCTGACCACCGAACAAGCGCAGATGCGCGCTGCCGATATCGTCGCCCTGGCCACCGCCGCCGGCGCCGACGCCGCCGATGCCGTTTTTGCCGCCGACACCGCGCTAGACGTGTCCGTCCGCTTGGGCGCGCTTGAGAATGTCGGCCGCTCGGAAAGCGCCGAATTGGGCCTGCGCGTGTTCGTCGGCAAGCAATCGGCCAGCGTGTCGACGTCCGATCTGTCGGTCGATGCGCTCGCCGCCTTGGTCGATCGCGCGATCGCCATGGCGCGTGAGGCGCCGGAGGACGAATGGGCCGGGCTCGCCCCGCAGGAGCGATTGCTGCGCGGCGCCCCGCCGCAGCTCGATCTGGATGATGGCGGCGCGGTCGAGCCCGCCGCGCTCAAGGACATGGCGCTGGAAGCCGAGGACGCCGCCCGGGCCGTTGCCGGGGTGACCAATAGCGAGGGCGGCGGCGCGTCCGCCTCGCGCAGCATCTGGGCGCTGGCCACCAGCCACGGTTTCGCCGCCGCTTATGCCGCGACCGGTTACGGCATCTCCGCCAGCGTGCTGGCCGGAGAGGGCGGGGCAATGGTGCGCGATTACGATCACCACGGCGCGCGGCATCGCAGCCGCCTGATGTCCCCGGCCGAGATCGGTCGCGGCGCCGGCGAGCGCACCGTCGCGCGCGCCAATCCGGGCACAGTAAAGAGCGGCGCGATGCCGATCGTGTTCGATCCGCGCGTCGGATCGTCGATGCTGAGCCATCTGATCGGCGCGATTTCGGGGTCGTCGATTTCGCGCAAGACCAGTTTCCTGCTCGAGTCGCTGGGCAAGCGCATCTTTGCCGAGGGCGTGACGATCAGCGACGATCCGCACCGCCCGCACGGGCTGCGCTCGCGCCCGTTCGATGGCGAGGGGTTGCCGGTGTCGCCGACCGCGTTCGTGCGCGACGGCATGCTCGAGACGTGGTTGCTCGACAGCGCCTCGGCGCGGCAATTGGGCCTCGAGCCGACCGGCCATGCCGCGCGCGGCGTCGGCGGCAATCCCGGCGTGGCGACGAGCAACCTGTTCATGGCGGCGGGGCATCTGCCCGTCGCCACCTTGATCGGGGATATCGCCGACGGCATCTATGTCACCGAAATGCTCGGCGGCGGCGCCAATGGCGTGACCGGCGATTACAGCCGCGGCGCGGCCGGCTTCCGCATCGAGAATGGCGAGATCACCACGCCGGTGGCCGAATTCACCATTGCCGGCAATGTGAAGGACATGTTCCTCGCGCTGACCCCGGCCAACGATCTCGAATTCCGCTATGGCAGCAACGTGCCGACGCTGCGCATCGATGGGATGATCGTCGCCGGTGCCTGATCTGGCGCCGGATTTGGCGAACGCCGTCGCCGCGATCGCCGCCGAAGCCGGCGCGCTGGCGCTGGCGCAATGGCGCACCGATTTCGCGCGCTGGGAAAAGGCTCCCGGCAATCCCGTCTGCCAAGTCGATCTCGACGTCAACGCGCTGCTCCGCACCCGGCTCGCAGCGCTGCTGCCCGATGCCGGCTGGCTGTCCGAGGAAACCGCCGACAATGCCGATCGGCTGGCGCAGGACCGCGTCTGGGTGGTCGATCCGATCGACGGGACGCGCGACTTCATCCGCGGCCGGCCCGGCTGGGCGATCTCCGTCGCCTTGGTCGAGCACGGTGCGCCGGTAATCGCGGTGCTCAATGCGCCGGCGCGCGGCGAAGTGTGGCTGGCGCAGGCGGGGCAGGGGGCGACGCTCAACGGGCAGCCGATCGGTGTCGGCGATCGCCGCGACTTTCCCGGCGCGCGCGTGCCGACCGATGCGCTGCCCAAGATCGACAGCGACCTGGTGCCGGTCGACAAGCCCAATTCGATCGCGTTGCGCATCGCCATGGTCGCGGCCAACCGCGCCGATCTCGTGGCGACGCTGCGCTGGGGCCATGAATGGGACATCGCGGCAGCCGTGCTGATCGCGTCCGAAGCCGGTGCCACCGTCAGCGACGCGCTAGGCCAGCCGCTCGCCTTCAACACCCCCAACGCGCAGGCGTTCGGCGTGCTGATCTCGACGCCCGGCATCCACCAGGCCGGGATCGACCGGCTCAGCGAACGGGCGCACCGGCTGTCGCGCTAGTTACGTGTCGGACATCCGCCCGCGCACCGCACTGCCGCCGAACACGACGTTCTTGCGCATCTCGGGCGAAAACAGCCCGTAGATCATCGCCGCCGCCGACACGCTCGCCGCATCCAGCGCCGCGCGATGCTCTGGCCCCAGCACCAGATCGGTCGCGGCGATATTGTCGTGCACCTGTTCCACCCGGCTGACCCCCATCAGCGCGGTATCGACGCCCGGCTTGCCCAGCACCCAGGCCAGCGCGACCCGCGCCGGCGCTTCGCCAATCGCCTCGGCCACGCCGCGCAGCGCCGCGACGATGTCCCAGTTGCGCGGCGTGAACAGCATGTCGCCGAACGGGTTGGCGCCATCCAGCCGTTTGTCGCCCTCGGCCCGCGCCGCGCCGTCACCGGCGTCGCTCGGCAGTCCGCCGGCGCGCGGCGCGCCTGCTTCCACCGTGGCGCGGTCATATTTGCCGGTCAGCAGGCCATAAGCGAGCGGGCTCCACGGCATCATGCCGAGCCCCATGTCCAGCGCCAGCGGGATATGCTCCGCCTCCACTTCCCGCGACACCAGGGAATAGAAATATTGCAGCGCGATCGGCCCGGGCTTGCCCTGCAGCGCAGCCAAGGTGGCGAGCCGCGCGACATACCAGGCCGGCGCGTTCGACAGGCCCCAGTAGCGGATCTTGCCCGCCCGCACGAGCGCGGTCATCGTCTCGAGCAATTCTTCCGGCGGCGTCACCGAATCCCATACATGCACCCAATAGAGATCGATATAATCGGTCCGCAGTCGCCGCAGCGATCCCTCCAGCGCAGCATGGACATGCTTGGCGCCATTGCCCCCGGCGTGCGGACCCTGGCCCGCGGCGAAGCCCGATTTGGTCGCCACGATCAGGCTGTCGCGCAGCCCGCGCTCGGCGATGATCGCGCCGAGCATCTCCTCGCCGCGCCCGCCGGCATAGACGTCGGCGGTATCGACGAGATTGCCGCCCGCTTCGACATAGGCGTCGAACACTGCCGCCGCCGCCGGCTGCTCCATCCCCCAGCGCGCGACCCCGAAGGTCATCGTGCCCAGCGCCAACGGGCTGACCACCAGGCCGGAGCGGCCGAGCGTGCGATAATCGGTAAGGGCCATGACGATGCTTCCGTAGTGATCGATATGGAAGCCCTTTCGGCCCATTGCCGCCGAAGGTCAATCGTTATATATCGATCGCTATGAAATTAAATTTACTGTCGGACCCAGTGGTCGAGCGCCCGCGCACCGGCCGGCCATTATCGTTCGATCGCGTGGCGGCGCTTGATGCGGCGATGCATCTGTTCTGGCGGCACGGTTATGAAGCGACCTCGATCGCCGAACTGACCCGCGCGATGCGCATCACCCCGCCGAGCCTGTATGCCGCGTTCGGCGACAAACGCCGCCTGTTTCACGAAGCGGTCGATCGCTACCTGGGCGGCGGCGACGCGGTGCCCGCGCTGATCGCCGCCGCGCCGAGCGCGCGCCAGGCGGCGCGCGACCTGCTCACCGCCGCGGCAATCGGCGATACCGGTGAGGAGACGCCGCCCGGCTGCCTGCTGGCCAGTGCGATCGTCAGCAGTTCGGCGGCGGCGGCGGACGTGCGCGATGCACTCGCCGCGATCCGCCGCGAGATCGAGGCGCTGCTGCGCGCCCGCATCGAGCGCGACGTGGCGGAGCGGCGTTTGCCCCAGGACAGCGACGCGGAGATGTTGGCGGGGCATGTCATGGCGGTCGTGCAGGGCATGTCGACCTTGGCCAAGGACGGGGCAGGGCGGGAAAAATTGTTGCGGATCGTCGATAGCACGATGGCGGCTTGGCCGGCGGTGGTCGCCTGACGGACAGCCGCTCTAACTCCTCCCCGGAACGGGGAGGGGGACCATTCGCTTTTTCAGCGAATGGTGGAGGGGGACTTCCCCAAGCGGAACGTTGCCGGCCCGCCCCCTCCGTCAGCCTGAGGCTGCCACCTCCCCGTGCCGGGGAGGAATCAAGTGCCCAAGCCGTCTTCGCGATACTTGATCTCGAGATAGCGCCCTCGCGTCGCGAGAAGGTTGAGATCACCTTCGGCCAGCTGCGCCGACATGCCGGCGATCTGCTCGTCGATCACTTTCAGTCCATCGGCCAGTTGCGCGTTAGGCGTCTTTCCGTTGCGTTCGACACCACGCAGCGCGGCGGGCACTCGCGCATAGCCCTTGAGCAATTCGGGCAATTGCTCGCCGACTAGTTTGCGCACTTCCGCTGCTGCCGGCTCGCGCTCGTCCAACGTGGCCAATTGTGGCGCCAGTCCTTCGAGGCGCACGCCGATCCCGTCGATCAGATTTTGCGCCGGCGCCGGCAGGGCCGGGCGCTGCGTCTCCAGCCATTGCTCGGTCTTGAGCGGCAGGGCCTTGAGCGGCACCTGCGCCAGCGCCTCCGGCTTGACCTCGGGAGTCAGCGGGAAGATCGCCAGGATCAACGTCGCCGCGATCAGCGCCGCCATCACCAGCATCGCGCCGCCAATGCCGAGCGGTATGATCCAGCCGACGACCAGAGCGGCGACGAGGATCGCCGTATCCGCCGCCGCGATCCGGCCAAGCCGCGTCATGATCTGCGTGCCCTGGCGCTTGCGCCGTCTGGCGCTCAGCGAGGCGGCCCGCTCGCGCGTGCGATCGAGATATTCGGTGCTGCGCGCGATCTGGCGATCGACATCCGTCACCTCACAGCGCCTCCAGCTTGAACGTTTCGGCGCCGGCGCCGGCATTCTGCGTCGCGCCTTCGGCCCGTGCGATATAGCCGCGCGATTTCTCGACCTCGTTGCCGAGCGTGTTGACCGTGGTCTTCATGCTGTCGAGCGCCTTCAGCTTGAACGTGTCGATCGCGTCCATCGTGTCGTAGATATTCTGGAAGGCGCGCTGCAGCACTTCGATCGGGATCGTCGCGCTGGCCGCTTGCTCGTGGATCGTGGCGGTCTGGCTGCGCAGCAGCTTGCCGGTCGAATCGATGATGTTCGCGGTCGTCGTGTTGAGCGCGGTGATCTGCTCGAGCACCAGTCGCTGGTTGGTCAGCGCCTGCGCCACCGTCACCGCGGTGCGCAAGGCCGAGACGGTGGTAGTCGAGGCGCGATCGACCCCTTTGACCAGCTCGACATTGTTTTTCTTGACAAGATCGAGTGCGAGATAGCCCTGCACCGTCACCGCCATCTGCGTCAGCAAATCCTGCGTGCGCTGGCGGACATAGAAGAGCGCGCTTTCGCGGATCGCCTTTGCCTTGGCGGGATCGCTATGATCGAGCTCGTTGGCTTTGTCCTCCAGCTTCGCGTCCATCTCCCTGGAGAGGACGATCATCTGCTCCAGCCGCCCCATCGCGCTCCACAGATTGGCGCGCTCCACGTCGATCGCGGCATTGTCCATCAGCAGCTCGTCCTTGCCACTGGTCAGCGATTTCAGGATCGAGGCGATGTGCGTCTGCGAGGATTTGTAGCTGTCGAAATAGTTGCGCAGGCCGCCGCCGAACGGGATCAGCCCGAACAGCTTCTTCGGCGCGGTCAAATTGCCGCGCTTGCCCGGATCGAGATCCTCGACCGTGCGGCGCAGCTCGGCCAGATCCTTGCCCACGCCGGTTTCCTGATCCATCGCCCGCGTCGGGCGATCGAGGAAGCGGTTCGATTGCCCGGCGGCCTCGCGAATCTCCTTCTGCCCCATCGCGCTGATCGCATCGACGCGCTTACCGAATTCGGGCGAGTTCACATCCTGCGCGACGAGATCCTCGATGAATGTGTCGACGCGCTTTTGCAACTCGCTGCGCTTGGCATCGTCGACCGGCACCAGCCCCACGGCCTTTTCGGCCGTTACGACCGGCACCGGATCGGGCGGGGTCAGCACCAGGCTCTGTTCTGCAGTCGCGGTCTCGGAAGCGGTCGCCATCGTCAGGATCTCCAGAAGTAGGCTCGATTTTGGGCGCGAACGGCCGCGCGTTCAAGTGTGTTATATGGATAATACGGAAAAACGTGCAAATGCACGTCAACTGTCATGAAAATCACATCGAACGTACGCGAATCCGCAATGGTCTCTGCTTAGCTGCGGCGCAGCAATCAAAGGGGATTCCATGACCAAGCTTTTCGTTCGCGGCAGCATTGCCGCGCTGCTCGCCTGCACGTCCAACGTCGCGATGGCGCAAGCCGATGTCCAGGCGGACCAGGCCGACAGCGGCAGCGAAGAGATCGTCGTCACCGCGCAGAAGCGCGAACAGCGCATTCAGGATGTGCCGCTGACCGTCACCGCAGTGACCGGCGCGCGCATGGCCGAATTGGGCGTCAATTCGCTCACCGAAGTGGCGATGTACATTCCGGGCCTGCGTATTCAGGAGCAGAGCGCCAACAATCCCGGTTTCGTGATCCGCGGCATCACCTCGGACAACGGCTCGTCGCAGCAGGGCGCGCGCGTCACGCTATATTATAACGGCGTGGACATCTCGCGCTCGCGCGGCGCGTACCAGGATCTGTACGATCTCGAGCGGATCGAGGTCGTGAAGGGCCCGCAGGCGACCCTGTTCGGCACGGCCTCGGCGGTCGGCGCGGTGTCGATCATCTCGGCCAAGCCTGAGGCCGGCACGTCGGGCGGGATTACCGCCTCATACGGCAACTACAACCGCACGCAGGTATCGGGCTTCCTCAACGCCGGCAATGACGTGCTCTCCGGGCGCCTTGCCTTCGCCTACAAATATCGCGACGGCTATGTCCGCAATATCGCCGGCGATCCCGATCGCGCCAACCAGAACCAGGGCAGGACCGATCAGGACGATCTCAATGGCCAGGATCAGCGCGGCATTCGCGGCTCGCTGCACTTCGCGCCATCGGACAGCGTCACTGCCGATCTGGTCCTGACCTATGACGGCCAGCGCAACCCGGGTACCGCGTTCAAGTCGCGCAATCTGGTGCCGACAGGCGGCGCGAACGGCGATTATGGCTATGCCGAGCTGTCCGGCTCGCCGTTCAGCAAGCAGGTGCTGGGCGACAGCAAGCTCGGCCTCAAGCGCAACGTGTACGATGCGAACCTGACCGTCTCGGTCGATCTCGCACCCGGTGTTACCTTTACCACGGTCAACGGCTATCGCCGCTTCGACGCCAATGAAGTGTTCGATGCCGATGGCGGCCCGGCCTGGTTCCTCGAATTCGCCGAGGACGCCAAGGGCGACCAATGGAGCCATGAGGGCCGCTTCAACTTCACCGGCGACAAATTGCGCGCCTCGTTCGGCTGGAACGCCTTCTTCGAGAACGGCTACCAGCGCGTGCCCTTCTCGACCGAAGAAGGTACCTATCTGGCCTGTACCGGCCAGCTCGCGGCACTCGGCATCACCGGCTGCGTTGCGCCCAATGGCACCGTCACCGCGGCACGCGCCACCGCCCTGCTCACCGCCGGTGCGCGGACCCAGGTGCCCTATGCCTCGGAATATACCAATTACGGCAATAACGACACCTATTCGGTGTTCGCCGATGCCACCTGGACGCCGGTGCCGGCGCTCGAACTCACCGCAGGCGCACGCGTCCTGATAGAGAATCGCCAGGCGGGCTACAGCTCGGTGCAGCCCAATTCCCAGCTCGTTGCCGCGCTGCTCGGCCGCAACGTCGCGCTGCTGCCGATCGTCAGCACCGGCGGCCGCAAGGTAGAGGCGGAACGCAGCTTCGCCGCCATCCTGCCGCGCTTCAACCTGTTGTACCGCATCACCGACGCGGTGAACGTCTATGGCACGATCAGCAAAGGCCGCCGCTCGCCGGTCGTCCAGCTGGGGTCCGTGGCGAGCCCCGGCGGTCAGATCGTGGGGTTGCAGATCGTGCCTAACGAGATCGTGTGGAACTATGAAGCCGGGATCAAGGGCAGCGCCGGCCCGTTCTCGGGCTCGCTTGGCGTGTTCTACCAGCAATATGACGGCTTCCAATTCTCCGTCACCACGGCCAGTGGTGCGGAGGTACGCAGTGCCGATGCCAAGAACCTGGGCGTCGAGGCGGAAGGCAATCTGCGGCTCGGCAAGATCGCATCCCTGTTTGGCAGCTTTGCCTATATCGACGGCAAGCTGAACGAAGACCCGGCCTTCGGCGCCTATTCGGGCGATCGCTTCCGCCTGCAGCCCGAATTTACCGCATCGGGCGGCATCAACGTCCGGGTGCCGCTGAACGACAGCACGTCGTTCTACGCGGTCCCTTCGGCGACCTATCAGAGCAAGGTGTTCTTCGAACTCCCCAATACCGAAGCGATCAGCCAGAAGGGCTACACGCTCGTCAACGTGCGTGCCGGCGTGGAATTCGCGCAAGGGCGCTACCGGATCGGCGGCTTCGCCCGCAACCTGACCAACGAGCGCTACCTGATCGACGCCGGCAACACCGGCGGCAGCTTCGGCACCGCAACCTATATCGCCGGCGAGCCGCGCTTCTACGGTGTGGAACTCGGCGCCAAGTTCTGACCTTCCGGCAGGACGCCAAGGCATCCTCTCACTGTTCCCCCGCGAAAGCGGGAGCCCAGGGGCCACAAAAGCTAGCGCTTGCGACCCTGGGCTCCCGCGTTCGCGGGAGAACATCGCGGAGCGGAATCGAGCGGCATAATTGCCGAACCAAGGCTGGGCAGGCATTGATGTCCTCGCCAGCGCGGCCTTCTTGTTTGCCCCCGCCCTTGTTGCGCTGCGACAAGTAGGCTAGGGGCGCGCGCTAATCATTCCCCAAGCTAAAGCACCGGATATACTCATGGCCCTCCGCAATGTGGCGATCATCGCGCACGTCGATCACGGCAAAACGACCCTCGTCGATCAGCTGTTCCGTCAGTCCGGCACGTTCCGCGACAACCAGCGCATCGAAGAGCGCGCGATGGATTCCAACGATCTCGAAAAAGAACGTGGCATCACCATTCTCGCCAAGCCGACCTCGGTCGATTGGACGCCGCCGGGTGAGAGCGAGAGCATCCGCATCAACATCGTCGACACGCCCGGCCACGCCGATTTCGGCGGCGAAGTGGAGCGCATCCTGTCGATGGTCGACGGCGTCGTGCTGCTGGTCGATTCGTCGGAAGGCGCCATGCCGCAGACCAAGTTCGTCACCGGCAAGGCGCTGGCGCTCGGCCTCAAGCCGATCGTCGTCGTCAACAAGGTCGATCGCGCCGATGCCCGCATCCAGGAAGTGCTCGACGAAGTGTTCGATCTGTTCGTGTCGCTCGACGCAAATGACGAGCAGCTCGATTTCCCCGTCCTCTACGCCTCGGGCCGCAACGGCTATGCCTCGACCGACATGGACGCGCGCGAGGGCACGCTGATCCCGATGTTCGAAACGATCGTCAGCCACGTGCCGCCACCCGCGGTGGAAGTCGCCGGCGTGCCGTTCACCTTCCTCGTGACGTTGCTCGATCGCGATCCCTTCCTCGGCCGCATCCTCACCGGCCGGGTCAATTCGGGCGTGGTGAAGACCAATCAGGCGATCCACGCGCTCGATAACGACGGCAAGATCATCGAGACCGGTCGCGCGTCCAAGATCATGTCGTTCCGCGGGCTCGATCGTGTGCCGGTCGATGAAGCCAAGGCAGGCGACATCATCAGCTTGGCCGGCCTGTCGGTCGCCACCGTCGCCGACACGATCGCCGACATCACCGTCACCGAGCCGCTCCACGCCCAGCCGATCGATCCGCCGACGCTGTCGATGCGTTTCGCGGTCAACGATTCGCCGATGGCCGGCCGCGAAGGCACCAAGGTGACCAGCCGCATGATCCGCGAGCGCCTGTTCCGCGAAGCCGAATCGAACGTCGCCGTGAAGGTCACCGAGGCGGCCGACAAGGACAGCTTCGAAGTCGCCGGCCGCGGTGAGCTTCAGCTCGGCGTGCTGATCGAGACGATGCGCCGCGAAGGCTTCGAACTCGGCATCAGCCGCCCGCGCGTGCTGTTCGGCGAAGACGAGAATGGCAAGAAGACCGAGCCGTACGAAACCGTCATCATCGACGTGGACGAGGAGCATTCCGGCACGGTCGTCGAGAAGATGAACATCCGCAAGGCCGAGATGACCGACATGCGGCCATCGGTCGGCGGCAAGACGCGCATCACCTTCTCCGCGCCCAGCCGCGGGATGATCGGCTATCACGGCGAGTTCCTGTCGGACACGCGCGGCACCGGCATCATGAACCGGCTGTTCGAGAAATATGACGCGTTCAAGGGCAATATCGAGGGCCGCAAGAACGGCGTGCTGATCTCGAACGGCTCGGGCGAAGCCAACACCTATGCGCTGGGTCCGCTCGAGGAGCGCGGCATCCTGTTCGTCGGGCATGGCGAGACGCTGTACGAAGGCATGGTCGTCGGCGAGAACGCCAAGCCGGAGGACATGGAAGTCAATCCGATGAAGACCAAGGCGCTGACCAACTTCCGGGTCAGCGGCAAGGACGACACGGTGCGCCTGACCCCGCCGAAGAAGATGACGCTGGAGCAGGCGATCGCCTATATCGACGATGACGAGATGGTCGAAGTGACGCCGAAGTCGATCCGCCTGCGCAAGCGCTTCCTGGATGCCAACGAGCGCAAGCGAGCGAGCCGCGCGAAGCAGGGGTAATTGCCCCCAAGCTCGACACTCGAAGACGGCGCGGCTTTGCCGCGCCGTTATTGCATGTTGGTGGTCAGCGTGGCGCCGCATCTGCGCGCGGCTCTCCCGTCATCCTGTCGCCCATGCCCGTGATCGAGTGAGGCATTGGCCGTAAGTGAGATAGATCACTTAGTAAAAATCCCCCCATCGGCCACAGACTGCCCCTTGCAGCCATCACGGCATGCAGCAGCGCCCCGCACGGGGTGCAGCTCTAAGGGGAACCGATATGCTTAAACGACACACTTGCTCTGTTCTGGGCACGATGACCGCGCTGGCGCTGCCGCTCGCCGCGCACGCACAGAGCTCCGCCTCGACCCAGGTCGAAACGCGCATGACCACGATCGCCCAACCATTGCCCGCCAGCAAGTCCATGGCCGCGCAGGCCGGTGTGCCCGGTACGGTCGATGCAAACGGCAATGCCGGCACTGCCGCCGCGCCGCACTTCACCCGCGACAATGGCGCGCCCATCGGTGAGAACCGCAATTCGAAGACCGTCGGCGATCTCGGCCCCGTGCTGCTTGAAGACAGCCACCTGCTCGAGAAGCTCGCCCGCTTCGACCGCGAGCGCATCCCCGAGCGCGTGGTTCATGCCCGTGGCACCGGCGCGATCGGCGTGTTCACCGCCTCTGCCGATCTCGGCGATATCACGCGTGCGTCGCTGTTCGTTGCCGGCAAGCAGACGCCGACCTTCGTACGCTTTTCGACCGTCATCCATCCCTCGGGCAGCCCTGAGGGCCTGCGCGATCCGCGTGGCTTTGCGGTGAAATTCTACACCGATCAGGGCAATTGGGATCTGGTGGGCAACAATCTGCCGGTCTTCTTCATCCGCGACGCGATCCAGTTTCCGGACATGATCCATTCGCTCAAGCCCTCGCCGATCACCAATAAGCAGGACCCCAACCGGGTGTTCGACTTCTTCTCGGTGACGCCCGAGGCGACCAACATGCTGACCCATGTCTATTCGAACCTCGGCACGCCGGCGTCCTACCGGACGATGGACGGCAACGGCGTCCATGCGTTCAAGCTGGTCGACAAGAATGGCGATACGGTGTTCGCCAAATTCCGCTGGATCAGCCGCCAGGGCGTCAAGAACCTGAACGGCGATGCCGCCTCGAAAGCCCCGTTCAACTATCTGACTGACGATCTCTATACCGAAATTGCCGCCGGCAATTTCCCGGCTTGGGACCTGATGGTGCAGACGATGAAGCCGTCGGAGTTCGCCAAGCTCAGCTACAACCCGTTCGACGACACCAAGGAATGGCTCGGCGTGCCGTTCAAGAAGGTCGGCGAAATGGTGCTGAACAAGGTGCCCGACAATTTCTTCGAATATACCGAGCAGTCAGCGTTCGCCCCGTCGAACATGGTGCCGGGGATCGAGCCGTCGCCGGATCGCATGCTGCAGGGCCGGCTGTTCTCCTATGCCGACACGCAGCGCTATCGCATCGGCGCCAACGTGCAGTCGTTGCCGGTCAACCGTCCGCTGGTAGCGGTGGTCAACAACAACCAGGATGGCCAGCTCAACCATGACGAGCGGAAGGCGGACGTGAACTATTTCCCGGCGCAGACCGCCGAGAAGATCACCGACGCGCAGTATCGCCAGTCGAGCTATGCGGTCTCTGGCATGGCCGACGTCAAGCCGATCTCCAAGACGGACAATTTCGACCAGCCGGGGAAATTCTACCGTGCGTTGTCGGCGGCGGACAAAGCGGATCTGATCGCCAATCTGGCGGGCGATCTGAACGTCGTCACGTCGGCGCGGACCAAGACGATCATGGTCAGCTATTTCTACCAGGCCGATAAGGACTATGGCACGCGGCTCGCTCAGGCGACCAACGTGCCGCTTGCAGACGTTACGCGCGCCGTCGCGCAATATCGCGCCGCCAACGCCAAGCTGGCGACACGCTGATCGATCGGCCGGATCCCCGTGGGGGTCCGGCCGCTTTTCGAGGAACGACCATGCTGTCTTATCTTTTCGCGGCGCTGCTGGCCTCGGCGCCGGTTCAGGCGTCGCCCGCTCCCGCGGCCACCGCGCTTCCCTCGCCCGAGCGGCGCCAGGAGCTGCTGTTCGAAGCCGCCAAGCTAGGCCGTACCGACTTGATCGGGCCGCTGGTCAAGGCTGGCGCAGACGTCAATGCGCGGGAGACGCGCGGCTTTACCCCGCTGATCCTGGCGGCCTATAATGCCCATCCCGACACGGTCGAGGCGCTGATCGCGGCTGGGGCGGATGCCTGCCTGCCCGATCGCGATCAGGGCAATACCGCGCAGATGGGCGTCGCGTTCAAGGGCGATGACGCGATCGCGGCGCGCCTGTTGAAGGCCGGGTGCGACATCAATGTACCCAACAAGGCGGGGCAGACTGCGCTGATGATGGCCGCATTGTTTGCGCGCACCAAGCAGATCGACATGCTGCTCGCCGCAGGGGCCGATCGCACCTTGGTCGATGCCGCGGGACGCTCGGCGATGGCAGTGGCCGCCGGGCAGGGAAGCGACGCAACGGTGCGCCAATTGGGCCAATAGGCCGCAGCTTGGCCGCCACGAGATGGTGCGGCGCCGCGCCGCCCACCTGAACACTCCATAAATGCCGCATTCCACGCCGGTTCAGGCCGACTCGTCTACCTCGTTGAAACAAGCTCGGCAGGTCACGCGTTTATCGGGCCTCGCACGAACCAGGGCTTGCTGGCATGAGGAGTATGAACATGAACAGCGTGATGAAGAAAGCGGGTCTCGGCATCGCCCTCGCCGCCACGGCCCTGACTGCGGCCGCCCCGGCCGATGCGCAGCGTTATCGCGGTGGCTATGGCGGCCATTATGGCCGTGGTTGGGATCGTGGCAACGATCGCACCGGCACGGCGATCGTCGCCGGCATTGCCGGTCTGGCGATCGGCGCGGCGATCGCCTCGAACGGGCGCGATCGCTATCGCGATGGCTATTATCGCGATCGCGGCTATCCGCGGAACTACGATTACAATTATTACCAGCAGCGCGGTTACTACCCCAATGACGGCTATTACGCGCAGCGCTATCGCGGGCGTGGCTATGGCGGCTGCCGGGTCGAGCGCCGCTGGGATCCCTATTATGGGCAACCGGTGCGGGTCCGCGTTTGCTACTGAGCTGATCACCCACACGAAGCGGCGTCGGAGCGATCCGGCGCCGTTTTCGTGTCTGGCATTCGCGGGCGTTTTACGCCAAAGGCTCGGCCATGACCGATACGCCCCCAGACCGCCTGTCCTCCAACCCGCGCAGCCCATTCTTCGATGAAGAGAAATTGTCGCGCGGCATCGGCATCCGCTTTAAGGAGCGCGAGCGCCACGACGTCGAGGAATATTGCCTGTCCGAAGGCTGGATCCGCGTTGCGCTCGGCAAGAAGGTCGATCGCAAGGGCAACCCGCTGACGATCAAATATAGCGGCCCGGTCGAGGCCTGGTACGAGCGCGCCGCTGATGGCGATGCACCGGTTGAGGCTGAGCCCGAAGCCTAACCGTATAGCGCGCTTCCCCGGCGAAGGCCGGGGCCCAGTCGCGGAACAGAAGATAACTGCCGCTGCGCTCCGTTACATCCACCGTCGCCACTGGGCCCCGGCCTTCGCCGGGGAAGCGCCGATATCTGGCAGCTAAGCCTCAGTGGACGAACCGCGCAACCACGTCGCGGTAGCTGCGGGATACCTTCACCTGGGCGTTCGACTGCAGCACCAGGAAGCATTCGCCATTGGTGTGCGGCTTCACTTCCTTGACCAGGTCAAGATTGACGATGGTTGAACGGTGCACGCGCTGGAAGCGGCGCGGATCGAGCCGTTTCTCCAGATCCTTCATCGTCTCGCGCAGGATCAGGGTGTTGTCGCCGGTATAGATGCACATGTAATCGCCGGCCGCATCGATGCGCTCGATCGTGTCGACATCGACGCGGAAAATCTGCCCGCGATCCTTGATGTTAATGAGCTTCTCGAAACGGTTGGACGAGACTTCGCCGCCGTCGGCGAACTCGGTCACGCTATCGGGGGAAACCTCGGCCAGCACTTCCTTCAGCCGATCGACTTCCTCCACGCCGCGCTTCTCGGTAAGCCGCTGCCGCACGCGGTCCAGCGTATCGGCGAGCCGCGATTCCTCGACCGGCTTGAGCAAATAATCCACCGCCTGCGCCTCGAACGCCTTCAGCGCGTGATCGCTATAGGCGGTGACGAACACGAACAATGGCGGCTCGACTTCCATCAGCCCCTGCACGACGGAGAAGCCGTCGAAGCCGGGCATCTGGATGTCGAGGAAGACCAGATCGGGCTTGTGCGTCTTGATGCTGCGGATCGCCTCGCGGCCATTCTGGCAGCGATCGATGATCTCGACATCCTCGTGCGCGGCGAGGCGGAGCTCCAAGCCCTGGATCGCCAGCGACTCGTCATCCACCAAAATCGTTCTAATCGTCATGCAACCTCTCTTGCCAATCCTCTCGACGCATCGTCGAGCTGGAACGGAATTTCGATCTCGACTTCGAACCCGCCTTCCGGCCGGCTTCTCGCTTCGAAGCTGTGGTCAGGCCCGAACGCCTGCGCCAGGCGTTCTCTAATATTGGCAAGCCCGACCCCGGTTGAAAGGCTTGGACGTGCTTTCATTTCATGCAAGCCCGGACCGGTATCGGATACGGCGATCTGCACGCGATCTCCGGCGAGCCGCGCGGAAACGCGGATTTCCGCGCCGTCCTCCTTGGGCGTGACGGCATATTTGATCGCGTTCTCGACCAACGGCTGGAGCAAAAGCGACGGCAAACGCGCCCGTTCGACGCGCGTATCGATGTCGAATACCGGGCGCAGCCGCTCCTCGAAGCGCATCTTCTCGATTTCCAGATACAGTTTCAGCGTCTCCACCTCTTGGGCCAGCGTCACGTTCGCCGTGGCCTCGTTGGCCAACGTGTAGCGCAGGAAGGATGACAGCCGGCTGAGCATGGTGTTGGCCCGCTCGGTCTGCTTGAGCAGCACCAAGGTCGAAATCGAGTTCAGCGTATTGAACAGGAAATGCGGATTGAGCTGATAGCGCAGCATGGCCAGCTGCGCCGAGCTGGCCTGGTTGCCCAATGTCTCGAGCTGGTCGATCTGATCCTCGACGATGAGGTAGAAATTGATCCCGAAATAGAGCGCCGACCAGCCGGACAACACGGTGAAACTGAGGAAGATCGTGCCCAATACGAGGTTCAGATTCAGCCCGGGATTGTCGAGCTTGATGAACGAGAAGGAGAAGGCATTGAGCACCGAATAGAGCAGGGTCGCCGCCGCCAGCGTGATGATGGTCAGCAGGATCCCGCTGATCCGCGGTAGCCCGCGATAATAACCGTACAACGTAGAGAGCAGCAGCGTGATGCAATAGCCGACGATCGATTCGATGATCACCGGGATCAGCACGTCGAGCGAGGGCCCGTTGGAGATGCTGGAGACGCTGCGCAACAGCAGATAGCCGCTCCATCCGGCCGCCTGCAGCGTCCAGAAGGCACGGCTCTTTTCTTCGAAGAACGGCCGCGAGAAAATGTCGGGCTTCTTGAGCGCGCGTACGGGCAGAGTGGGGGTGACCATCGCTCAGGCCTTACAGGGACTGACAAGGCAGCGCAAAGCGCGCTATGTTGGCAGCGTTAGGAGAGAGACATGAACGCACCGCAAGACCGGGCACAGTTCACCGCCATGACCGAGGGCACCCAGCAGGACTGGAGCCTGATCAGCGGTCATTTCATGGAATTTTCGAAGAAACTGCCCAGCCGCGTGCTCACGCACCTTAAATTGCTCGACGGGGATTATGGCGGCTTCCCGGTCGATCGACTCGAACATTCGCTGCAGACGGCCACGCGTGCTTATCGCGACGGCCGTGATGAGGCCTATGTCGTGATGGCGCTGCTGCATGATATCGGCGACACGCTCGGCAGCTTCAATCATCCCGAGATCGGCGCGGCGATGCTGCGCCCGTTCGTGTCGGAGGAAGTGCACTGGATCGCCAACACGCATGGCGTGTTCCAGGGCTATTATTTCTTCCATTATATCGGCGGCGATCGCGACCTGCGCGAGAATTACCGTGGCCATCCACATTTCGAGGCGTGCGCGGAATTCTGCGAGAAATACGATCAGTCGGCGTTCGACCCGAATTATGACAGCGCACCGCTGGAATTTTTCGAGCCGATGGTGGGGCGCGTGATGTCGCGGCCGATCAACAGCATCTACGCCAAGGCGGCGAGCGAGGCGGCCGCGGCTTAAGCGCTACCGCAATATCGCTCTTCCCCGGCGCGCGCCGGGGAAGAGCGGAGACTGCTACCAAATGTGCACGCGCTCGCTCGGCGCGAGATACAGCTTGTCGCCCGGTTTCACGTTGAACGCGGTGTACCAGGCATCCACGTTCCGCACGATGCCGTTGACGCGGTAGAACGGCGGCGAATGTGGATCGGTCAGCAGCCGCGCGCGGGCGGCGCCTTCGCGCAGCTTGCTCTGCCAGGCCTGGGCATAGGCCAGGAAGAAGCGCTGGTCGCCGGTCAAGCCGCCGATCACCGGCGCCTTGCCGTGCTTGGCCTGATATTGCTGGTACGCGGCGTAAGCCGTCTCGACCCCGCCGAGATCGCCGATATTCTCGCCCAGCGTCAGCTTGCCGTTGATCTTGGTGCCGGGGATCGGCTCATAGCCGTCATATTGCTTGGCCAGCGCCGCGGTGCGCTCGCTGAACGTCTTGCGTGCTTCCGGCGTCCACCAATTCTCGAATTTGCCGGTAGCGCCGAACTGGCTGCCCTGATCGTCGAAGCCATGGCCCATTTCGTGGCCGATGATCGCGCCGATCGCGCCGTAATTGACCGCCGCATCGGCCTTGGGATCGAAATAGGGCGGCTGCAGGATCGCGGCGGGGAAGGTGATCTGGTTGGCCAGCGGGTTGTAATAGGCATTCACGGTCTGCGGGGTCATGTCCCACAAAGTGCGATCGACCGGCTTGGCCAGCCGCGACAGATCCAGCTGATGCTGGAATTCGCCGGCGCGCATGGCGTTGCCGACCGGATCGTCGCGCACGATCTTGAGGCTCGAATAATCGATATATTTGGTCGGATGGCCGATGCGCGGATCGAACGCGGCGAGCTTGGCCAAAGCCTGCGCCTTGGTCTTGTCGTCCATCCAGCTATTGGCCTCGATGCGCTGCTGGTAGGCGGCGCGCAGATTGGCGATCAACTCGGCCATCTTGGCGTCGCTTTCCGGCGGATAGTGGCGCTTGACGTAGATCTCGCCGATCGCCTCGCCCATTACCCCGTTGACCAAGGCGATGCCGCGCTTCCAGCGCGCGCGCTGCGTCGGCTGGTCGTTGAGCGTCTTGCCGTAAAAGGCGAAGGTCGCGTCGTCGATCGCCTTGGGCAGCACGCCGGCATTGGCCGCGGCAAAGCGGAACTTCATCCAGTCCTGCCAAGTCGAGACCGGCGTCGCAGCGTAGATCTTGCCAAGCTCGGTCAGCGCGGTCGAGGTCGCCATGATGACGATCGGATAGTCGCCATAGCCGGCGGTCTTGAGCAGCATCGGCCAATCGAATTCCGGCGCCAGCGCCTGGCGCTTGGCGGCATCCATCGGCTTGAGCATTTCCATCAGATTGCGCTGCTGCTCGGGCGACCATTGTACCTTGGCCATGGCCGTTTCGAGCGCGATGATCTTGTCCGCCTTGGCCGCGGCATCGGCCACGCCCGACAGCGTCAGGACCTGCGTGACATAGGTGCGATACGCCGCCCGATACGTGTCGTATTTCGCGCCCGGCAGCAGATAATAATCGCGCCCGCCCATGCCGAGGCTGCCCTGGCTGACCGCGACGGTATATTTGGTCGGGTCGGCGGGATCGGGCAACTGGCCGACTTCGACCGGGCTGGCATAGCCGACGGTGGCGAACAAGGTCTGCAGCTTGGCTTTGTCATTGGCCGCATCGATCGTCGCGAAATAGGGTTTCAGCGGCGCCGCGCCGCGCCGCTCGATGCCGCTCTCGTCCATGAACCCGGCATAGAGATCGCCGATCTGCTTGGCGCCCGGGCCGGTCGCGGCGGGATCGCGCACCGCATCCTTGATGATCGCCTGGACCTGCAATTCCGCCTGATCGACCAGGATCACGCTGGAGCCGGCCGAAGTACGGTCCGCGGCGATCGCGGTGCGCGCATCCCAGCCGCCATTGGCGAAGGTCCAGAAATCGTCGCCCGGCTTCACGTCCTTCTTCTGCGCGGTCAGATCGACGCCGAACGTGCCGTAGGTCGGTCCGGCCTTGTCCTGCGACAGGACCGGCGCGGCGGCGGCCAGCGCCAGGATTGCGGTGGATAAGCGGACGGCGGTGGAGATACGCATGGATGTCCCTCAATTAGTGTATTGCCGTAATGTAGCGGTAGGGCAGGGCCTGAGCAATCGCCAAAGATCGGCGCGACAGCGCTACTTGGGCGGCTTGACCACGTCCGCCGCGCCGCTGACGATGCTGCCCAGATACTGGTCGCTGAAATCGGTGGCGATCTCGATCCACAGCGGATGATGATCGGACATCTGCCAGGTGCGCCATTTCTTGTAGAGCGCCTCGGGCGTCTTGGCCTTGGCGGTGGAATCCTTTTCCAGATCCTTCTTGGGCAGCGCCTCGGCATAAAGCGCCAGATCGGCATCGGTGAACACATCCTCGAAGATGTCGACCATGCCGCCGCCCAGCACCTTGAACCGCGCATCCTTTACACGCACCGCGATCTGATCGTAGAAATGCTGGCCGAGCTTGCGCACCTTCTTGCCGTCAATCTCCGGCGGCACGACGAAGCCGTTCGATTTCAGCGCCTGCATCGTCTTGTGTTCGGGGCTGACGACGTTGAAATCGCCCAGGATGATGTAATTCTCTACCGGACGGTCCTTCGCCGTGGCGCGTTTGCTTGCCTTGTCCTGGCGCTCGGCGAAAAACGTCACCAGCGCCTCGATCTCGGCGATGCGCTGGTCGAGCGCCGCGCCGGACGCGGCACCATAATAGAGATGTGCGGTGCACAGGCTGAACTGGAACCAGCCGGACTGGAACGCGACAAGAAACGGGCTGCGCGCGAATTGCAAATGCTGTTCCTGCTTGGTCACCGGCACGGCGGTGTCGGGCGCCATGCTGGCCGGTGCCTTGACGTTCTTTTCGGCGACGATCAACTGCCCTTGCGGCAGCACGATCTCGCCGGCGACCTTACGGAAGAACACCTTCTCGGTATTGTAGACGAACACCATGCGCTCGCCATTGCCGCCCGATCCTTCGGTGATGTCGGTGGCGATATAGGTCCATTCGCGCCCGAGAATGGCCATCACGCGATCCAGCGCGTCCATATCCTCGTTCACTTCCTGCACCGCGACGAGATCGAAGGCAGCGATCATCTCGGCGATATAATAGAAGCTCTCGGTGCGGCGTGGGCCGAAGCCGAACTTGTTCGAATCGAAGTCGCGGATGTTCCAGGTGGCGAGCAGCAAGGATGACTCGGACTTGCGATCGCGCAGCGGCTGCAGCCGCGCACGGATTTTGAGTAATCGATCGGCACAGTGCTCGGCGCCGTCTTGATCGGCGCCAAAGGCGCGGCGCAATCCTGCATACATGTTCGACATGGCAGACCCTCCCCGGTTGCGGTCGGCTGATATCCTAGCAGAATTGCGTGCCGAATATCA
Source organism: Parasphingomonas puruogangriensis (assembly GCF_036663635.1). Classification (NCBI taxonomy): domain Bacteria; kingdom Pseudomonadati; phylum Pseudomonadota; class Alphaproteobacteria; order Sphingomonadales; family Sphingomonadaceae; genus Parasphingomonas; species Parasphingomonas puruogangriensis. The sequence goes on along the minus strand of NZ_JAXOJI010000002.1, from coordinate 620,228 downwards.
GTCCACCCGATTGGCCACGAGATCATCGACCACCGCCGGATCGGCCAGCGTGCTGGTATCGCCCAGGCTCGACACGTCACCCTCGGCGATCTTGCGCAGGATGCGGCGCATGATCTTGCCGGAGCGCGTCTTGGGCAGGCCGGGGGCGAATTGCAGCTTGTCCGGCGCGGCGATCGGGCCGATTTCGGCGCGCACCCATTTGATCAGCGCCGCGCGCAGGTCGTCGCTCGCGGTCTCGCCGGAATTGAGCGTGACATAGGCATAGATGCCCTGGCCCTTGATGTCGTGCGGCATGCCGACCACCGCCGCCTCGGCCACTTGGGGATGCAGCACGAGCGCGGATTCGACTTCCGCCGTGCCCATGCGGTGGCCGCTGACGTTGATCACATCGTCGACCCGCCCGGTGATCCACCAATAGCCGTCCTCATCGCGCCGCGCGCCGTCGCCGGTGAAATATTTGCCCTTATACGTGCTGAAATAGGTCTGGAAGAAGCGCGCATGATCGCCCCACACGGTGCGCATCTGCCCAGGCCAGCTGCGCGCAATGACGAGATTGCCCGAGTTCGCGCCGGTCAGCACATCGCCTTCGGTATCGACCAGTTGCGGGTCGATGCCGGGCATCGGCTTGGTCGCGCTGCCGGGTTTGAGGTCGGTCGCGCCGGGCAAAGGGGCGATCAGCGCGCCGCCGGTTTCGGTCTGCCACCAGGTGTCGATGATCGGGCAACGCCCGTCGCCGACCACGTCGTGATACCAGCGCCACGCTTCGGGGTTGATCGGCTCGCCCACCGTGCCGAGCAATTTCAGCGACGAACGATCGGTGGCGTGAACGAAACTGTCGCCTTCCTTCATCAGCGCGCGCAATGCGGTTGGGGCGGTGTACAGCGTGTGCACTTGGTGGCGATCGACGACCTGCCAGATGCGGCTGGCGTCGGGCCAGGTCGGCAGGCCTTCGTACATCAGCGTCGTCGCGCCGTTGGCCAGCGGGCCATAGAGGATATAGCTATGCCCGGTGACCCAGCCGAGGTCGGCGGCGCACCACCAAACGTCCCCGGGGCGATAATCGAAGCATAATTCGTGCGTCAGGCTGACCCACAAAAGATAGCCACCGCTGCTGTGCAATACGCCCTTTGGCTGGCCGGTCGAGCCGGACGTGTAGAGGATGAACAACGGGTCTTCCGCGCCCATCGGCTCGGCCGGGCAGGTCGCGGGCACTTCCGCGGCGGCATCGTGATACCAGACGTCGCGCCCATCCTGCATCGTCACCGCGCCACCGGTCGCCTGCACGACGATCATCGTCCGGAGCGCCGGCGCGCGGGCCGCTGCGGCGTCGGCATTGGCTTTCAGCGGGATGCGCTTGCCGCCGCGGCGCCCCTCGTCGGCGGTGACCAGAATGGTCGAATCGCAATCGGTGATCCGCCCGGCCAGCGCCTCGGGCGAGAAGCCGCCAAACACGACGGAGTGGATCGCGCCGATCCTCGCGCAGGCCAGGATGGCGAACGCCGCTTCGGGGATCATCGGCATGTAGATTGTGACCCGGTCGCCCTTCTTGGCGCCTTGCGCTTTCAGGACGTTGGCGAAGCGGCATACTTCGGCATGAAGCTCGCGATAGGTGAAGCGGCGTGGGTTTTCAGTTGGTTCGTCTGGTTCCCAGATCAGCGCAACCTGCTCGCCGCGCTTGGCGAGATGGCGATCGAGGCAATTGGCGGCGACGTTCAACTTGCCGTCGGCGAACCAATTGATGTGGAAATCCTTCTCGTCGAACGACCAGTCGCCGGCGATTTCGGGGCGCTTGATCCAGTCGAGCCGCCGCGCCTGTTCGAGCCAGAAGCTGCCGGGATCGGCGAGGCTGCGGCCGTAGAGTTTTTCGTAACTGGCCGCGTCGAACCTGGCGTTCGCGGCCCATTCTGCCGGGACGGGATAGGTTTGCTGGTCTGACATTTCGGCTCTCCCCTGCGCGCCGAACCTTTTGGCGGCAGCCGGCGCCCGGTGGCAAGCGCGTCGTTGCGAATTCGCGCGGGACGCTGGGCAGGCGTGGTTCCATAGCGGACCGCCGCCGGTGTCGGCGCTCCGCCGCTGGTCGAAAGCGTCGCTCTTCATATCAGTACGGATCGAGGTTATGGTTGCGGTCCGCCGGGATGGGGCGGTCGAGCGAATTGGGTGGCGCTGACGATGCCTGAACGCCCTATGATCCGAATATCGAAGGATGATGATCATGCGCTCCGCAAGCTTGCTCATCGGCCTGGTTGGGCTCGGCTCGGCCAGTGCTGCCGAGGCTTGCCGCTGCGTTCGGTTGACGCCTGCCGCCGCATATCGGCAGGCCAACGCCGTGTTGCTTGGCACGGTGCGTGAGGCCCCGGATGTATCGGCCTATGATCGTGCCTACCGGATCCACGTCGAGCGTAGCTGGAAACGGCAGTTAAAGGGCTCGGTCAGCGTCAACAGTACGCGCAGTTCGTGCCTGGCCGATCTCCGACCGGGCGAGAAATATCTGATCTATGTGGTCCGCGATCCAGCCGGTACGCTGCGCACCTCGGCGTGCCAGGGCAACAAGCCGGCCGACGCGGCCGGGCTGGCGCTCGCCTGGCTCGCCGGGCGTAAATAGCGCGGTCAACCGCGGCCGGTGACGCTGCCGCTCAGATCACCCGGTACGGCACTGTGCCCCTGACATCGGGATCAACGGCGATGCCCCGGTCCGCCGGCGGAAAGGCGCGCTGATCGCAATCGTCGCGCGGGCACAGCCGGCAGGAGATGCCGATCGGGGTCGCCTGCGCGGTGCGATCCAGCGCGTCGGCATAGACGAAATCGCCGGCATGTTCCGCTTCGCAGCCCAGCGTGACGGCGTAGCGCCGCGGGGTGCGGGTGAAGCTGCCCGAGGGTTTGACCAGACCCTTGGCCATCGACACATAGCGCACTCCGTCCGGCGTTTCGGCGAGCTGCACGGCGATGCGATCGGGAATCGCCACTGCTTCGTGCACGATCCATAACGGGCAGGCGCCGCCGAAGCGGGCGAACTGGAAGCGCGTTGCGCTGTGGCGCTTGGTGATGTTGCCGGCCATGTCGACGCGGCAGAAATAGAACGGGATGCCCTCCGCGCCCGGGCGTTGCAGCGTAGACAGCCGGTGGCACGCTTGTTCGAAGCTGACGCCGAAGCGACGGCACAGGCGATCGATATCGTGGCGCGTCGCGCGGGCGGCAGTGCGGAACGCGGTGTAGGGCATGGTCAGCGCGCCGGCGGCGTAGTTGGCTAGGCCGATGTGGAGGAGATTGCGCGCGGCGTCGCCCTCGAGTTCGGCGGTGGCGACGATCGCTTCGATCTCGGTCGCAAAGGCGATTGCGGCGAGGCGGTGCGCGATCTGGAAGCGGCGGCTTTCGGGGGGCATCGTGGCGTCGAGCGTCAGCGTGTGGCCGTTAAACGCTGCTAAGGGATCGCTGGCCCGATCGGTGGCGCTGATGGACACGCCGTGACGCGCCAACGCCGCCGCCAGCGCATCCTGTTCTCCCGCGAAGGCGGGAGCCCAGACTGGGCTGCCGCCTTCGCGGGAGAACGCTGCGTCGCTGGACGCCAGCGTTTCCGCGGCCCGGTCGAGCGCATCGACATAATTGCCACGATCGTGAAACCAGTCGCGCACCGCTTCCCATGGCTTGCGCCCGCCGCCGCCTGACGTCGTTTGTTCCTCGACCATCTGCAGCCGTTCCTCCGCCGCGCGCATGGCGCCGTGCAGGGCGATAAAGCGGTCCGCGAAATCGGGGCGCTCTTCCGCCAGGCGGGCGATGATGTCGGCCGATGGGGGCGGGGGAAGGAGCGGGTCGGCCAGTGCCTGGCTCAGCGAGGCGAGGCGCAGGGCGGGGGGCGCATCATCCAGGGCGGCGAGTGCCCCCGGATGATGGCGGCGGACCGCGGCCGTAACCGCCGGGGTCAGCGGACGGACGCCGCCTTCGAGCTGCGAGAGATAGCTGACCGATACGCCAAGCCGCGCGGCCATCGCCGCCTGGTTCAGCCCGGCCGTTTGGCGCAAGGCGCGGAGCTGTTCGCCGGCGAAGAGGCGGGTGGGGCGAGGCATGGTCGGTGCCTACTTCGCAAGCTGGGTCTTCGCAACTTCGCAAGTTCACATTTGCAAAACCCGCAACGAGCGGGAAGAGAGGCGGCGCACCACCGGAGACCCTTATGTCCTCGACCATTGCCGAACTCGAACGCAAGCGCGACGCGGCACGGCTGGGCGGCGGGGAGAAGCGCATCGCCGCGCAGCACGCCAAGGGCAAGCTGACCGCGCGCGAGCGGCTCGAGGTGCTGCTCGACGAGCATTCGTTCGAGGAACTCGACATGTATGTCGAGCATAATTGCATCGATTTCGGCATGCAGGACCAGATCATCCCCGGCGACGGCGTGGTCACCGGATCGGGCACGATCAACGGCCGTCTGGTGTTCGTGTTCAGCCAGGATTTCACCGTGTTCGGCGGGTCGCTTAGCGAGCGGCACGCGCAGAAGATCTGCAAGATCATGGATATGGCGCTGAAGGTCGGCGCGCCCGTGATCGGGCTCAACGACAGCGGCGGCGCGCGCATCCAGGAGGGCGTCGCCTCGCTTGGCGGCTATGCCGAAGTGTTCCAGCGCAACGTGCTGGCGAGCGGCGTCGTGCCGCAGATTTCCCTGATCATGGGGCCCTGCGCCGGCGGCGCAGTCTATTCCCCCGCGATGACGGACTTCATCTTCATGGTGAAGGATTCGTCATACATGTTCGTCACCGGCCCAGATGTAGTGAAGACCGTTACCAACGAGATCGTCACGCAGGAGGAACTGGGTGGAGCAGTGACGCATACCACGAAGTCGGGGGTTGCTGACGTGGCCTTCGAGAACGATATCGAGGCGCTGCTCGCGGCCCGCGACTTCGTGGACTTCCTTCCCGCCTCCAACCGCGAAGCAGCGCCCGAGCGGCCGTCGTCCGATCCATGGGACCGCATCGAGGACAGTCTCGACACGCTCATCCCGGCCAGCGCCAACCAGCCCTACGACATGCACGAGTTGCTACGTAAGGTTGTCGACGAAGGTGATTTCTTCGAAGTCCAACCAACCCACGCGGGCAATATCATCGTTGGGTTCGGGCGGATCGAGGGGCGCACCGTGGGCTTCGTGGCCAACCAGCCGATGGTGCTGGCCGGGTGTTTGGATATCAATTCTTCGAAAAAGGCGGCGCGGTTCGTGCGCTTCTGCGACTGTTTCGATATTCCGATCGTCACGTTCGTCGATGTGCCGGGCTTCCTGCCGGGGACGTCACAAGAGTTGAACGGGATCATCAAGCATGGCGCGAAATTGCTGTTCGCCTATGCCGAGGCGACCGTGCCCAAGATCACCGTGATCACGCGAAAAGCCTATGGCGGCGCGTATGACGTGATGGCCTCGAAGCATCTGCGTGGCGACCTCAATTACGCTTGGCCGACCGCGGAGATTGCGGTGATGGGCGCCAAGGGCGCGGTCGAGATCATCTTCCGCGGCCGCACCCCGGCCGAAATCGCTGAGCAGACTGCGGTGTACGAAGCGCGCTTCGCCAATCCGTTCGTTGCCGCCGCCAAGGGCTTTATCGACGAGGTGATCCAACCACATTCGACGCGCCGGCGCATCGCGCTGGGCCTGCGCAAGCTGCGCGGCAAGGCGCTGGAAAATCCGTGGAAGAAGCACGACAATATTCCGCTGTAAGGGCTGTCTGTCGCCGGCGCCCGCGCATTGCAGGCGCTCGGCCAACGTATTATAAGGTGATGTGAAGGAGTCGTCCGATGCAGACCGAACGCGTCACTTTCTTAACCACACCCGAGCAAAAAACAGCGCTGGATTCCTTTGCCGCCAATAGTGGTAAATCCGTGGGCCACGTCCTGCGCGAGGCATCGTCACGATATATTGTCGAGGGCGAGCTGGCCGACCAGGAAGCGCTGGCATTTCTGGCACGCGAGGTCGAAGCCGCCGTGCCGCGCATGCGGGCGGATATCCGTGAGACGATCGACGCGATTGAACGCGCCAACAAGGTGGTCGACGCGGTGCTTGCTAACGAAGTGCCGCGCGCATGAGTGGCATTGGAGATGCGCTCAAGGCGCTTCGCACGGTGCTGCTGATGCAGGACGATGTCCGCGTGCTGAAGGAAACTGCGCGCGCACAAAGCGAGCGCTTCGCCAAATTAGCAGAGGCGCATGGTGACTTGCGCGACCGGGTCAGCCGGCTTGAGGGTATGATCGAAGGCGCCGTCATGGCAGGTGGCCGCGACGTGCCAAGGATCGAACGATGAGCGCGCTGCTTCTCATGATTGCCCAGACCGCGACCCCGGCTGCGTCCGTCACGCCTACGCCCGCGCCATGGGTGGTGCGGACGGGCAATGCCGGCGGGGTCGCGTCCACCAGCACATCGACGGTCGCCCGCGACGGATCGTCGCGCCTGGTCGTAAAATGCGATCGCGCGACCGAGGCGTTGGTGTCGGTCCAGTTCTTCGCCAAGCAACCGCTGCAAATGGCGGGCGACGATGGCAGCTTTGCGTCGAAGGCAGTGGCGCTGCGCTTCGATAACGGCGCCGCCAATGAGTATGACTGGCAGTTCCGCGCGCTCGCCGCGTTCACCAGCAACGATGCGGCGGTAACCTCACTGACGCTGCAATTGGCCAGGGCCAAGCAGGTCAAGGTTGAGACGACCAACGCCCGCAACTTCCGCTTCGAAGCGGTGTTCGACGGGCCGCCGAGCGATGCGCCGATCCGGCAGGTGCTGCAGGCGTGCGGCTATGTGCTGGGGCAAATGCCTGTGTTTCCGGCGCCGGCGGCGGCGAAATGATGCTTGGACGGCTCAATCATGTCGGCGTGGCGACGCCGTCGATCGCGGCGTCGATCGAGACGTATCGGACGTTGCTCGGCGCGACGGCGATCGGCGAACCGTTCGATTTGCCGGCGCAGGGCGTGAAAGTGTGTTTCATCGACGCGCCCAACACGCAGATCGAGCTGATCGAGCCGTATGACGACAGCTCGCCGATCGCGGGGTTCCTGCGCAAGAACCCGGCCGGCGGACAGCATCATGTGTGTTTCGAAGTGCCGGAGATCAACGCCGCGGTGGCCGAGCTGAAAGCCAAGGGCGCGACGGTGCTCGGCGAACCGCGCATCGGCGCGCACGGCACGCCGATCGTGTTCGTCCACCCGAAGGATTTCGGCGGGCTGCTGGTTGAGCTGATGGAAACCCCGAAGAAGGATCACGCGCATGGCCTATGAGATGATCCTGCACGAGCGGCGCGGCGATGTGCTGGTGTTGACGCTCAACCGGCCGGAGCGGCTGAATGCCGCGCCGCCGCACCTGTTCGACGAACTGCGCGAGGCGATCGGCACGCTGGATGGTGCGCGCGCGGTGCTGGTGACGGGGGCGGGCAGGGCCTTTTGTTCGGGCGCGGATGTCGGGGGCGGGGCGCTTGCTTCGGATGATCCGGGCAACTCGACCTTCGTAGCGCTGACCAAGCATTACAATGCGACGATGGTCGCATTTGCCGATCTGGCGGTGCCGGTGGTCAGCGCGGTGCGCGGGCCGGCGGCGGGGATCGGCTGTTCGCTGGCGTTGGCGGCGGATTTTTGCGTGGCGAGCGAGACGGCGTATTTCCTTCAGGCGTTCGTCAATATCGGGCTGGTGCCCGATGGCGGGGCGAGCTGGATGCTGCCGCGCCTGATCGGGCGCGCGCGGGCAACCGAGATGATGATGTTGGGCGAGAAAGTGCCGGCGGCCAAGGCGCTCGACTGGGGAATGATCCACCAGGTGGTAGCGGACGAGACGCTGGATGCCGCGGCGTTCGCACTGGCCGAGCGGCTGGCGGCGGGGCCGACCGTTGCCTTGGGGCTGATGAAGCGCGGGCTCGCCCATGCCCTGGAGGCGGACTATCCGACCGCGATGCTGCGCGAGGCGGAGAACCAGCGCGCGGCGCGCGGCTCGGCGGATTCGATGGAAGGCGGGATGGCGTTTTTGCAGAAGCGCAAGCCGGCGTTCAAGGGCGCGTGATGGCTTCCGACTGCCAACACACGTCATCCCAGCGGAAGCTGGGATCTCAAGCGAATGGCGTGGGACGGGAGTCGCATGAGACCCCAGCTTTCGCTGGGGTGACGGGTTTGGGCTGGTTTAATGACTGATAAGCCAACGCTCGAGCAATGGCAGGCCGCCGCCGCCAAGGAAGTGAAGGGGCGCGATCTTACCTGGCCGACGCCGGAGGGGATCGACGTCAAGCCGCTCTATACCGCCGAGGACGTCGCCGATATCGATCCCGGCCTGCCCGGGTTCGCGCCGTTTACGCGCGGCGTGCGGGCGAGCATGTATGCCGGGCGGCCGTGGACGATCCGCCAATATGCGGGATTCTCTACTGCCGAGGCGTCGAACGCTTTCTACCGGCGCAATCTCGCCGCGGGGCAGAAGGGGCTGTCGGTCGCGTTCGATCTCGCGACGCATCGTGGCTATGACTCGGACCATCCGCGCGTGACCGGCGACGTCGGCAAGGCCGGCGTGGCGATCGATACGATCGACGACATGAAGATCCTGTTCGACGGCATCCCGCTCGACAAGATGTCGGTGAGCATGACGATGAACGGCGCGGTGATCCCGATCCTCGCCTTCTTCATCGTCGCGGGGGAGGAGCAGGGCGTGCCGCAGCATCTGCTCGACGGGACGATCCAGAACGACATCCTCAAGGAGTTCATGGTCCGCAACACGTATATCTACCCGCCCGAGCCCTCGATGCGGATCATCTCGGACATTATCGGCTACACCTCGGCGCACATGCCGAAGTTCAACTCGATCTCGATCTCCGGCTATCACATGCAGGAAGCGGGCGCGACGCAGCTGCAGGAGCTGGCGTTCACGATCGCCGACGGGCGCGAATATGCCAAGGCGGCGATGGCGAGCGGGCTCGATCTCGATGCGTTTGCCGGGCGGCTGTCGTTCTTCTTCGCGATCGGCATGAACTTCTTCATGGAAGTGGCCAAGCTGCGCGCGGCGCGCAAATTGTGGCACCGGGTGATGACCGATCTCGGCGCCAAGGACGAGCGCAGCAAGATGTTGCGCACGCATTGTCAGACGTCGGGCGTGTCGCTGACCGAGCAGGATCCGTACAACAATGTGATCCGCACGACGATCGAGGCGATGGCAGCAATGCTGGGCGGGACGCAATCGCTGCACACCAACGCGCTGGACGAAGCGATCGCGCTGCCGACCGACTTTTCCGCGCGCATCGCCCGCAACACGCAGATCGTGCTGCAGGAAGAGACGGGGATGACCAAGGTCGTCGACCCGCTGGGCGGTTCTTATTACGTCGAGAGCTTGACGGACCAGCTCGTCGAAAAGGCATGGGAGATTATCGAGCGCGTCGAGGCGGACGGCGGCATGGCCAAGGCGGTGGCGCATGGCTGGCCCAAGGCGATGATCGAGGAAGCCGCGGCGGGGCAGGCGGCGCGCGTCGACAAAGGCGAGCAGGTCATTGTCGGGGTCAACAAGTACAAGCTGGCCGAGCAGGATGCGATCGACATTCTCGACGTAGATAACGTCGCAGTACGGGAATCGCAGATCGCCCGGATCAAACGCTCCAAGGCCGGGCGCGACGAGGCCAAGTGCGTTGCGGCGCTCGATGCGCTGCGCGAAGGCGCGCGGGGGACGGAAAACGTGCTCGCCCTGGCGGTCGAATGCGCGCGGCAGCGCGCCACGCTCGGCGAGATTTCCTCGGCGATGGAGGATGTGTTCGGGCGCTACGGCACCAACCCGACGCCGGTCTCGGGCATCTATGGCGGGGCGCACGAATTCGACGCGACGTGGCTGGGGCTGAAGCAGGGCGTTGAATCGATCGGGCAACACAAGGGGCGCAAACCCCGGCTGTTCGTCGCCAAGATGGGGCAGGACGGGCATGACCGCGGCGCCAATCTGGTGAGCTCGGCCTTTGGCGATCTGGGCTTCGAGGTGGTGCCGGGGCCGTTGTTCCAGACGCCGGCCGAGGCCGCCGCGCTGGCCATCGAAAAGGATGTCGATGTGGTCGGCGCGTCGTCGCTGGCCGCCGGGCACAAGACGCTGATCCCGGAGCTAATCGGGCATTTGCGCGATGCGGGACGCAGCGACATCAAGGTGATTGCCGGCGGGGTGATCCCGGCGCAGGACTATCAGTTCCTGCGCGATGCCGGCGTGCAGGGGATTTTCGGGCCGGGGACCAATCTGGTCGACGCGGCGGGCGAAGTTTTGACATTGCTGGGGCATAATATGCCGCCGGTCGAAGAGGTTGTGTGATGAGTGATGTGATGACGATGTCCCCCTCCCGCTTGCGGGAGGGGCTAGGGGAGGGCCTATCCATGGGGGGGGCTGCTTCCGCACATGCCTTCCCCCAACCCAGTTCGGGGTCGGATGTGCCCCCGGCACATCCTCGACAGCGCGGGGCGCTGTCGCCCCCGAACTCGCAAGCGGGAGGGGGGTCTCGGAACGACTGGACGCGCGCCGAAATCGCCGCGCTGTTCGATCTCCCGTTCGACGAGCTGATGTTTCAGGCGCAGACCGTGCACCGCGCGCATCATGCCGCGAGCGAGGTGCAATTGTGCACGCTCCTGTCGATCAAGACCGGTGGGTGCCCGGAGGATTGCGGTTATTGCAACCAGTCGGTCAGCGCCGATACCGAGCTTAAGGCGACCAAGCTGATGGACGTGCGCGCCGTGCTGCAATCGGCGGCGCAGGCCAAGGATGCCGGATCGCAACGTTTCTGCATGGGGGCGGCGTGGCGCAATCCCAAGGATCGCGACATGCCCGCGATCATCGAGATGGTGCGCGGCGTGCGGCAAATGGGGCTGGAGACCTGCATGACGCTCGGCATGCTCGAGCCGCACCAGGCGCAGCAATTGGCCGAGGCGGGGCTCGATTACTACAACCACAATATCGATACCGCGCCGGAGAAATATGCCGAGGTGATCACCACGCGCAGCTTCCAGGACCGGCTCGACACGCTGGAGAATGTGCGCGAGGCGGGGATCAACGTGTGTTGCGGCGGGATCGTCGGGATGGGCGAGACGCGTAGCGACCGCGTCGGTTTCGTGCATGCGCTGGCGACGTTGCCGCGGCATCCCGAGAGCGTGCCGGTCAATGCGCTGGTGCCGGTGAAGGGCACCGTGCTGGGCAATATGCTGGCCGATACGCCGCTCGCCAAGATCGACGATATCGAGTTCGTGCGCACGGTGGCGGTGGCGCGGATCACCATGCCGCTGTCGATGGTGCGACTGTCGGCCGGGCGTGAGAGCATGTCCGAGGCGACGCAGGCCTTGTGCTTCATGGCCGGGGCGAACTCGATCTTCACCGGCGACAAATTGCTGACGACGGGCAATGCCGGCGACGATCAGGATGCGGCGCTGCTGGCCAAGCTCGGACTGCGTGCGATGACCGGCGAAGAGCCGATGCGCAAAAGCTGCCCGTCATGCTGAACTTGTTTCAGCATCCAGGCGCGGTCACCCATCTCACTGACACCGTCATTAGATCGGCTGACCGCGCCTGGATCCTGAAACGAGTTCAGGATGACGGACTTGAGGTTAATTCAGGGAAGGTTTCGAGATGCTGCTGATCGCCTTGATGATCGCCGCGGCGCCCGTACAAACGCAGGCCGCGATGAACCGCACGTCCAGCGCAAGCTATGGGCAGGCCGATGCCGCGATGACCGCGCAGTGGAAGCGCACATATGCCTATATGAAGGGCCGCGATGCGCAGGATAGGTCGCGCGGCGGCGGGTTCGGCTATGCCGCCGCGCTGCTGGCGAGCCAGCGCGCGTGGCTCAAGTTTCGCGATACGCAGTGCGTGATGGCGGGCGGCGAGTTCGCCGGCGGCTCGGCGCAGGGCATGGCGATGGCGACGTGCAAGACGCGGTTGACGCGCGAGCGCACGGCGCAATTGAAAGCGCTGGTGTGGCCTAGCTAGCCACCGTCACCCCGGACTTGTTCCGGGGTCCACCGTGCCACCAGGCACGGCATGGCGGATGGAGGAGTGGACCCCGGAACAAGTCCGGGGTGATAAAAGAATTGGGACGAGCGATGTTCAAAAAGATCCTGGTCGCCAATCGCGGCGAAATCGCCTGCCGTGTGATGCGCACCGCCAAGAAGATGGGGATCGCGACGGTCGCGGTCTATTCGGATGCCGACGCGCGCAGCCCGCATGTGCTGATGGCGGACGAGAGCGTGCGGCTCGGGCCCCCCCCGGCGGGCGAGAGCTACCTGCTCGCCGATCTGATCCTGCTCGCGGCCAAGGAGACGGGGGCCGATTGCATCCATCCCGGCTACGGCTTCCTCTCCGAGCGTGAGAGTTTCGCGCGGGCCTGCGCCGAGGCCGGTATCGCCTTTGTCGGGCCGCCGCCCAAGGCCATTGCGGCGATGGGTGATAAGATCGAATCCAAGAAGCTCGCCAAGGCGGCAGGCGTCAATGTCGTCCCCGGGTTCCTCGGCGAGATCGACAGCACGGATCACGCGGTCGAGATCGCCTCCAGCATCGGTTACCCGGTGATGATGAAGGCCTCGGCCGGCGGCGGCGGCAAGGGCATGCGGCTAGCCTATAGCGAGCAGGACGTGCGCGAGGGCTTCGAGGCGACCAAGCGCGAGGGGCTGGCGTCGTTCGGCGACGACCGCGTGTTCATCGAGAAGTTTATCGAAAGCCCACGCCATATCGAAATCCAGGTGATGGGCGATCAGCACGGTAACGTCGTCTATCTCGGCGAGCGCGAATGCTCGATCCAGCGGCGCCACCAGAAGGTCGTCGAAGAAGCGCCGTCGCCGTTTGTGACCCCCAAGATGCGTAAAGCCATGGGCGAGCAGGCGGTCGCGCTGGCGCGGGCGGTGGGGTATTTTTCGGCGGGCACGGTCGAGCTGATCGTGTCGGGGGCGGATACGACGGGCGAGGGTTTCTACTTTCTTGAGATGAACACGCGGCTGCAGGTCGAGCATCCGGTGACCGAGGCGGTGACCGGGCTCGATCTGGTCGAACTGATGATCCGCGTGGCGGCGGGGGAGCCCTTGGGCTTCACGCAGGACGATGTGACGCTGACCGGCTGGGCGATCGAGAACCGCGTCTATGCCGAGGATCCGTATCGCGGCTTCCTGCCGAGCATCGGGCGGCTGGTGCGCTATGCTCCGCCGGAGAGTGTGGAGACGCCTTATTCTTCCCCCCTCCCGCGCGCGGGAGGGGCCGGGGGTGGGCTCGCGCTCCCCTCGAACGCTGCGCTTGGCGAGAACGCGAGCCCACCCCCCAGCCCCCTCCCGCAAGCGGGCGGGGGAGAAGGGTACATCCGCGTCGATGACGGCGTGCGCGAGGGCGGCGAGGTCAGCATGTTCTATGACCCGATGATCGCCAAGCTGATCACCTGGGCGCCGACCCGTGACGAGGCGATCGACCTGCAGATCGCCGCGCTCGACCAGTTCGAGATCGATGGGCCGGGCAACAATATCGACTTCCTCTCCGCGCTGATGCAGCATCCGCGCTTCCGCTCGGGCGCGATCACCACCGGCTTCATCGCCGAGGAATATCCCGAGGGGTTTCACGGCGCCCCGGCGACCGCGACGGTGGTGCGCAGCCTGGCCGCAATCGCTGCCTTCGCCGCGACCGCGGAAGCGGATCGCGCGCGGCGCATCGACGGGCAACTCGGCAAGCGCTTGCGCCCGCCATCGGAATGGTCGGTGACGATCGGCGATCTGTCGCACGAAGTATCGATTGCCACCGACGGCATCATCGTCGATGGCGAGGATCTCGATATCGCGCTGGAATATACGCCGGGCGACCGCACGGTGCTGGCCGAGCTGGGCGATGAGGACCTGACCGTGCGCATCGCCAAGACGCGCGGCGGGTTCACGCTGACCACACGGGGGGCGAGCCACGCGGCGCGCGTGCTGCCGGCGCATATCGCGCCGTTCGCGCAGCATATGATCACCAAGATTCCGCCCGATCTGTCGAAATTCCTGCTCTGCCCGATGCCGGGATTGCTGATGCGGCTGGATGTCGGCGAAGGCGACACGGTCGAGGCGGGGCAGCCGCTCGCTGTGGTCGAGGCGATGAAGATGGAGAATATCCTGCGCGCCGAGAAAGCGGGCACGGTAAAGACCGTCAACGCCGCGCCGGGGGATAGCTTGGCGGTCGACGCGGTGATCCTGGAGATGGAGTAACCACTGCTCCCGGGGCTGGGGAGGACCGCGCGAAATATGGCGGCAACACATGCGACAGATTGCGACAATAAACCGTTGGACGTCGCCCATGCCCCAAGCCATCTGTTCCTCATGATACGGTCCCGTCTGCTTCTCGCGCTCAGCGTGTCCCTGCCGGTCGCGGCGTGCAGTGTCGGGCCGGATTATCGCCCGGCATCTGCGTCCGCGCTCGGCGTGCCGGAGGGCTATTCCGTGCCGGTGAGCGCCACCGCGCCGACCGATCTGAGCGCATGGTGGACGAGCTTCGACGATCCGTTGCTGGCCAGCATCGTCGAGCGTGCACGCGCGGGCAATCTTGATATCGCCCAGGCCGTGGCGCGGTTGCGTCAGGCCCGCGAGAGCCTGGTCCAGTCGCGCGCCGATCTGCTGCCGACGGTGTCCGGATCGGCGGGCTATACGCGCTCGCAGAATGTCGTCGGGGGCACGAGGGTGACGCTGGCCGATGGTACGACGACCATTGTGTCGCAGAGCGGGAGCAACAGTTTCTCGCTCGGCGGCGACGTTTCCTATCAGGTCGGCTTGTTTGGCGAAGTGCGCCGCACGGTGGAGGCGACGCGCGCGCAATATGCCGCTTCCGGCTATGATTTGGCGACGGTGCAACTGTCCGCCCAGTCCGAGGCGGCGCGCAATTATGTGCTCGCACGGCTGTACCAGCAGCAGCTTGCCAATGCCCGCGGCTCGCTGTCGATCCAGGACGACAATCTGGAGATCGCCGGCTTCCGCGTGCAGGCTGGCTTGGTCTCGTCGATCGACAGCGAACAGGCGCGCAGCCAGCGCGCGCAGACCGCGGCGACGATCCCGACGATCGAGCAGAATTACAATGCCGCCGTGTCGCGCATCGGTGTGCTGACCGGCCAGGCGCCGGGCGCGCTGAAGGCCGAGCTCGCGGCGGTGAAGCCGATCCCCAGGGGGCCGGCCAGCGTCGCGGTGGGCATTCCCGCCGATACGCTGCGCAATCGCCCCGACGTGCGCTCGGCGGAACGCACGCTTGCTGCGGCGACGGCGCAGATCGGGGTGGCCAAGGCGGCCTTGTATCCGGCGCTGTCGATCAGCGGTTCGCTCAGCACCAATGCCACTGCCGTCGGCGGGTTGTTGGAACAGATTGCCGGGCAATTGTTCGCCGGGGTGACGCAGGCGATCTTCAACGGCGGGCGCTTGCGCGCGCAGGTCCGCTCGAACGAAGCAGCGGCGGATGCCGCGTTCGCGGCATATAAGGGTACGGTGCTGACCGGGCTCGAAGATGTCGAGAATGCCATCGTCGCGCTGGATGCGGCGCAGCGCCGCGCACGCGAATTCGCCGTCGCGCTGGACGCCGCCAACAACTCGGCGATCCTGTCGCGCAGCTCGTACCGCGCCGGGCTGACCGATTTCACCACGCTCAACACTGCGGAGACCAGCTTGCTCTCGGCCGGCAACGGGCTCGCCCAGGCGCAGGCCGATCAGGCGACGGCGTTGATCCAGCTTTATCTTGCGTTGGGCGGCGGCTGGGATGCCGCGGCCGGCGCACCGCAAGCGCCGCAAGGACGATAAGATGGCCGATACCAATCTCGATGAGTTTCTCGGCGCCAAGCCGGTGCCGGTGCGGCGGCGCTATCTCAAATGGGTGCTGGTCGCGATCGGCGTGGTGCTGTTGCTTCTCGTGGCGAAAAGCTGGTTCGGCGGTTCGGATACGGTGCAATATGCCACCGACAAGGTCGAGCGCGGCTCCTTCAAGGTCAGCGTCTCCGCCACCGGCAAGCTGGCGCCGACCAACCAGGTCGAAGTCGGATCGGAACTGTCCGGGTTGATCACCAAGGTGGTAGTCGACGTCAACGATCGGGTGACCGCGGGCCAGCCGCTGGCCTTGGTCGATCCGTCGCGTTTCCAGGATACGGTCAACCAGAGCAAGGCGGCGCTGGCGGCAAACCAGGCCGCGGTGGCGCAGGCGCGGGCCACGCTGGCGCAGGCCAATGCGACCTTGGCGCGCTATCGCGAAGTCAGCCGGCTCTCCGGCGGACGCGTGCCGGCCAAGACCGAATTGGACACGGCGGTCGCCGAGCAGGCCCGCGGCGTCGCCAATCTGCGCGCGGCACAGGCCAATGTGCAGGCGGCGCAGGCGACCTTGTCGTCGAACGAGACGCAATTGGTGCGCACGGTGATCCGCTCGCCGGTCAATGGCGTGGTGCTGGCGCGGCAGATCGAGCCGGGCCAGACCGTCGCCGCTTCGTTCAGCACGCCGACGCTGTTCGTGATTGCCGAGGATTTGTCGGCGATGAAGCTGGAAGTGGCGATCGACGAAGCCGATGTCGGATCGGTCAAGCAGGGGCAGAGCGCCAGCTTCACCGTCGATGCCTTCCCCGGCAAGACCTTCCCGGCCAAGATCACCCGCGTCGATCTCGGGTCGAATCTCAGCGCGGAAAGCACGACGACCACGACCACCACGACCACCGGGCAGGTCGTGTCCTATGCCGCAACTTTGAGCGTGGCCAATGGCGACCAGCAATTGCGCCCCGGCATGACCGCCACCGCCGATATCGTGACGACCGAGAAGAATAACGTGCTGCTCGTGCCGAATGCGGCGCTGCGCTTCACGCCGGCCGACCCCAAGGCGAGCACCGCCAGTGGCGGCGGCGGCATCACCAGCGCACTTGCCCCGCCGCGACCGCGCCGCAGCGGGACGGCGGCGCGCGCCACCAGTGTTGCCCGCGGCGGGCGGCAGACCGTCTATGTCAAAAATGCCGATGGCACGCCCAAGGCGATCGAGATCACCACCGGCGAAACCAATGGCACGATGACCGAAGTGACCGGCGGCGGCCTGACCCCCGGGATGGACGTAATCACCGGCCAGTTGGCCAGCGGCGATAGCGCGAGCGCCGGCGGCAGCCGCCGATCGGCGCGCGCCGGTGCGGGTGGCGCTCCCGGTGGCCAGTAACGCCGAGCCACTGATCCGCCTGCGCGGCGTGACCAAGACTTACGGCGAGGGCGGCACTGCGTTCCAGGCGCTGAAGGGCGTCGATCTCGACATTCAGGCGGGCGATTTCGTCGCCGTGATGGGAGCCAGCGGCTCGGGCAAGTCGACGACGATGAACATCCTCGGCTGCCTCGATGTGCCAACCGGCGGCACGTTCGAGTTTCGCGGCCACCATGTCGAGACGCTCGACCGCGATCAGCGCGCGTTGCTCAGGCGCAAATATCTCGGCTTTGTGTTCCAGGGTTTCAACCTGCTCGCGCGCACCACCGCGCTGGAGAATGTCGAGCTGCCGTTGCTCTATCGCGGCGACGCCAAGAAGGCGCGGCAAGCCGCGGCAATGGCCGCGCTCGACAAGGTTGGCCTGGCCGATTGGTGGGACCATACGCCGGCCGAACTGTCCGGCGGGCAACAGCAGCGCGTGGCGATCGCGCGGGCGATCGTGACCTCGCCGGCGGTGTTGCTGGCGGACGAGCCGACCGGCAACCTGGATTCGGAACGCTCGGTCGAGATCATGCAATTGCTGACCAGCCTCAACCGCGACAATGGCATCACCGTGCTGATGGTGACGCACGAGCCGGACATGGCCGCGTTCGCGCGCACCGTGGTGCATTTCAAGGACGGGCTGGTCGAGCGGATCGAGGCGCAGCACGTGCAGGGGCAAGAGGTGGCGTTGTGATAACTCTTCTTTCCCCCCTCCCGCTTGCGGGAGGGGCCGGGGGTGGGCTCGCGCTTTCCACCAACCGTCCGCCTGTTGATGCCGGGAGCTCACCCCCCGGCCCCCTCCCGCAGGCGGGAGGGGGAGAAGAATAATGCTTGGCACCACCTTCCTGCTCGCGATCCGATCGATCATGCGGCACAAACTCCGCTCGATCCTCACCGCGCTCGGCATCATCATCGGCGTCGCTGCGGTCGTGACGATGGTCACGCTCGGCCAGGCGACCACCGCGGCGGTGCAGAAATCGATTTCCGCGCTCGGCACCAACATCCTTCAAGTGCGCCCGGGGCAGGGCTTCGGCCGTGGCGGCGGCGGGCCGAAGCCGCCCGATTTCGAACCCGACGATGTGGTCGCAATTAGTCGGCAGATCGCCGGCGTCTCCGCGGTCGCGCCGCAGGCCCAGTCCACCGCCACGGCAATCTATGACGGCGCCAATTGGTCGACGACGATCAATGGCACGACCTCGGCCTATTTCCAGGTCCAGCCCTGGCCGTTGACCGAGGGACGTTCGTTCCTGCCGGCCGAGGAACAGGCCGGCAAATCGGTGTGCATCATCGGCAATACCGTGCTGCAAAACGTCTTTCGCGGTGGGGCGGCGGTGGGCAAGCGCATGCGCATCGGGGCGATTTCGTGCGACGTGATCGGCACGCTGTCGACGCGCGGCCAGGCCGGCTTTGGCGGCGACCAGGACGATGTCGTGATCATGCCGATCAAGGCGGTGCAACGCCGCTTCACCGGCAGCCGCGACATCCGCCTGATGCTGGTCGGCGTCGATCAGGCCTATTCGACCGCCGTGGTGCAATCGTCGATCGAAGACCTGCTGCGCGAACGCCGCAACATCACCGGCACGAAAGAGAATGATTTCAACATCTTCGATACCAAGCAAATCTCCGATACGCTGACCGGGACGACCACGCTGCTGACCAGCATCGTCACTGCCGTGGCTGCAATCAGCCTGATCGTCGGCGGCATCGGGATCATGAACATCATGCTGGTGTCGGTAACCGAGCGGACGCGCGAGATCGGTATCCGCCTGGCGATCGGCGCGGTGGCGAGCGAGGTGTTGCTGCAATTCCTGGTCGAAGCGGTGGCGCTGTCGATGCTCGGCGGGTTGATCGGGCTGGTGCTGGCGCAGATCGCGGTGCTGTCGCTGGCGCCGCTGATGAAGGTGGATTTCCTGTTCGTGCCGCAGATCAATCTGATCGCGTTCGGCATTTCCGCAGTAATCGGGGTTGTGTTCGGTTATTTCCCGGCGCGGCGGGCGGCGGGGCTTAACCCGATCGATGCGCTTAGGCACGAGTAGGCCCTGGTATTCATCGTTACAGTCGTCACCCCCGCGTAGGCAGGGGCCTATCGCTGTCTCCGGCACGCTTACCGCTCGTGGAAAGAGCGATAGGCCCCTGCCTGCGCAGGGGTGACGGTTAGGCTTGTGCGGGGCTGGATGCCCTTAGCCGTGCGAGATCCTCGGGCCGGTCGATATCGAGCAGCTCCTCCGCCGGTGCGATGACGTGTTTGCCGCCGGCGATCAACGCGCGGGCGCCTTCGTTGCCTGCCAACGCCAGCAACGTGTCGAAGCGGTCTGCGCCGAACACGGCGGGTGGGCGGGGCTTTACGCCGTCACTCGATGCCAAGACCGCGTCGGTGCCGTTCGCGGCATCCAACAGTCGCAGGACATGCGCGGCGGTGACGCGCGGCATGTCAGCGAGCGCGATCATCACGGCGTCGGCGCCTTGGTCGCGGGCGCAGGCGACGCCGAGTTTGATCGAGCTCGACATGCCGATCTCGGGCTGGTCGTTATGGATCACGCGGTAGCCTCGCGTGGCGAAATCGAGGTTGGTGCCGCTTTCGACCGCGATGCGATCAAGGAACGGCACGCTTTCCAACGCTGTGACGATGTGGAAGGCGAGTGGCTGACCGAGCCAATCCTGTGTCAATTTGTCCGCGTCGCCGAAGCGTTGCGAGCGGCCGGCGGCGAGCAGGATCAGAACGGTCCGTTCGGCCGCGATCATGTGGCCTTGCGCGCCTCGCGTACGTTGAACGCACCGACCATCGCCGCGGCGATCGACAGTGCGATTTCCGCTGGGCCGATCGCGCCGATATCGAGCCCGACGGGGGCATCGATGCGGACCAAATTCGCTTCGCTGATGCCCTCAGCCGCCAATCGCTCGCGCCGCGCCGCGTGGCTGCGACGCGAACCGAGCGCACCGACATAGGCGGCGTTGGTGGCGAGCGCGGCGATCAACGCGGGATCGTCGATCTTGGTGTCGTGGCTGAGCGTGACCACGGCGGTGGAGGGGCCGGGGGCATAGGCGGCGACCGCCTCGTCGGGCCAGCGATCGTCGAGCGTGACGCCGGGGAAGCGCTCCTCGGTCAGGAAGCGGGCGCGGGGATCGATCACCACGGTAGCGATGCCGAGCTCGCGCGCGAGACCGGCGAGCGCCTGCGCGATCTGTACGGCACCGATGATCAGCAGGCGGCGGGGCGGATCATAGCGGTTGATGAAGGCGGTGCCCTCGGGCTCGCGCAGCGAACTCGCGCCGGTATCGAGATCGGTGGTGACGGTCAGTGCCTGGCCCGCATCGCGCGCCTCGGCGATGCGATCGAACAGTTCCGGGTCGAAGCCTTCGGCCGAGACGGGTTGGACCATCACGGCGATCTCGCCGCCGCAGGGCAGGCCGACTTCCCACGCGGCGGCATCGGCCACGCCGTACTTCTTGACGACGAACGGCGCGCCGGCGATCACCTCGGCAGCGGTGGCGAGGATGTCACTTTCGACGCAGCCGCCCGAGACCGAGCCTTCGAAGCGACCGTCGGCATGGACCAGCATATGGCTGCCGCGCGGGCGCGGCGCGGAGCCCCAGGTGCTGATCACGGTGGCGATGGCCAAGGGTGCGTCTTTCCATTGCTGGGCGGCGGCGAGGACGGTGTCGTTATCGGCCATGGTATACTCGTATTGCGATGTGTTTCCCTCTCCCGCTTGCGGGAGAGGGGCGAGACTTGGTCCGCCTTCTTTAGTCGGGCCTAGTCGCAGCGGTGAGGGTCTTCTTTTGCTGTGACATAGGATCGGGAAGAAGCAGAAGAAGACCCTCACCCAATCCTCTCCCACGAAGAGCGGGAGAGGGCTTTAAGTTACATCGGCGGCAAGCCCGCCAAAATCTTGTCGAGCGTCAAGGGGAAGTCGCGCACGCGCACCCCGCAGGCATTGTAGATCGCGTTGGTCACCGCCGCGCCGGCGCCGGAGATCGAGAGCTCGCCCAGCCCTTTCACACCGATTGGGTTGGCGTGTTCGTCCACCTTTTCGATGAAATGCACGTCGAGATGCGGCACGTCGGCATGGGCAGGGACGTGATATTCGGCGAGGTCGTGATTGACGAACTGGCCGGTGCGCTGATCGAGCACGGCATCCTCCATCAGCGCATAGCCGATGCCCCAGATCATCCCGCCGATCGCTTGGCTGCGCGCGGTCTTGGCGTTGAGGATGCGGCCCGCTTCGAACACGCCGAGCATGCGGCGCATGCGCACTTCGCCGGTGATCGCGTTGACGGCGACCTCGGCGAATTGCGCGCCGTGCGCGGCCTGGCCGTAGGTCTTCGCGTTGCTGCCCTGGCTGATCTTGCCGTTGCCGATAAGCGGCGCGTCGCCGACCAACTGATCGAGCGGGACGCGGCGATTGCCGGCGATGGCGTGGCCATCCTTGAGCGTCATGTCTTCGGGTTTGGTCTGCATGCGCTCGGCCAGCGTGGCGACGATATCTTCGCAGGCGAGCGCCACCGACGAACCCGCGCTGGCCGCGCCGAACGAGCCGCCCGAGCCGGCGGCGGGGGGCAGATCGGTGTCGCCCAGCACCACGTCGATGCAGTGCAGCGGCAGACCAAGCGCTTCGCCGGCAATCTGCGCGAGGATGGTGTAGCTGCCGGTGCCGATATCGGTCATGTCGGTTTCCACACGCGCTCGGCCGTCAGGGGACAGCGTCACGCGGGCTTCCGAATCCATCATCAGGTTGATGCGCACGGCGGCGGCGACGCCCATGCCGATCAGCCATTCGTCGTCGCGCGTTTGCCCTGGCGTCGGGCACCGGCGGGCCCAGCCAAACTGGTCGGCGCCCCAATCGAGGCACTCGACCAACGCGCGGGTCGAGAAGGGCGCGCCGGTCATCGGATCGACATGGGGCTCGTTCAGCTTGCGGAAGTCGATCGGATCGCGGCCGCATTTCTCGGCCAGTTCGTCGATCGCGGTTTCCAGCGCGAGCATGCCGACCGCTTCGCCCGGCGCGCGGACCGCGCCGGCCATGACCATATCGAGCGTGACGACCTTGTGGCTGATCTTGCGGACGGGGGCGTCGTAGAGCGAGATCGTGCCGAGCGCGACCGGCTCCATGAAGCCGCCGTCCGGGCCCTGGCTGACGATGCTGTCGTGGCCGATCGCGGTCAGCTTGCCCTGCGCGTCGGCGGCGAGGCGGAGGCGCTGATGCGTATCGGTGCGGCGATAGACGTTGTGGAACAGTTGCTGGCGCGCCATCGCGATCTTGACCGGGCGGCCGAGTTTCTGCGCGGCGATCGCTGCCATCACCGCGTCGGGGCCGAGCATCTTGCCGCCGAAACCGCCGCCGACATAGGGTGAAAGTACACGAACCTCGCCCATATCGACCATCAGAGATTTGGCCAGCGTATGACGCGCACTCTTCAGAATTTGCAGGCTGGACCAGAGGGTTAGCTTGCCATCTTGCCATGATGCGACGGACGCGTGGGGTTCCATCGCGGCGTGGACGTGGTTGGGGGTGGTATAGACCTGGTCGATCGTCGCCGCGGCCTCGGCCATGGCCGCGTCGATATCGCCTTTCGCGACATCCTGCAGGCGAGAATCTGCGGGCGGGCCGCTGGCGTCGGCGACGTTCGCCATCGTGTCAAACTTGCCCTGTTCGGGTTCGACATGGACGATGACGGCCTTGGCGGCGGCGCGGGCGGCTTCGAAGGTTTCGGCGATCGCGGCGCCGACGACCTGGTCGTAATGATCGATTTCGTCGTTGCCGGCGTGTGCCGGGCCGAAGGCGGCGGCCTGGCGGGGGATGCGGGGATCGTCGACGATGATGTCGAGCACGCCGGGCAGCGCGCGGGCGGCGTCGGTGTCGAAGCCGGTGACCTTGCCCTTGGCGACGGGGGCGGTGATGAGGAAGCCGTAGGCGACGTTATCGACCTGGTGTTCGTAGCCGTAAGTCGCGGTGCCGGTGACTTTGAGCGCGCCTTCGATGCGGTCTAGCCCTTTGCCGAGCACGCCCTGCACGCCGCGCGCCATTGCCGTGCCGGGGTGATCGGCGTCCATTTTGTAATCGGCCATTTGAGGTCCCCCGAACGGTTGCGCACGCGCGCTTTATGGGAGCGCTTCCCCGGCGGAGGCCGGGGCCAGTCGTGATGGCAGATGTTACTTGGCGCAGCGCACGATAACTACTGTTTCCCGACTGGGCCCCGGCCTTCGCCGGGGAAGCGCTTAAAAAAGGTCGTCTACATCGCCGGCAGGCCCGCCAAAATCTTGTCGAGCGTCAGCGGATAGCTACGCACCCGCACCCCGCAGGCATTGTACACCGCATTGGCGATAGCGGCACCGGCGCCGCAGATGCCGAGCTCGCCCAGGCCCTTGGCGTGCAAGGGATTGGCGTGGACGTCGCGTTCGTCGAGCATGATCACGTCGAGTTGCGGCACATCGGCATTCACCGGCACGTGATATTCGGCCAGATCGTGATTGACCAATTTTCCGTTGCGCGGATCGTGCACTAGTTCCTCGGTCAGCGCGGTGCCGATGCCGAAGGTCATGCCGCCCAAAAATTGCGACCGCGCCGTCTTGGCGTTGAGGATGCGGCCGGCGGAAAACACGCCGAGCATGCGGCGGACGCGGACTTCGCCGGTGGTGGCGTTGACGCCGACTTCGGCGAAATGCGCGCCGAAGCTCGCCTGGCGGGTGGCCGTTTCCTGCGAGCCGGGTGCAATCTCGCCCTCGGCGCTGATGCCATCGCCGACCAGATCGGCGAGCGGCACGCGGCGATTGTCGGCAGTGACGAAGCCGTCCTTGAGCGTCATGGACTGGGGATCGACGTTCATCTGCTTGGCGATCTGCTCGCGCAGGTTTTCGCAGGCGAGATAGACGGACGAGCCGCTGGACCCGGCGCCCCAGGACCCACCCGAGCCGGCGCCCGGCGGGGAATTGGTGTCACCAAGTTTCACCTCGACCTGGTCGAGCGGCAGCCCGAGCAGTTCGCCCGCGATCTGCCCCAGGATCGTGTAGGTGCCGGTGCCGATATCGGTCATGTCGGTTTCGACCATGGCCTTGCCCGTGGCATCGATCGAGACGCGCGCGGCGGATTTTTGCAGTGTGTTGCTGCGGGCAGCGGCAGCGACGCCGATGCCCACCAACCATTCGCCATCCCGCGTCGCGCCGGGCGCGGCGCGCCTGTCCCAGCCGAACTTGGCCGCACCTTCATCGAGGCAGCGGATCAGCTGGCGGGTGGAGAAAGGCACGTCCTGCTCCGGATCCATCTCAGGTTCGTTGATACGGCGCAATTCGATCGGATCGATACCGAGCTTTTCGGCCAACTCGTCCATCGCGCCTTCGAGGCTGAGCATGCCGACCGCTTCGCCCGGCGCGCGCATCGAGCCGGCGAGCAATTGATCCATGCGCACGACATCGTGGTTGATCTGCCGATTTTCCGCCGCGTAGAGGAAATGCGTCGAGACGCCGACCGGTTCGAAAAAGCTCTCGTCGGGCAGCTGGCTCATCACCGAATCATGGCCGATCGCGGTGAGCTTACCGTCCTTCGTCGCGCCTAGACGGATACGCTGTTCGGTATTGGTGCGGCGTACCGTCGCATCGAACACCTGATGGCGTTCCATCATGCATTTCACCGGGCGCTTGAGCTGGCGCGCGGCGATCGCGGCGGCGATTGCCTCCGGCGCAATGCCGAGCTTCGAGCCGAAGCCGCCGCCGACGTAACGCGAGACGATACGCACCTTGGACGGGCTGACCCCCAGCGCCTGGGCAAGCTGCTGCTTGTCCGAGGAGGGCATCTGGTACGATCCCCAGACATCGAGCGAACCATCCTCGTTCCACCGCGCGATGCTGGCGTGGAGTTCCATTGCTGCGCTGTTCTGGCTCGGCGTGATCCAGGTTTCGTCGACGAACACCTCGGCCTCGGCCATGGCCTGCTTGACGTCGCCCTGGCTGAAATGTGGCTTGGTCTCGCTTGGCGGCGGAGTCTCCTTCTGGTGCTTGAGCGTTTCAAAATCGAACCGGCCCTCGATCGGATCATGTTCGACCACCAGCCTTGTGGCGGCGTCGCGCGCCGCTTCCAGCGTCTGGCCGAGCACGATGGCGATGATTTCGCCGAAATAGTGCACGTCCTCGACGCCTTGGGTGGGCGCCTTGGTCTCGCCGCCCTGCTGCGGGTTACGGGCGAAAGCCTTGAAATCGGTAACCACGTCGATGAGGCCGGGAATGTCTCGCACGCTGTCGGCATCGACCTTGGTGATCTTGCCGCGACCGAAATCGCTGCCGACGAGCACGCCGTAGCAGATATTGTCGATGTCATATTCGGCGGCGTAAGTGGCGGTGCCGGACACTTTCAGCGGGCCTTCGGTGCGGGGGAGCGCCTGGCCGATAATCCCTTGCGCGCCGCTATCGAGCAGGCTGGTGGGCACCGGCTTGCTCATCTTGAGGCTGGTGGTGGTGCTCATGGGTGAGTTCTTTCAGCGAACCTTGCTGTTCTCCCGCGAACGCGGGGGGCCAGGGTTAGGAAGGACAGCTCTTGCGACTCCTGGGCTCCCGCGTTCGCGGGAGAACAAGCAGGGCGGCGGTGCGGCGTCATGCGCGCGCGCCGGTCAGGTCGCGCAGGCAGGCGATCAGCACGCGGCGGGCGAGGGGGATCTTGAAGTCGTTGCTGCCATAGCCTTGCGCATTGGCGAGCAAGGCGGTGGCGGCGGCGTCGAATACGGCGTCCGATGGGGCCTGGCCGATCAACGCAGCTTCCACGGCGGAGTCGCGCCACGGCATGTGACCCAAGCCGCCAAAGGCGAGCGACGCGCTGGCGATCTTGCCGTCCTCGAGCGAGACCACGCCGGCGACCGAGACGAGCGCAAAGGCATAAGACGCGCGGTCGCGAACCTTGCGGTAGATCTGGTTGCCCTTGGGCGGTGCAGGGAGTTCGACATGCGTGATCAGTTCGCCGGGTTCGAGCACGGTCTCGATGTGCGGCGTGTCGCCGGGCAGGCGGTAGAAATCGTGGATCGAGATGCGGCGGCGGTCGCCGTCGGCCTTCAGCGTCACGATCGTCGCATCGAGCGCGCGCATCGCGACGGCCATGTCGCTGGGGTGTGTGGCGATGCAATGTTCGCTGGTACCGAGCACGGCGAGAATGCGGTTAAAGCCGCCGATCGCCGAACAGCCGGTGCCGGGCTCGCGCTTGTTGCACGGCATGGCGGTGTCGTAGAAATAATAGCAGCGGGTTCGCTGGAGCAAATTGCCGCCGGTCGAGGCCTTGTTGCGCAGCTGGCCGGAGGCGCCGGCGAGAAGCGCGCGGCTGAGCACGGCATAGTGTTCGACCACGCGGGGATCGGCAGCGAGATCGCTATTGGGGACGAGCGCGCCGATCGTAAGTCCGCCATCCTCGCGTTCTTCGATCTGGGCGAGATCGAGGCGCGAGATATCGACGAGCTTGTCGGGTGTTTCGATCTGCAGCTTCATCAGATCGAGCAGATTGGTGCCGCCGGCGATGAACTTGGTGCCCGCCGCTACGGCGTCGACGGCCGCTTCGGGGCTGTCGGCTTTGGCATAGACGAAGGTCTTCATGCGTCTGCTCCCGCGACTTCACGAATGGCGTCGACAATGTTGGGATAGGCCGAGCAGCGGCAGATGTTGCCGCTCATCCGCTCGGAGATTTCTTCGTCGGTCAGGTCGGGGTTGGTCAGATCGGCGCTGACATGGCTGCCCCAGCCTTTCTTGACCTCGTCGAGCATGCCCATTGCCGAGCAGATCTGCCCCGGCGTGCAATAGCCGCACTGATATCCGTCATGTTTGACGAAGGCAGCCTGCATCGTGCTGAGATTATCCGGCGTGCCCAGGCCTTCGATCGTCGTAATGTCATCATCCTGATGCATCACCGCCAGCGTGAGACAGGAATTGACCCGACGGCCGTTGACCAGGATCGTGCAGGCGCCGCACTGGCCATGGTCGCAACCCTTCTTGCTGCCGGTCCGCCCGACATGTTCGCGCAAGAGATCGAGCAGCGACGTGCGGATATCCGGCTCGACCTCATGGGACTGGCCGTTGATGGTGAAGTGCATGGACGCTGCCCCTGTTTTCGGATTTGTACTCGTAACGCGCGCGACTAGGATGGTTTCCAAATGACAATCGTTATCAATGCCCGCGGGCGCTCGTTACGCAAGCGATATGGGATTTCACTGGCGGCGCTCTTGGCAGTGGGGGCCGCGCAGGCGCAGGATGCGCCAATGCCCAAACAGCCCATCGTCAAGCAACAGAGCCTGTCGCCCGTCATCGTCATCGCGCATCGCGGCGCCAGTGGCCTGCGCCCCGAGCATACCATTGCCGGCTATACGCTGGCGATCGAGCAGGGCGCGGATTTCATCGAGCCCGATCTGGTGCTGACCAAGGACGATGTGTTCGTCGCGCGGCACGAGAATGACATTACCGACACGACCGACGTGGCCAAGCATGCCGAGTTCGCCGATCGCAAGACAACGAAGGTGATCGATGGCGAGAAGCATGTCGGCTGGTTCACCGAGGATTTTACGCTGGCCGAGCTGAAGACGCTCCGCGCCAAGGAGCGGCTGCCGCTGCTGCGCCCCGATAACGTGCAATATGACGGCCAGTTCGAGGTGCCGACGTTGGCTGAGGTGATTGCGCTGGCCAAGAAGCACAAGGTGGGGATTTATCCCGAGACCAAGCATCCGAGCTATTTTGCCGGGATCGGGCATCCGATGGAGGCGCATCTCGTCGCCGAGCTCAAGAAAGCGGACTGGGACAGCGCCGAGGCGCCGGTATTCATCCAGTCGTTCGAGGTCGACAATCTCAAGCGGCTGAAGACCATGACCAAGGTCAAGTTGATCCAGCTGATGGACGCGAGCGGCGGGCCGGCCGACAAGGCGACGCCCAGTTATGCGTCGATGATCACGCCCGAGGGGCTGAAAGCGGTCGCCGCTTATGCCTATGGCATCGGGCCGGGCAAGGCGATGGTGGCGGATGGTACGCTGATCGCCGCGGCGCACGCCGCCGGATTGCGCGTGCATCCCTGGACGTTTCGGGCGGAGAATTACTTCCTCCCGGCGCGATTGTGGTCGGGCGTCAATCCGCGCGCGCATGGCCGGGTCGAAGAGGAGATCAGACAGGCCATCGATTACGGCGTGGATGGCTATTTCACCGACTTTCCGGCACTAGGAGTGGCCGCGCGCGCCGCGGCGGCCGAGGACAAATGATCATGCGTAAAATCCTGCTCATCGCGGTGCTGCCGCTGCTCGCCAGCGGGTGCGTCCGCACCGTCGCCAGCGTGGTCACCGCGCCGGTCAAGATCGTCAGCAAGGGTGTCGACTGGACCACCACCAGCCAGTCCGAGGCGGATCGCAATTACGGCAAGAAGATGCGCAAGGCCGAGGAACGCGAAGGCAAGGAACGCAAGGCGGCGGAGAAAGCGTGCCGCAAGAATCCGGATGATTGCCGGCCGTATGACGGGTATCGCGCGGGGCAATCGGGCGACGATTGAGCTTTGACTGGTCGGCTTCGATCAGGTGGTGTTCTCCTGCGAACGCAGGAGCCCAGGGTTACAAGAGACGCCGCCTGTGGCCCTGGGCTCCTGCGTTCGCAGGAGAACGGATCGGATGACGGTCAAGCCGTCGCCAGCACTCCCGCGATCGCGCGCAGCGCCAGCGGGTTGAGCTGCACCCCGAGATGGCCCGAGTTGATCTCGATATCGCGCGCCTTGGGATCGCCGCTGCCGCGGCAGATACGGCCATTGACCAGCCCGTCGCTCTTGCTCCAGATCGCGGTCGAGCGGACCGGGAGCGGCGCGGCCGCTTCGGCGCTACGCGCGCGCACCACATCGCTGTCGACGCGCTCGCCGGTGAGCAATTCGAACGCCCGCCACACATTGGTCGCGCGCGGGCTTCCGGCGAACGGCGAACTGACCGTGATCACTTCGCGCACCAGCCCGGGCAGGCGCTGCGCCGCGAGCCGCGCCATGATCCCCCCGAGGCTGACGCCGATCAGGGTGACCGGCTGGCCGGTTTCGGCATGGAGCGCACGGATCCGGGCGAACAGCTTTTCGGCGTCGGGGCCGATCGCGCGGACGCCGGTATTGCGGCCGAGACCCCAGCCTTCGGCGCGGTAACCCAGCCGCGTCAGATAGCGGCGCAGCACGACATTCGAGCGATCCGAATTGAACAGGCCGGGCAGCAGCAGGATCGGCCGACCGTCGCCGCGCGGCACGGCGCCAAGCAGCGCGCGCGAGCGCAGCAGCGCCAGCACGGTCAGCGCGGCGCGCGGGAGTTCGGCGGCCCACAGCATTTTGGAGGGCGGACGCATTTCGCTGATGGTTTCCTGCGGCATCTTTGCTGTGATATGACGATTGCATGGCGAACGATACGCATCTTCTCGACGTTTCCCCCTCGGCCGACTGGACCGTCCCGCAGGATTGGTCGCATTATACGGCGGAGGAACATGCCACCTGGGACACGTTGTTCGCGCGGCAATCCACATTGCTGCCGGGGCGGGCGTCGAACGCCTATCTGCGCGGGCTCGACGTGCTCAAATTGTCCAAGCCCGGGATCCCGGATTTCGAGGAACTGAGCGAGCGGCTGATGAAGCTCACCGGCTGGCAGGTGGTAGCGGTGCCGGGGCTGGTGCCGGACGATGTGTTCTTCGATCACATGGCCAATCGCCGCTTCGTCGCGGGCAATTTCATCCGCCGGCCCGATCAGCTCGATTATCTGCAGGAGCCGGACGTGTTCCACGACGTGTTCGGCCATGTCCCGATGCTCGCCGATCCGGTGTTCGCCGATTATCTCGAGGCGTACGGGCGGGGCGGGCAGCGCGCGCTGGGGTTGGAGGCGCTGAAATATCTCGGGCGGCTCTATTGGTATACGGTGGAGTTCGGGCTGATCGCGGAGCCTGAGGGCTTGCGCATCTATGGCTCGGGGATCGTCTCGAGCTTCGCCGAATCGCGTTTTGCGCTGGATGATGCCAGCCCCAACCGGATCGCGTTCGACCTCGCCCGGGTGATGCGCACGGAGTATCGTATCGACGATTTCCAACAGAATTACTTCGTCATTCCGAGCTTCGACGAATTGCTGCGACTGACGGTCGAGACGGATTTCGCGCCGCTCTACGCGGAATTGAAGACGCTGCCGGATATCGCCGTGGCGGCGGTGCTGCCGGAGGATAAACTCGTCACGCGGGGCACGCAGGAATACGCTAGGGCCAAGATCTAAACGATCGTCATCCCGGGCTTGATCCGGGATCCCGCTGCCTTGCCCCGCAGTCGAAAGAACCCGCTGGGCCCCGGCTCAAGGCCGGGGTGACGGGTGCGGGCCGTCACGTCTCGCCTCACAGATCCAGCGCCCAGCCGTCGCGGCCCTTGGGGTCGATCGGGGCGGTGGGCACGTAGCGGGTGGCGCCGGCGGTGAGGTGGAGGATGGTCCAGTCGCCGCGGCGGTCCAGCGTGTCGAGCGTGCAGCCGCAAGCCTCGAACGCCGCGACCACCGCCGCGCGCTGCGTGTCGAGCAGGCCGGCGAGGATGATCGTCGCGTGCGGGGCGGCAATGGCGGCGAGCTCGGGGGCCATCGAGACGAGCGGACCGGCGAGGATGTTGGCGATGACGAGGTCGTACGGCGCGCGCGCGGTGATGGCGTCGTCGAGCGTGCCGTCGGCGACGATCAGGTCGATGCCGGCAATGGCGTTGAGCTCGGCATTTTGCTGCGTGACATGGACCGCGGCGGGATCGATGTCGGTGGCCATCACGCGCGCGTCCGGCCACAGATAAGCGGCGGCGAAGGCGAGCAGCCCGGTGCCGGTGCCGATATCGATGATATCAGTGAAGCTGCGGTCGGCCAGTCCGTCGAGCATATGGAGGCAGCCGCTGGTGGTGGCGTGATGCCCGGTGCCGAAGGCGTTGCCGGCATCGATCAGGAAGGCGCGGCCGCCGGCGGGGGGCGCGACCGGATGCGCGCTGGTGTGGACGACGAAACGGCCTTCGGCGATCGGCTCGAGCCCGGCCTGGCTGAGCGTGACCCAATCCTCCGCCATCAGTGGCTCGATTTGCGGCGCGATGCTGGCTGCGCTGGGCGCCAGCGCCTGCAGCGCGGCGATCATCTGGGCGGTTGGTTCATGTTCGCTATAGGCGTCGAGCCGCCAGGTCTCGACATCGTCCTCGACCGTCTCGGTGGTCATGATCACCGCGTCGATCGCCAGATCGTCGGCCGCGTCGATCGCTTCGGCTTCGGCGCGGGTGCAAGGGAGGGTGAGCTTCCACGATTCGATCGGGGGATTAGCGGACATAGCTGGCCCCGTTCACGTCGATCACACCGCCGGTCATCGAGGGCGGCGCCTCCAGCGCAAGAAATTTAACTGCGCTGGCGACTTCCTCCGGTTGGGCGACGCGGCCGAGCGGGATGTCGGCGAGCAAGGCGTCGCCGCCGCGGCTGGCGAGATAGTCCTCGGCCATGCCGCTCATGGTGAAGCCGGGGCAGATCGCAAAGGCCAAAATGCCCTCGGCGGCGTAACCGCGCGCGATACTCTTGGTCATCGCCACCATGCCGGCCTTCGAGGCGGCATAATGCCAGTGCGCGGGGGAATCGCCACGATAAGCGGCGCGGCTGGCGACGTTGACGATGCGGCCGGCTGCGCCGCGCTCCTGCCAATGCGCCACGGCAAGGCGGCAGAGTTCGGCGGCGGCGGTCAGGTTGATGCGCATGGTGCGCTCCCACGCGGCGACCCAATCGTCGTGCGGGCGGTCTACGGGATTGGCGTCGAACACGCCGGCATTGTTGATCAGCACATCGATGCGGCCGTCGAACTGGTTGAGCGCGCTGTGCCACAGGGACTGCGGCGCGGCGGGATCGCTGAAATCGGCCGGAATGCCGCTGCGGGTGCCGTGGCCGATGACGTGCACGTCGGGCAGATCGAGCGTGGCGGCGATCGCGGCGCCGATACCGCGGCTGCTGCCGGTGAGGAGGATATTGGTCATCGGGCGGGGCATATCGCCTCCCCCATCGTCATGCCAGCGCAGGCTGGCATCTTTATGGGCGGGCGCGAGCCTGCCTCATTGAGACCCCAGCTTGCGCTGGGGTGACGGTCTGAGATCAAGCCGCCGCGTTTTTGGAGAAGCGATCTGCTGCTGTCTTGAGCGTGTCGAGGCGGTCGTTCACTTGCGCGAAATCGCGTTCCAGCGTGTCGATTTCGCTCGCCACATTCTCGGTATCCTCGCGGATGATGGCGATCGTGCTCGACATCGAATCTGCCGCGAGCGCGGTCTCGTCCACCGCGGCGGTGATTGCGGTGACGGTCTGGGCCTGCATCTCCATCGCTTCGCGGATGCGATCGGCGCTGTGGCGGACTTCGGCGACGGTCGCCTTGATGCCGGCATTGGTCGCGACGGTGGAGCGCGTGGCAGACTGGATCGCGGCGATCTTGGCGGCAATATCGTCGGTCGCCCGCGCCGTCTGGCTGGCGAGACTCTTCACTTCCTGCGCCACGACGGCGAAACCGCGCCCGGCATCGCCGGCGCGCGCTGCCTCGATCGTCGCGTTGAGCGCGAGCAGGTTGGTCTGTCCGG
Organism: Parasphingomonas puruogangriensis; assembly: GCF_036663635.1. NCBI lineage: Bacteria > Pseudomonadati > Pseudomonadota > Alphaproteobacteria > Sphingomonadales > Sphingomonadaceae > Parasphingomonas > Parasphingomonas puruogangriensis. Next base: position 587,546 of record NZ_JAXOJI010000002.1, on the reverse strand, counting down.
CGATATCGCGGATCAGCCCGAGAATCGATTCGATCGACTTGGCGTGATCGCTGAGCGTCTCCGACATGCCCACCGCTTCGCCGGCCTGAACCGAGGCGCGGGCGGCGATGTCGGTAGCGGCATCGACCTCGATACGGGCATCCTCAATCGCGCGAATCAGCCCGGCGGCGGTGTGGGCCGCCTCGCGCATCGCCACCGCCGACTGTTCGGCGGCAGAGGCGACGTCGGACGTCTTGCCCAGCATGCCACGCGCCGAGCGCGAAGCGCCACGCGCCGATTCGCGGATACTGACGCCGAGGCTGAAGGTGCCGTCGATCGATTGCGCGATATTCTCGCTGAAGGCAGCGGAGCGCATCTGGCGTTCGTCGCGCATATGCTTGGCGTCGCATTGCCCGAGATGCGTGGCCATGACGTCGGCCTCGACCAAGGCCAGGCGTTGCACGATATCGGCGAGATGGTGCAGCCGCGCGGCATCGGTGCCGAGCTTTTCGGCGACGATCTGCAACGTCTGGCTATGGGCGGCGCTGAGCGACGTGAGCAACGCTGGCAGCGGCACGCCGGCCTCATAGGCTTCGCTGGCATGGCCGAACGCCATCATCATCCAGCCATCGCCGAACGGATCGGCATATTTGGCGTAGGAATAGCGCGCGCTCTTGGCGATGCGCTTAGCCAGCAACTCGTCGTCGAACAGGTGGCGGATATGCTGCGTTGCGGGCAGGGCGATATAATAGCGCCAAAACGCCCCGGAGATGGTTTTTTCCGAACCGGCGATCAGCGCGGAAATTTCCGCGGCGCCAGCGCGGATGCACTGGTCCCAATCGTAATCGGTAACGCGCGCGGCAGCGGAGCGGGCCTTGCCGCTCCACCCGCCGAACACATCGCTGGCCTCTCCGCCCAGGATCTTGTCGTCCCGTTGCGTCATCGTCTTCCCCCAATCCCTAGCTCACGCCGCAACCTTCGCGACGAATTCCCCGGCGCTGCTCTTGAGCATGCCGAGCCGCCCTTCGAGCGTATCGAACCCTCTGCCGACCAGATCGATTTCCGAAGCGACATTCTCGGTATCCTCGCGGATCGCGGCAATCGTGTTGGACATCGAATCGGCGGCGAGCGCGGTTTCGTCGACCGCGGCAGTGATCGCGGTGACGGTCTGCGCCTGCGCCTCCATCGCGAACCGGATGCGATTGGCGCTTTCCTGTACTTCGGCGACGGTGGCCTTGATGTCGGCATTGGTATCGACCGTCGAGCGCGTGGCGGATTGAATCGCGGCGATCTTGGCGGCGATATCGTCGGTCGCGCGGGCGGTCTGGTTGGCCAGGCTCTTCACTTCCTGCGCGACCACGGCGAAGCCGCGGCCGGCATCGCCGGCGCGGGCCGCCTCGATCGTGGCGTTGAGCGCGAGCAGATTGGTCTGGCCGGCAATATCACGAATCAGGCCAAGGATCGATTCGATCGATTTGGCATGATCGCTGAGCGTTTCCGACATGCCGACGGCGATGCCGGCCTGGCCCGAAGCGCGGGTGGCGATCTCGCGCGCGGCTTCCACTTCAGTGCGGGCATCCTCGATCGCGCGGATCAGGCCGGCGGCGGTATGCGCCGCCTCGCGCATCGCCACGGCGGATTGTTCGGCAGCGGCGGCGACCTCGCTGGTCTTGCCGAGCATGCCGCGCGCCGAACTGGAAGTGCGCGACGATTGGCCGCGCAGCACGGCGCTTTCCTGAGTCGCATCCTCGACCAAGGTGGCGATGCCATCGCGGAAATCATTGGCCAGCTGGTCGCGCTCGCGCCGCGCGGCGTGCTGGCGGAAGGCGCTGTAGATTTCCATGGTGATATCGCTTTCGAGCCCGCTGAGCCGCAGCACCGTATCGATGAAGCTGGGCAGGCGCGGATCGGTGGCGGGCACGTCGCGTAACAGGATGGCCATTGCGGCGCGGTCACTGGCGCAGGTCATCGAGAGCAAGGCCATGGTCGAGACGCCGGCGGCATAGCCCGAGGCAACCGAGCGCTCCATCGATTCGACCCAGGCCCGCCCGCTGACGTCGCAGAAACGATTGCGCAGATAGGCGACGCCCAGTTCGAGCATCTTGGCTTCGTGATGCGGTTGCCAATCGGGCTCGCCGGGATTGGACAGCCGCCACTGATCCCAGAAAGCGCGCGCCAGCCCCGCGGCGTGCGGTTCCAGGATGATCCATACGGCGCGGCCGCGCGCCTCCAGCGTCCTGTCGCCATCGAAGGCGCGCAGCCGGGCCTGCATGTCGATTGTTGCAGCGATCGTTCCGGGCGCGGGCAGAGAGGAATTGGGCAAGGATAGACTCCGAGGATGCGATCGACCGGCTTCTGGCCTGTTCGGCGCCCTGCATAGCGCCCATAAGGTTAAGGGCTGGTTAGACACGAAGCGCGCGCAGCGCTTGCATACCCGCGCATGCCGACTAATACGGCGGCAACGCCCGCATCCGGGCCCGCGTAAGGACCTGCCCCTTTGGCCAGCAAAGCTTCTAACCGCCCGCTCAGCCCGCATTTGATGCACGTGCGCTGGCCGATCAACATGATGGTCTCGATCATCCACCGCGCCACCGGCAGCGGCATGGCGACCGTGGGTACCGCATTGCTGGTGTGGTGGCTGGCCGCCCTGGCCGCGGGCAAGGAGAGCTACGGCTATTTCATGTCGTGGTTCACCGGGGACTGGGCGCCGCTCGGTTATGTCGTCGCGGTCGGCCTGACGCTGTCGCTGTTCCAGCACATGGCCTCGGGCGTGCGCCATTTCGTGATGGATGTCGGCGCGAATTACGAACTGAAGGGCAATCGGACCACGGCCTGGCTGACCCTGTTCTTCTCGGTCACCGCAACCGTCCTGTACTGGGCCTATGTGACGATGGCGAAGTAAGATGGGGGAAAGTAAAATGCGCCATGGCACCCCTCTCGGCCGCGTGCGCGGCCTCGGCAGCGCCAAAGAAGGTACGCATCATTGGTGGCACCAGCGGCTGACCGCCGGCGCCAACCTGTTCCTGACCTTGTGGTTCCTGCTCGCGATCGCGCAGGCGCCGGGTTATGACTATGACAGCATCCGGCTGTGGATGTCGTCGTCCTGGGTGGCGATCCCGCTGGTGTTGCTGATCGTCTCGGTTTTCTATCACTTCCGCATCGGGCTGCAGGTGGTGATCGAGGATTACCAGCAGGATGAGAATCGCGTCGTGCTGATGATCCTGCTCAACTTCTTCACCATCGCGACCGCCGCGGTCGCCATCGTATCGATCCTCAAGATCGCGTTCACCGGGGTCCCCAAGTAATGGCCGAAGCGTATAAGATTATCGATCACGTGTATGACGCCGTCGTCGTCGGCGCGGGTGGCTCGGGCCTCCGCGCGGTGATGGAATGCGCGCAGAACGGGCTCAAGACGGCGTGCATCACCAAGGTGTTCCCGACACGCAGCCACACGGTTGCAGCGCAGGGCGGGATTGCCGCCAGCCTGGGCAACAATTCGCCCGACCACTGGACCTGGCACATGTACGACACCGTTAAGGGGTCGGACTGGTTGGGCGACCAGGACGCGATCGAATATATGGTGCGGGAAGCGCCGGCGGCGGTCTACGAGCTGGAACATGCCGGCGTGCCGTTCAGCCGCAACCAGGACGGCACGATCTACCAGCGTCCGTTCGGCGGGCATATGCAGAATATGGGCGAAGGCCCACCGGTGCAGCGCACTGCGGCGGCCGCGGATCGCACCGGCCATGCCATGCTGCACGCATTGTACCAGCAGAGCCTGAAGTATGACGCCGATTTCTACGTCGAATATTTCGCGCTCGACCTGATCATGGAAAATGGCGTGTGCAAGGGCGTGATCGCTCTGTGCATGGACGACGGTTCGATCCACCGCTTCCGCTCGCATCAGGTGGTGCTGGCGACCGGCGGTTATGGTCGTTGCTATTTCTCGGCCACCTCGGCGCATACCTGCACCGGCGACGGCAATGCCATGGTGCTGCGCGCCGGGCTGCAGCTGCAGGACATGGAGTTCGTCCAGTTCCACCCGACCGGTATCTACGGTGCCGGCGTGCTGATCACCGAGGGCGCACGCGGCGAGGGTGGTTACCTGACCAACTCCGAGGGCGAGCGCTTCATGGAGCGCTATGCGCCCTCCGCGAAGGATCTCGCCAGCCGCGACGTGGTGTCGCGGTCGATGGCGATGGAAATGCGCGAAGGCCGCGGCGTGGGCAAGAATGGCGACCATATCTGGCTGCATCTCGACCATATCGATCCCAAGGTGCTGCACGAGCGGCTGCCGGGCATTACCGAGACCGGCAAGATCTTCGCCGGCGTCGATCTGACCCGCCAGCCGCTGCCGGTGACCCCGACGGTGCATTATAATATGGGCGGCATCCCGACCAATTATCACGGCGAAGTCGTGCAGATGAAGGATGGCGATCCGGATGCGGTGGTGCCGGGCCTGTTCGCCGTGGGCGAGGCGGCGTGCGTCTCCGTGCACGGCGCCAATCGCCTCGGCTCCAACTCGCTGATCGATCTCGTGGTGTTTGGCCGCGCGACCGGCAAGCGTATCGCCGACATCATGAAGCCCGGCACGGCGCATGACCCGATCGTCAAGGCCGCGGACGAGTTTGCGCTCGGCCGGCTCGATCACTTCCGCAACGCCAAGGGCGGCTCGCCGACGGCTGAGATCCGGCTGGAAATGCAGCGCACGATGCAGAAGCATTGCGCGGTGTTCCGCGACAATGCGCTGCTTAGCGAAGGGCAGGCGAAGATCGCCGCGACCTATGCCAAGCTCGGCGATGTCGGGATCGTCGATCGCTCGCTGATCTGGAACACCGATCTGGTCGAGACGCTGGAGCTCGACAATCTCGTCGCGCAGGCCGTGGTGACGATGGAATCGGCTGCCAACCGCCAGGAATCACGCGGCGCGCACGTCAATGAAGACTTCCCCGATCGCGACGACGCGAACTGGATGAAGCATTCGACGGCGACGTTCGCCGGCTGGGGCGGGCAGGGCGGCGCGACGATGCTGGGCCTGCGCCCGGTGCATGATTATACGCTCACCGACGACGTGGACTATATCAAGCCGAAGAAGCGGGTGTATTGAGGAATGATCGCCGCCTGGTCAAAAGCTCAGGCGGCGAACATTTCGGCCAAGACGCGAAGTACTTCAGTGAGCGTGGGACTGCCCACTTTGCCCAACCGCTTGACGAGACGCGCGCGATCGATCGTGCGCATCTGATCAGTAAGGATCAGGCCCTCCTTTCCTTTGAACGTGACCGCAATACGGAACGGTGCGGGATGACTGCCCGTCGTAAGGGGCGCGACGATCGCGGTGCGGAGATACCCATTGAGTTCGTCGGGCGAGACGATCAGGCAGGGACGGGTCTTTTGGATTTCGCTACCAACCGTCGGATCGAGCGCCGCGAGCCAAATCTCGCCGCGCTTCACCATGCTAGGTTTTGGTCGTCCTTGTTCGCAAAGCCCTGCCAGTCCGCTTCTTCCGGGCTGTCAGAGGTGGCGATCGTCGCCGCACTGGCGGCCCATCCGGCACGTGTTGCGGTTATCACTGGCGTGGCGATCAGGCGGCCGTTCTCGACGCGCAGATCCATTGCTGCACCGGTGGTGACGCCGATCTGGCCCAAGATCGCACGCGGCAGGATCATGCCGGTCGAATTACCCATTTTGCGCAATGCCGTCTGCATGATTCGTCAATATCACTGAATAGCCGTTACCACAATGTGGTAACGGCTCATTGCCCGCCGCGCACCTTGCTCAGCGTGGTGCCGGCGGTGATCGCTTCGACGTCGGTCTTGAGGTGCAGCAGCCGGACGCCGGTCTCGGCCATCGCGCGGTCGAGCGCCGGGGCGAAGGCGGCGGTGGTGTCGACCGTGTCGGCCCAGCAGCCATAGGCGCGGGCAAGCGCGGCGAAATCGGGGTTGTGCAGCCTGGTGCCCGTCACGCGACCGGGGAATTCGCGTTCCTGGTGCATGCGGATCGTGCCGTACCAGCCATTGTCGATGACCAGGACGAGCATGTCGGCGCCGTGCGCGACGGCGGTGGCGAGTTCCTGGCCGTTCATGAGGAAACAGCCGTCGCCGGCGAGCGCGACGACGGTGCTGTCGGGATGGCGCAGCGCCGCGGCGGTGGCGGCGGGGACACCGTAGCCCATCGCGCCGGCGGTGGGCGCGAGTTGCGTGCCGGGGCCGGCATAGCGCCAATAACGGTGCCACCAGCCGCTGTAATTGCCCGCACCATTGCAGACGATAGAGTCGGCGGGGAGCTTCTCGCGCATCGTCGCCACGCAGGGACCGAGATCGAGCGTCAAGTCGCGCGGGGCCGGGGTCGACCAAGCGAGATAGTCGGCATGTGCCTCCTCGCCGCCGGCGATCGGCGGCTGCTCGGCGCCGAGCATTTCCATCAGATTGGTGAAGCGCTCGATATCCGCGCAGATCGACAGATCGGCGCGGAACGTGCTGTTGAGTTCGGTCGGGTCGGGATGGACGTGGATCAGTGACTGGCCGGGGTGATCGGGCGTGACCAACGTATAGCCATCGGTGGTCGCTTCCCCCAGCCGTGCGCCGAGCACGATGAGGAGATCCGCGTCGCGAACCCGCGCTGCGAGCTTGGGATTGGGGCCGTAGCCGAGGTTGCCGGCATAGACCGGACAGTCGTTGGCAACCGCATCCTGGCGGCGGAAGGCGGCGACCAGCGGCACGCCCGAGCCGGTGCCGAACGCCTCGACCGCGGCGGCGGTGTGGCCGTTCCAGCCGGCGCCACCGATGATCGCGACCGGGCGCTTGGCGGCCTTGAGCATGTCATTGGCGGTGCTGGCGGCCTCGATCAGGGCATCCTGCTCGACGCGATTGACCAGGGGGCGGTCGATCGCGTCGACCACATCAAGCAACATATCCTCGGGCAGCGCGAGTACGACCGGACCGGGGCGCCCGTTCATCGCCGTGGCATAGGCGCGTGCGACATATTCGGGGATGCGGGCGGCGTCGTCGATCTTGGCCGCCCATTTGCACAGCGGCGCGAACATCGCGGGGAAATCGATTTCCTGAAAGGCTTCGCGATCCTTGGTGCCGCGGTCGACGTCGCCGATGAACAGGATCATCGGTTGGCTATCCTGCATCGCGACGTGCACGCCGATCGATGCATTGGTCGCGCCGGGCCCGCGGGTGACGAAGGCGATGCCCGGGCGGCCGGTCAACGCGCCATCGGCACAGGCCATGAAGCCGACGCCGCCTTCCTGGCGGCACACGACAAGGTCGATCTCGGGCGTGTCGTGCAGCGCGTCGAGCACGGCGAGAAAGCTCTCGCCCGGCACGGTGAAGATGCGATCGCAGCCTTGCGCGACGAGTTGGTCGACCAGGATGCGGCCGCCGGTGCGGGGGGTGTTCATAATAGTGACTTTAGCTGCGGGCTCGACGCTTGGGTAGGGGACGCGGAGTGTCGGGATGGCTTACACATCGTGGGCGGGCACGCGGCCGTTAACCACCGCCTGCGGCACAGATGCAGGGTTGTCTGTTTTTGGCACGCCACCTGCAAAGTATCAGGCAGCCGAGCGTCCCAGACGCTTCAGTAGGGCGGGCCCGCTTCACCTCGTGTGGAGCGGCCCGCCCGCACCCGGCCTTTCTCACATCCCGTCACCCCGGATTTCCTTCAGTATGTGTTGCGCGGCTTAGGGCGACGTTGCGGGATGAGGGCAGGCCTTGCCGCCCGATGGATCCTGAATCGTGTTCCGGATGACGGCCATGCAAGGCTGGCGCACCAGCGAACCGATTGACCCGAGCCCCGACCGCCGCTTATTCGCGTGGCACCACCGCCGGAGGACGCCTCATGAAAAAGATCTTTGCCGATGCCGCCACGGCGCTCGACGGGCTGTTGTTCGATGGCATGACGATCTGCGCCGGCGGCTTCGGCCTGAGCGGCATTCCCGAGCGGTTGATCGACGCGCTCCAGGCCGCCGGCACGAAGGACCTGACGATCGCCAGCAACAATGCGGGGATCGACGGCGAGGGCCTCGGCAAATTGCTGCGCGCGCGCCAGGTGAAGAAGATGATCTCCTCCTATGTCGGCGAGAATAAGGAGTTCGAGCGGCAATATCTGAGCGGCGAGCTGGACGTCGAATTCTGCCCGCAAGGCACGCTGGCCGAGCGCTGCCGCGCCGGCGGCGCGGGCATTCCCGGCTTCTACACCAAGACCGGCGTCGGCACGTTGGTCGCCGAGGGCAAGGAGGTGAAGCAGTTCGATGGCGAAGACTATATCCTCGAACGCGGCATCCGCGCAGATCTGGCGATCATCAAAGGCTGGAAGGCGGACGAAAGCGGCAACCTGGTCTTCCGCAAGACCGCGCGCAATTTCAACGCGCCGATGGCCACCGCGGGCAAGGTCTGCGTCGCCGAGGTCGAGGAGATCGTGCCGGTCGGGTCGCTGGATCCGGACTGCATCCATCTGCCCGGCGTCTACGTGCAGCGGCTGATCCTCGGCAGCCCGTACGACAAGAAGATCGAATTCCGCACCGTGCGGCCGCGCGTCGCGGCGTGAGCCCGCTCGCGCATCTTCTCCCCTCCCGCTCGCGGGAGGGGCTGGGGGAGGGCCTGTCGGAAGGTACGCGCCTGCGGACATGCCCTCCCCTAACCCCTCCCGCAAGCGGGAGGGGGATTGCGGCAGCGCTCTTGCTCGCCCTTGGCGCCTGCGCCACCGTACAGCCCTCCGCCCCAGCGCCCACCATCCCCCCCGGCATGCAGTATCTGTACGGCTCCGGCGAAGCCGCCGCCTTGTCGGTTCAGGCCTGGCAGGCGCTGACGCGCTACGTCCGCGATCAAAAGAATCTCGTCTTCCGCGCGGCCGGTACGCGGGTCAGCGTCATCCTGTCCCCGACCGCAACGCTCGCTGCGCCCGAGTTCGAGCGCTGCGGCATGAAGCCGCTCGCCGCCGTGTTCGACGTCGACGAAACCGTGCTGCTCAATCTCGGCTTCGAAGCCAATGACGCCGCCCACCCCGCCCCCTATGACGAAGCGCGCTGGCAATCCTGGGAACGCACCGGCGCGACGCAGGTCAGCGCCGTGCCCGGTGCCGCTCGAGCGCTGACCGAACTGCGCGCGATGGGCGTGACGGTCATCTTCAACAGCAACCGCGCCGCCGCCAATGCCGACGCCACCGCCGCGGCGATCACCGGCGCCGGGCTCGGCTCTGCCATCCACGGTGAAACCCTGTTCCTGTCCGGCGACGACGCAATGGGCAGCAAGAAGGATGGCCGCCGCGCGATGATCGCGGCGCGCTATTGCGTGATCGCCATGGGCGGCGACCAGCTCGGCGATTTCAGCGACCTGTTCAACGCCGGCCTCACGCCGCCGGCCCGCCGCGCCGCGACGCTCGCGCCCGCGATCGCCGCCAAATGGGGCAATGGCTGGTTCGTCCTGCCCAACCCGGTCTATGGCAGCGGCCTCAAGGGCGGCCTGGACGACGTCTTCCCCCTCGACAAACGCTGGGCCCCGCCCGCGATCAAGGAAGGGGCGGAATGACCGATCTGGCGCGCAATCCCTGGCTGCTGGCGGGTGGGCTGCTGAGCCTCGTCGCGGCGCTCGCGCATCTCGCCTGCATCCTTGGCGGGCCCGAATGGTATCGCGCGATGGGCGCGGGCGAGCGGATGGCGCGCCTGGTCGCCGCGGGGCGGATCGGGCCGGTGGTCATCACCTTGGCGATTGCCATGATCCTGGCCGGCTTCAGTGCCTATGCGCTGTCCGGCGCGGGTATGCTCCCGCGCCTGCCGCTGCTGCGCCCCGCGCTGATCGGCGTCACCGCCGTCTATCTCGCTCGCGGCCTCATCCTATTCTGGCCGGCGGCGCTGAAGCGGCCGGATCTGTCGCCAAGCTTCATCTTCTGGTCGTCGGTGATCGTGCTCACCTTCGGCCTCATCCATCTGGTCGGGCTGTGGCGCGGCTGGGCCGACCTTCGAGGAGTATAAGATGCCCTGGACCCGTGACGAAATGGCCGCGCGCGCCGCGCAGGAATTGCAGGACGGCTTCTACGTCAATCTCGGGATCGGCATCCCCACGCTCGTCGCCAACCATATTCCGGCTGGTGTGGAAGTGACGCTGCAATCGGAAAACGGCATGCTCGGCATCGGCCCGTTCCCGTACGAGGGCGAGGAAGACCCGGACCTGATCAACGCCGGCAAGCAGACGATCAGCGAACTCCCTCAATCGTCCTATTTCAGCTCGTCGGACAGTTTCGCGATGATCCGCGGCGGGCATATCGACCTGACCGTGCTTGGTGCGATGGAAGTCAGCGAAAAAGGCGATATCGCCAATTGGATGATCCCGGGCAAGATGATCAAGGGCATGGGCGGGGCGATGGATCTGGTCGCCGGGGTCAAGAAGATCATCGTCGTGATGGAGCATAATTCCAAGGCCGGCGACCCCAAGTTCATTCCCGAATGTACGCTGCCGCTGACCGGCAAGAACGTCGTCGACTTGGTGATCACCGAATTGTGCGTGCTGGCGCGACCCGATCATGACAGCCCGTTCAAGCTGGTCGAATGCGCGCCGGGCGTGACTTCCGAAGACGTCGCGGCCAAGACGACGGGACATTATGTGAGCTGACGATACCCCAAGAAAAGCGCTTCCCCGGCGCAGGCCGGGGCCCAGGAGTAGCGCAGAACGAAACGGGCGTTTCGTCCGATCATATCGACCTCTGCGACTGGGCCCCGGCCTGCGCCGGGGAAGCGCCAAGCTTTGACGGATAGAAAATGACCCTCACCCTGATCACCGCCAACCGCAACTATAGCAGCTGGTCGTTGCGCCCCTGGGTGCTGATGAAGGCACTCGACATCCCGTTCGACGAACGCGTCGAGCCTTTCACCGCGCCCGACAATTACGACGCCTTTCGCGCCTTCTCCCCTACCGGCCAGGTCCCCGTCCTGGTCGACGGGGAGCGCACGATCTGGGACTCGCTCGGCATCGTCCTGTATCTCGCCGAACGGTTCGACGGCGTCTGGCCGCAGGACGAGGCCGCCCGCGCCTGGGCGATGAGCGCCGCATGCGAAATGCACGGCGGGTTCGCCGCTTTGCGTAACGATTGCACGATGAACGTCGGCGTGCGCGTTCAGCCGCGCCCCGCCTCGCCCGCGCTCGAGCGCAACGTCGCCCGGCTGGCGGAATTGTGGGCCGAGGGGCTCGAGCGCTTCGGCGGCCCATGGCTCGCGGGCCCGGATTTCACTGCGGTCGATGCCTTCTACGCGCCGGTCGCGTTCCGCGTCCGCACCTATGGCCTCGATGTCGGCAGCGCCGGCCAAGCCTGGGTCGCGCGCATGCTCGACCATCCGGCGATGCGCGACTGGCAGGCTACCGCGCTGACCGAAGCCTGGCGTGAAGAAAGCCATGAGGCTGAGCTCGCCGCCGCCGGCACGATCACCGCGGATTACCGCGCCGGCTGAGCCGCCGCACCCTTGCGATGCCCCGCAATAAGCGTAAAGCGCGCAACTATCATGGCCAGTAAACCCCTTACCCTGTACGAAAAGATCTGGGCGAACCACGTCGTCGAGCGGCGCGACGATGGCACCTGCCTGATCTATATCGATCGCCACCTGGTTCACGAAGTGACCAGCCCGCAAGCGTTCGAGGGCCTGCGCGTCGCCGGTCGCAAGGTGCGCCGTCCCGATCTCACGCTCGCCGTGCCCGATCACAACCTCCCGACCAGCCCACGCGTCGATGCCGCCGGCCGCGAATTGCCGATCCTCGACCGCGAAAGCGCCGCGCAGCTCGACGCGCTGCGCCGCAATACCAGCGAATTCGGCATCGATTATATCGACGCCACCGCCGCGGCACAGGGCATCGTCCATGTCGTCGGCCCGGAACAGGGCTTCACCTTGCCTGGCACCACGCTCGTCTGCGGCGACAGCCACACCTCGGCGCATGGTGCATTGGGCGCATTGGCGTTCGGCATCGGCACGTCGGAGGTCGAGCATGTTCTCGCCACGCAAACCCTGCTGCTCACTCCCGCCAAGACGATGGAAATCCGCGTCGAGGGCGAACTCGGCTTCGGCGTGTCGGCCAAGGACGTGATCCTGAGCGTGATCGGCAAGATCGGCGCGGCCGGCGGCACCGGCCATGTCATCGAATTCACCGGCTCGGTGATCCGCGGTCTTTCGGTCGAGGGCCGCCTGACCATCGCCAACATGTCGATCGAGGGCGGCGCGCGCGCCGGCCTGATCGCCCCGGACGAGAAGACCTTCGCCTATCTCAAGGATCGTCCCATGGCGCCCAAGGGTGCGGACTGGGATGCGGCGGTCGCATACTGGAAGACGCTGCCAAGCGATCCGGGCGCGGTCTATGACAAGGTCGTCACGCTCGACGCCAGCGACATCGCCCCCGCGCTGACCTGGGGCACCAGCCCCGAGGACGTGGTGTCGATCACGGGGCAAGTGCCCGATCCGCAGAGCTTCGCCGACCCGGCCAAGCGCATCGCCGCGCAGAAATCGCTTGAGTATATGGGCCTCACGCCGGGCACCGCCATGCAGGATATCGGCGTCGATTACGTGTTCATCGGCAGCTGCACCAACAGCCGGATCGAGGATATGCGCGCCGCCGCGGCGGTCGCCGATGGCCGTTCGGTCGCCGATGGCGTCCGCGCCTTGGTCGTGCCCGGCTCGGGCCTGGTCAAGCGCCAGGCCGAGGCCGAGGGGCTCGATCGTATCTTTATCGAGGCCGGATTCGAATGGCGCGAGCCCGGTTGCTCGATGTGCCTGGCGATGAACCCCGATAAAGTACCGCCCGGTCTCCGTTGCGCTTCCACCTCGAACCGCAATTTCGTAGGCCGGCAGGGGCCAGGCGCGCGCACGCACCTGGTCTCGCCCGCCATGGCCGCTGCCGCGGCGGTCACCGGGCGATTGAGCGATGTCCGCGATCTGATGGGAAATACGATATGAAGCGCGTTCTGGTCCTGCTCGTCGCCGGCACCCTGATCAGCGGCGTTGCGGCCTATGCCGCGACGACGCGCCTGTCGGCAGCGACCACAAAGCCGTCGGTGGCGCGCTAGGCGATGAACCCGGTCAAGCAGGTTTCCGGTCGCGCCTATCCGTGGGGCGCGAAGAATGTCGATACCGACGTGATCATCCCGGCGCACTGGCTGAAGACGATTACCCGCACCGGCCTGGGCAAGGGCGCGTTCGAAACGGTGCGTGCCGATCCCGGCAACATCTTCGACGACCCGCGCTATGCCGGCGCCCCCGTGCTCATCGCCGGCGACAATTTCGGCTGTGGCTCGAGCCGCGAGCATGCCGCCTGGGCACTTGCCGATATGGGCATCACCGCAGTGCTGGCCCCCAGTTTCTCCGACATCTTTTCGGGCAATGCGTTCAAGAACGGCATCGTCGCCGTGGTTTTGCCGCAGGAGGCGATCGACCGCCTCGTCGAGGTTGCCCAGACCGAAACGGTCACTGTCGATCTCGAGACGATGACCGTCACCACCCCGTTCCAGGACCGCTTCCCGTTCGAGATGGACCCGTTCCGTCGCCAATGCCTGATGGAAGGGCTAGACGAGATCGGCCTGACGCTGGCAAGAGATATCCAGATTTCGAAATACGAAGCCGGGGTAAAAGAACACCGGCCGTTTATGAGCGGAGAACGGGCACATGCGAGCACTCTTGTCGACGGCGCCGGGCGGACCTGAAACTCTAGTGATGGATGAGCTGCCCGATCCGGTCGCTGGTCCGGGCCAGGTGGTGATCGCGGTCAAGGCCTGCTCGATCAATTTCCCCGACGTGCTGATCATCGAGGACAAGTATCAGTTCAAGCCGCAGCGCCCGTTCGCGCCGGGCGGCGAGATCGCGGGCGTGGTCGAGAGCCTTGGCGAGGGGGTGACGCAGTGGCAGGTTGGCGACCGCGTGATCGGCATGCTCGGCCATGGCGGGCTGGTCGAAAAGGTCGTGGCCCCCGCCGACAAGCTTTACGCGCTGCCTGAAGGCCGCAGCTTCGCCGACGGCGCGGCGCTCATCCTCACGTACGGCACGACGATTCACGCCTTGCTCGACCGCGGGCACCTGAAAGAGGGCCAGACGCTGCTCGTGCTCGGTGCGGCCGGCGGTGTCGGCCTGGCGGCGATCGAGCTCGGCAAGGCGTTCGGCGCGCGCGTCGTCGCCGCGGTGTCGTCCGACGAGAAAGCAGCAGTCGCCAAGGACGCCGGCGCCGATGAAACGATCGTCTATGCCCGCGCGCCGTTCGACCGCGACCAGAGCAAGGCGCTGGCCGAACAGTTCAAGGCCGCCGGCGGCAAGGCGGGCTATGATGTGATCTACGATCCGGTCGGCGGCGACTATGCCGAGCCGGCGCTGCGCTCGATCGGCTGGGAAGGCCGCTATCTCGTCGTCGGCTTCCCCGCCGGCATCCCCAAATTGCCGCTCAACCTGACGCTGCTGAAGAGCTGCGACGTGTGCGGCGTGTTCTGGGGCGCCTTCGCGGCGCGCGACCCGCAGGCCAATGCCGCGCATATCGATCACCTCTTCCGCCTATGGAAAGACGGCAAGATCGCGCCGCGCGTGACCGAGACGTTCGCGTTCGAGGACGGCGGCAAGGCCATTGCCAAGATGGCGGCAAGGGCAGCGATCGGTAAACTGGTGGTAACGGTAGCGGAATAATTCCTCCCTGGTACGGGGAGGGGGACCATTCGCTCTTCAGCGAATGGCGGAGGGGCCGTGCCGGTAACGCAGCACTCGCCACCAAGCGGTCCGTTGCCGGCCCACCCCCTCCACCACCCGGCTGAAGAAGCCGGGCGGTCCCCTCCCCGTTCCGGGGAGGATGCCCCTTCCCTTCCTCCGCCTCGCGCCCTATCTCCACCGCTTGAGATCAACCATCCAAGGGACGCGCCACATGACCACGTTCGATGACCGCGAGCGCGCGTTCGAAACCAAATATGCCCGCGACGAGGAAATGCAGTTCCGCGTCACCGCGCGGCGCAACCGCCTGCTGGGCCAATGGGCCGCGGAGCAGTTGAAGCTCACCGCGGAAGAGACGGACGCCTATGCCAAGTCGGTCGTGCAGGCCGATTTCGAGGAAGCCGGCGACGAAGACGTGATCCGCAAGCTGGTCAGCGATCTCACCGCGGCAAGCTGCGAGATCGACGAGGCCACGGTGCGCCTGGCGATCGACGAAAAGACCGTCGAGGCGCGTCGTCAATTGCTGCAGTCGGAATAGCACGATGGCGATGGCCGCAGCAGAGATCGAAGCCTTGATCGTCGGAGGCATTCCCGACGCGCAGGTGGTGATCACCGATCTTGCCGGCGACGGCGATCATTATGCCGCGCGCGTGACGGCAGAGAGTTTTCGCGGCACCTCGCGCATCAAGCAGCACCAGGCAGTCTATGCCGCCTTGGGCGGCCGCATGGGCGGCGTGCTGCACGCGCTGCAGCTCACCACCGCCATTCCCGAATAGATGGAGATTCCCATGACCCCCGAAGCCAACGACGACGCCCAGGCCCGCATTGCCGCCATGGTCGCCCAGAGCGACGTCCTGCTGTTCATGAAGGGCAGCCCGCTCTTCCCGCAATGTGGCTTCAGCAGCCGCGCGATCGCCATCCTCGATCACCTGAACGCCAAATATGACAGCGTCGACGTGCTGCAGGATCAGGGCGTGCGCCAGGGAATCAAGGAATTCTCCGACTGGCCGACCATCCCGCAGCTCTACGTGAAGGGCGAATTTGTCGGCGGATCGGACATCATGATGGAGATGTACGAAAGCGGCGAACTGGCCACGCTGTTCCAGGAACAGGGCGTTACCGCAGCGTAAGCTGCGCTAGCCGAGATATTCTACCGTCATCCTGACCTTGGTTCTGGAGCTATCGCGCGGCTGGCCTCCGCACGGGAGGTGGGGCATCGCCTGCGCGGCACGATGGTCCTGAATCAAGTTGAGGATGACGGTATTTTTCGGGAGGCGAGCGCTGCCCTTAATAGGCCAGCCGCAATCCCGGCCGGGGCCAGCGTGTCTTGACCAGCCGGCCGGTGCCGGAGAGCGTGATGTACGCGTCTATCTTGTCCGCGCCGCCCCAGCAGATGTTGGTGGTGAACGGATCGTCGGTGGCGACGAACTCGACCAGGTCGCCGGCCGGCGAAATTACCGAAATGCCGCACTCGCCGATCGTCGCCACGCAGATGTTGCCACCTTCTTCGATACCCAATGAATCGAAGAATTTGTATCCCGAGGGCCGGTATAGCGGGATGCCCGCGCCGCCCAGGCCCGCGGTCGCATTGACCTTGCCCGGGGCGGTGACCCGGAACGCCATCAGCCGGCAAGTATAGGTTTCGGCGGCATATAGGGTGGCGCCGTCGGGCGAGAGGCCGATGCCGTTGGGATTCTCGCACGGGAAAATCACTTCTTCGAGCAGGCTGCCATCGGCGCGCGCGTAGAAGATGCCGGTCACGTCGCGTTCGCGGGGGCGCGTCTTGCCGTGATCGGTGAACCAGAAGCCGCCGGCGGAATCGAACACGATGTCGTTGGGACCGCGCAAGGTGCAGCCGAAATCGCCATCCTTGTAGAGCACCTCGATCGCACCGGTATCGAGATCGATCCGCTCGATCCGGCCGCCGGAATAATCCTCCGGCTGGCCACCGGGGACGAGCAGGCCGCCATGATCGTGATAGGCAAAGCCGCCATTGTTGCAGCAATAGAGCTTGCCGTCGGGGCCGATCGCTAGGCCGTTCGGCCCGCCGCCGGGCTCGGCGATCGTCTGCGTCGCGCCATCCGGCGCGACGCGGGTGATGCGACCAGCCTCGATCTCGACGAGGATGATGCTGCCATCGGGCATCGCGACCGGCCCTTCGGGGAAACGCAAGCCGCTGGCGATGGTGGTGAAGTCTGTCATTGGCCTCTCCTGTTTTCGGGGAGGGTACACGGCTTGTTTCTGCACTCAACCTCTACCTTAGCGCTTCCCCGGCGGAGGCCGGGGCCCAGTCGCGACGGCCGAGGTAACGGCGCGCAACGCCCGAAAACTGCTGTTTCCCGACTGGGCCCCGGCCTTCGCCGGGGAAGTGGTAAAGGGGGTGGCGGAAGGCTCTTGACTACAGCCGTAATCAGTACGATTACACACGTAGTCACAACCGGAGCGACTCGAGATGGCCGAACGGATCAGCGATGCGGAACATGCCGTGATGGAGGTGCTGTGGGATGAGAGCCCGCTCTCCGCGCAGGATGTCGGCGAGCGTATTCCCGCCGGCCGCGATTGGAGTGCCAACACGGTGAAGACTCTGCTCGGTCGGTTGCTGGCCAAGAACATCATCGGCCATCAGGAGGAGGGGCGGCGGTATCTGTATCGCCCGCTGGTCGCACGCGGCGATTATGTCGCCGGCGAATCGAAGAAGCTGATGGACCGATTGTTCGGCGGCAAGCTCACGCCATTGGTCGCGCATCTCGCCGAGCGTGACGAACTGACCGCCAGCGATATCGCCGAGATCGAGGCATTGCTCAAGGATCTCAAATCGTGATCGGCTGGGGCATCGAGACGCTTGTCGCCACCACGCTGCTGATGGCGCTGGTGCTCGCGATCCGCGCGCCCGTGCGCACGGCCTTCGGCCCGCATGTCGCCTATGCCTTGTGGTCGATGCCGGTGATCCGGCTGTTCCTGCCGTCGCTGCCGGGCGACTGGGGTCTCAGCCGGCTGATCGGGCCGCTGACGCAGCAGGCGGCGGCGGCGCCGGGGATGGTCATGGGCGTGCTCAACCCTGCGACGCTGCCCGCCGAGATCGACCCGTCGGTCGTCACCCGGATCGACTTGGAGCTCGCCGGCCATCATGCCGCGGCGGTATTGGTGCCGCCGACCCGCGCTGCGGACGGGCCCAATCTGTTACTGCTGCTGCTAGGGCTGTGGGCGGTCGGTGCGCTGGTCTTCCTCGGCTATCACCTGATCGCGCACCGTCGCTTCTGCCGGCATCTGATCGCCCGCGCGCGGGCCGACCGGACGGTGGCCGAGGGTCGGGTGCGCGTGATCGAAACCGATGCTGCGCACGGTCCGCTCGCTTTCGGGATCTGGCGCAAATATGTCGCCTTCCCGCGCGACTTCACGGAACGCTATGACGAGATCGAGCGCGATCTCGCGCTTGCCCATGAGCTTGGCCATCATATCCGTGGCGATCTGATCGCCAACTGGGTGGCGCTGTTCGTGCTTGCGATTCACTGGTTCAATCCGATCGCCTGGCGGGCGTTCCGCGCCTTCCGCGCCGATCAGGAAATGGCTTGCGATGCGCTGGTGCTGGCCGGCCGCGCCCAGACGCTGCGCCATGCCTATGGCCGTGCGATCGTCAAATCCGCCCATGGTGGCGCCGTCTCCGCCGCCTGCCACCTCCACACGATCAATGATCTCAAAGGGAGACTGAAGATGCTGACGACCAGGAAGACCAGCCGCTCGCGTATGATCGGTGGGGCCGCCGCGGTCGCCGCGCTGACCATTGCCGGGCTCGGCCTGACCGCATCGGGCACGCTGGCGGCGGAAACCGTGCGCCAGCGCGTCGAGACGACGACGGGGCTCGATCTGGCCGGCCACGCCGTCGCGCCGCCGGCGCCGCCCGCGCCGCCAACCAAGGCGGAACTGCCGCAACCGCCCGAGGCCGCCGAACTGCCCGAGCCGCCGACGCCGCCGGCGCCGCCCACGCCTGCCCGCAACAGCCGCGAAGTGATCACGACGAGCACCACCGGCGACGATGGCAGGACAATCAGCCGGATCAAGGTCGTGACGCGCGACAAGCATGGCAAAGTCCACACGCAGCGCTGGGACACGCCGGAAGTCTTGTCGCAGACGTGTGCGGGGGCTGCCGATAGCAAGGAGATGGTGCTCCACCAGATGGCCGACGGCAAGCGCCGCATCATCATCTGCACCAACCGCATCGAGGCGGCCGCTGCGCACGGCGCGATGGTGGCGGCGAACAGCCAGGAGATTCAGCGCAATGCGCACCGCGCCGCGCTCGCCGGCCTGCGCACCGCGCGCGCCAGTCTGGAGACAAACCGGGCGCTAGCCGCCGATGCCCGTGCCGAAGCGCTGGCGGGAATCGACGAGGCTATCGCCGAAGCGGCGTCCGACCGGGCAACGGAGGACTGACGCGGTGGACGTCCCTTGCCTTCGCTCGACCGACGCGCCATTTCGGAGCCCATGAGCGAGCAACTTCCCGGCGTGCCCGAGACGCTAGAACCCCTGGTCGCCAGGCTGCTCGCCCCCAATGCCTCGCCCTATACCTATACCGGCACGCAAACCTATCTCGTCGGCGCCACCGAGCTGGCGGTGATCGATCCCGGGCCGGAGGATGCAGGGCACACGCAAGCGATCCTCGCCGCGCTCGCCGGCCGACCGTTGGGCGCGATCGTCATTACCCATACGCACCGCGATCACAGCCCCGGGGCGCGGGCGCTGCAGGCGGCGACCGGTGCGCCGATCGTCGGCTGCGCGCCGCTGGCGATGGACGATAGCGGTCCCCGCGCCGACGCCTCGTTCGATCACGCTTATGCGCCCGATCGCGTGCTGGCCGATGGGGAATCGGTAGGCGGGCAGGGATGGACGCTGACCGCGATCGATACGCCGGGCCATACCTCGAACCATCTGTGCTTCGCGCTACCGGAGACGGGCGCCCTGTTCAGCGGCGATCATGTAATGGGCTGGTCGACCAGCATCGTCTCGCCGCCGGATGGCGATATGGGCGACTATATCCGCAGCCTGGAAAAGCTGCACACGCGCGACGACCGCATCTATTATCCCGGGCATGGCGATCCGGTCGACACGCCCAAGCGGCTGGTGCGCGGCATGATCGGGCATCGCAAGCAGCGCGAGGGGCAGATCCTCCGGTTGCTGCGCGAGGAGCCGCGCGACATTCCGGCGATGGTCGAGCGGATGTATGTCGGTATCGACCCGCGGCTGTTCCCGGCGGCCGAGCGTTCGGTGCTGGCGCATCTGATCGATTTGCGCACGCGCGGCTTGGTCGTGCCGAACGGCGAGACGTGGTCGCCGCAGGGAATGGTCGCCTGATGCTACAGCCGCAACCGCAGCCGCAGCCCAACCGCCCGATGGCGTCGATCGTCGCGGCGATCCTCGCCATCCTCGTCGCGGTGGTGATCGCCAAGATCGGCTATGACAAATATGAAGAGAAATATGTCGTCGAGCGGCGCGACGATGGTGCCGCGATCGATCGCGTCGTGCGCGCGACCTTCACCGGCGCCAGCGCGCTGAAGGTCGGATCGCTGTCGGGCACGGTGCAGAGCACCGCCTCCGACGTGCGTGGCTTCGGCATGCTGGCGTCGGACAAAGTGGTGAAGGCGCCGTTCAGCGTCGACTATTTCGTCGATGTCTCCAAGCTCGGCGGGCGCGATTATCGCTGGGATCAGGGCGCGCGGGTGCTGACCATCATGGCGCCCGACGTCACCGTCGCCGCGCCCAATGTCGATGAAGGCGCGACCAGCGTCAGCGAGACGCGCGGCCTGTTCGTCACGCGCGCGGCGGCCGAGGCATTGGCCCGGCAAGTGTCGATCGGCGCGCGGCGCACGGCCTCGGTCGAAGCGCGCAAGCCGGAGCGGATCGCGGCGGCGCGCGAGAATGCCCGGCGGGCCTTGGCCAAGCTGCTTGGCGGTCCGTTGCAGGCGGCGGGAGTCGGTGATGTCCGCGTGGCGATCGTCTTCCCGTATGAGCGGCCAGGCTCGAATGATCGCTGGGACACGAGCAATACGCCGCAAGACGTGCTGGCCAACCATTACTGACGTAGCGATGACGCCGCCGCTGTGATACTGTTCCCATACACGGAGTTTAGTATCATCGGGGGGTGAGCATTGGCCACGATAGTCGCACCGGCGCCAGGCGCGGTCTGGCGGGACCGCTTCTTCCTCACCACCAGCATCGCAATGGCGGCCGTCGTGCTCGCCGGCTTCTCGCTGCAATTCGCCATGGGCCGGTCTTCGTTCGGCGCGCCGCCGATCGTGCATGTGCATGCGGTGGTGTTCATGGGCTGGGTGGCGATCTACGTCGCGCAGAACGTCTTCGCGGCCACGGGAGCGCAGGCGCTGCATCGCCGGCTCGGCTGGATCGCTGCCGGTTGGACCGTGGCGATGGTGGTGATGGGCACGTTGGTCACCGTGCGGATGGTGCGCGCGGGGAGCGCGCCATTCTTTTTCACGCCGGTACACTTCCTGATCCTCAATCCGGTGAGCGTATTTGCCTTTGCCGGGCTGACCGCGGCGGCGATCGTCAAAAGGCGGCAGACGGAGTGGCACCGCAGGCTGCATTATTGCGGCATGGCGGTGCTGCTGGGGCCAGCCTTCGGCCGGCTGCTGCCGATGCCGCTATTGATCCCCTATGCCTATGAGGCGACGTTCCTCGCCGTGCTGGTCTTTCCGCTGTCGGGGATCGTCCATGATCTGCGTCGGCGCGGATCGGTCCATCCAGGCTTTGTATGGGGCACCGGCGCGGTGATCGCCGCAGCGTTGTTGACGGAGGTGATCACCTATTCGCCCATTGGCACGGCCATCTATCGCAGCGTGGCGGCGGGCTCGCCCGGCGCGAGCGTTGCGCCCGATGTGTATCCCCCGTTTCCCGGCACGCCCTTGATCACGGGGCGACCCGCGTCCATGTGACCGGCAACGGTCGCACGAGGATATAGACATGGACGCACGGAACGGTATCGGCGGCACGCTGACGGGCTTGGACCTGCGCGCCGAGATCGATCGTCTCCGCAAGGAGAAGAATGCGGTCATCCTCGCGCATTATTATCAGAAGCCGGAAATCCAGGATCTCGCCGATTTCGTCGGCGACAGCCTGGACCTGTCGAAGAAGGCCGCGGCGACCGATGCCGATGTCATCGCCTTCTGTGGCGTGCGCTTCATGGCCGAGACGGCGAAGATCCTCAGCCCCGACAAGATCGTCGTGCTGCCCGACATGAATGCCGGGTGCAGCCTCGAGGACAGTTGCCCACCCGACCAGTTCGAGGCGTTCCGCAAGGCGCATCCCGATCACATCGCGCTGACCTATATCAACTGCTCGACCGAGGTGAAGGCGCTGAGCGACGTGATCGTCACCAGTTCGTCGGCGGAAAAGATCCTCAGCCAGATCCCGCTGGACCAGAAGATCATCTTCGGCCCGGACAAGAATCTCGGCGGTTATCTCGCGCGCAAGACGGGGCGGGAGATGCTGCTATGGCCTGGCGTGTGCATCGTCCATGAGGCGTTCAGCGAAACCGAGTTACTCAAGCTGCAATTGCAGCATCCCGGCGCGCCGGTGGCGGCGCATCCCGAATGCCCGCCCTACATCCTCGATCACGCCGACTATGTCGGCTCGACCAGCGGTATCCTGGCTTATGCCGACGCGATGGCCGGCGACACGCTGATCGTGGCGACCGAGCCGCACATCATCCACCAGATGGAAAAGGCCGCGCCGCTGAAGAATTTCATCGGCGCGCCGGGTGCGGATGGGAACTGCAACTGCAACATCTGCCCGTACATGGCGCTGAACACGCTGGAGAAATTGTACATCGCGCTACGCGATCTCGCGCCCCGGATCGAGATCGAGGAAGGGCTGCGGTTACAGGCCAAGAAAAGTCTCGATGCGATGCTGGCCATGGCCAGCGGTACGGTGGGGATGGGGGACCTAGGACCAGTGCGCGTCAGTGGTGATTGACCCTTAAGGGGGGCTATTTGCTTTTGACC
Source organism: Parasphingomonas puruogangriensis (assembly GCF_036663635.1). Classification (NCBI taxonomy): domain Bacteria; kingdom Pseudomonadati; phylum Pseudomonadota; class Alphaproteobacteria; order Sphingomonadales; family Sphingomonadaceae; genus Parasphingomonas; species Parasphingomonas puruogangriensis. The sequence goes on along the minus strand of NZ_JAXOJI010000002.1, from coordinate 564,899 downwards.
CAAAATAGGGTCTCATCGCTTCATGATCCATTGACGGGTCTGGGACTAGCCAAAGCCGTGGCCTCGGCGGACAATCCCGCGCCGAAGCCAACCGCCAATGTCGGCCGTTATATCGGCGCGCTCGAACGCCTGATCATCGCCGCCGACCTGATCGCGCATAGCTGGGAATCGATCGCCGCGGTGGTCGCGATCAAGACGATCGGACGGTTCGGTAGTGTCTCAGTTCAATATAACTCACCGTAAACGCCGAGCGCCGCCAATGCGATCGCGGCGAGCGCGACAAAATAGAGGCTCATGATAGCCCAATAGGCTCTAACTGCCTTCGTACGATCGCCAGTAATTCCTGAGAATTGGACCCGCCCGGTTCTTAGGCCCTGCACGGTCCGGAAGACGATGAAGGAGTAGACCGCGATAGCGATAAGCGCCCTAGGCTCCATCAGACCGTCTCCCGCTTCTTGTACGGCCCACGCTTAGGGGGAGCTGGGGCGTCCGCGTCAATCCGCACCAGCACATCCTCTAGCGACCAAAGCCGATCGGTAACGCCAGCCGCCATCGCGGGCGACATGCGCAGCGTCTTATGGATACGGCAGAAGTTATAGAACACGAGGTAGAGCGACAGCGCGTGAACGTTGCCCGCCGAATATTTCCTCGTCGGTGTTCAGCATTCTGTGGTTGATCGTGATCGTCCTGCTGTGGTTGCTGTATGACCGGCATGTCGGCAGCAACCTCAGCGAGACGATCGTCGGCCTGCTGGGCAAGGCAGGCGACTAGACGGGCGCCGACTCAGCTGATCGGCAGCCCGAACATCAGCTCCCGCACGAACCGCGCCGGCGGCGAGCCGTGCGCCAGTACCGCGTCGTTATACGCCTTCAGGTCGAACGCTGCGCCCTGCCGCTTTTGCGCTTCCGCGCGCATCGCGACATGCTCCGAATAGCCGGTGAAATAGCTCAGCAATTGCGTCGATCCCAGGCTGGCGCGGACCCATTTGCCAGAGGCCTCGCGCTCTTGCTGGAACGCGCCCTGCATCATCATCTGCATCGCCCGTTCGCGCGTGAGCCCCTCGGTCTGGATGCCGATATCGAGCAGCGAATTGGTAATCGAGCGCAGCCGCATCTTGAGCACGGTCAGCTTGAACAAGGGATCGCCGTTCATATAATCCGCGTCCATCATCATGCCCTCGGCATAGACCGCCCAGCCTTCGACGAACGGCCCGGACGACAGCACGGCGCGCAGCACCGACTTATACTGATTGCCGTGCGCGATCTGCAGGTAATGGCCCGGCATCGCTTCGTGGATGCTCAGATCCTGGATCATGTAATCATTATATTCGCTGAGGAACGAGGTGGCCTGCGCATCGGTCCACTCGTCCGGGATCGGCGAGATCGCGTAGAAGGTCGGCAGTGACGTTTCCAGCGGCCCGGGGCTGTCGCAATAGGCCACCGCCACGCCCTGCTGGAACTTGGGCATGGTGATGATGCGCACCGGCGCGTCGGGCATCGTGATGAGGTTCTTGGCGCGGACGAAATCGGTCGCTTGCGCCAGCGTCTGCTTGGCCTTGGCCATCAGCCCGTCGCGCGCCGGGCGTTGGGCGTAGCTCAGCTGCAATGCGGCCTCGATCGCCACTTGCTGCTGCGCCGCGGTGGGCCGCTTGGGCAAAGCAGGGGCGCCCGGCTTGCCGGCCAGCACTTGCTGCGCGAGATCGTACATCTGGGCGCGCGTGTCAGCGAGCGCGGCGGTGGCGCGGGCCTTGATCTGCGGGCGCGTTAGATTCGACACCAAGGCGTATTTCATCTTCTGGTCGTAGAGCTTGGCGCCGAGCCGCAACTCACCCTTGGCCTTTGGCACCAGTACGGTGTCGAGCCACTTCTGGTGCTCCGTCGCCGCGCTCTTCAAGGTGGCAAGCGCAGTGTCGAAGCGTTTGCGGTCGGCGGCGTTCAGCTCATCACGGTGGGGTGCGAGCATGCCCTCGGCAATCTCGACCATGCCGCCATTCTGCTTGGCCACAGTGGTGGCGAAGATCTGTGGCACCAAGGCGGGCACGATTTCCGCGCGCGCCTGCGCCAGGAATGCGGGCATGCGCTCCATCCGCGCCGTCGCCGCCTTCAGCCGCTGCGGCCAGGGGGCGAAATCGCGCGCGGCGAGGCCGTAGAGCGCGCCGCCCGCCGTGTCGTTGTAGATCTGGATATCCCAACGCCAGTTCTTCAGCACCTCGATCTGCCACAGCTCGTAGCGCAGCGCATTGTCGAGCAGCGCCGCATCGACCTGCGCTTCGCGGCCGAGCTTCTTGCGATCGATCTTGGCCAGATCGGCCAGCAGCGCGCGATCATGCGCCACCACGGCCGCGCGGCCCGTCGCCGACACGTCGCCGATCTGGTCGTCGAAGCGGTGATCGCCGAGCGCGGTGCCATAGGTCGGCGCGAAGCGGGCGATGCCATCGATATAACGCTGCGACAGCGCGGCGAAGCGCTGCTCGTCGTTGCTGCGTCGCGCGCTCGCGGTTTGCGCCGTGGCCGTCACGGGCAGGATCGGCAGCGCAGCGGTGGCGAGGAGCAGGGCAGGGAGGAGGCGCATTGGTTTGTCTCACACTGAGGTTTGGTCGCACCCTAGACAGGGTTTCCGGGAGATCAAATCGTTACCCTTGATCCTTCCCCGGCGGAGGCCGGGGCCCGGTAGTGGAACAGCCGGTAGCGGCTGTTGCGCTCCATTACCGAAGCCGTCGCGACTGGGCTCCGGCCTTCGCCGGGCAAGGATTAGCGGAAGGGGGCTGCTACCCGCCAATTCGCACTGTCCCGCACGCCACCGCTGTGCCACAGCCGCGCCCATGACCTTCACGCTCCCCGGCTTCGATCTCGACGCCTTCGTGGCCGCCACGCTGGCCGAGGATCTCGGCACGATCGGCGACATCACCTCCGCCGCGGTCATTCCCGCCGATGCGCGCTTCACCGGCGCGATGGACAGTCGCGATGCGATCGTCGTCGCGGGCCTGGGCATCGCCGAAGCCTTCTTCCGCCGGCTCGATCCGGATGTGCGGATCGAATTGCTCGTCGAGGACGGCCAGAAGGTAGCCGCCGGCACCGATCTGATGCGTCTGGAGGGCAGCGCGCGCGCGCTGCTCACCGCCGAGCGGTCGGCGCTCAACACCGTGCAGCACCTCTCCGGCATCGCCACCATGACGCGCGGCTATGTCGACAAGATCCTCGGCACCGGCGCGACGTTGCTCGATACCCGCAAGACCATTCCCGGCCTGCGCCTGCTGGAAAAATACGCCACGCGGATGGGCGGCGCGACCAATCATCGCATGGGGCTATGGGATGCGGCGATGATCAAGGACAACCATGTCGCGGTCGCCGGCGGCGTTGGCGAAGCGGTGGCGCGGGCGAAGGCGGCGGGGATCGCGCAGATCATCGTCGAAGTCGATTCGATCGATCAGATCGAACCTGCGCTGGCGGCCGGCGCGACACATCTGCTGCTCGACAATATGGCCCCGCCGATGCTGCGCGGGGCGGTGACATTGGTCGGCGGGCGTGTGCCGACCGAAGCGTCGGGCGGCGTGCGGCTCGATACGATCCGCGCCATTGCCGAGACGGGGGTGACCTATGTCAGCGTCGGGCGCCTGACCCAATCCGCGCCGGCCGCCGATATCGGGCTCGATTTCGCCGCCGCCTGAAGCTTGGCACTGTAACATGACCGCATTAGGCTCATGCCCGTAACATGGGGGGAATGAGTCGATGGAACACCGTCCACAATCGATCGTCAATTTCGAACGCTGCTATCTTGCTGCCTTTGTGATCGGCCTGGTCAATACCGCTTTGGCCTGGTCTGCGACCAGCGCGACGTTCGCCGCCAGCCCGCAAGCGGCGATGATGGGCAGTTGGTTCCTGCCGGTGACCACGCTGATCGGTTTCGCTATCACCTTGGCGATCTGGTATTTCATTGCGCGCAAGGGCAGCGCGGTGGCCAAGTGGATCGTCGTCGTGTTGCTCGGCTTCGGCATTCTCGGCACGCTGTTCGCGCTGCTGATGGGCAGCTACCCCGGCGGCCTGAGCGGCTTCATCGGCATCTTCAACACCGTGCTGCAGGCCGTTGCCGTCAGTTTCCTGTTCAAGCCCGATACCAAGGCCTGGTTCGGCGAAAACCGCATCGAGACCGTATGAAGCATCTGCTGGCCGCCGCGACGGTGCTGTTCGTGCCGGGCGTGGCGCACGCCCAGGCGTATCAGTGCGCCATCCCGCGCACCATCGCGACGCCGCGGCCGGATCTGCCGTCGGCCAGCCAGCCCAAGCGTGTGTTGCCGATCGGCAGCTACACGCTGGCGCTGACCTGGGCGCCGGAATATTGCCGCACCAATGCCGGCGATGGGCCGGCACGCTTTCAGTGCGGCAGCGGCAATCGCTTCGGCTTCACGCTGCACGGCCTGTGGCCGGACGGGGTGGGGGCCGAATGGCCGCAATATTGCGCGGCGACGCCGATCGTGCCGCGCAAGGTGATCCGCGACACGCTCTGCGCAACGCCGTCGCCGCAATTGATCCAGCACGAATGGGCCAAGCACGGCACCTGCATGCGCACCACGCCGGCGGCCTATTTCCGCCGCTCGACGCAATTGTACGGCAAATTGCGCTACCCCGACATGGACGCGCTGTCGCGCCGGCCGCTGACCGCCGGCGGGTTCGCCCGGGCAATGGCCGCGGTCAATCCGGGGCTGCCGGCGAACTCGATCCGCATCACCGCGACCAAGCAGGGCTGGCTCGACGAATTGTGGCTGTGCCTCGATAAGGCCTATCGCTACGAACGCTGCCGGCCGGGTTCGGGGGGCATTGCGGCCACCGCCAAGCTCAAGATCTGGCGCGGGCGGCGCTAGCGCCGGTCTTAATCTCGAACTGCCTAATTCCCCCTGCGAACGCAGGGGTCCAGAGACCCGAGCGCATCGCTTGTAACCCTGGGCCCCTGCGTGGGCAGGGGAACGGTACCGCTTTGAAGTGAGGGGGCCCCTTGGGCCGTCTCGATCGCGCAACTAATCGCGCAAAATAGGAAATGGTGGAGCCGAGGGGGATCGAACCCCTGACCTTTCGCATGCCATGCGAACGCTCTCCCAGCTGAGCTACGGCCCCATCTCCCGGGTGGGTTGGCCCCGGGAAGGCGCTGCCCCTAAAGGGGCCTCGCCGCTTTGGCAAGCGGTGTCGAACACCGCTTGCCAATTAACTCAATGCTCGTCCTGCTCGACCGGCGTTTCCACGCCGAGATCGTCGTCACCGCCGAGATCGACCTCGTCGTCGGGCGAGGGCTCTTCGTCTTCACCGGTGTCGATATCCTCGTCGTCGCCGGCGAGATCGTCGTCCTTCTTGACCAGCTCAGGCTTGGCCTGCTCGAACGGCAATGGCTGCTTGGATTTCAGGATCGGCTCCGGCGTCCAGGTCGAGCTGCATTCGATGCAGGTGACCGGATCTTCCTTGCCCAGATCGTAGAAGCGCGTTGCGCATTTCGGGCACGTGCGCTTCGTGCCCCATTCGGCCTTGACCATGGCTTGGTTGAACCTTTCGAAATTCGGGAGTTTGCTGAGGGATGCCCAGCAAAGTGGGGCGCGCCTTGCCATAGCACAAGCGCACTGTCAAAGCGCAGGCCGCATGGCACACCCCGTTCCCACCCCCCGCGAGATCCATCGTTCCGGCCCGCTGAGCGGCCGGGTCAGCGTGCCCGGCGACAAGTCGATTAGCCACCGTGCGCTGATGCTGTCGGCACTGGCCGTCGGCGAAAGCCGGATCGAAGGGTTGCTCGAGGGCGAGGACGTGCTCGCCACTGCCGCGGCGATGCGACAGATGGGCGCAGAGATCACGCGCGACGAAGACGGCGTTTGGCATGTCCACGGCGTTGGCGTCGGTGGGCTAATGCAGCCGGCGCGCGCGCTGGAGATGGGCAATTCGGGCACGTCGACCCGGCTGTTGATGGGGTTGATCGCCAGCCACGGCATCACCGCCACCTTCACCGGCGACGCCTCGCTCTCGGCCAGGCCAATGGCGCGGGTGATTGAGCCGCTGTCGCAGATGGGCGCGGATATCACTGCCAGCCCCGGCGGGCGCCTGCCGTTGATGGTGCGGGGTATGAACCCCGCCGTGCCGATCACGTACACGCTCCCCGTCGCCTCGGCGCAGGTGAAGTCGGCGATCCTGCTCGCCGGGCTCAACACGCCGGGCATCACGCGGGTGATCGAGCCGGTGGCGACGCGCGACCATAGCGAGCGGATGCTGGCCGGCTTCGGGGCAGATCTTACCGTCGAGGAGACGTCGGAGGGCAGGGTGATCTCGCTCGTTGGCGGGGCCGAGCTCAAGCCGCAGCATATCGTCGTGCCCGGCGATCCCTCGTCCGCCGCCTTCCTGGTGGTGGCGGCGACGATCGTGCCCGGCTCCGATATCGTCGTCACCAATGTCGGGCTCAACCCGACCCGCGCCGGCATCTTCACCGCTTTGCGCATGATGGGCGCCGACATCACCGAGCAGGACGCCCGCACCGTCGGCGGCGAGCCGGTCGCCGATCTGCGCGTGCGCCACGCAGCGCTCAGCGCGATCGAGGTGCCGCCCGAGCTCGCGCCGAGCATGATCGACGAATATCCCGTGCTGTTCGTCGCCGCTGCCTGCGCCACCGGGCGCACCGTGGCGCGCGGCGCGCACGAGCTTCGGGTGAAGGAATCGGACCGCATCGCGGCCATGGTCGCCGCGCTCGGTGCGATCGGCGTGGCGACGGAAGAGTTTGACGATGGCTTGGCGATCACTGGCAGCGGCGGCGCGGCGCTTGCCGGCGGCGGCACGATCGCCTCGCTGCTCGATCACCGCATCGCGATGAGCCTGGCGGTCGCCGCAATGGTCAGCGCGGCGCCGGTAACGATCGACGATGTCTCGCCGGTCGCAACGAGCTATCCCATATTCTTTGCGACGCTCGACACGCTCAAGGGGATGAACGAGTTGGCCACCACATGATCATCGCCGTCGATGGACCCGCCGCTTCCGGCAAGGGCACGATCGCCCGCGCGCTCGCGCGGCATTTCGGGCTGCCGCTGCTCGACACCGGCCTGCTGTACCGCGCCGTGGCCGAGACGGTGACGCGGATGGAGCTGGATCACGGCATCGAGGCCGATGCGGTCGCGGCGTGCGATTTCGACGATGCGTTGCTGCGTGATCCGGTGCTGCGCAGCGACGAAGTGGGCAAGCTGGCCTCGATCGTCTCGGCGCACCCCTTGGTGCGCGCGGCGTTGTTTCACCGCCAGAAGCGCTTCGCCGCGCAACCGGGCGGCGCGGTGCTCGACGGCCGCGACATCGGCACGGTGATCGCTCCGGACGCCGACGCCAAGCTCTTCATCCGCGCCACGCCTTCGATCCGTGCCAAGCGCCGCCACTCGGAACTGCGCGACAACGGCTCGACCGTCAGCCTGGACAAGGTGCTGGCCGACATCCGCGCTCGCGACCTGCGCGATTCGACGCGCAGCGCAGCGCCCCTGGTGGCGGCGCCGGACGCGGCCTTGCTCGACACCAGCTTCCTGTCGATCGAAGCTTCGGTGCAGCGCGCGATCGAACTGGTCGAGCGGCAGGTCGCGCTGAAAGGCGAGCGGGACACGGACAAGGGCTGAAGCGCCGTTCCGGTTATAACCAGCCCATGCCCCAGTGCTTGTCCGACGGCATGACGCTCGAAAGCGTGGCGGTTGTCCTGAATTCGTGCCGCGATTCGTCGCGAGGCCGAGCTCCTAAATAATACTGCGAGCCTTACCCCCTCGATCCCATCATCGCGTGTCGCGCTGTCCTGAAACGACGCCGATCCGGCAAGGCCGCGTGAACCGCCAACTATCGACGCCTCGGACCCTCGATGACGTATTGTTTATCGATAAATATATTGACACAGCCTCCGGCAATCCTTATCGAATATCAATAAGGAGACGGGGATGCGACAGCGGGATCATCTGGTAGGAAGTGCAGCGGTGATCGTTCGCTTCGGTCGCGTCGCCAACGGGCTCATGCTCGCTGCCATAGCGGTCGGACTCGCCGGCACATGGGCTGTTCCCGGCTTTTATCGCGACTTGGTGGTCAGGGCCGACCCCTCGGTTGACGTATCGGCTGCCCTGCTCGGCGCCCAGTTGCTCATGGCGATCGGGATCGTCATGACGATCGCCATCGATCGGCTGTTGGTGCCACTGGCAGCCATCGTGGAAAGCGCTCGGCTAGGCGACCCGTTCGTGCTCGCCAATGCCGACCGACTGCGGCGGATTGGCTGGGCGCTGCTTGTCCTGCAATTGCTCGATCTGCGCTGCGCGATGCTGGCGAGGTTCTGGCCGAGCCTTGGTTCGGCCGCACCCGTTGGCGACATATCGTTTGGCGGATGGCTGGCGACCCTGATGGTGTTCGTGCTCGCCCGCGTTTTCGCGGCCGGATCGGTCATGCGCGACGATCTGACGGGCACCGTCTGACGATGCCGATCACGGTGCATCTAGACGACATGCTCGCACGGCAGCGCATGTCCCTCACCGATCTGTCGCAAGCGGTCGACATCACGCTGGCCAATTTGTCGATCCTGAAGACCGGCAAGGCCAAGGCTGTGCGCTTCTCTACGCTGGAGGCAATCTGCGCCGTTTTGGAATGCCAGCCTGGCGACATTCTCTCCTTTCACCCGGACGATCCACCCGGCCGGTGACCCCAAGCAACGGCCTATCACACTGGAGCAGTCAACCATGCCCGAACTGTCTACTTGGCGTGCCAATCTGCTGCGCGCCGGCTATCTGCTGCTAATCGTTGGTCTGGGCCTAACCGTCTGGCCTTCGATCCTCGATCCGGCGAGGACGTGGGATCCGGACCGAGGCGTCGTCGTCGCCATGCTGGGCGCCTTGTCGCTGCTTGCGCTCGTCGGCATGCGTCACCCGCTCCTGATGCTGCCGCTCCTGTTCTGGGAAATAACGTGGAAAGCCATCTGGCTGCTGCGTGTTGCGCTACCTTTATGGGCCGGCGGGCGCCTCGATGCTGCGGCGGCCGAGACCGCTATGGAGTGCCTGATGGCGGCGCTGATCGCATTGGTCATCCCGTGGGATTACGTGCTGCGTGCCTATATCGTGGGCCCCGGAGCACCTTGGCGGCGGTAGGACCCCCGCAAAAGAACCTCTAACGGGATCGCTGTGGTGGCCGGATCGTGGGCTCAGGATGAGGGGCCGATCGATGGGGTAGCGTTATGTCGGTGATCACCACCGGTCGAACGTCGCTTGTTGCGAGCGGCGGCTGCCGCCCGGCATGCCCCTGACGGGCTTGCGCGCTTGCAACCGCTCAAGCGTTGAGGCGCCCCAACAAAATGCGCCGCGCGTGCCACGCGCCAGCACTTATCTTGCCATTTCTCCCTCCTTGCGCTATGCGCGCTTCGTCCGGCGGGCTTTGCTCTCGGGGGAAGGCGCCGAGTCTCGTCTCGTGCGCCCTTTTCGCATTCCTTGCGATCCCCTCCTTCACTGTCCGAACGGATACCGCGTCCGGCACTCGGCCGCCGCGGTATTTTGGCCAAGACCGCCGGATCCAACCGGCTGGCCGGAAACTAAACTTAGGACGATCCCTCTTTATGGCCACTCAGGCACATCCTACCCGCGACGATTTCGCCGCCATGCTCGATGAACAGTTCGGCGGCGCCGACAGCTTCGAAGGCCGCGTCGTCAAGGGCACCGTTACCGGCATCGAAAACGACCTCGCCGTCATCGACGTCGGCTTGAAGTCGGAAGGCCGCGTGCCGCTGCGCGAATTCGCAGCACCAGGCCAGAAGGCCGATCTCAAGATCGGCGACGAAGTCGAAGTCTATGTCGACCGCGTCGAAAACATCCACGGCGAAGCGATGCTGTCGCGCGATCGCGCCCGCCGCGAAGCCGCCTGGGACAAGCTGGAAACCGAATTCGCCAAGACCGCCCGCGTCGAGGGCACGATCTTCGGCCGCGTGAAGGGTGGCTTCACCGTCGATCTCAACGGCGCCGTGGCCTTCCTGCCCGGTTCGCAGGTCGATATCCGCCCGGTCCGCGACGTGACCCCGCTGATGGACATCCCGCAGCCGTTCCAGATCCTCAAGATGGACCGCAAGCGCGGCAACATCGTCGTCTCGCGTCGTGCGATCCTCGAAGAGACGCGTGCAGAACAGCGTTCGGGCCTCATCCTGTCGCTGGCTGAAGGCCAGATCATCGACGGCGTGGTCAAGAACATCACCGATTACGGTGCGTTCGTTGATCTCGGCGGCATCGATGGCCTGCTGCACGTCACCGATCTCAGCTACAAGCGCGTCGGTCACCCGAGCGAAGTGCTGAACATCGGCGACGTCGTGAAGGTGCAGATCATCCGCATCAACAAGGACACGCAGCGTATCTCGCTCGGCATGAAGCAGCTCGAGAGCGATCCGTGGGACGGCGCGATGGCGAAGTACCCGATCGGCGCCAAGCTGTCGGGCCGCGTCACCAACATCACCGAATATGGTGCGTTCGTCGAGCTCGAGCCGGGCATCGAAGGCCTGGTGCACGTCTCGGAAATGTCCTGGACCAAGAAGAACGTCCATCCGGGCAAGATCGTTTCGACTTCGCAGGAAGTCGAAGTCATCGTGCTCGAGGTCGATTCGGACAAGCGCCGCATCAGCCTCGGCCTCAAGCAGGCCCAGGCCAATCCGTGGGATGCCTTCCTGGAAGCGCATCCGATCGGCTCGACCGTCGAAGGCGAAGTCAAGAACGCGACCGAATTCGGTCTGTTCATCGGCCTCGACAACGATGTCGACGGCATGGTCCACATGTCCGACATCGCCTGGGGCGTCTCGGGCGAGGACGCGCTCAACCTGCATCGCAAGGGTGAGACCGTCCAGGCCATCGTGCTCGATATCGATGCCGAAAAGGAGCGCATCTCGCTCGGCATGAAGCAGCTCGAGCGTGGCGCACCGGCAGCCGGCGGCGTCGCCGCAGGCGGCACGGCAGCAGCGGGTTCGGGCCTCAACAAGAACCAGATCGTCACGGTCACGGTTCTGGAAGTCCGCGACGCGGGTCTCGAAGTGCAGGTCGGCGACGATGGCGCGACGGGCTTCATCAAGCGCACCGATCTCGGCCGCGATCGCGACGAGCAGCGTCCTGAGCGGTTCCAGACCGCCCAGAAGTTCGACGCGATGGTCACCGGGTTCGACCGGTCCAAGAAGCCGACCTTCTCGATCAAGGCGATGCAGATCTCGGAAGAGAAGCAGGCCGTGGCACAATATGGTTCGTCCGATTCGGGCGCATCGCTGGGCGACATCCTGGGTGCCGCACTCAAGGCACAGGGCGGCGACGCTAAGAAGTAAGCCGCGCGCCGCGAGGCTCGGGCTGTCGAGGGCGGGCGGGGAGCGATCCCCGCCCGCCCTTTTCTTTGCGGGCTTGATGTCGCATCTGGCCTATCGCATTGACTTTTATCAAGTTATCGTTACGCAGGCAGACTATGATACCGGGCGGGTCCGGCGTCGCCGCCCCGCTTGTCTGCGGGCCGGATGCCGGAACAGGGGCGCTATCATGATCCGATCCGAGCTGGTTGAAACCCTCGCACAGGACAATCCCGATCTCGCGCCGCGCGATATCGAGGCGATCGTCGGCACGTTCTTCGACGAGATCGTCAAGCGCCTGGCGCAGGATGGCCGGGTCGAACTGCGCGGCTTCGGCGCTTTCTCGACCCGCGCGCGCGAGGCCCGCACCGGGCGCAATCCGCGCACCGGCGAGACGGTCGATGTCGAGGCCAAGCGCGTGCCCTATTTCAAGCCCGGCAAGGAAATGCGCGGTCGTCTCAACGTCGAGTGATGCGCGCTACGCTTCACGTGGGCGGTTGACGACAGCCCCCGGTCCGCGCCACGGGAGCGGCGTGCGGACGTGGCGGAATGGTAGACGCCGGAGACTTAAAATCTTCTGCCCTTCGAGGCGTGCGGGTTCGAGTCCCGCCGTCCGCACCATTGATGCTGTGGAGCACGGCACCGTCGCGCGGCTCGCGCGTTGACGCCCGGACCGCCGCATTCCCGCGCAGGTGACGGAGATAGTTATGACCGACGCAACCACCACCCCGACCAATACCGTCTCGGCCGATACGTCGAACAAGAAGACCGGCTTGAGCGATGCGTTCCGCACGCACTTTGCCGGCGACGCGCCGATCACCGACAAGGCCAAGAACTTCGCCAAGGCCAAGCCTTGGGCGAGCGCTGCGTTGCTCGGCGTGGCCGCAGTCGCTCTGCTCAACACGTTCCGCGGCACGCGCGGCTGATCCCGGCGCGCGCGGGCGGGTTGCCCGGCCGCGCGCGCCGTTTTGCCGGCCGCGTTGTCGATCGCCGTATCTGCCGCACGGCTGTGGCGCGCGGGCGACGCAGGTGGCAAGATGCGATGATGCCTGCTGCCGACCCGCACCGTCCGTGAATTTGCGCGCCCCCCTGTTGATCGCCGCCGTGCTGCTGTCGGGCTGCGACCGGCGGCGCGATGCCGGGCAGATCGTGGTCAGCGCGATCGGCGCCGACCTGCTGGTGGCCGATTCGTCGCGTGGCCGGCTCGACTTTCCCGCGCGGATAATGCTCGATGCGACCGCCCAGGGGCTGGTGCGCTTCGACGCCGCCGGGCAGATCGAGCCCGGCATCGCCGAGCGCTGGATCGTCATCGACGATGGCATGAGCTACATCTTCCGGCTGCGCGACGCGACCTGGCGTGATGGCAAGCCGGTCACCGCGGCGCAGGTCGTGACCGTGCTGCGGCGGCAATTGGCTGAAGGATCGCGCAATCCGCTGCTGCCGTTCCTCAGCGCGATCGACGAGATCGTCGAGATGACTCCGGAAGTGATCGAAGTGCGGCTGAAGCGCCCGCGGCCCGATCTGCTCAAATTGTTCGCCCAACCCGAACTGGCGATCTTTCGCACGCGCCCGCCGAGCGGGAGCGGGCCGTTGCGCATCATCGGCATCACCCGCGGGCAAGCGGTGCTGCGCGCCGCGCCGGATCTCACGCGCTCGCCCGACGAGGTCGAGGCGCCGGCAGCCGAAGACGACGTACGGCTGATCGCGGAGCGCGCCGCGCGCGCGATCGTGCGTTTTGGCGCCGGGCAATCCGATCTGGTCAGTGGCGGGACGGTGGCCGACTGGCCGTCGCTGGCGGCTGCCGACATTCCGCCGGCCAGCCGACGCATCGATCCGGCGGCGGGGCTGTTCGGCCTGATAGTCAGCGACCGCAGCGGCTTTTTGGGCGAGGCGGCGCATCGTGCCGCGCTGGCCGCGGCGATCGATCGTGGCGCGGTGTTGGAGGCGTTCGTTCCGGGTTGGGCGCCGGTCACGCAACTGCTTCCCGAACAACTCGATTCCGCGACCGCGCCGGTGCTGCCGGCGTGGAATGGCGTCGCGCCGGCGGTACGGTTGGGCAATGCGCAGCGGCTCGTCGCGGCGTGGAAAGAGGGTCAAGCCGGCGCGCTGACGCTGCGCCTCGCGCTGCCCGCCGGCCCGGGCGGGACGATCCTATACGCCAAGATTGGCGCCAGCCTGATCGCGCTGGGCATCCGGCCGCTCCGCGTCGGGCCACGCGACCCCGCCGATCTGCGCCTGATCGATGCGGTGGCGCCGTATGACAGCGCGCGCTGGTATCTCGCCACCGCCTGCGCGCCGTGCGGCGACGAGGCCGAGGCGGCGATCGACGCCGCCCGTGACGCCCCCGATGGCGCTTCCCGCGCTGCGCGCCTGGCCGAGGCGGACGCGGCGCTGGCCGCCGACAGCGCCTATATTCCGCTCGCCCGGCCGCTGCGCTGGTCGCTGGTCGCGCTACGATTACGACAGTGGCAAGGGAACGCCCGCGCGTGGCACCCGTTGAATCATCTCCGTAACGACACCAATTGAGTCATCATGGCCAACACCACGCGCATCGACTCCGACCCCGCCCGCAAGATCGCGGGCATGATCCCGTTCGGTACGGACGCGGCGGCGGTGCGCCAGCGCGTCGTGGCGATGGAGCATTTGCTCGAGGGATTGTTCACCATCCCGGGCACCAACCGCAAGGTCGGGCTCGATGTGATCCTTGATATCATACCCATAGGCGGCGGCGTGGTCGCCTCGGCGATGGGCGCGTGGATGGTATGGGAGGCGCGCAATCTCGGCATGTCCAAGATGCAGATCAGCCGCATGTTCGGCAATGTCGGGGTCGATTTCATGCTCGGCCTGATCCCATTCGTCGGCGCGGTGCCCGATTTCTTCTTCCGCTCGAACAGCCGCAATCTGCGCATCATCAAGAAGCATCTCGACAAGCATCATCCGTCGACGGCGACAGTCAACAACTAGCCTTTCCCTGCAGCGCTTCCCCGGCCAAGGCCGGGTTCCAGTCGCGCAGGCGGAAGTAACGGCGCGCAGCGTTCTATCACCGCCGTCGCGCTACTCGCCGGGGAACGGCCGCGCGTGAGTGAAAGCCAAGCCGCCGGAATGGACCTGATTGCGCTGGGCCGATGCCCCGCCCGCATCGATACTCCCTGGGACGCCGCCTGACATCCGTCCCCGGCTCCGGGCTCCTGGTCCGGGGGCGCATTCCCGCATGTCCGCTTGTGGCGTGGGGAGGCGAGACATGCCCGACAAGCCGGCCGGTTTTCCGAAGACCATCAAGCTCCATTCCCGTACCTATCGCAACTGGTCGCAGACCATCGTGGTGGATCCACTATGGACGTGCGAACCGCAAAGCGCGGACGAAGTGGTGCAGGTGTGCAATTGGGCCAAGGCGCAGACCCCGCCATGGCAGGTGCGTGCCAAAGGCATCCGGCATGGCTGGTCGCCGCTTACCGTGGGCGAAGACACCAAGCCCAATGCCAATGTGATCATCTGCGACACGACCAAGAACCTCACCAGCCTGACGATGATCCCGGCCAGCGGCGCTGCGCCCCCGATGGTGCAGGCCGGCGTCGGCGCGACGATGCTCGATCTGCTCACGTTTCTGCAGGGGCAGGCGGGCGGGCAGGGATCGGCGCCCGGCTTCTCCTTCCCGCATGTGCCGGCGCCGGGCAATCTCAGCGTCGGCGGCGCGCTGGCGATCAACGCGCATGGCACCGGCGTCCCGCTGGCGAGCGAGGACTTTGCCTCATCCTATGGCTCGCTCAGCAACCACATCATGGGGTTCGATGCGGTCGTCTCCAGCGACACCGCGCCCTACGATTATGCCGTGAAGGAGATGGAGCTGCTTGACGCTTGCGACGCCATCCGAGCGGAAGCGTCGCTCGGCGATCCCCATGCGCTCGATCGGCTCGATCGGCTGGGGCTGGTGTTGCGCCACAGCGGCAACGTTCTGAGCCTGGTGTTGCAGGAGGTGACGTCGATTCCTGAGGCGCAGGAGGATTTCCCGGGCGGCTATGTCGACCTGGAACGTTGGTATGCGCTGCGAGAGCCCAATATTGTAGCCGCTTCCCCGGCGGAGGCCGGGGCCCAGTAGCGACGGCCGATGTCATGAAGCGCAGCGGTACTTACCTTCCGTTCCGCGACTGGGCCCCGGCCTCCGCCGGGGAAGCGCTCGGAAGGGGAAGCGTTTAAGCCGCTTCCGCCGGCTGCGTCGTCCAGCCCAGCCGCGGGATGGTGATCGACCGCTTCCCCGCCAGATCGATCCGCGTCACGAACATGTTGCGCCCCTCGATATAGCTCATCACGCGGCGCGCGCGCCCCAGCGAACTGGTGCCGTAGATCCGCGCGACTTCTTGGTCGGTCGGGCAGAGTTCGCCGTCGCGCGCGGCGCGGGCGATCAGCAGGAAGGCGCCGAGCATGTCGTCGGGCAGGTCCTGCGCGATCTCGATCACCGGGGCCCATTCCTCGTCGAGCCCGTCGAAGATCCCCGCGCGGGCAGCGGCAAGGCGGCGGGCGAAGGCCGAGAGATCGAGCGGCGAGCGTTGCACGCCAACCATGCGGCAGCGCACCTGGAAATCCTGAAACAATACCGCCGCCGAGCGCGCCGCGGCTTCGTCGTCGGCGACGATCGCGCGCAGCACGTCAGCGGTAACCTGCGCCGTATCGATTTCGGGCTGGTCCGGCAAAGAGGACGGCGCGGCGGCCTCCTCCTCGTCCATGTCGCCCAGCACCTGCTCGACCGGTGCTGGCTTCGGTGCGCGCGGCGGCATGACGAATTGCGGCTGCTCCGCCTCGGCCGCCAGCATATCCTGCATGTCGCGGCCGGGTTTGGCGGGCAGGGGGGTGAGAATCGGGCTGCCGCTTCTCGCCGACGTTTCGACCGCGCCGATGCGGATCGACACCGGGCGGCGCGACACGGCGGGGCCGAGCGCCAGGAACGTGCCGCGCGCGAGATCGCGAATCGCCTCGGCTTGGCGGCGCTCCATGCCGAGCAGATCGGCCGCGCGGGCCATGTCGATGTCGAGGAAGGTGCGGCCCATCAGGAAATTCGACGCCTCGGCCGCCACGTTCTTGGCCAGCTTGGCGAGTCGCTGAGTCGCGATCACGCCGGCCAGGCCACGTTTGCGCCCGCGACACATCAGATTGGTCATCGCCGCAAGCGAGGCTTTCCGCACGTCCTCGGCGACATCGCCGCCGACTGCGGGGGCAAATACCTGCGCCTCGTCGACGATCACCAAAGCCGGATACCAATGTTCGCGCGGCGCATCGAACAGCGCGCCGAGAAACGCCGCTGCGCAGCGCATCTGCCCCTCCGCATCGAGCCCTTCGAGATCGAGTACCACCGAGGCGCGCGCTTCGCGGCAGCGCGACGCGAAGCGGATGATCTCGACCACCGAATAATTGACCGCCTCGACCACGACATGGCCGTAAGGCTCGGCCAGCGTGACGAAATCGCCCTCAGGGTCGATGATGATCTGCTGGACGTGCCCGGCGCTTTTTTCGAGCAGGCGGCGCAGCAGGTGTGATTTGCCCGAGCCGGAATTCCCTTGCACCAGCAGACGGGTGGCGAGCAGTTCCTCGAGGTCCATGGACACGGGGCTGCCCGCCGAATCCATTCCCATATCCACCTGAACCGTCATGCCGCACGCTGTGGCCGATGCGGGCGGCACGGGGCAAGCGGTAAGGCAGGGCGGGCACTGCTTTGCGATCGATCGACGCGATTCGCGACCGTCCCAACGCAGCACAATTCTTAACCACGCTTTGCGCTTGGCGGAATCGTAAACAGTTTGTTAACTCTTAGTGATGATCAGCCGCACGCTCCCCGCCGCCCCGGCCCGCCACCCGTTCCGCGCCAGCGTGATCCGCGCGCCGCGCGTGAAAGTGGCCAATCCGGACGATAGCGATCTGAAGCTGTTCGCGCTGAGCTTCACCGCCTTCTTCGTCTGTTTCTATACGCTGATTTTTTGAGGCGAGCGGTGACGGCCGCGGCTTAGCTACACCGCGTCACCCCAGCGCAAGCTGGGGTCTTGTGCGGCTCTGTCCCGCCAAGGCCGCTTGAGATCCCAGCCTTCGCTGGGATGACGGTAACGAGCGTCTGCGCGTGGCTCAGTCGCACGCCTTGTGCAGCTTATGTGCCAGCCACGCCGCCACCAGACACATCGCGGCGACCAGCAACAACATATCCTCCGGCGTCACGCCCAGCGAGGAGATGAAGATCACCGCCGCCGCGCCGATCGTCATCGCGGTGCAATTGACCACATTGTTTGCGGCCACCGTTCGGGCGGTCTGGTCCTTGGTCACCGTGGTGGTGAGGAAAGCGTAGAGCGGCACGACGAACATGCCGCCGGTGACGGCGATGGCGAGCAGCGACAGCATCACCGGGATCGCGCTCGGCTGGGCGATGAATTCGCGCCAATCGTAGAATTGGCCGGGGGGGGCGGGAGTCCACATCCGTACTAAGGTGGAGAAGACGACCACGCACAGACCCATCGCAATCACCGAGGCCGCGCCGTATTTAGCGGAGATCTTGCCCTTGAGCAGGCTGTTGATCACCACCGAGCCGATGGCGATACCGATCGACAGCGTGGCGGTGAACAGGCTGGCGACTTCTTGCGTGGTGGTGAGCAAATTCTTCACCAGCGGCGGGAAGATGATGATCAGCACCGCGCCGATCGTCCAGAAGAAGCTGATCGCACAGATCGCCAGGAACAGGCGCGGGATATGCATCGTCGCGCTGATCAGCCGCCAGGACGAGGTGATCGGATTGTAATTGATCTCGAGATTGGCGCCTTCGCGCGGCGCGGGGGGCACTTCGCGTCCGGCAAACCAGCCGATCCCGGCAACGATCAGCACGCCGATCGCCGCTGTCTCGATCGAAATATAGCCGGCCAGGATCGTGCCCATTAAGATGGCGATATACGTGCCCGCCTCGACCAGGCCGGTGCCGCCAAGCACATCCTCCTTGTCCAGATGCTGCGGCAGAATGGCGTATTTGATCGGGCCCAGGAACGTCGAATGCACGCCGAGCAGGAACACCGCGCCCAGCATGAAGACGATGCCGGCCTGCGTGTGCCCGGCCTTGGCGAGCAACAGTCCGGCGGCGCCGACCAGCATGATGAGGATTTCCGCCGTTTTCACGATGCGGATGATCTTGGCCTTGTCGTTGGTATCGGCCAATTGCCCGGCCAGCGCCGAAAACAGGATGAACGGCAGCGTCGATAGCGCCGTGGCCAGCGCGTTGAAGCCCTGCTCCGCCTTGGCATCGTTGAAGATGCTGTAGGTGGCGAACAGCACCATCGCCTGCTTGAACAGATTGTCGTTGAACGCCCCGAGGAATTGGGTGGTGAACAACGGCAGGAAACGGCGCTCTTTGAGTAGGCCGAGCGCATTGAGCATGGTCGAAAACGGCCTTTGATGTGGCGAGAACGTGGCGGCGACATAGCCGAGCGGCCGGGGGGGCGGCAACCGCTATCGACCGTAGCGATCGGCGCATGGGCTTTCGCACGAGACGGGTCGGGTCTAGGACAGGCCTATGTGGACACTGCCCAATCTCCTCACCTTGTCGCGAATCGTGGCAATTCCGTTATTGGCCGCCTTGTTGTGGTGGCCGGGCTGGGCGGACGGGTATCTGGCCGGGTTCGTGCTCTACTGCCTGATGGGCATTACCGACTATTTCGATGGCTATCTGGCGCGCGCGCAAGGCGCCGTCTCGAAGCTCGGCGTGTTCCTGGATCCGATCGCCGACAAGATCATGGTGGCGGCGGTGATCCTGCTGCTGGTCGGCACGCGCGACACGCAGCCGGCCTTGATCCCCGGCATTCACCAGATCGCAGCGCTGGTCATCCTGCTCCGCGAGATCGCGGTGTCGGGCTTGCGCGAGTTCCTCGCCCAATTGCAGGTTTCCGTGCCGGTGTCGCAACTGGCCAAGTGGAAGACGACGCTGCAGCTCGTCTCGCTGGGCGGGTTGATCCTGGCCGGCGGGCTGCCCGGCTGGCCCGTGCTGCAGACGATTTCGCTCGCCGCTTTATGGGGTGCCGCGGTGCTGACTCTGATCACCGGCTGGGATTATCTCCGCGTCGGCCTGAAGCATATGGACTGAGCGTCATGCTGGACGTGCTGTATTTCGCCTGGGTGCGCGAAGCCGTCGGCACCGGGCAGGAGCGGGTCGATCCGCCCGAGGGCATCGCAACGGTTACCGCATTGATCGATTGGCTGGCGACGCTGAGCGCCGGCCATGCGCAGGCGCTGGCGGACCGGGGGCGGTTGCGCGCGGCGGTGGATCAAGTGTTCGTGCCGCTCGATGCATCGATCGTCGGCGCGCGTGAGGTGGCGATCTTTCCCCCGGTGACCGGCGGATGATCCGCGTTGTCGTCAATAGCGACACGATCGATGTCGCGGCCGAGATGGCAGCGCTCGAAGCGGGCGGGGCGGGCGCGGTGGCGACGTTCAGCGGCCTGGTCCGCGCCGATGATGGCGTCGGTACGTTGGAGCTCGAACATTATCCCGGCGCGACCGATGCGGCGCTGGTGAAACTGGCGGAACTCGCGCGCACGCGCTGGTCGTTATTGGCCGCAACGATCGTGCACCGCGTCGGCGTGATGCGGCCGGGCGAGCGAATCGTGTTCGTCGGCGTGAGCGCACCGCATCGGGGGGCGGCACTGGAAGCGAGCGCGTTTCTCATCGATCGGCTGAAGACCGACGCCCCGTTCTGGAAGCGTGAGACGCGCGGCGCAGATGCGCACTGGGTAGAACCGCGCGACAGCGACGATGTCGCCGCCGCGCGGTGGAAGGCTTAGTCGAGCTTCGGCAGCAGCACGCCGTTCACGACATGGACGATGCCGTTCGACTGGCGCACGTCGGGCACTTCGACATAGCTCTTATTGCCATGAATATCGGTCAGGCTGAGCGCATTGTTGGCGAACTCGGCAACCAGCGGCTCACCTTCGACCGTGGTCAGCGTGGCCTTGCCACCGCCGGCGGTGATCTGCGCCTTAAGCTGCTCGGCCGAGATCGAGCCCGGCACGACGTGATAGGTCAATGCCTTGATCAGCAGCGGCTTGGCTTCGGGCTTGAGCAACGTGTCGACGGTGCCGGGGGCGAGACGGCCAAACGCGTCGTTGGTCGGTGCGAACACGGTGAACGGGCCCGGGCCGGACAGGGTGGCGGCAAGGCCAGCGGCCTGCACCGCCTTGACCAGGGTGGTCAGGTTGGGCGCGGCGGCGGCATTGTCGACGATCGTCTTGGTCGCCTCCATCTTCACGCCACCGACATCGGGGTTAGGCACAGCGGCGGCCGGCGCCGCGGGCGCCGTCTTGGCAGTTGGCGCCACCGGTGCGGCGGCCGTTGGTGCGGTCGTCGGTGCGGTTGTCCGTGCGGTCGTCGTCTGGGCCGAAACGGTGCCGATCGAGAGCGCTGCAACCAGCGCGACGAGGGGGAGTTTGGTGATGGACGTCATGAAAATCTCCGGATTGTTGGGCGCGCCATCAGGCAGCGCACTCCAAAGATACGATCCAAACGGCGATTTGTTTCACTTGTGTGCCATCAACGCGCCTCGGCCAGCACCTGCGCGAGCAACTGAAAGTCCTTTTCACGCGGGCTCGCGCGGCGCCACACGAGCGCGATCTGGCGCGACGGGCTGTCCGCCTCGAGCGGCCGCGCGGTCAGCCCGGTATGATCGAGAATGCCCGCTTTCAGCGCCATTTCCGGCAGCAAGGTAACGCCCAGGCCGTTATCGACCATTTGCACGATGGTGTGCAGCGACGTGCCGAGCATCGTCGCCTCGGCGCGCATTTCCGGGCGACTGCACGCCGCCAGCGCATGATCCTTCAGACAATGCCCGTCCTCGAGCAGCAACAGCCGCGTCTCGTCGATATCGCGCGCGCGGATCGTCGGCGTGTTGCCGCCAAGCTCGGCGAGGCTTCCGGCGACGAACAGCCGGTCCTCGAACAGGAAAGCGCTGGCCACGTCGCCGCAAGCATAGGGCAATGCCAGCAAGACGCAGTCGGTGCGCCCGTTCTGCAATCCCTCGCACGCCGCGCCGCTTGGCTCCTCGCGCAGGAACAGCTTGAGGTCCGGATAGCTCTCGCGCAGCCGGGGCAGGATGCGCGGCAGCATGAAGGGGGCGATGGTCGGGATCACGCTCATGCGCATGTCGCCGGAGAGCGGCCGCCCCGCGGCGCGCGCCATGTCGCCCAGTTCGTCGGCCTCGCGCAGCACGATGCGCGCCTTGTCGGCGATGCGATCGCCAAGCGGGGTGAAGCGCACCACGCGGCGCGTGCGCTCGACCAGCACCACGCCGATCAGCGTTTCCAGTTCGCGGATGCCCGCCGACAAAGTGGACTGGGTCACGAAACACCCCTCCGCCGCGCGCCCGAAATGGCCGGCATCCTTGAGCGCGACGAGATATTGCAGTTGCTTCAACGTCGGTAGGTAAGTGGCCATCATCGCTCCAGTCGATCAGAATCGGCTGAATAGACTAGTGCGTCGATTAAAAGCCATCACAATGTGGTTGAGTGGTTGTGCGGCCGTCGCCGGGGCGACGGCCTATTTCACTGCTTGATACAGGTTGAACAGGCTGGTCAGCGTCAGGATAATCCCGACCATGAACATCAGCCGTTCGGCTGGCACGCGCTTGGCCAGGATCGCACCGAATGGCGCGGCGATCACGCCGCCGATCAGCAGGCCGACCGTGGCCAGCGTGAACGCTTCCCAGCCGAGCTGCGTGATGAACGTCGCGGAGATGGTCGTGGTCAGGAAGAATTCCGCGGTGTTGACCGTGCCGACGGTCATCCGCGGCGACGCGCCTTGCACGAGCAGATTGGAGGTCACCACCGGCCCCCAGCCGCCGCCGCCCGCGGCATCGAGGAAACCGCCGACCAGCCCGAGCGGCTCGACGATCTTGGGGGTGCGTTCCTTGGGCGGATAATGCGTCGAGCGCCACAGCAGATACAGGCCGATCGCCGCGAGATAGACGAGGATATACGGCTTCACCACCGCCGCATCGAGATTGGATAGTATGTAGGCGCCGAACACCCCGCCGATCACCCCGGGAATCATCAGCCGGAAGAACATCCGCCAGTTCACATTGCGATGCAGCGCATGGCTGATGCCGGAGACCGCGGTGGTGAACGTCTCCACGGTATGGACGCCGGCCGAGGCCGCCGCAGGGGGCACGCCCATGAACAGCAACAGCGAATTGGAGATCACCCCGAACGCCATGCCCAGCGCCCCATCGACCATTTGCGCGGCGAAGCCCACCGCAATGAAAGGCAAGACCGCTTCTATCGTGTCGACCGAAAAATACGAGCTCAAGGCAATCCTCACACGACGTCTATCGTCGCTGGATCGCGTACCAGCTCAAATCCTACAAGCAAGATAGGGTTTGCTGCGAGAAACTTACGATGGGGCGGTGCTTTAAATCGGCGATCGGAACGCCTAGATTGCGCGCAACGTAACAGGGGCGGACGACGCACATGGGGCTGATCGCCTATCTCGATTCGATCAAGGCGCGCGATCCCGCGCCGCGATCGCGCGCCGAAATCCTCACCTATCCTGGGGTGTGGGCGCTCGGCTATCACCGCATCGCGCATCGTCTGTTCAAGGCCAAGCTGTTCTTCCTCGCGCGCCTCGTCAATCATTGGTCGCGCATGTTTACCGCGATCGACATCCATCCGGGCGCCACGATCGGGCGCAATTTCTTTATCGATCACGGCTTCGTGGTGATCGGCGAAACGGCTGTGATCGGCGACAATGTCACGATCTATCAGTGCGTCACGCTGGGCGGCACCAGCCCCGATAACGGCGTCGCCGGCAAGCGCCATCCGACCTTGTCGGACGGCGTGATCATCGGCTCCGGCGCCCAGGTGTTGGGCCCGATCGTGGTCGGCAAGGGCGGCCGCGTGGGCGCCAATGCGGTGGTTACCAAGGACGTGCCCGAAGGCGCCGTGATGGTCGGCATTCCCGCGCGCGCGACGATGGTCGAGGGCGGACGCAAGCAGGCCGGCTTCCTGGCTTATGGCACGCCGTGCAGCGACATGTTCGATCCGGCGACGCAGAAGGTCGAGATGCTGCGCTGCGAGCTGGAGACGATGCGCAAGCGGCTGGACGCGCTGCTGGCCGAAAACGAAGAGCTGAAAGACCGCGCCTGACGTGGGAGTCGTCACGCCTTTCCCGACGCCGCTGCGCGGCCCCATGCAGGTCGGCTTCGATCGCGCCGAGTTGAATCGCATCCTGGATCTGTACGGCCGCATGGTTTCGGCCGGGCATTGGAAGGATTACGCCATGGATCTGGGGCGCGACGCCGCCATCTTCTCGGCCTTCCGTCGCGCCGCCGAGCGGCCCGAGTTTCGCATCGAGAAGCGGCCGGCGTTGCGCAACCGCCAGGGCATGTGGGCGCTGATCGGCGAAGCCGGCGTGGTGCTGAAGCGGGGGCAGGAGCTCGGGCCGGTATTGGCCCCGGTCGAGCGGCGGTTGATGAAGCTGGTGGCGGAGTGAGCGTCGGGAGGTAGAACGTCATCCCAGCGAAAGCTGGGATCTTGGTGGGGCGGGCGCAGCACCCGCCCCATTGATACCCCAGCTTTCGCTGGGGTGACGATCGTGGCTACGCCACCGCCAAACCCGACACCGGCGGCAGGCGCCGCCCGACATCCCCCAGCGTCCCCACCACCAGCGCGCGCATCCAATGCCAGAAGGCCGACAACACCAGCAGGGCCGAACCGATGATCAGCCCGGTGATAGCCGCGCTCAGTTCGACCGCGCCGGCCGACCTGATGATCGCGTACATTGCGAACAGCACATAAGCGAGGCTCGAGACGAGCAAGGCGCGGCGGTCGATGGCCAGCGCGATAAAGCCGAACAGCAGGTAGAGGCCGAGCACGATCACGCCCATGCCCACGCCGGCGCTATCGAACACGCCGAGCATCTGGAACACGGGATGCGCGATCAGCGGCGCGGCGGCGAGGTGCAGCCAGAAGGCGACATCGGCACGGCGGGTGAGGCGGCGCGGATCGGACATGTCCCACCACATGGCGAGCGCGAACACCGCCACGCCGCCGGCCAAGGTGATCGGATAGATCGCCTCGCGGCTTGCCGGCACCGCCGCCATGACCAGCGACACGACCGTGCCGACCAGCGCAAGCGCGCCCGCGGCGATGGTGATCGGCACCATGAAGCGGCGCCAGTGCAGCCACGCGGCGCCGGCGGTGACCAGCCCGACCCCGGCGCTGATGATTGCCTGGGTCTGCTGCGAGACATCGGCATGGCTATCGATCAGCAGGCCGATCAAGGTCGCCGCGACACCCCCGGCAAAGCCGAGCAGCAGCAGGATGCTGGGCAGCGCCATGCGCCGCCGCCGCGTGAAATATTCCGCCAGCAGCCACGACGCCCCGGCCACTGCCGCGCCGCCCAGCGCGACCGACATCGATCCGCCAATCTGCCCCAGGGCGACGAGCAGCAGCGCGATCGCGATCGAGACGAAAATATCGTTGAAACCGGTGAGCAGGCGGAAGCTCTCCTCGTCGACCGCCGGCGCGTCGCGCGTCATGGCGATATGCTGGCGCAATGCGGCGGCGGCCTCCGGGCTGAGCGCTCCGGCGGTCACGGCGCCTTCGATGTCGCTTTCGCTATACATGGCAGTCCTCCCTGTTGGTGCAGGGAGAATGGCATAGGTGCATTAGTCTTGCAATACACCAATCCTCCCCGGCACGGGGAGGTGGCAGCCACAGGCTGACGGAGGGGGTGGGCCGGCAACGCTACAATCGCGTAGCCGGCACACCCCTCCGTCGCGCTTCGCGCTACCTCCCCGTGCCGGGGAGGAGTAGGAGGTCAGCCGCCCTGCAGCTTCTTCAAAATGCTCATAGACTGTTCCGCGCCGTTCTGCGGCGTCATCTCGCCGGTACGGTCGGTGATCTCGGCCCAATGCGCCGCGATGCCCTCGGGCGACAATTCCTCGCCGGTGAGCAATTTCCCTTGCGTCAGCGTGACATAGGCCGCCTGGAACACGCCGGCGCCGGCGCCGATGATCATGTTGGTCGGTGCCTCTTCCGACACCAGGTACAAGGCCGCGGGCGCGACCTTGTCGGGCGAGAAGGCGGCGAACGCCTCGGCCGGGAACAGGTCCTCGGTCATGCGCGTGCCGGCGGTCGGCGCGATCGTGTTGACCTTGATGTTGTTCTTGGCGCCTTCGATCGCCAGCGTCTTGGTCAGGCCGGCAAGCGCCAGTTTCGCCGCGCCGTAATTGGCCTGTCCGAAATTGCCGTACAGCCCGGTCGACGACGCGGTCATCAACAAGCGCCCGTAATTCTGCGCGCGCATCAGGTCCCACACCGCCTTGGTGACGTTGGCCGAGCCGTTGAGGTGCACGTCGACGACGAACTTGAAATCCGCCGGCTCCATCTTGGTGAAGCTCTTGTCGCGCAGCACGCCGGCATTGTTGATGACGATATGCACGCCGCCCCAGGCTTCCTGCGCCTTGGCGACCATCTCGACCATCTGCTCATATTCGGTGACGCTGCCGCCGTTCGACATGGCGGTGCCGCCAGCGGCCTTGATTTCCTCGACCACCTGCAGTGCGGCGTCGGAATGGCCGGTGCCGTCGCGCGATGCGCCGAGATCGTTGACCACGACCTTCGCGCCACGCTTGGCGAGTTCGAGCGCATAGGCGCGGCCGAGGCCGCCGCCGGCGCCGGTGACGATGGCGACCTTGTCATCGAAACGGATGGACATAAAAAAGCGCTCCCGTGAATGGTGAGCGCTTTCCTAGGCCAACAATCGTGGCTGGCAAGGGGGCGGGATATGGTGCCCGCCCCCTTCCGCTACGTCATTCGAGCGAATTACTTACCGCCCGGATTGATGCAGCTGTCTTTCACCGTCTTCGAGCAGCGCGGATAGCTGGCCTTGGGCTCCGGTGCCGGCGGCGGGGCGAGCGGACCCATCGTCATGGTCGTGGTGGGCGCTGCGGCCGGCATCGGTGCTGCCGCATCGGCCGCCGGCATCGGCGCTGCGGGATCGGCTGGCGGAGTCTGCATGGCCGGATCCGCGGGCGCATCCTGCGTTGCCGGATCGGCGGCTGGCGCCTGCATTGCCGGGTCGGCCGGTGCCGGGGTCGTCTGCGCGAATGCCGGTGCAGCGAACGCCAAAGCGGCGATGAGCATGATCTTCATGGATATTCTCCTGTAAACGGGCACGCCAATCCGGGCGATGGAGGTCAAACGCACATCGCGCGCCATGGCTCCATCGTTACGATAACGATTCGTCCTTCAGGTGCCTGTATCCAGCGCATAACCGGCCGAGCGGACGGTGCGGATGATGTCCGGGCGGTCCTCGCCGTTGATCGCCTTGCGCAGGCGGCGGATGTGCACGTCGACGGTGCGCGATTCGATATCGCTGTCATGGCCCCACACCGCATCCAACAGGCGTTCGCGGCTGAACACCCAACCGGGATGCTCCAGGAAATGCTTCAATAAGCGGAATTCCGTCGGCCCGAGCGGGACGACGTCGCCGCCGCGGCGGACCTTGTGGCCGACCGTGTCCATCTCGATGTCGGAATAGGTCAGCTGCTCGCCGGCCAGCGCCGGGCGGACGCGGCGCAGCACCGCGCCGACGCGGGCGACCAGTTCGCGGGGCGAGAAGGGCTTGGTGACGTAATCGTCGGCGCCGGTTTCCAGCCCGCGGACGCGATCCTCCTCCTCGCCGCGCGCGGTGAGCATGATGATCGGCACGTTCTGTGTCTCGGGCATGCGGCGCAGGCGGCGGCACACTTCGATTCCCGACAGGCTTTCGACCATCCAGTCGAGCAGCACGATATCGGGGGTCTTTTCCTTGGCGAGCAGCAGCGCTTCCTCGCCATCCGGCGTGTGCGCGATCTCGAAATCCTCGCGCTTGAAATGATAGACGAGCAGTTCGGCCAGGGCCGCGTCGTCCTCCACCAGCAGCATACGTGCGCGTGCCATATCAGATTTCCCCCGTCTTGATGTCGCCGCGATCGCGTTCGACCATGTGATGGCCGGTGGCGGCAAAATAGACCATTTCCGCGACGTTCGTCGCATGGTCGCCGACCCGTTCCAAATTCTTGGCGATGAACAGCAGATGCGCCATCTGACCGATCGTCGCCGGATTCTCCATCATGTGGGTCACCAACACGCGGAACAGGCTGTTGTAGAAATCATCGACCTGGCGATCGCGCTGGCACACATCGAGCGCGGCCTCGGCATCGCGCGCGGCGAACGCGTCGAGCACGTCGTGGACCATGCTGATGGCCAGATTGGCCATAGCGGGAAGGATCGACAGCGGCGCGAGGTCGCCGTGATTTTCCACCAGGGGCACGCGCTTGGCGATGTTCTTGGCATAATCGCCGATGCGTTCGATCACGCCGCCGATCTTGATCGCGGCGACGACCTCGCGCAGGTCGTCGGCCATCGGCGCGCGCAGCGCGATGATCTGCACCGCCAGCTGTTCGACCTTCATCTCGATCGCGTCGATCGCCTTGTCGCCAACCACGATCTGCGCTGCGGCCTCCAGATCGTGCCGGGTCAGCGCCTGCACGGCATCGCGGATCGCCTGCTCGGCAAGCCCGCCCATCTGGGCGATCAGTGCGCGCAGCTCGCCAATATCCTGATCGAAGGCTTTTACGGTGTGGGTGTTCACAGATCCGTTCCTCTCAGCCGTAGCGGCCGGTGATGTAATCCTTGGTGCGCTCCTGGCGCGGATTGGTGAAGATGTCCGAGGTGTTGCCATATTCCACCAGCGTGCCGAGGTGGAAGAAAGCGGTGCGCTGCGACACGCGCGCAGCCTGCTGCATATTGTGCGTGACGATGACGATGGCGTAGCGGCCCTTGAGTTCGTGGATCAATTCCTCGATCCTTGCCGTGGCGATCGGATCGAGCGCCGAGCACGGCTCGTCCATCAGGATCACTTCCGGATCGACCGCAATCGCGCGGGCGATGCACAAACGCTGCTGCTGACCGCCGGACAAAGCGGTGCCGCTTTCGCTCAGCCGATCCTTGACCTCGTCCCACAGCCCGGCGCGCTTCAACGATTTCTCGACCACTTCGGCAAGGTCGGTCTTGTTCGCCGCCAGCCCGTGGATGCGTGGGCCATAGGCCACATTCTCGAAGATCGATTTGGGGAACGGATTGGGCTTTTGGAACACCATGCCGACGCGTGCGCGCAGCTGCACCACATCCATGTTCGAGGCGTAGATATCCTCGCCGTCGAGCCGGATGTCCCCCGTGACGCGCGCGCTGGCGACGGTGTCGTTCATGCGGTTGAGCGTGCGCAGGAAGGTCGATTTGCCGCAGCCCGAGGGGCCGATGAACGCGGTGACCTCGTCCTGATCGACATCGATCGAGACGTCGTTGATCGCCTGTTTCTGCCCGTAAAACACGTTCACATGGTGGGCGGACATCTTGATGGTCATGACCAGCGGGTCTCGAATTTGTTGCGGAGATAGATGGCGAGCCCGTTCATCGCGAGCAGGAAGACGAGCAGCACGATGATCGCCGCGGAGGTCTTTTCGACAAAGCCGCGATTGACCTGATCGGACCATAGGAAGATCTGCACCGGCAGCACGGTGGCCGGATCGGTGATGCGTCCGGGCGGCGATACCATGAAGGCGCGCATGCCGATCATCAGCAGCGGCGCGGTTTCGCCCAGCGCGCGCGCCATGCCGATGATCGTGCCGGTCAGGATACCGGGCAAAGCGAGCGGCAGGACGTGATGGAACACGACCTGGATCGGGCTCGCGCCGACCGCCAGCGCAGCGTCGCGGATCGACGGCGGCACCGATTTGATCGCGTTGCGGCCGGCAATGACGATGACCGGCATGGTCATCAGCGCGAGCGTCAGGCCGCCGACCAAAGCCGCCGAGCGCGGCAGGTGGAACACGTTGAGGAATACCGCGAGCCCGAGCAGGCCGAAAATGATCGACGGCACCGCGGCGAGATTGTTGATCGACACCTCGATCAGATCGGTCCAGCGGTTCTTCGGGGCATATTCTTCGAGATAGAGTGCGGACAGCACGCCGACCGGGAAGGCGATCAACAGCGTTACCAGCATCGTATAGAGCGAGCCTTTCAGCGCCCCCCAGATCCCGACCGTGGTCGGATCGGTCGAGTCGGAGGCGGTGAGGAAGCTCGGGTTGAAGCCGGTGGAGAGGACGTTCTGCGCTTTCAGCTTGGCGACGGTCGCTTCGGCCTCGGGCGATCCCGTGCCCTTGGCGGCAATGTCGATCGTGTCCGAAGCGGGGACGTCGATCACCGCCGCGCCTTGCAGCAGCTTGGGATCGGCCTTCACCGCGGCGCGCACGCGCAGCCACGCGCCGTCCGACAGCAATTTATACCCGTCCGTGCCGAACTGCGCGGTCGCGGCGGCATCGGTAGCGCGTTCGATCCCGGCGGCGGCGAGCGCGAAATCGGCGCCGGGCCCGGCCAGGCGGGCAGGGTCGAGCGTCAGCCCGGCGGCGGGAAAATCCACGCGCAGCTTGAGCTGCGTCTGCGTGAAGCCGCCCAGGCCGTTGATCAACATGGTGATCAGCAGGAAGGCGAGGAAGCTGGCCGACAGCACTACCGCGGCCAGCCCGAAGAAACGAAAGCGCCGTTCGGACGCGTAGCGTTTGCGGATGCGGCGCTGCATCGAATCGGTGCGCCAGTCGGTCGGCGCACGCTCGGCGAGCGGCGTCGAGTGCAGCGGCAGGCCAGGGACGAGCGTGTCAGTCATAGGCTTCGCGATACCGTTTGACGACGCTTAGCGCGACGATGTTGAGCAGCAGGGTGATGACGAACAGCGTCAGGCCGAGCGCGAAAGCGGCCAGCGTCTTGGGGCTGTCGAACTCCGCTTCGCCGGTCAGCAGATCGACGATCTGCTTGGTCACCGTGGTGGCGCTGGCGAATGGATTGAGCGTCATCGTCGCCACGCCCGAGGCGGCCATCACGACGATCATCGTCTCGCCGATCGCGCGGCTGATCGCCAGCAACACGCCACCGACCACGCCGGGCAGTGCGGCGGGCAGCACGACCTTGCGGATCGTCTCGCTGCTTGTCGCCCCCATCGCCAGGCTGCCGTCGCGCATCGAGGCGGGCACGGCGGCGATCGAATCGTCGGCCATCGAGGAGACGAACGGAATGATCATCACGCCCATGACGAGACCCGCGGCGAGCGCGCTTTCCGAACTCGCCCAGCTGACCCCGATCCACACCGCGAAATCGCGCACTGCCGGCGCCACTGTCAACGCGGCGAAATAGCCGTAAACCACCGTCGGCACGCCGGCGAGCATCTCGAGGATCGGCTTCATCCAACGGCGCACGCGGGGCGCGGCATATTGCGTCAGGTAGATCGCGCTCATCAGTCCGAACGGGATGGCGACGATCATCGCGATCACCGCGCCGATAAAGAACGTGCCCCAGAAGAGCGGTACGGCGCCGAGCGACGCGCCGGGATCCTTGGCCGAAATGACCTGCGGGCTCCAATGCGTGCCGAACAGGAAATCGGTGATCGGCACGATGCGGAAGAAGCGCGCGGATTCGAACAGCAAGGATGCGACGATACCGACGGTGGTGAGGATCGCGATCAACGAGGCGGCGAGCAGCAGCACCATCACCACGCGCTCGATCTTCGCCCGCGCGCGATAGTCGGCGCGGACGCGGGTATAGGCCCAGGCGCCACAGGCGAAGGCGAGCAGCAACGCGGCGGCGCTGCCGATCCAGTCGTAGCGCGATTGCGCGGCGGCATAAGACGGGGCGAGCGTCTCGGCGAGCGGATGGAACGCCCCGAAGCCGCGGCCCTCGGCGAGGTTGCGCGCTTCGGACAGCACGGCGGCGCGCTCGAACCCCTTTGGCGGCAATTGCTGTGCGGCGGGGTTGGTCAGCACCAGATCGGTGACCAAAGCGGGCGAGGTGAACGACCACACCGCGATGAACAAGGCGGCCGGCAACACGGTCCACAAGGCGACATGCGTGGCGTGATGCGACGGCAGCGAGCCGAACCGCGCGCTGGTCGCGCGGCGGAAGCTGACCGCGCGGACGCGGGCGGACAGCCAGCCGATCAGCCCGAGGCCGATGATGAGGAAGAAGAGCGTAAGGGCGGACATTAGCGGGCGCCTCGCGCAACGATTACCACGATTCGGGCCTTCGCCGGGGAGGCGGCTTTGCTATGGACAGCGCTCACTTCAATGCCGCCGCATTCAGCAGCGTACCATTGGCGACCACCGCCGCCGCCGCCGCACGCACCTCGGGCGGTGACGCGATCAGCCCCTTGGCCGCCAGCGGCCCGTCCGGGTTCCACGCCGCGACATACGCCTTCAGGAACTTCGCCAGTCCCGGAATCGCCGTCAGATGCGCCTTCTTGACGTAGATGAACAATGGCCGCGATCCCGGATACTGCCCGGTCGCGATCGTCGCATAGGTCGGCGTCACGCCGTTCAGCGGCACGCCGTTCACATTATCGTGATTCTCTTCGAGATAGGAATAGCCGAAGATGCCGATCGCATTGGGATTGGATTGCAGCTTCTGGACGATCAGATTGTCGTTCTCGCCGGCGTCGATATAGGCGCCGTCTTCGCGGATGCGGTTGCACAAGGCGGCATAGCCATCCTTGTCGCTGTCCTTCAGCGCCGCCGCCTGCGGTGACACTTCGGCGCAGCCCTTGTCGAGGATCAATTCGGTCAGCGCGTCGCGCGTGCCGCTGGTCGAGGGCGGGCCGTAGACCTGGATCGGGGTGGCGGGGAGCGCTGGATCGATGTCGCGCCACGTGCGGTTGGTGTTGGGCTGGCCATTGGGGGCGGCGGCGAGCGCGCGGTAGATCTGGGCCGGGGTCAGCACCATCTTCGGCCCGTTCTTCGCCTCGGCAAAGGCGATGCCGTCGAGCCCGACCTGGATCTCGATGATATCGGTCACGCCATGCGCGGCGCAGCTTTTATATTCCGACGCCTTCATGCGGCGCGAGGCATTAACAAGATCGGGATGCGCCGCGCCCACGCCGTCGCAGAACAATTTCATCCCCGAGCCCGTACCGGTCGATTCGATCACCGGTGCCTTGGCGCCCGGCGTGGCGTTGACGAATTGTTCGGCCACGATCGTGGTGAAGGGATAGACGGTCGACGAGCCGACCGCGGTGATATGATCGCGCGATCCCGCACCGCCGCCGCTCGCCTGATCCGCACATGCGGAAACGCTGAGCGCGACGATCGACAATGCAAGGAACCTCAGCACGAAACAGCGTCTCCAGCGAAGGCGTATCGGCCCGGCGCGATCCGCCTAGCAGCGGTGAGGGGCTGCATTGTGACAGTTGAGTTGCGATTTTATGACAACGTTCAGGGTAGGGCTCACACAATTCGCTGTTCTCCTGCGAAAGCAGGAGCCCAGGAGTCGCAGGCGGTATGCTTTGTAATCCTGGGCTCCTGCTTTCGCAGGAGCACGGTTTACCGCCAGGGCCGTGGCATCAGACAGCCCGTCCGCCCGCCCCATGCGCCGGCAGCAGGATCGACACCGTCGTGCCGGTGCCGACCAGGCTGGTAATGTCGAGCCGCCCGCGATGCCGCTCGACGATATGCTTGACGATGGCCAGGCCCAGGCCGGTGCCGCCGGCCGCGCGGCTGCGGCCGGAATCGACGCGGTAGAAGCGCTCGGTGAGCCGCGGCAGATGCTCCGCGGCAATCCCTTCGCCGCGATCGGCGACGCTGAGGCGGATCATCCCCGCCTGATCCTGCAGCAGCCGCACCGTCACCGGCGCATCCTTGCGGCCGTATTTGATGCCGTTGCCGATCAGATTGTGCAGCATTTGGCTGAGCTGCACACGGTCGCCGGCCACTGGCGGCACGTCGTCCGCCAGTTCCAGGATCACCTCGCCCTTGGTGATCTCGCTGCGCACCTCCTCGATCAGGTCGGTCAGATCGACGGCCCGATCGGGCAGGCGATATTTCTCGGCTTCGATCCGGCTCAGCGAAATGAGATCTTCGACCAGGCGCTGCATGCGCCGCGCCTCGTCGTCCATGATCTTCAGGAAGCGGGCGCGGATCGCTGGATCGTCGCCGGCCTCTTCGTTGAGTGTTTCGATATAGCCGAGGATCGAGGCCAAGGGCGTGCGCAGCTCGTGGCTGGCATTGGCGACGAAATCGACGCGCATGCGCTCGGCGGCGTAATTGTTGGTCTGGTCGATCAACTGCACGATGCGCTGCCCGTCGCGGCCCGCCCCGACGCGCATCTGCCAGCGTTGGTCGAGCGTGCCGAGCCCGACCAGATCGATCGGCTCGGACACGCCGGGATCGAGCGGTCCGACCAGTCGTTCGGCGGCGGCGGGATGGCGGATCGCCATGCGCACATCCTCGCCGACGATATGCCGGCCGAGCAGCGCACGCGCCGGGGCGTTGGCCTGCGTCACGCGGCCGCCGGCGACGATCAGGATCGGCTCGACGATCACTTCGAGCACATCGTCCAGCCCCGGCGCGGGCAGCTCGATCGCCGCCGGCGGGTCGGCGGCGTCGGGCACGGTCTCGCTCGTGCCGGCTGCCGCCAGCACCGCGGCGATCCCGCCGACCAAGGTGACGAGGGTCGGCTGCACGTCATGACCGAGCAGGAACACGGCGACGGCGGCGATCGCGACGATGCCGATCGCGGTGAGTGTGCGAAGACCGAAACCATGAAACATCGGGACGATCCTTAATCCAATCGTGCTTAACCGGGCTAGGCCCGCTTGCCAGTTTCGGGCGATTATGAAAGGGCTAGTGCGATGAGCGACGACATTCCTTCCGCCTCGGCGCCCGCCGGCACCACGCGACGGCGCGCGCTGATGCTCGGCGCGGTCGGTGCGACGGCGGTTATTTCGATCCGCCCCGCGCTCGCCCAGACCAATGCCTCGGTGCTGACCTGCGAGATTCCGGTGCCCGATGCCGGGCGCGCCGGCTCGGCCATCGCCGCCGATGGCACGGTCGTACCGGTGGGCACGCCGGGATCGTTCCCGGCCAGCGGCCGGCCGTTCAAGGGGCAGGACGTCAAGAACGCGCTGGCCGGCGGGCAATTGCCCGGCACCGATTACGAAACCAGCCGCGCCTACACCAATTACATCCGCAAGCTGCAATCGGGCACCAGCGGCTTCACGTGCTTCGCCTCGCTGCAGATGCCGCGCGGCTGAGGCCGTGACGTTGTTTCGCGCGGCGCGCGTCGAGAGCCTGCGCGTCGCCTGGCTCGACGATTTCACCGTCGTCTATCACCGCCCTTCCGGCATCACCCATCTGCTCACTGCGCCGGCGCCGGAGATCCTCGCGATGCTGGGCGAGGCGGGGCTGTCGCTGCCCGAGCTGCAGGTGCGGCTGGCGGCGGCGTTCGAGCTCGGCGATGCCGATGGCGCGCTTGCCGCGCGGCTCGACGAACTGGTCGCGGCGGGCTTGGTCGAGGCCCAGATCGTGGACGCAGCGTGAGGCACGTCTTTGCGGTGCGTATCGGGCCGATCGGGTTTCGCGTCGGCGCCGATTGGCGCGCGCCGATCGCGCATCTGGCCGATCTCTACGCCGATTATCCCCCGCCGCGCGATGGCGTGCCCGATTTCACCGTGCGCCTGTTCGCGGCGCGGCCATGGCGCCGATTCATTCGCCCGTCGGTGATGATCGGCGGCGATTACGTGCTGCCCGAGGCCGCGCCACTGCCGCTGGCGCAAGGCCTGCTCGCGGCGGAGATGGGCATGAACCTGCAAATGGCGCTCGGCCAGCGGCGCTATCTGCTGCTGCACGCCTCGACGGTCGAGCGCGACGGTCGAGCGCTGCTGATGACCGGCCTGTCGGGCGCGGGCAAATCGACGCTGGCGGCGTTATTGTCGCGGCGCGGCTGGCGGCTGATGGGCGACGAATTCGCCTTGCTCGATCCCGCCACCGGGCTGGTCCATGCCTTTCCGCGGCTCGTCAGCCTCAAGAACCAGGCGATCGGCGTGGTCGAGCGCGCCGCGCCCGATGCGCGCTTCGGGCCCTTGCTGGCGGCGACGCCGAAGGGCGACATCCGTCATATGGTGCCCGATGCGGCGGCGGTGGCGGCGATGGGCGTGCCGGCGACGCCCGCGCTATTGCTGTTCCCCAGCTTCGGCTTCGATCCCGCTGAGCGTGTCGTTTCGTCCAGCGAAGCGTTCGTGCGGCTGACCCAGGCCTCGACCAATTACGTCGCCATGGGCGAACGCGGCTTCGACGCGCTGACCGGGCTGGTCGCGGCGGTGCCGGCCAGGGCGATCGACTATCCCGACACCGACAGCGCCATCGCGCAAGTCGAAGCGGCGTGGGCGGCGTTGTGAGGGTTAGCCCGCACATCATGCAGTGCTCCTGCGAAAGCAGGAGTCCAGAGTCACAGGTGCCGGCGCTTGCGGCCCTGGACCCCCGCTTTCGCGGGGGAACAGTTGTTGGCGACGGTGCGCCCAAATGAACGACGGCTGGCTCCTCGCCCGCGCCTTGCGCGATCCCGGCAGCACGCGCACGCTCGACGCGCACGGCTGGACCTACTTGCTCGCCATCGCCCGCGCCGAGCAGATGATCGGCACGCTCGCCTACCGCCTCGATCCTGTGCCCAAGCCGCCCGCCGTCGCGCAGATCCTGGCCGACGCGCGCGCATCGGCCGCTCACGGCCGCACGCTGGCGCTGTGGGAAGCCGAAGCCGCGCGCCGCGTGCTCCCGCTCGGCGTCCCGCTCGTCCTGCTCAAGGGCACCTCCTTCGTCGCCGCCGACCTCGAGGCGGGGGAGGGGCGCTCGATCGGCGATCTCGATATCCTCGTGCCGCATGCCCACCTCGCTGCGGTCGAGGCGGCGTTGCTCAACGCCGGCTGGGAATGGGTCAAGCCCGATCCCTATGACGACGCTTATTACCGGCGCTGGATGCACGAGCTTCCCCCGCTGATCCACCGCGACCGCGACCGCATGATCGACGTGCACCACACGATCCTGCCGCTCACCGCGCGCATCACGCCCGATGCGGCGGCGCTGCTCGACGATGCGGTCGAGGTCGCGCCGGGCCTATGGACGCTGTCCGCTGCCGACATGCTCGTCCATGCCGCGGCGCATCTGTTCGCCGATGGCGATCTCGCCGGCGGGATGCGCAATCTTTGGGACGTGCACTGTCTCGTCGCCGAACGCGGCACCGCGCGGCTGGCCGAGCGCGCGGCGCATCATGGGCTCGGCAAGGAGACGACCCGTGCGCTGCGCCTCGCCGCGGCGCTCTATGGGCAAGGCGTGTCGCCGACCGCCGCCGACCGGCTCTATCTCCGCCGGCTCACCGCGCGCGACGGCTGGGGCCGCGCCACCCGCCCGTTGACCCGCCAGGCCTTCTACATCCGCTCGCACTATCTGCGCATGCCCCCGGCCATGCTGCTGCGCCATCTTTGGACCAAATGGCGCAAGGGCGGCGCGGGCCCCGCTGCCGGCTGACCATAGCTGTCCCCAAGCTGACTGACGGGTTCAGCACGCCGACATGCGCCGCGCGGCAATAGTCCTCCTCATACACGGGATCAATTGAGGGAAGGGTCGCATCATGGCCAATAAACGCTGGACGGAAGAAGACGTCGAAGACTTGCGCGCGCGCATTGCCGCCGGGCACACCGTGCGCCAGATCGCCACCGGACTGGAGCGCTCGCAGGAAGCGACGCGCGCGCGGATGCAAATGCTTGGCCTGACCAAGCCGCGCCAGTTCCGCGCCGAGCGCCTGCCCGACGCTGCGCCCCGCGTTGCGGACTTTGCGGAACAATAGCCCCGCGGCACCGTTTCAGCGGCGTTATAAACAGGGAGAGTATCATGTCCGATTATCGCAACAACGAGACCGTCGTCGTCGAAAAGCGCCGTAGCGGTGGCACGACGATCGCGATCGTGCTGGTCGCCATCGCCGTCATCGTCGGCCTGCTGTTCGCGACCGGCTTCTGGAGCGCTGACATGAAGAAGGATGGCGCGCTGCCGGAAGTATCGGTCAAGGGCGGCGAACTGCCGTCGGTCGATCTCGATTCGAAGGAAGTCGTCGTCGGCACCAAGAAGACCGAAGTCGAAGTGCCCAAGGTCAAGACCGAGACCGAGACGGTCGACGTGCCGACCGTCGGCGTGAAGGACAATGGCGAGAAATAAGCCATTCGACCTCGCAGCGAAAAGGGCCTCCACCGCAGCGGTGGGGGCCCTTTGTTTGTCGATTGCCGGTTCGCCGGTATCATCTAGCTCCAGTGCCGACCATCCGGCCCTGCACAGCCATAAGGCGGCAGTTGATCCGGGAAGCGCTGCTGCATCTTATGGCAGCCCCAGCGCCGCAGCGGCCCCGGCGCATAGCCATTGAGCGCGATGCCGACCTCATCATACGGGCTCTCCGCGCGCGCGACATACATGTACCACCGCCCGCCAAACATCACGGCAGCACCGACGAGCACGACGCACAGGACTTGAACGATTTTCTGCATGGTGACCCTTTTCAAAAAAATGGAGCGGGCCCTTGGCAGATAAGGGGGATCGGGTTCAACCGTTAAGGGCTTTGTCGGCTGTGGCGGGAAACGCCCACTTCTCGCCGTTCAGAGCGTTACGGCGCTCGCCCGAAAGCCGCAGCTCGTTCAGCTTGAGAGTCCCCCAGCGTTGACCTAGCGCCACAGGTGACGCACTTTTTGAAGGTGATAACTCAATCCGTTCTTTTGTCTTCCGAACTAGTCACGGCGCTGGCCGAGGTTAGCGCTAAGCTGCGGGTCGGTGACGACGCTGCATCCTCGTTGAGCGTTGCACTTGATCTGCTTGCCCATTTGGACCCCGGTAACGTTGCTAGAGCGGACGGAGAGATCGCAGCCGCCGCTGGTCTTGATCGGCAACCGCCGCAGTCGCCGTTGGGCAAGATATTCTCCCCGCGTCCGAGTGGAGCTTCGCAGTTGCTCCGGACTCCGGGGCTCGAATATCTCTTCGTGTTCCATCGGGATGGCCGGCTCCGGGAGGCCGCGCTGCTCAAGATCACGGGAGGCTTGCCTAGCCCGTTTCTATTCGCCGCTGTCCTTTGGCGACTCAATGATTGGGCGGAACCTGTCCGACAAGCCGCTGCTCGATGTGCCAGCCGTTCGTTTCCTGTCACCAACCCAGCCGTCGTCGCGCGAACGGCAGCCGAACTGCTTGTTCGGCAGGCGAGCTGGCGCAGATGGCAGGAAGAGCGGTCAATCCTAGACGAAGTGTTTGGCCGCAGCGATGTGGCAGCTGAACTGGCGAACCTGATGGCTGCCGCAACGACGGGTCCGCAGGCCTCAACGCTGCAGTACGCTCTTCGCACACCAGTGCTCGACCAGTATTTGGAGCAGCTTGCCTTCGATGCGACACAGCCAGCAGTACGTGCGATGGCCCTAAGAACGTTGATCGACGGCAAGGCGGAATGGCCGTCTGGCGCCGCGTGGCGTTGGATCGACAAATCTATGGGGCTGCGGCGTCGAGAGACGGTTTTCAACCACCGCTCCCTAATAATAGCTCCGTCTCGCGCCGTTCTTATCAAGCACGGCGTCAGGGACAAATCGGCAGCTGTGCGGAGGGTCGCGCTTACCGGTGTCATCCGGCACATGCTCGGAACCGAAGAAGCTCGAGCCTTCGCGGAACCCCTCCAATTTGACCGATCATCATCGGTCCGAGAGAAGGCTGAGTTCATCCTCCGACACGAAAAAACTTAGCGCACCTTCGAGCTCAGCCTACTGGTATCGACTGTCGAATCCGAACGTCAGCTTTCCAATATTCCAACTCAAAACCCGCCTTTCCGCTCACCACCAACTACAGTCCTTCCTGCAGGCGCCGATGCGCCAAGTATTCGGTCGCTACCCGAACGACTGAGTGCCGGTGGCTCATACTGAAATCTTGCTTTCGGCGGGCGCTGCGTGTGCCACGGGCCGCCTTCGCCGCTGCGCGAGGCCTAAGCCGCCGCGCCAGTCTGGAGTGCGGGAGGCTAGGCGGCGCCCAATCGTTCCAGCGTCGGGATCAGCTCGGCATAATGGTCGATGATCGCATCCGCGCCGAGCTCCTCTATCGGTTGATGGACAAAGCCGAAGCTGACCGCGACGCCGGGGATGCCCGCATTGTGCGCCGCCATGATGTCGTAGATCGAATCGCCGACGAACGCCGCCCGCGTCACGCCGATCTCGCCGCCCAGGCGGCGGATCATCTCGTCGATCGGCGCACGGTTGGGTTTGGACAGGCCCTTGACCCCCATCATCCGGTCTAGCGTGTCCCCGCCGATCAAGGTCGCGAAGCGATCGAGCAGGCCGAGTTCGGTGAGCAGCTTGCGCGCCATGCTCTCGAACTTATTGGTCACGATCGCGACCTTGACGCCCAGCGCGTCGAGCCGGTCGAGCGCGTCCAGCGCGCCGGGATAGGGCCGCGACTGCACCGCGATATGCGCCTCGTACCGCGCCAGCATGCTCTTGTAGAGCGGACGGAACTCGTCCGGGGCGTAGCCGCCGGTCGCCTCGAGCCCGAGCGTGAGCATGTGCTTGGCGCCGCCGCCGATCATGGTCTTGACCTGCTCTACGCCGAGCGCCGCTCGGCCGGCGGCGACGAGCGTGTGATTGACCGCGGCGGCCAGGTCGCCGGACGTATCGATGAAGGTGCCGTCCAGGTCGAAACCGACGATCGCGAAGGGAAAATTGCTCATCGCCGGTCGGCGTGCCAGCATTGCTATGGAATTGGCAATGCTTTGGTGGCAGGCGGCGGGGCGATGGGAGACCCGATGACCGCCCGAGAAACACCGATTGCTGCGATCATCCTTGCCGCGGGCAAGGGCACGCGGATGAAATCCGATCTGCACAAAGTGCTCCACCCGATCGCCGGGCGGCCGATGCTGCTGCATCTGGCGGCGGCGGTGGCGGCGCTGGGCGCGGAACGCACCGTGGTGGTGACCGGCGCAGGGCGCGAGCAGGTCGAGGCGGCGGTCGCGCCGCTCGGCATCGCCACGGCGCTGCAGGCCGAGCAATTGGGCACGGCGCATGCCGTGTTGCAGGCGCATGCGGCTTTGGGCGATTTTGCCGGCGACGTGCTGATCCTGTATGGCGACGTACCGCTGGTCAGCACGGCTACAATGCGCCGCATGCTCGATACGCTGCAGGGCGAGGACGCGCCGACCGCGGTGGTGCTCGGCTTCCGGCCGGAGGCGCCGGGGGCCTATGGCCGCGTCATCGCCGATGGCGCGGGTCGCATCGCCAAGATGGTCGAGGCCAAGGACTCGACGCCGGCCGAACTGGCCGAGACATTGTGCAATTCCGGCCTGATGGCGGTGCGCTCGGCCGATCTGTTCCGGTTGCTGGCGTTGGTCGGCAACGACAATGCGGCCGGCGAATATTATCTGCCCGATATCGTCATGCTGGCGGCGGGCGAAGGGCGGACGTCGATCGTCATCGAAACCCATGCCGACGAGGTCGCCGGCGTCAACAGCCGCGGCGAGCTCGCCACGGTCGAGGCCTCGTGGCAGGCCCGGCGGCGGGTCCGCGCAATGGCCGACGGCGCGTCATTGCTCGCGCCCGATACGGTGTGGTTCGCGTATGACACGGTGGTCGGCCGCGACGTGGTGATCGAGCCCAACGTGTTCTTCGGACCCGGGGTGACGATTGCCGACGGCGCGGTGATCCACGGCTTCAGCCATATCGCCGGCGCGACGATCGGCGCTGGCGCGGAGGTCGGGCCCTATGCGCGCCTGCGCCCCGGCGCGGTGCTCGGCGCCCAGTCCAAGGTCGGCAATTTCGTCGAGATGAAAAAAGCGGTGCTGGGGGTCGGGGCCAAGGCCAGCCACCTGACCTATCTTGGCGATGCCGAGGTGGGTGCCGGCGCCAATATCGGCGCGGGCACGATCACGTGCAATTATGACGGCTTCTTCAAGGCCAAGACGGTGATCGGCGAGGGCGCGTTCATCGGCTCGAACAGCGCTTTGGTCGCGCCGGTGACGATCGGCGCCGGCGCGATCGTCGCCGCCGGGTCGGTGGTGACGGCGGATGTCGATGCGGACGCGTTGTGCCTGGTGCGGCCTGCGCAGACCGCGAAACCCGGCTGGGCCAAGCGCTTCCGCGCGGCGATGGCGGCGAAGAAGGCTGGCAAGTGATATCGGCTGGTGATATCATGCCGCCATGCGCACCTTAGTCGATTTGCCGGACGATGATGTTGCCTGGCTCGACGCCGCCGCGCGGGCGGGAGGC
Organism: Parasphingomonas puruogangriensis; assembly: GCF_036663635.1. Taxonomy (NCBI): domain Bacteria; kingdom Pseudomonadati; phylum Pseudomonadota; class Alphaproteobacteria; order Sphingomonadales; family Sphingomonadaceae; genus Parasphingomonas; species Parasphingomonas puruogangriensis. The sequence continues at coordinate 523,448 of NZ_JAXOJI010000002.1, read as the reverse complement.
AAGTCTCGCACCGCGATCGTCAGAGAGGCGATCGCCGCTTTTCGTCATGCCGAGGACAAGACCGAGATGGAGCAGTATTTCGGCTTGTGGGAACGGCATGGATCGCGGGTCGATGGGCTTGCCTATGAGCAAGAGTTACGCGACGAGTGGCCCAGCGTCGGCACGCCTGCCGGGGCGACCAGGTCGGACGCAGCGTGAGCGAACGGTTCTTCGACACCAATATCGTCATCGACGTGCTTCATGACCGCCCCGTCGCCTGGGCCGAACTGCGTCTGGCGACGCGGTCCTGGATCAGCCGCATGACCTGGATCGAGGTCATGTCCGGCGTGCCAGATGCTGCCGGCGCGGATACGGAACGTTTTCTCGGGCTGTTCGCGATGTGCGAGATCGACGAGGATATCGCCCGTCGTGCTGCGGCGCTCCGCCATCAGCGGCGCGGGCTGAAATCCCCCGATGCAATCATCCTTGCCTCGGCGCAGGCCAATGGCCGCATCCTCGTGACGCGTAATACCAAGGATTTCCCGGCCGAGATGCCGGGTATCCGCATTCCCTACACTCTTTAGACGGCGGATCAGATATGTGCGGCATCGTAGGAATTCTCGGGCAAGGTCCCGTGGCGGATCGCTTGCTCGACGGGCTCAAGCGGCTTGAGTATCGCGGATATGATTCATCCGGCATGTGCACCGTGCATAACGGCGCGTTCGATCGCCGCCGCGCTCCCGGCAAGCTGATCAACCTCGCCCAGCGTCTGGCGGAAGACCCGCTCCCCGGCAACAGCGGCATCGCGCACACGCGCTGGGCGACGCATGGCGCGCCGACCGAGGACAATGCCCATCCGCACATCGTCGGTGACGTCGTGCTGGTGCACAACGGCATCATCGAGAATTTCAAGCCGCTGCGCGACGAGCTGATCGCCGAGGGCCGCCAGTTCCAGTCGCAGACCGATACCGAAGTCGTCGCGCATCTCGTCGACCGCGAACTCGCGCGCGGGTTCAAGCCACGCGAGGCTGTGGCCAACGTGCTGCCGCGCCTGCATGGCGCATTCGCGCTGGGCGTGATGTTCAAGTCCGAGCCGGATCTGCTGATCGGCGCTCGGCTTGGCGCGCCGCTTACCGTCGGGTATGGCAGCCAGGAGCATGGGGGTGAAAATTTCATCGGCTCGGACGCGCTCGCGCTGGCGCCGCTGACGCAGCGCATCGCCTATCTCGAGGAAGGCGATTGGGCCGTCGTCACCCGCGCGCACGTGCAAATCTACGACAAGAATAATGACATGGTCGAACGTCCAATCGTCAATTCGGGCGCCTCGGGCCAGCTGATGGACAAGGGCAATCACCGCCACTTCATGCAGAAGGAGATTTACGAGCAGCCGGTGGTCGTCGCGCAGACCCTGCGCTCCTATCTCCGCCCGCTCGAAGAGCAGGTCGCCTTGCCCGACATGGAGTTCGATCTGGCGGGTGTCGAGCGCGTCGCCATCGTCGCCTGCGGTACGGCCTATTATGTCGGCATGATCGGCAAATACTGGATCGAGCAGCTCGCCCGCATCCCGGTCGAGATCGATTTCGCCAGCGAGTTCCGCTACCGCGATCCGGTCTTCACGCCGAACATGCTCGGCATCGTCATCTCGCAATCGGGCGAAACCGCCGACACGCTGGCGGCGCTGCGCCACATGAAGGAATCGGGGCTCACGACGGGCGGGATAATCAACGTGCCGACCAGCAGCATGGCGCGCGAGGTCGATCTGCTGCTGCCCACCCATGCCGGCCCCGAAATCGGCGTCGCCTCGACTAAGGCGTTCACCTGCCAGTTGGCGGTGATGGCCGCGCTGGCGGTCAATCTTGCCCGCGCCAAAGGCAAGCTCAGCCGCGAGGAGGAGCGCGAGATCGTGCATCACCTGCGCGAAGTGCCCGAGGCGATGAGCCATGCGCTCGGCCACGATGCCGAAATCGAGGCCATCGCGCCGAAGATCGCGGCGGCGCGCGACGTGCTGTATCTTGGCCGCGGCCCGGAATATCCCATGGCGCTGGAAGGCGCGCTCAAGCTCAAGGAAATTAGCTATATCCATGCCGAGGGCTATGCTTCGGGCGAGATGAAGCACGGCCCGATCGCGCTGATCGACGAGCACGTGCCGCTAATCGTCATCGCGCCCTCGGGCCCGCTGTTCGACAAGACGGTGAGCAACATGCAGGAAGCCCAGGCGCGCGGCGCGCAGGTCGTGCTGATCTCGGATGCCGAGGGCATCGCCCAGGCTGGCGAGAACACCATCGCCACGATCGAGATGCCCAAGGTGCATCCGCTGATCGCGCCTCTAGTCTATGCCGTGCCGGTGCAGTTGCTCGCTTATCACGTTGCCGTGTTTAAAGGCACGGACGTGGATCAGCCGCGCAACCTCGCCAAGTCGGTCACCGTCGAATGATCGAGCGGGTGTCCGCCAACGCCGCGTTCGGCGGCACGCAAGGCGTGTACCGCCACGCGTCGCGCGCGACCGGCACCGACATGACCTTCTCGGTCTATGTCCCGCCACATGCGCCCGGCGCCAAGCTGCCGGTCTTATGGTACCTGTCCGGCCTGACCTGTACGCACGCCAATGTCACCGACAAGGGCGAGTATCGCGCCGCCTGCGCCGAAGCGGGCGTCATTTTCGTCGCGCCGGATACGAGCCCACGCGGCGATGACGTTCCCGATGACGAGGCCTATGATTTCGGCAAGGGCGCGGGCTTTTATGTCGATGCGACGCAGGCGCCGTGGTCGGCCAATTTCAGGATGCGTTCGTACATCGAGGACGAGCTTCCCGCGCTGATCGCGGCGGACTTCCCCGGCGACATGGCGCGCCAGGGCATCACCGGCCATTCGATGGGCGGCCACGGCGCGCTGACCATCGGTCTGCGCAATCCGGAGCGCTTCCGCAGCGTCTCCGCTTTCGCCCCAATCGTTTCGCCGCTCAATTGCCCCTGGGGCGAGAAGGCGCTCGGTGGCTATCTCGGCCCCGACCGCGCGGCGTGGCGCGAATACGACGCCTGCGCGCTGATCGAAGACAGCGCGCGCGTCCCCGATCTGCTCGTCGATCAGGGCGATGCCGATCAGTTTCTCGCCGAGCAACTCAAGCCCGAACTGCTGCGCGCCGCCTGCGCCGCCGCCGGCATCGATCTCACGCTGCGCCTGCAGCCGGGTTACGACCATAGCTACTATTTCATCTCGACCTTCATGGCCGATCACGTGCGCTGGCACGCCGAACGGCTGGCGCGCTGATGGAGCGCTACGACGTCGTCATCGTCGGCGCCGGCCATGCCGGCGCGCAGGCGGCGATCGCGCTGCGCCAGGCGAAGTTTGCCGGCAGCATCGCCATGATCGGCGACGAACCCGAATTGCCCTATGAACGCCCGCCGCTATCGAAGGATTATCTCGCCGGCGACAAGCCGTTCGAACGCCTGCTGATCCGCCCGCCGGCCTTTTGGACCGAGCGCGACGTGACGATGCTGCTCGGCCGGCGCGTCACCGCGGTCGATGCGGCCGCGCGCACCGTATCGGTCGGCGACACCGCGATCGGCTATGGCCGGCTGATCTGGGCCGGCGGTGGCAGTCCGCGGCGGCTGAGCTGTAGCGGCCATGATTATGCCGGCGTCCACGGCGTGCGCACCCGCGCCGATGTCGACAAATTGATCACCGAACTCGCCACCACGAAGCATGTGGTGGTGATCGGCGGCGGCTATATCGGGCTCGAGGCGGCCGCCGTGCTGACCAAGCTCGGCAAGCACGTCACCGTGCTCGAAGCGCAGGACCGCGTGCTCGCGCGTGTCGCCGGCGCGCCACTGTCGCGCTTCTACGAGGCCGAACACCGCGCACACGGCGTCGAGATCCGGCTCGGCGTGACGGTTGATCTGATCGAAGGTGCTGCCGACAAGGTCACCGGCGTGCGCCTCGCCGATGGCGCGATCGTGCCCGCCGACATGGTCATCGTCGGCATCGGCATCGTTCCCGAGGTCGCCGCGCTCATCGCCGCGGGCGCCGAAGGCGGCAACGGTGTCGCGGTCGATCGCCATTGCCGCACCAGCTTGCCCGATATCTACGCGGTCGGCGATTGCGCGCTGCACGCCAACGACTTCGCCGACGGCTTGGCCATCCGGCTCGAATCGGTGCAGAATGCCAATGATCAGGCGACCTGCGTCGCCAAGGCGATCTGTGCCGCCCCCGGCGAAGAGCCGCAGCCCTATCATGCCATTCCGTGGTTCTGGTCCAACCAATATGATCTCAAGCTGCAGACCGTCGGCCTGTCGATCGGCTATGACCAGACCGTGCTGCGCGGCGACCCTGCCGCGCGCAGCTTCTCGCTCGTCTATCTCAAGGCCGGCAAGGTCATCGCGCTCGATTGCGTCAATGCCACGCGCGATTACGTGCAGGGCCGGGCACTGGTGCTGGCCGGCGCGTCGCCCGATCCGGCGCGCCTCGCCGATCCCGGGCAGGTGCTGAAGGAGCTCGCATGACGGCGCCGTCGATCACCCCGTTGATCGCCGGGATCGAACTGGGCGGCACCAAGTGCAATCTGATCCTGGCCAGTGGCCCCGACGACATTCGTGAGGAAGTCCGCATCCCGACGACGACGCCGGGCGAGACGCTGGGCAAGATCGAAACGGTGCTCGATCGCTGGTCGGGCTATCGGGCGCTCGGCATCGCCAGTTTCGGCCCGGTGTCGATCGACGCGCACGCCGCCGATTACGGCTTCATCACCGCCACCACCAAGGCCGGCTGGTCCAACACCGATGTCGCCCGCCGGCTCGCCGCGCGCGCCGGCGTGCCGACCGCATTCAACAGCGACGTGGCCGGCGCAGCGCTGGGCGAGGGCAAGTGGGGCGCGGCGCGGGGCCTGGCCGATCATGCCTATATCACCGTCGGCACCGGCGTTGGCGTCGGGCTGGTGATGCGCGGCGAGCCGACCAGCGGCATGACCCACCCCGAACTCGGCCACATCCGCCCCACGCAACTGCCTAACGACGCCTGGGGCGGCATCTGCAGCTTTCACGGCGCCTGCGTCGAAGGGCTCGCCTCGGGCCCGGCGATCGAGGCGCGCACCGGCATCCGCGCGCCGGATCTGCCCCTCGATCACCCGGTGTGGGTCTCGGTCGCGCACACGCTGGCGCAATTGCTCCACACGTTGGTGCTCACCGGCATCCCGCGCCGCATCGTCATGGGCGGCGGCGTGATCACCGGCATGCCGCATCTGTTGCCAATGATCCGCGAGCGGCTGGTGGCGAGTCTCGGCGGCTATGGCGCGACCGGGTTGATCGCGCCGGTCGAGCAATTCGTGGTGCCCGCCGCGTTGGGCAACAATGCCGGGCCATTGGGGGCGATTGTGCTCGGGCAGCGGGCGTTGGGTTCCGCTACCCTATCCTAAGCCCTTCCCCGGCGAAGGCCGGGGCCCAGGCGTAGCGCAGCAGTTGGCTGGCGTTGCGCGTCGTTACCTCCACCTTCGCGACTGGGCCCCGGCCTTCGCCGGGGAAGCGCTAAAAAAGGAGAAGTGAAGGAGAGACGCCTACAACGGCAACACCGCCTGCTCGCCAGCCTCATCCCCCTTCTCCTGGATCGCCGACAGCGTCAGCCCCAGCAGTCGCACCCCCGGGGTCACCGGCAGCAACGCCTCCAGCAACACCATGCCGGCGGCCAGGAACGCCGCCCGATCCGCCACCGGCATGCCCGACGATCGCGCCCGTGTGATCGTCCGGAAATCGGCATAGCGAACCTTCAGCGTCACCGTCCGCCCCTGCGCGCCGCTCCGCTCGATCCGCACCCACGCCGCCTCCGCCACGCGCTCCAGCGCCGCGAGCAAGTGGGCTCGCTCGGTCAGATCCGCATCGAACGTCCGCTCCGCCCCGACCGACTTTACCGCGCGGTCGACCCGCACCGGGCGATGGTCCACGCCCCGCGCCGCGCCGAACAGATAGTCCGCGCTGCTGCCGAAATGCCCGCGCAGCATCTCGATCGGCTGGGCGCGCAGGTCCGCGCCGGTCAGGATGCCGAGCCGTTCCATCTTCGCTGCGGTCACCGGCCCCACGCCGTGGAACCGCCGCACCGGCAATCCGGCCACGAACGCTGCGCCTTTCGCCGGCGGGATGACGCAGACGCCGTCCGGCTTGTTCTGGTCCGACGCCAGCTTGGCGATGAACTTGTTGTACGACACGCCGGCCGATGCGGTCAGCCCGGTCTCCGCCTTGATCCGCGCACGGATCTCCTCGGCGATGGCGCGCGCGGAGCCCAGGCCACGCACATCCTCGGTCACGTCGAGATAGGCCTCGTCGAGCGACAGTGGCTCGATCAGCGCAGTATAATGGGCAAATACGGCGCGGATCTGCTGGCTGATCGATCGATACACGTCGAAACGCGGCGGCACGAACACCAGATCGGGGCAGCGCTTCAGCGCGGTGACCGAGGGCATGGCCGATTTCACCCCGAACGTCCGCGCCTCGTAACTCGCCGCTGCCACCACCCCGCGCGCCTGCGCACTGCCCACCGCCACTGGCTTGCCCTTGAGGCTGGGATCGTCGCGCTGCTCCACGCTCGCGTAGAATGCGTCCATGTCGATATGGATCACCTTGCGCTGGGGAGGGGGATCGTCGGCCATGCTGGTATCGGCATAGGCTTGGCCGTGCACACACTCTAGCCGATATCATCTCACTCCGCCTCCTACCCGTCACCCCGGACTTGTTCCGGGGTCCACTCTGCGGCTTCCGATACCGGTGCGGCCTATCTTCGCGCCGGCGGCCCGATGGACCCCGGAACAAGTCCGGGGTGACGAACAGGGGGGCGCTCGCGTCGCAGCAGCTTCCGTCACCCGCTCGTCACTTTCGACTTGATCGGCGCGGGGCGTGCCGCTAGGCGCTCCCACCTGCAATGTTGTCGGGGCGTGGCGCAGTCTGGTAGCGCACTGGTCTCGGGGTCCAGGGGTCGTAGGTTCGAATCCTATCGCCCCGACCATTGCAGGGTACACCCCGAACGCGACCGCGCCGACGTTCGCTTGGCGAAGAGGCATCGCGCATGTGCCCGCTCGAACTGCTGGCCGCCTTGCTCGTGCTGATCAACGTGGCGCTCGTCGCGCGGCGCAGCGTATGGAATTACGCTTTCGCGATCGCCGGCGTCGCGCTGTACGCCTTGGTGTTCTACCAGGCGAAATTGTACAGCGACATGCTGCTGCAGGGCTTCTTCCTGGTCATCAACCTGTATGGCTGGCGCCATTGGTCGCGCTCGCTGGCGACCGCCGGGCGGGTCAGCGTGTCGCGCCTGACGCCCGCCGCCCGCGCCGTGTGGCTCGCCGGTATCGCGCTCGCCACCTTTGCCTGGGGCAGTGCGATGCACCGTCTCACCGACGCCGCCTTGCCCTTCGTCGATGCCGGCATCGCCATGACCAGCATCGTCGCGCAGATCCTGCTGTCGCGCCAGAAGCTCGAGAATTGGCTGTTGTGGATCGCGGTCGATCTGGTCGCCATCGGCGTCTACGCGGCGCGCGATTTGCGCGTGACGGCGTTGCTCTACGTGCTGCTGCTGGGCATTTCGATCTGGGGCCTGATCGACTGGCGCCGCGCCGAGCGCGCGGCGTGACTCGCACGATCTGCCTGCACGGGCCGGAAAGCACCGGCAAGTCGACGCTCGCGCCGCGCCTCGCGCGCGCGCTGGGCGGTGCGGTGGTCGACGAATATGGCCGCACCTATGCCGAGCAGCACGGCGTGGATTTCACCATGGCCGATCTGGTGACGATCGCGCAGACGCACGACCGGCTGACCCGCACGCTGATCGCCAGCGGGATCGATCCGCTGATCATCGACACCGATCCGCTGATGACCGCGGTGTGGGCCGACATGCTGTTCGGCCGGCGCGACCCGTGGTTCGACGCCTGGGACAATACCGCCGATCTGTACCTGCTGCTCGATATCGACCTGCCGTGGATCGAGGATGGCACGCGCCTGTTCGGCACGGTCGCGGCGCGGCAGCGTTTCTTCGATCTGTCCAAGGCGGAGCTGGAGCGGCGCGACGTGCGCTGGGCGCTGGTCGGCGGGCAAGGCGCGGCGCGCTACGCCAATGCGCTGGCGGCGGTGAGGGCGGCGGGGCTGGGCTGACGTTTGTTGGGCTAGAATTTGCCCATAATCGATCGTCACCCCGGGCTTGACCCGGGGCCCAGCTTCTACCCACGACGAAGAAGAAGCGGGGCCCCGGGTCAAGCCCGGGGTGACGGGTTAGGGGTGCGTCAGCCGATCCGCGTCACCGTGAAGCCGCGCTTACCCAACATCGCCACCACCGAATCCGCACCCACCAGATGCCCCGCGCCGACCGCCACCAGCACGCGGCCCGGCCGCCGCATCCGTTGCGCGATCCACCCGGACCAGCGCGCGTTGCGCCGCGTCACCAGCACCTCCTGCAACACCGGCGTGCCGCGGAACGCCGGTTCGAGGCTCGCCGCCAGCGCCCGCATGTCGCCGGCCGACCACGCCGCCAGCGTCCTGGCATAGCCATCGGGATCGCCGATCGCACGCGCCAGCAGCACGCGCTGCGCCGGCTCGGGCAGGCTGTCGAACAATGCCAGCTGCCCCGCCTGTGTCTCCAACGCCAGATGCCGCCGCCCGGCAAAGCGCGCCGCCAGCGTGGCGTCCACGCCGTCCTCTGCCGAGGCCCCGGCCTGCTGCATCGGCGCGGCGGCGATCGTCACCGCCGCTGCCCAGGTCTTCATATCGTCGAGCGTCGTGCCGTAGCGCGCCAGCGCCGCTCGCTGTGCGGCGGCGACGCGCTGGGCCAAGGGTGGCAGGCCGAGCACGCGCGCGGCTGCCTCGAACGTCGCGGCATCGCCGGCCGGTATTTCCGTCACCAGCGTATCCGCCCCAGCGATCGCCGCCGCCACCGCCGGCGTCTGCCAGTGCACACCCGCCGGCAGCGCGTGGATCGTGCCCAGCAACCAGATCTCGGTATCGCCGTCGCTCAAGCGCCACACCGCCGGCGTGGCCACCGTCTCGCGCGGCCCGCACGATGCCAGCAGCAGCGCCGCGGCAAGCGCCAGCCAGCGGATCAATATTTGACTCGCACGGCCTTCAGCTTGCGCTTCTTGAGCTGCGCGATCACGCTGTCCTTGCCCGCCAGATGCCCGGCGCCGACCGCCACGAACACCGTGCCCGGCTGCTTCATCCGCGTGTCGATCCAGTCCGCCCAACGCACGTTGCGATCGGCCAGCAGGATGCGCCCGAGCTCGGGCGTCTCGCGCATCCCCTCGTTCATCGTCTTGCCGAGCCGGTCGGGCTTCCCCGCCGACCAATCGCCGACCATCTCGGCGAGCGAGGCATTGACCTCGGGCAGGTCCTTCACCGTGCTGTTGAGGAATTTGATCTGCAGGTTTTCCGGCAGCGTATCGAAATAGCCGATCTGCTGCTCCGCCGTCTCCAGCCCGATGACCTTCTTGCCCGCCGCCTTGGCCGCGGCGCTGAGCACCGTTTCCGGCCCGTTGCTGGTGTCGTAGCCCGATTTCATCACCGGGATCAGCGACAATTGCGTCGCTGCCAGCCACGGATCGGCGCGGTCGAGTGCGGTCGCCGGCAAGCCGAACCCGGTCAGCGCCTTGAGATAGGCGGCACGATCCGGCTCGGACAATTTTTCCGGCAGCGTCGGGCCGGTGGTGGTGAAGCCCGCCTTCATGACGATCGCCTGCATCTCCGCGGGCGGCGGCTGGACCATCTCCAGCACCAGATCGTCGCTCGCATCGAAGGCATTCTTCACCCCATCGTCGAACCAGGTCAGCCCCGGCTTGAGCACATGGATCGTGCCGAACAGGTAGATCGTCGTGTCGGCATCCTTGACCACCCACAAAGCGGGATCCGCGTCATTGCCCTTGGCGACGGCAGGAAGCGGCAGCGCCAGCAGCGCAGCGGCGATCAGCCCGCGCAGTTTTTTCAGCATCATCATGCCCTCCATATAGGGGTGCGGGCGGGGGGCGGCAATTCGCGCCGGTTGACCCCCAAACCCGCCTGCGCCAAAGCGCAGACAGATTTTCCGCATCTGCGAAGGTATCGTCTTTGAGCCAGCCGCTCAGTTTTCAGCGCATGATTCTCAAGCTCCACGATTATTGGAGCGAACGCGGCTGCCTGATCCTTCAGCCCTATGACATGGAAATGGGCGCCGGCACGTTCCACACCGCGACGACGCTGCGGGCGCTCGGCCCGGAGCCGTGGAACGCCGCCTTCGTCCAGCCCTGCCGCCGCCCGACCGACGGCCGCTACGGCGAGAACCCCAATCGGCTGCAGCATTATTACCAATATCAGGTGATCCTGAAGCCCAGCCCGGCCGATCTGCAGGAACTGTATCTCGGCAGCCTCGCCGCGATCGGCATCGACTTCACCAAGCACGACATCCGCTTCGTCGAGGACGATTGGGAGAGCCCCACGCTCGGCGCCTGGGGGCTGGGCTGGGAAGTGTGGTGCGATGGCATGGAAGTCACCCAGTTCACCTATTTCCAGCAGATGGGCGGCTTCGATTGCAAGCCGGTGGCGGGCGAACTGACCTACGGGCTCGAGCGGCTGGCGATGTATATCCAGGACAAGGATAGCGTGTACGATCTGGCGTTCAACGATGCCGGAGTCAGCTATGGCGACGTATTCCTCGAAAACGAGAAGCAGATGTCGAAATGGAATTTCGAGATCGCCAACACCGACGCCCTGTTCGATCTGTTCCGCAAGCATGTCGCCGAATGCGAGAACTCGTTGGAGGCCAAGTTGCCGATCCCGGCCTATGAGCAAGCGATCAAGGCCAGCCACGTGTTCAACCTGCTGCAGGCGCGCGGCGTGATCTCGGTCGCCGAACGCCAGGCCTATATGGGCCGCGTGCGCGACCTTGCGAAGGGCAGCTGCCAGGCCTGGATCGAAAGCAACACGCCCGCCTGGCAAGCGAAATACCCGGGGTGGACGGCATGACCGATTTCCTCCTCGAACTCCGCTCCGAAGAAATTCCGGCCAGGATGCAGGACAAGGCGCGCGACGATCTCGCCCGTCTGTTCGCCGCCGAGCTGACCAAGGCCGGCCTCGCCGCGCCCGAGCTCGTCACCTATGCTACGCCGCGCCGCCTGGTGCTGATCGCGCGCGACCTGCCCAGCGAAACCGCCGCGTTGAGCGAGGAAACCAAGGGTCCCAAGGCCAGCGCCCCGCCGCAAGCGCTGGAAGGTTTCCTGCGCAAGACCGGCCTCACCCGCGAGCAATTGGTCGAGCGCGACGGCATCCTGTTCGCCGTGATCGACAGACCGGGCCGCGCCACTGCCGACGTGCTGGCGCACGCCATCCCCGCGATCATCCGCGCCTTCCCCTGGCCCAAATCGATGCGCTGGGGCGCCGCCAGCACCACCACCGAAAGCCCCAAATGGGTCCGCCCGCTGCAGGGCATCGTCGCCTTGCTCGGCGAGGAGATCGTGCCCGTCGAGATCGCCGGCGTGACCAGCGGCGCCGCGACGGTCGGGCATCGTTTCCACCATCCGGGCGTGATCACGATCGGCAGCGCCGCCGATTATGTCGAGAAACTGCGCGCCTGCCACGTCATCGTCGATCACGAGGAACGCCGCCAGATCATCGCGCTCGGCGCGACCATGGCCGCGCGGAAAGCCGGCTTGGAGCTGATCCAGGACGCGGGCCTGCTGATCGAGAATGCCGGGCTCACCGAATGGCCGGTGCCGCTGCTCGGCCGCTTCGATGAAGCGTTCCTCGATGTGCCGCCGGAAGTGATTCAGCTCACCGCGCGCGTGAACCAGAAATATTTCGTGTGCCGCGATGCCGACGGCAAGCTCGCCAATGCCTTCGTCTGCACCGCCAATATCGACGCCGCGGATGGCGGCGCGAAGATCATCGAGGGCAACCGCAAGGTGCTCGCCGCGCGGTTGTCGGATGCGAAATTCTTCTACGACACCGATCTCAAGGTGCCGCTTGACGTGCAGGCCGAGAAGCTCGGCGCCATCGTGTTCCACGAAAAGCTCGGCACGCTCGCCGACAAGGTCGACCGCGTCGCCAAGCTGGCCCGCTGGCTGGTGGAAGAGGGCATAATTTCTCCCTCTCCCCTCCGGGGAGAGGGCCGGGGAGAGGGGCAGTCGCAAACGACACCACTCGATACTGCCCCTCTCCCGACCTCGCTGCGCTCGGCCACCCTCTCCCCTGAAGGGGAGAGGGAGAAGCTCGCCACCCAGGTCGACCGCGCCGCCCGCCTCGCCAAGGCGGATCTGGTCACCGGCATGGTCGGCGAATTTCCCGAGCTGCAGGGCCTGATGGGCGGCTATTACGCGGCAGCCCAAGGCGAAGACCCCGCCGTCGCCGCCGCGATCCGCGACCATTACAAGCCGGTAGGGCAGGGCGACGACGTGCCGACCGATCCGGTCACGGTGGCGGTGGCGCTGGCGGACAAGCTGGATACGCTTCGCGGATTTTTCCTGATCGAGGAATTGCCGACCGGTTCGAAGGATCCGTTCGCGCTGCGGCGCGCGGCGCTTGGCGTCATCCGGCTGATCGTCGCCAACGGGCTGCGCGGCGAACTTGGGCAGTGGCTGAACAAGGCGGCCGATTTGCATCTCGAAACCTACTTGCAAGCTGTCGGCCAGCCGATCCCGACCGCTCCGATGTATCTCGAGGTCGTGAACGGCACCAAAAGGCTGATGTCAGACGGCGTCGCGCTGATCGACTTCCCCGTCGCCTCGACTGCGCCCTGCTACGCCGGCCTACAGGCCGCGGGGCTTCACCCCGCGCCGCCGATAGACTTCTTCGCCGACCGCCTCAAAGTCCAGCAACGCGAAGCTGGCGTCCGGCACGATCTGATCGACGCGGTGTTTGCTTTGGGCGGCGAGGACGATCTCGTCCGCCTGCTCGCCCGCGTCCATGCGCTGCAGGCGTTCGTCGGCACGCCCGACGGCGCGAACCTACTCGCCGGATACAAGCGCGCGGCGAATATCCTGAAGAAGGAAGGGGTCACCGACGCCCCCGTCGCCCAGCCCCAAGCCGTCATCCCAGCGCAAGCTGGGATCTCGAGCGATGGCGCGGGACAAGAGCCGCACGAGACCCCAGCTTTCGCTGGGGTGACGGGTGAGGGCGCCGCCGGGGAAATTCCGCTGTCCTACACGCCGGAACCAGCCGAGGCCGATCTCATCACGGCACTCGACTCGGCCGCTCCCCAGGCCGCCGCCGCGGTCGACCGCGAAGACTTCGAAGCCGCCATGGCCGCCCTCGCCACGCTCCGCGCGCCGATCGATGCGTTCTTCGAAACCGTGACCGTCAACGATCCCGCGCCGGCCAAACGCACCGCGCGGCTGGCGTTGCTCGCGCGCGTGCGCGCCGCGGTCCATCAAGTCGCCGATTTCTCCAGGATCGAGGGCTGAGCGTCCTATGCTTGGCCTGACCTTAGCCTAACCTTCCGCCTCCCCAGGCCCATAACCACCTCAAAAGGGACTGACGAATGACGCAGTACGTATATCGGTTTGGCGGCGGCGTGTCGGACGGCGGCAAGGGCGATCGCAACCTGCTCGGCGGCAAGGGCGCGAACCTGGCGGAAATGGCCTCGATCGGGCTGCCCGTGCCGCCCGGCTTCACCATCTCGACCGAGTTCTGCGACGTCTATTACCAGGAGGGCCGCGCCTTCCCGCAGGGCCTACGCGATGAAGTCGCCACCGGGCTCGCGCATATCGAAGGCGTCACCGACAAGAAATTCGGTGACACCGCCGATCCATTGCTCGTCTCGGTCCGCTCGGGCGCACGCGCCTCGATGCCCGGCATGATGGATACCGTGCTCAATCTCGGGCTCAACGACCAGACCGTGCAGGGCCTGGCCGAAACCTCGGGCGATGCGCGCTTCGCCTGGGATAGCTATCGCCGCTTCATCCAGATGTATGCCGATGTCGTGCTCGAGCTCGATCACGCCGCGTTCGAGGATGCGCTGGAGATCGCCAAGGAAGATAACGGCTATTATCTCGACACCGACCTTACGGCGGAAGACCTGCAGAAGCTCGTCGCCGAGTATAAGCTGTTGGTCGAGCAGCAGTGGAACAAGCCGTTCCCGCAGGACGTGCACGATCAGCTGTGGGGCGCGGTCGGCGCGGTGTTCGGCTCGTGGCAGTCGGAGCGCGCGAAAGTCTATCGCCGGCTCAACGATATTCCCGCCGCCTGGGGCACCGCGGTCAATATCCAGGCCATGGTGTTCGGCAATATGGGCGAAACCAGCGCCACCGGCGTCGCCTTCACGCGCGATCCCGCCAAGGGCGACCGCGCTTATTACGGCGAATTCCTGATCAACGCGCAGGGAGAAGACGTCGTCGCCGGCATCCGCACCCCGCAATATCTGACGGTCGCGGCGCGCGAGGTTGCCGGCGCCAAGCCCGCCTCGATGGAAGAGGCCATGCCCGAAGTGTATGGAGAGCTGGCCAAGGTGTTCGACCTGCTCGAGACGCATTACCGCGACATGCAGGATATCGAATTCACCGTGCAGCAGGGCAAATTGTGGATGCTGCAGACCCGTTCGGGCAAGCGCACCGCCAAGGCCGCGCTGAAGATCGCCGTCGACATGGCCGAAGAGGGTCTCATCACGCGCGAGGAAGCGGTCGCCCGCGTCGACCCGCAGGCGCTCGATCAATTGCTGCACCCGACGCTCGACCCCTCGGCCAAGCGCGACGTGCTCACCAAGGGCTTGCCCGCCAGCCCCGGCGCGGCCTCGGGTGCTGCCGTGTTCGACAGCGACACGGCCGAGAAGCGCGCTGCCGCCGGCGACAGCGTGATCCTGATCCGCACCGAAACCAGCCCCGAAGACATTCACGGCATGCACGCCGCCAAGGGCATCCTCACCGCACGCGGCGGGATGACCAGCCACGCCGCGGTCGTCGCGCGCGGCATGGGGCGTCCGTGCGTTTCCGGCGCGGGCACGATCTCGATCGACGCCAAGGCCGGCGTGATGCGCGTTGCCGGTCGCGAGATTCATGCCGGCGATATCGTCACGATCGACGGTTCGACCGGCGAAGTGATGGCCGGCGCGGTGCCGACCGTGCAGCCCGAACTGTCGGGCGATTTCGGCACGCTGATGGCCTGGGCCGATGGCGTCCGTCGCCTGAAGGTACGCGCCAACGCCGAGACACCGCTCGACGCCCGCGTCGCGCGCGAATTCGGCGCCGAGGGCATCGGCCTGTGCCGCACCGAGCACATGTTCTTCGATGCCGAGCGCATCACCAACGTGCGCCAGATGATCCTCGCCGAAGACGAAGCCGGCCGCCGCGTCGCGCTGGAGAAACTGCTTCCCGAACAGCGCAGCGATTTCGTCGAACTGTTCGAGGTCATGGCCGGCTTGCCCGTCACGATCCGTCTGCTCGATCCCCCGCTGCACGAATTCCTGCCGCACGAGGAAGCCGAATTCGCCGAAGTCGCGACGGCGGCAGGGATCGACATCGACACGCTCAAGCGCCGCGCCGCCGAACTGCACGAGTTCAACCCGATGCTCGGCCATCGCGGCTGCCGCCTGGGCGTTACCTATCCCGAGATCTACGAGATGCAGGCGCGCGCCATCTTCGAAGCGGCGATCGAGGTCGCGGTGAAATCGGGCGCCGCACCGATCCCCGAGGTGATGATCCCCTTGGTTGGCACGCGGCGCGAGCTCGAACTGATGAAGCAGGTCGTCGACAAGGCTGCGCAGGCGGTGTTTGCCGACAAGGGCCGCGAGATCGAGTATCTCGTCGGCACGATGATCGAGCTGCCGCGCGCCTGCCTGATGGCCGGCGAGATCGCCGAGGTTGGCGAATTCTTCTCGTTCGGCACCAACGATCTGACGCAGACGACGCTCGGCGTGAGCCGCGACGACGCGGCCCGCTTCCTCACCACCTATGTCGAGCGCGGCATCTACGCCAAGGATCCGTTCGTCAGCCTCGACGTCGAGGGTGTCGGGCAGTTGATCGAACTGGCGGCAGAGCGGGGCAGGGCGGCGCGCCCCGGCATCAAGCTTGGCATCTGCGGCGAACATGGCGGCGATCCGGCGAGCATCGCCTTCTGCGAGACGGTCGGCCTCGATTACGTCTCGGCCTCGCCCTACCGCGTGCCGATCGCGCGTCTGGCGGCGGCGCAGGCCGCATTGGCGAAAGGCTGAGCTTCAAGCGTCGCCCTCACCCTTCCGGCGCTACGCGCCTCCCTCCCTCACCCGATGGGAGAGGGACTTAAGCGGCACCACAATCTCCCTCTCCCTTCGGGAGAGGGAAGGGGCCCGCCGGCGCAGCCGGTGGGAAGGGTGAGGGCGACCAGCAGCGCTATTCCGGCGGAAAGCGCTCCGCCTGTTCGGTTTCCTTGCCGTCGCGCAGCAAGGCGGCCTGCTCGCGCCACTGCTCGCGGGTGATATAGCCGGCCGGGAGCGCCAGCCGCTGCTCGAGCGCCATTTCATCCTCGGCCGACATGTCGGTAATATCCTCGAAGCGCGTCACCCCAAGGCCGAACAGCCGCGTCTTGAGCGCGGGATCGATGCCGCGGATATTGCCGAGATCGGGGCGACCGATGCTGAACCAGCTGCTCTTGGGGGCATCGGCCACCGGCGTGGGCGTCGTCTCGGGCACGAGGTCCGGCGCGGCGGCGGCTGTTGCCACCGGCACGGCGGTCGCCACCGGTTCGGTGACGATCGCGGCCTCGGCAGCGCGCACCCGCTGCAGCTCGGCATTGTCGCGCTCCAGTTCGGCGACGCGCCGATTGGCTTCGCGCAGCTTGAGATCGGCATCGCGGCGGAACTGCGCGTAATTGCCGCTCTCGTCGTTGAAGCGCTTGCGCCACTTGCTGCCGCCGGAGCGCAACCCCATCCCGATAACCAGCCCGCCGAAGAACAGCAGGAGCAGGACGATCAACTGGGATGACGACGTGAACAGCATGGCGAATAGCCTCGATCAGGAAGAGCGGTCGCAATCCTGACGCGATGTGGCGCTGTGATCAAGTCGCGTGGAACGGGGCGTTAGATCCCGCTCTTGAACGCGTCGGAGATCGAGCATGCTGCCGGCCCCAAAATCACCACGAATAGCACCGGCAGGATGAACAGGATCAGCGGCACGGTCATGATCGCCGGCAGTCGCGCGGCCTTCTCCTCGGCGCGCATCATGCGCTCGTTGCGGAATTCCGCCGACAGCACGCGCAACGCGGAGGCCAGCGGCGTACCGTATTTCTCGGTCTGGATCATCGTCGTGACCACGCCCTTCACCGCATCGAGATCGACGCGCATGGCGAGGTTTTCGAACGCCTGGCGTCGTTCCGACAGGAACCCGAGTTCGATCGCGGTCAGCGTGAATTCGTCGCCCAATTCCGGATAGGCGCGGCCCAGTTCGCGCGCCACGCGGTGGAATGCGGCATCGACCGTCAGGCCCGCCTCGGCGCAGATCACCAGCAGATCGAGCGCATCGGGCAATCCCTTGCGGATCGCGTCCGAGCGCTTGGCGATCTTGTTCTTGAGGAAAATGTCCGGGGCCTTGTAGGCCAGGATGAACGTGCCCGCGACGATGCCGTAGCGTTTGAGCGCGCCGTAATCGGGGAACATCTCCGCGACATAGACCAGGTAGATGGCCAGCGCGCCGAACACGATCGGCAGCACCAGCCGGCCGAAAATCACCGCGACGGCATATTCCTTCGAACGGATGCCGGCTTGCATCAGCTTGACCTGCGCGACCTTCACCTGGCTGTCCTGCAGCACCTTCATGCCCGACAGCAGGGCCCTGATCCGGTCGGTCGTTTCGTTCTTGGTGACCAGTTTGGCGCGGCGCTTGGTCGAGGCCGTGATCCCCGCCTTGAGCTGTTCGCGCCGCTCGGTCAGCGCCTTGACGCGCTTGGTCATCGGATCGCGCACAGTGGTCGCGGCATAGATGGCGAGCAAAACCGCCAAGGCGGCGACGGCGGCGAGGATCGTCGCCACCATCGTCACATCGATCCCCAGGATCGTCGGTCCGGCGGTTTCACCCATGATCGTGTCTTTTCCCGCGCATCAGATTTCGAAGCTGATCATGCGGGACATGATGAAGGCGCCGATCGCCATCCAGCACAGCCCGCCGCCGCCGATCGCCATCAGCCGCTCGTCCTCGAAGAATTTCTGCATGTAGGTGCCGTTGATGAACCAGATCAGCCCGAAGACGATGAACGGCAGCGCGCCGATGATATAGGCCGAGGCCTTGGATTCGGACGACATCGCCTTGATCTTGAGCTTCATCTGACCGCGCATGCGCAGCACGTTGGCGAGATTCGCCAGCGTCTCGGCAAGGTTGCCGCCGGTCTCGCGCTGGATCGCGATCGAGATGACGAAGAACTGGAATTCAGGCGTCCCGAGCCGATCGGCGGTTTCCTGCAGCGCCGCGTCGAGCGTGCGGCCGATCTTCATCTTGTCGTTGACGGCGCGAAACTCAGCCCCGATCGGCCCGTCCATTTCGTTGCCGACGACGCCGATCGTCTCGGTGATCGGCAAACCGGAGCGCAGGCCGCGCACCAGCAATTCGATCGCGTCGGGCAATTTGGTGGTGAACTGGCCGACCCGCCGCTTGATGAAATAGCTGACCACGAAATGCGGCAGGCCGCCGCCAAGCGCCAGTCCGAGCAGGACCGCGAGCAGGATCGGCAGGCCCTTGAGCGCCGCTATGGTGGTCACGACGATCGTGATGATGGCCGTGGCGATGCCGTACTGGCCGAGCGTCCAGCTCTTGCCGCTCATCGCCAGGCGCTGCTTCAACAAGGCCGGGCGCGGCAGCAGCCGCGTGACGAAACCGTCCGCCTTGGTGGCGCGCGACGTGGTGATGCGCCGCATCAGCTGCGCCTCCGCCGTCATGGCGCCCTCGGCGTGACGCGCGCGCAGCGAGCTCAAGCGCCGCGCCTGCGCGCGCTGTGGCGACGGCCCGGCCAGCGCGAACGCGATCAGCACGAAGAAGATGCTCGCGCCGACGACCAGCATGAAGAATGGCGAAAATTCCATGACGCTACCCTGCGCCCCGTTTCGTTACCGGATGGTCAATCATGCGGTACGCCACGGGATTATTTCTTCCTCGCCAGCATCGTCGTCAGCGCGAACTTGCCCATCAGCGATCCCCCCTTAGCGGGGTTCTTCACCCCAGGGCTAACGTCCTTAACCGCATCCCCGCAGCTGATCAGCGCATCGGCCAGCTCGTTCAGGGCCACCACGGTCTTGGAGCCCTTGCCGGCTTCCGCCATCGGCTTGCCCAGCTTGGCCGATTGCGCGGCCAGTTTCTGATCGAACGGCATCAGGAAATCGATCCGGCGTTCGATCGAGTTTTCGAAGTCCTTACGCGAAATCTCCAACTGCGCGCCCGGCTGGACGCGGTTGGCGATGACATAGACCTGCGTCTGCGGGGCATTGGACTTGAGCCACGACAGCAACCGGATCGAATCACGCGCGGCGGCGAGCGTCAGCTCGGTGACGATTACGGCGATCTGGACATCGGTGATGAGGTTCGGATGCTGCACCAGCATGTTGCGCGGCAGATCGACGATCGTGCATTCGAACGCCGCGCGCATCTCTTCCTGCAACTGGTAGAAGGCAGCGCCGTCGGTCAAGACCGGCGAACTGATCGGCGCTTCGGCCGACAGCACCGACAGCGTCTCGCTGGATTTGACCATCGCGCGTTCGATGAACAGGCCGTCGATCCGGCTGGGATTCTCGATCGCATCGGTCAGGCCGCGGCCGGGCTCGAGATCGAGCGCCAGCGCGCCGGTGCCGAAATGCACGTCGAGATCGAGCAAGGCGGTGCTGCGCTTGCCGCGTTCGCTGAGGATCCAGGCGATCGAGGTCGCGACGGTCGACGCGCCGACGCCGCCGCGCGCGCCAATCACTGCGGTGGAGCAATGCACGCGTTCGGTGCCGGGCTCGGCGGCCTTGGGCGCGTTGAGCACGGTATGCGCGTGCGTAAACGCCTCGCGCAGCATGTCCGGGCTCAGCGGCTTGAGCAGATAATCCTGAATGCCGCTGACCACGAGATCGCGGTACAGCCGCACATCGTTGACCTGGCCGGCGGCGATCACCACCGTGCCGGGTTCGCATACTTCGGCCAGCGCATTGATGTCGTTGAGCGGGTCGCCGGACTCGGAGAGATCGACGAACAGGATCTGCGGGCTGGCGGAAACGGACAGCGATTGCACGGCGTTGCGCAAGCCGCCCTTGTGGACCTTTTCCGGCGCCCAGCCCAGTTCGGCGACGATCGGGCGCAACGCCTCGGCCGTGGTTTCATCGCAGACATAGGCAACGAACGGGTCGCGTGTGCCGAGGCGCGTGGGATTGAATGGTGCGTTCATGATTTAATTGCCCCCGCCTGAGCCGCCGCTCGATCCGCCGCCACCCGAGGTGCTGCCGGATCCGCTGCTGCTGCCGGCTGCTGCCGCGCCTGCGGCGCCACTCGTCGCGCCGCCGGTGCTGACTGCGGTACCGCTGCGATAGGCATCGATCGCCTTGGTCGCCCGCGCTTGATCGGTGACGAGCGAGCCGGGCTGTCCGCGCACCAGATCGCTCGGATTGGCGATCATCGCCGCGAGGTTGGAATTGATCGCACACCCCTGATTGGAGGACGTATTGCCTTCATATTCAATGCCGCTGACGCGGCTGTTATCGGGGCAATGCGGCACCGTAGCCTTCATGCGGCTGACGACGATGCGCACCGTGCCCGGCGCGACCGGCGCACCGGTGACAGGCGCATCATCCGACACGAGCAAGCCGTAGCGCGCGGCCTGCGCCTGTACGTCGTCATGCACGCCGCTACCGCCATAGGCATTGGGATCATCCAGCGCGATGCGATCGCCATAGCCGACGTTGATCGAGCGCATCCAGCCGGCCAATCGCTGCCCCTCGCCGGGGGCCAGCGCCCCGCCGCTGGTGGCGACGTCGAACAGATAGTCGGACCGGGCGACGATCGGTTGATGGACCGATTCCAGCCCGCGATTCTGCGTGCCGCTACAGGCCCCGAGCAACACAGCGGGGGCGAGCGCAAGGGCGATCAGGATAGGTCGCTTGAACATTTCTGTCTTCCTGGCTGCAAGCGTCAAAAGGAGAATCCGGGCGTGGCATTGCCGCTCTTTTTCTGCGTCCGTGTCGGCGGGGCTTTTTCCTCGCGCCGGGCGTCGGCCTTGGGTGCCGGCAGCGTCGGCGCAACCGCGCCGAACGCCGGCGTGGCCACACTCGGCGGTGCCATGCTTGGCTTGGGCCGATCGCCGCCATTGGCGCTGCTGCCGATCTTCCCGAGCAAGATGCGTTCGGCATCGGTCGGTGCCATATACCCGTCGGTCGGCAGCACGATGTCGTTCGCGTTGACCGGCTTCACCAGATACGGCGTAACGACGATCACCAATTCGGTCTCGTTGCGGCGGAAACCATTGGAGCGGAACAGCGCGCCGAGGATCGGTACGTCGCCCAGGCCCGGCGTCTTTTCGATGTTGTTGTCATGGCTGTTCTGCAGCAGGCCGGCGGTCATGAAGCTCTGGCCGGAACCGAGCTCCACCGTTGTCTCGGTGCGCCGCGTGCTTAGGCCCTGAATCACCGTATTGTTCAGCTGCACTGAATTGGCGGCGTCCAACTGGGATACCTCGGCGCGCAGCCGCAGCGAGATGCGGCCATCGGCCAGCACCGTCGGCGTATACGACAGGCTGATGCCGTAGGATTTGAACTCGACCGAGACGCCGCCGAGCGCGCCCTGGCTGATGGGAATGGGAATTTCGCCGCCTGCCAGGAACGTCGCCGTCTCGCCCGACATTGCCGTCAGATTGGGATTGGCCAGCGTCGCGACTTGGCCGACCGTCTCGCCGAGATCGAGCGCGGCAAGGAAATCCGTGCCCAGCGCGCGTCCGGCCAGGCCTAGCGTCGACCGGAAGGAGCCATTGGCTACGGTCGAGGTTTTCACACCGGTTACCGGATCATAAACGATCGTCCCTGCCGTGCCCGAGTTGGAATTGACCAACGTGCCCGCGCCGTTGCGGTCGCTCGTGTTGAGGCGCACGCCGACATTCTTGACGAAGCTGCGGCTGACCTCGGCGAAGCGCACCTGCAAATTGACCTGCAGCGGCGTCGCCGTGCGCAGGCGGCTCAGTACCTTGGTCGACTCGCCGACAAATGCCTGGACCAGCCGTTCCGCTTCCGATGCATCGGCCGGCGATCCGACCGTCCCGGTGAGCAGGATCAGCCCGTTCATCGGCGTTGCCACGACCCGCGCGTCGGGCATCGCCAGGCCCAGCATCTGCTGCACCGAATCGAAATTGTTGATCACGCGGACGGTCGCCGAATAGACCACCGCGCCCGCCTTGTTGGTCGCCGAAACCGTCGTTTCGCCGGGAGTTTTGCCGAAGATGTACATCTGCGTCGGCGAGCGGATCTGGACATCGGCGATCGTATCGCTGGCGATGAACAGGTCGCTCATCGCGCGGGGCAATGTGATCAGGCGTCCACGCCCGGTATTGACCTGCAGCACGGGTGCGGTGGCGCCGGATTGGGCGAGCACAGGGGCGGATGCGCCGCCCATCGAGGCTGCCATCATCGCGGCGGCCAGCGGCCAGCCGATTGGCGTTGCCAGGAAACGCATCACTTCTTCTCCCCGACGACAACCGCCGTCACTGACGTGCCTCGCGCCACGCGCACCACCGGGCCAATCGATACGGTGGCCGCACCGGGATACGAGCCGCCGGGCGCCGGCGTGGCGATGACGGTGGCGACCGGCGCCAGCGTCTGCGTGTTGACGGTCTTGCCGGGCACGGTGCGGCGCTGGAAGCGCGACACGTCCGCGCCGACCGCGTAGCTGCCATTGCCCGACACCGGCTGCGTCGCGAGCCTGGCGAGCATGGCCTTTTCGGCGCGCGGATCGTTGCCCTCGGGCACCTTGATATCACCGCTGGCGATCGCCTGTTCGAGCTCGGAAGTATTGTCGGCGATCGAACGCAGCGACAGCGACAGCGTGCCTAGCGTCTGCGCGACGGCGGCCTGCTCGGCGATCTTCGGCGTGGCCTCGATCGTCACGTTGGAAAAGCCGCGCACCACCGTCTTGCCGTCTTCGCCGACCGTATTGTCGGTGCGCTGATCGGTGGCCAGCACGCGCAGGTTGCGCATTACCGTTTCCGAGGCCTTGAGCGGCGGGCCATCGCCGCCGCCGGGCACGGTCTGGGTCAGGATCAGATCGATGCGGTCGCCGGGAAAGACGAAGCCAGCGACGCCGGCCTGGGCGGTGATCGGGATCGTCACGGCGCGCATGCCCGGGGTCAGCGCGGCGGCCAGGAAACCGCGGTCGCCCGGCTTGACCAGCGCGCCTTGCGTGATCGGCTGGCCCGCGGTGATCGCGTTGCGCACCACCGTGCCCTGCAGCACCGCCAGATTGGTGTCGGCCTTAAGATAATAGGCGTTCTCGACCAGATCCTTGGGCCAGGGCTGAAACTTCAGCGCGCTCGCATCGAGGATCGTACCGACGGGGAGGGAGCGAGTCGCGACGAGCACTTCAGGGCCGTCGATCTGCGCGGCGGCGGCGCTCGCGGCGGGCGCGGAATCGCCCGAGATCAGGCTGCGCGCCATGAACGCGGTGACCGCAGCGACGATCAACGCTCCAACCAGCAGGATGAGTTTACGGGTATCCATGTCGTCTAGAACCTCTTGGGCACGGACCGGTTGATCCGTGATTAATCATCACCGTAATTGGTTAAGGATCGGTTGGTGGATCGCGAAAAACGCCGCGACGGCGATCGCCACGCCGTACGGAACCTCGATTTCAGCGTCGGATGGCAGGCGTTTGCGGTCGATCATCAGCACGATCGTGAGCAGCCCGCCGACCAGCGACATGACGATCAGCAGCCAGGCGAGCGCGCCGACCGCGATGCACCACAGGGCCAGCGCGCCGATCATCTTGACGTCGCCTCCGCCCATCCAGCCGCGTGCGAAGGCAATGCAAAACAGCCCGAAGACGATCAGGGCACTGGCGATCTGCAGCGCCATGTCGGGCCAGGGTTGCAGCCCGTTGGCCCACCACCACACAGGCGCGAGCACCGCGATCGCGATATTCTTCCAATTGGCGATTTCGCGCCTGCGCAGGTCCTCGATCCCGGCCGAGACCAGAAGCAGGGCGAGCACGCCGAGCAACAGCAAGATCGGATTTCCCCACCCCATGGGGGAATTTCCTAGACGACATGGCTTTCGAAAAAGTAACGATCGGCCATGAATTCCCCCCACACGTATCGTCGCGCCCTGCCGGCGGGCGCCAGCATCGACACATGGCGCACGCCCGACGGCTGGGAATTGCGCCGCTTCGACTGGCCGGCGGAGGGCGCGCGCGGAGCGATCCTGTTCCAGGGCGGGCGCGGCGACGTGTTCGAAAAGTATCTGGAGACGTTCGCTTATTGGCACGATCTCGGCTGGAGCGTGAGTTCGCTGGATTGGCGCGGGCAGGGCGGGTCGGGCCGCCTGTCGCCGGACCCGCATGTCGGCCATGTCGACGATTTCGCACAATATATCGCCGACTTCCGGACGTTCTGGCCCGAGTGGCAGGCGCACACGCCGGGCCCGCACGTGTTGATGGGGCATTCGATGGGCGGGCATCTGGTGCTGCGCGCGATGACCGAAGGCGCGGCGGTGCCCGACGCGGCGGTGTTGGTGGCGCCGATGCTGGGGCTGCACAGCCCGGTGGGCCCGCGCTGGGGGGAGCGGCTGGCCAAGCTTGTCGGCAGGCTCGGCAATCCGGCGCGGGCGGCATGGAAGGGCAATGAGCGGCCGGCGACGACGACCACGCGCGAGGCGCTGCTGACCCACGATCACGGCCGTTACGAAGACGAATTGTGGTGGCAGCGCGCAAAACCCGAGCTGGTGCTGGGCCCGCCGAGCTGGCGCTGGCTGATCCGCGCGTTCGAATCGACTCGCCTGCTACGCGATGACCCGCAGCTCAAGGCGATGCGCGTGCCGACCTTGCTGCTCGTCGCCGAGGCCGACCAATTGGTCAGTCCGCCGGCCGCATTGTACGTCGCGTCGATCCTGCCCGATGCGGAGGTGGTCCGCTTCGGCGCCAAAGCGGCGCATGAACTCCTGCGCGAGACGGATCTTATCCGCGATCGCGTGCTGGCTGCGATCGACGCATTCCTGGCCGCCCGCGCGCCGGGCGCCTGACCCGTGGCGCGGTACGACATTGCGATTATCGGCGCCGGTATTGCCGGCGCCGGCCTGGCCGCGGCGATCGGCGAGCTCAGCGCCGGACGTGTCTCCGTGCTGCTGCTCGAAAGCGAGACGACGCCGGGCTATCACGCTACCGGGCGCTCGGCGGCCTTTTGGTCGGAAAGCTATGGCGGGCCCGGGGTGCAGCCGCTGACCACCGCATCCGGGCCTGCGTTGCAGGAGGGCGGGTTCCTCGAACCCCTCGGGTCGCTGCATATCGGGCGGGCCGCGGACGCCACGAAGATCGACGCGTTCCTGGAGCAATTTGCCGGCAGCGGCGTGGCGTTGACACGGGTCGATCCGCGCCCGCTGGTGCCGGGGCTGCATGCCGATTGGGAACTCGGCGTGATGGAGGCAAGCAGCGCCTATATCGACGTGGCGGCGCTGCACGCCGATTGTCTCGCGCGCGCCCGGCGTAGCGGGACAAGCTTGGTGACCGCCGCGCCGCTACGGGCAGCCGACCGCGGCTGGCGGCTTAAGACCAAGGCGGGGGTGTTCGAGGCGGACGTGCTGGTCAATGCGGCTGGCGCCTGGGCCGATGCGGTGGCAGTGCTGGCCGGGATCGCGCCGCTCGGCATCCAGCCTTATCGTCGCACTATGGTGCAGGTGCGCACCGATCCGCCAACCCCCGCCACGCTGCCGCACGTCTCCGATATTTCGGGCGACTTCTATTTCAAGCCGGAAGGCGACGGGCGACTGTGGCTCAGCCCGCATGACGAGACGCCAGTCGATCCGCACGACGTGCAGCCCGAGGAACTCGACGTGGCGATCGCGATCGATCGATTCGAACGGGCAGGCGCATGGCGCGCGGCGGCGGTCGAGCGGCGCTGGGCGGGGTTGCGCAGCTTCGCGCCGGATCGGCTGCCGGTATACGGGTTCGAACCGGGACGAGCGGATTTCTTCTGGTGCGCCGGGCAGGGCGGGTTCGGCATCCAGACCGCGCCGGCCGGCGCCGCGCTGGCGGCGGGGCTGCTGCTGGGCGTGGCGCCCGAGCCGTTCGTGGCGGCGATCGATCCGGCAGTGTACGCACCAGGGCGGTTTCGCTTCTAATATTCCTCCCCCAGCTTGCTGGGGGAGGGGGACCATTCGGCTTTTTTAGCCGAATGGTGGAGGGGTTCTTGCCGCCCCGCGTTACGTTCGTGGCGTACCCCTCCACCATTCGCTTCGCGAACGGTCCCCCTCCCCGAGCGAAGCTCGGGGAGGAATTTAGCTGCGCCCCGCTTTCACAGCGGCATCGCTCGCCAGTCTGTCGACCCGCTCGTTATCGGCATTCCCGGCATGGCCCTTGACCCACACCCAATCGATGCGGTGCGGCTTGGCCGCATCCAGCAGCGCCTGCCACAGATCGGCATTCTTCACCGGCTGTTTGGCGGCGGTCTTCCAGCCATTCTTCTGCCAGCCCTTGATCCATTTGGTCAGCCCATCCATCACATAGCGGCTGTCGGTCGACAGTGTGACGCGGCACGGGCGCTTGAGTGCGTTCAGCCCCTCGATCGCCGCGGTCAGCTCCATGCGGTTGTTGGTGGTCAGCTTCTCGCCCCCCGAAAGCTCCTTTTCCTTGTCGCCTGCGCGCACCAGCGCGCCCCAACCGCCGGGGCCGGGATTGCCTTTACACGCGCCATCGGTGGCGATTTCAACGCGGGACATTTCAACAGTTTCGGTCATGCGAAAATCGTGGTGCCTTGTTCAGTGTAGGTGTCGAGCCGGCGCAGATAGGCCAGCGGATCCTTGCGCGTCACCAGCGCATCGGCCGGCGTGTTGAGCCAATCCCAGGCGCGCGTGAGCAGGAAGCGGATGCACGCGCCTTGCGCCAGGATCGGCAGGACGGCGCGTTCGGCGCCCGATAGGCCATGCGCTGCGTCATAACCGGCAACGATGCCGCGGCCGACTCCGGCATCGAGCGGCAGGCCATCCGCATCGAACGCCCAGGCGCTGTGCATCACGGCAAGGTCATAAGCGCGGATATCGGTGCAGGCGAAATAGAAGTCTATCAGCCCGGTGACTTGGTCGCCGAGCATCAGCACGTTGTCGGGGAACAGATCGGCGTGGATGGTGGCGACGGGCAGGTCACGCGGCCACTGCGTCTCGACCGTGCCCAGCGCCGCCGAGACGCGATCGAACAGGCCGGGCTGGATTTCGTCCATGGCGCGGCCGCATTGATCGAGCAGCGGCCGCCAGTCATCCACGCCGAGCGTGTTGGGGCGCACCATCGTGAAATCGGCGAGGCCAGCGTGCATTTCGCCCAGCGCCTTGCCCGCGGCCAGCGCCTGGGCTGGGGTGGGGGTGGAGAGCGATACGCCGGACAGGAACTTGATCAGACAGGCGGCACGGCCGGCCAAGTGCTGGATCGCCTGACCGGCGCGATCCTTGATCGCCGGCGGCACCGGGCTGCCGCGCGCTGCGAGGTGATCGAGCATGGCGAAGAAGAAGGGCAAATCGCTGGTATCGACGCGCTTTTCGTACAGCGTGAGGATGAACCGACCGGTGGTCGTGTCGACCAGATAATTGCTGTTCTCGACCCCCTCGGCAATGCCCTTGGCCGACACCAGCGCGCCGCAATCGTAGCGCGCGAGGAACGCGCCAAGCGCTTCGGCGGAGACATGGGTGTAGACAGCCATGCTAGCGGCGCATCGCGGTTCGGGAGCAACCCCCCGTCGTCACCCCGGACTTGGTCCGGGGTCCACCCTTCGGCAAAGCGTGCGCTAAAGCTTCCATCGCCGTCCCATGCCGCGCAGCGGACCCCGGAACAAGTCCGGGGTGACGATGACGTGGGGATTATCCGCTTGCGAGGCTTACGCGGCCTCGGCTTCCAGGCCGCGTGGCAGCTTGAACGAGATCGTCTCGCGGTTGGTTTCGACCTCGCGTTCGGTGATCGTGTAATGTTCGCCGAGCCGTGCGACCAGTTCGCGCACCAATATCTCCGGGGCCGAGGCGCCCGCCGTAATCCCCAGCGTGCCGACTCCAGCGAGAAACGCCAGATCCAGATCCTGGGCGCGCTGGATCAGCCGCGCCGGCGTGCCTTCGCGCTCGGCCACTTCCACCAGCCGCACCGAATTGGACGAATTGGGCGCGCCGATCACCAGCATGGCATCGCACATCGCGGCGATCGCCTTGACCGCGGTCTGGCGGTTGGAGGTGGCGTAGCAGATATCGTCGGGGCGCGGCGCCTGGATCGCATTGAAGCGGCGCTGCAGCGTGGCGACGACTTCGGCGGTGTCATCGACCGACAAGGTGGTCTGCGTCAGGAAGGCGATATTGGTCGGATCGGCCGGCATGAACGCCTCGGCATCGGCGACCGTCTCGATCAGCGTCATCGCGCCGGGCGGCACCTGGCCGAACGTACCGATCACTTCCGGATGCCCGGCATGGCCGATGAACACGATATGCTTGCCCTGCGCGACCAGCCGCTCGGCCTGGCGATGGACCTTGGAGACGAGCGGGCAGGTCGCGTCGAGATAGGTCAGGCCGCGATCCTGCGCCGCCAGCGGCACCGATTTGGGCACGCCGTGCGCGGAGAACACCACCGGCACGTCCTGCGGCACTTGGCTCAGGTCCTCGACGAACACCGCGCCCTTGTCCTTGAGCGAGTCCACGACATATTTGTTGTGGACGATCTCGTGCCGGACATAGACCGGGCTGCCGTGCTTCTCGATCGCCAGTTCGACGATGCGGATCGCACGATCGACCCCGGCGCAGAAGCCGCGCGGTGCGGCGATCAGCAGGTTTAGTGCTGGTTTTGGAGCTGTAGCCATGACGCGATGCTCTACGCGATTGCTTGCGCGCGCGAAAGCCGGTTCCTATGGTGCGCGCCGTTCCCCAGGCGAGGCGCAGCTGCGCTTTCCGCCGTTCCAAGATTTAAGGTGCGTATGCCCGTGACAGCCCGGAAGATTCTTGCCCCCTTGATGCTGGTCCCCCTGATCTCGGCGCTCGTCGCGGGCTGCGCCGGCAAGGGCGACATCAACCTAGATGGCGGCGTCGGCATCACCGCGGTACGCTCGTCCTGCCCCAGCGTCGGCATTCCCGCCTCGACCGGCGACATCACCGTGTTCGATCCACCCGCCAGCCGCGACGCTGCGGCGATCGACGTCACCGCATTGATGACCAACGTGCGCTCGACCTGCACCGAGGGCACCGACATCGTCACCGCCGTGACGTTCGACGTGCGCGCCAGCCGGATGCGCGGCGATGTCGCGCGCGACGTGACCCTGCCATATTTCATCACCATCGTGCGCGGCGGCACCGCGGTGATCGCCAAGCGCATCGGCCGTGTGACGGTGCATTTCGATGCCGGACAGACCCGCGCACAGACTAGCGGTACGGCCAGCGCGACGGTTTCGCGCAGCGCGGCGACCTTGCCCGAGGACGTGCGCAAGAAACTGACCGAGAAGCGCAAGGCCGGCGATACCAGCGCGGCGATCGATCCGCTGTCGGCGCCGGAAGTGCGCCAGGCCGTGCTCAGCGCCAGCTTCGAGGCGCTGGTCGGCTTCCAGCTGACCGACGAACAGCTCAAATATAACGCCACGCGCTAAACCCGTTTGACTCATATGCTGCGGCGCGTCACACCCGACGCGTCGATGGCGGGCGACCGTCATGGGTACGCGCGGGAGAGTGCAGACATCCTTCGAGGATGAGCTGCCGCCGAAGGAGCAACCGCCCCGGAATCTCTCAGGCACCAAGGACCGCGCGGGCCGCAAGACACTCTGGAAAGCGCATTCGCCGCGGCGGATGCCACCGAAGGTGTAAGCCGCCCGGGCACCGGGGGGTCAAAGCTCTCAGGTTCCGTGACAGAGGGGGCAGCGATCCGCAGGCACCGTGCGTGCCGGGGGTATCGTTGCACTCGCGCGGAGACCTGGATTGAGCGATTTCGACAATGGCGGGGCGGAAGAAGGCCCTGAGATCGAGAACGAGCTGCTGCCGCTCGATGCCTGGCATCGCGCGCGTGGCGGGCGGATGGTGCCGTTCGCCGGCTACGAAATGCCGGTCCAGTATGAGGGCATCATGGCCGAGCATCTGTGGGTGCGCGAGCATGCCGGGCTGTTCGACGTTTCGCACATGGGCCAGCTGTTCCTGTCCGGCGACGGCCTCGATGCCGCGCTGGAGGCGCTGATCCCCACCGATGTGGTCAGCGTGAAGCTCAACGCACAGAAATACTCGCTGCTGCTCAACGATGCTGGCGGCATTCTTGACGACCTGATGTTCACGCGCTGGGACGACGGCATCTACATGGTCGTCAACGGCGCGGTGAAATATGACGATATTTCGCATCTGCTCGATCACCTGCCCGACGACGTCACGATCAACCACATGGCCGATGCCGCGCTGCTGGCGCTGCAGGGGCCGGAAGCGGTTACCGTGCTGTCGCGGCTCGTGCCGGGCGTCGAGGCGCTGGTGTTCATGACCGGCGGGCGCTTCACCTGGCAGGATGTCGATCTATGGGTCAGCCGCTCGGGCTATACCGGCGAGGACGGCTTCGAAATCTCGCTCGACGCCGAACATGTCGCGGCCTTCGCCGATGCGCTGACTGCCGAGTCGGAAGTGAAACCGATTGGCCTCGGCGCGCGCGATTCGCTGCGGCTGGAGGCCGATCTGCCGCTCTACGGTCACGATCTCGATCTCGAAACGACGCCGATCATGGCCGCGCTGAACTTCGCGGTCGGCAGTAAGCGTCGGCGCGAAGAAGCCAATTTTCCTGGTGCCAAGCAGATCCTCGCGGAGCGCGAGCAGGGCCCCGCGGTCAAGCGCGTCGGCCTGGTCATCGACGGCCGCCAGCCGGTGCGCGAAGGCGCCACGGTGGTAGACCAGAGCGGCGCCGAGATCGGCCGGGTCACCAGCGGCGGCTTCGCGCCGTCGCTGGGCGCGCCGATCGCCATGGCCTATGTGCCGTCGGCGCTGGCCGAGATCGGCACCGTCGTCCAGCTGTCGCAACGTGGCAAGCTGCACAGCGGCACCGTCACCGCCATGCCCTTCATCCCCCACCGTTACGTCCGTGCAGGAGGTCCAAAATGAGCCGTTATTTCACGCAAGATCATGAGTGGATCGACGTCACCGGCGATGTCGGCACGGTCGGCATCTCCGAATATGCGCAAAGCCAGTTGGGGGACATCGTGTTCGTCGACGTGCCCGAAACCGGCAAGACCTTGGCCAAGGGCGATGACGCCGCGGTGGTCGAATCGGTCAAGGCCGCGTCGGACGTCTATGCCCCCGCCAGCGGCACTGTGCTGGAAGGCAATGCCGCGCTCGCCGACACGCCCGCTTTGGTCAATGAGGATCCGGAAAAGACCGGCTGGTTCTTCAAACTGACGCTTAGCGATCCGAGCGAGCTCGAGGCGATGATGGACGAAGCGGCTTACGCCGCGTTCATCGCCGGGCTTTAGTTTGTTCTCCCCCCTCCCGCTTGCGGGAGGGGCCGGGGGTGGGCTCGCGCTCTCCCCGAATGTCATCGCTCGCTTTGGTCGGGCGCCCACCCCCGACCCCTCCCGCAAGCGGGAGGGGGGAGTAAGTGCTATGCGCTACCTGCCCCTCACTGATACCGACCGCACCGAAATGCTCGCCGTCATCGGCGCCGCGAGCATCGACGACCTGTTCGTCGATGTCCCCGCCATCGCGCAGCTCGACGGCCCGATCCACGGCCTGCCGATGCACGCCAGCGAGCTCGCCGTCGAGCGCCACATGACCGCGCTGTCGCGCAAGAACATCGCGGCCAGCGATGGCCCGTTCTTCCTCGGCTGCGGGGCCTACAAGCATCATGTCCCTGCCAGCGTCGATCATCTGATTCAGCGCGGCGAATTCCTCACCGCCTATACGCCGTACCAGCCGGAAATCGCGCAGGGCACGCTGCAGATGCTGTTCGAGTTCCAGACCCAGGTCGCGCGGCTGCTCGGCACCGATGTCGCCAATGCCTCGATGTACGACGGCTCCACCGCGTGCTGGGAAGCGATCGGCATGGCGCGGCGCATCACCAAGCGCGGCAAGGCGCTGCTGTCGTCCGGGCTGCACCCGCATTACGTTTCCGTCGCCAACACGATGGCCAAGTTCACCGGCGATCAGCTCGAAACCGCCGCGCCGACGCTCGACGCGCAGACCGACATCGCCGATCTGATCGCCCGCATCGATGGCGATACGTCGTGCGTGGTCGTGCAATATCCCGACATTCTCGGCCGCATCGAGGATCTGACCGATCTTGCCGCCGCCTGCCAGGCCAATAAGGCGCTGCTCATCGCCGTCGTCACCGAGCCGGTGGCGCTCGGTGCCATCCGGTCGCCGGCCGAAATGGGCGCCGATATCGTCGTCGGCGAAGGCCAGTCGCTGGGCGTCGGGCTGCAATTCGGCGGGCCCTATGTCGGCCTGTTCGGCTGCAAGGACAAATATGTCCGCCAAATGCCGGGCCGGCTGTGCGGCGAAACGGTGGATGCCGATGGCCGCCGCGGTTTCGTGCTGACGCTCAGCACCCGCGAACAGCATATCCGCCGCGAAAAGGCCACGTCGAACATCTGCACCAATAGCGGCCTGTGCGCGCTCGCTTTCTCGATCCACATGACGTTGCTCGGCGAAGCCGGCTTGCGCACGCTGGCCGAGGTCAATCACGCCGGTGCAGTAGCCGCGGCGGATCGGCTGGTGCAGATCCCCGGTGTCGAGCTGGCCACGCCGACCTACTTCAACGAATTCACGCTAAGGCTGCCCGTCGAAGCGCGCCCGATCGTCCGCGCGCTGGCGGACAAGGGCATCCTGGCCGGTGTGTCGCTCGGCCGACTATATCCAGGTGAGCCGGCGCTCGCCAACGGTTTGGTCGTCGCAGTGACCGAG
This sequence comes from Parasphingomonas puruogangriensis, assembly GCF_036663635.1. Lineage (NCBI taxonomy): Bacteria > Pseudomonadati > Pseudomonadota > Alphaproteobacteria > Sphingomonadales > Sphingomonadaceae > Parasphingomonas > Parasphingomonas puruogangriensis. Next base: position 490,502 of record NZ_JAXOJI010000002.1, on the reverse strand, counting down.
ACGACAACCCCTGAAGACGTCGAGGCACTGGCGACTGCGCTCGCCGAGGCGCTGGCATGAATCAGCCCCTACCAATGTTGGATAATTTATGGTCCACACTGGGGATGCGCAGCGGCAAGCCCGGATTAGATCAGCCGTCATCCCGGCGAAAGCTGGGATGCCGTGCGGCTCCTGCGGGACAGCAACCGCACGAGACCCCAGCCTTCGCTTGGGTGACGAATAAGGTGCGCACTGCCGAAAACAGCGCCAGCGTCTCAACATTCTCAACATTCGTTTTCTGCAATCGTCGCAGCGCCCCGTGCGTCGCGTCGGCGAAAGGCTAATCCGATGAGCATCAATGCAAGCGGCTGGCGCCCGGAAGCGCCGCAGCAGGGCACGTCCGCAGCCCCCACCTTCACCGGCAACAAGGCGCTGATGCTGGAGGAAGCGCTGATCTTCGAGATCGGCGACATCCATACGACCGGCGTAGATTTTTTTTCTCTCTCTCCCCTTCGGGGAGAGGGCCGGGGAGAGGGCCGGGGAGAGGGGACGTCTGCCTCCGACGGCACGGCCGGCAATCCAGTACAGCCCCTCTCCCCAACCCTCTCCCCAGAAGGGAGAGGGAGGCTAGGCAATCTCGCCCGCACCGCCACGATCGGCCTCCCCGGCCTGTCCGAGCCCGAAGCGGTGCGCCACTATACCCGCCTCAGCCGCCAGAATTACGGCATCGATCTCGGCTTCTTCCCGCTCGGCAGCTGCACGATGAAGCACAATCCGCGGCTCAACGAGAAGATGGCGCGGCTGCCCGGTTTCGCCGACGTGCATCCGCTGCAGCCGGTCGATACCGTGCAGGGCGCGCTCGAAGTGATCCACCAACTCGCGCACTGGCTGGTCACGCTGACCGGCATGGACTCGGTCGCGATGAGCCCCAAGGCCGGCGCGCATGGCGAACTCTGCGGCATCCTGGCCATCAAGGCCGCGCTCGAAGCCCGCGGCGAGGGCCATCGCAAGGTCATCCTGGTGCCAGAAAGCGCGCACGGCACCAATCCCGCCACCGCCGCCTTTGCCGGCTACCGCGTCGAGGATATCCCCGCCACCAGCGAAGGCCGTGTCGATACGGCAGCGTTGATCGCGCGCCTCGGCCCAGACGTCGCCGGCGTGATGATCACCAATCCCAACACGTGCGGCCTGTTCGAGCGTGACATGCGCGAAATCTCCGACGCGGTGCACGCTGCCGGTGGTTTGGTCTATTGCGATGGCGCGAACTTCAACGCCATCGTCGGCCGCGTCCGCCCCGGCGATCTCGGCATCGACGCTATGCACATCAATTTGCACAAGACCTTTTCCACTCCGCATGGCGGCGGCGGGCCAGGCTCGGGCCCGGTCGTGCTGTCCAAGGCGCTGACTCCGTTCGCGCCACTACCGTTCGTCGAAAAGACCGACCACGGATTCCGCCTCGTCGAGGAGGAAACCGCCGAGGAACATCACGACCAGACCTTCGGTCGCATGGTCGCGTTCCACGGCCAGATGGGCATGTTTACGCGGGCCCTCACGTACATCCTGAGTCATGGCGCGGACGGCCTGCGCCAAGTCGCGGAGGATGCCGTGCTCAACGCCAATTACATCCTGCGTTCGCTGGGTGACACGCTCGTCGCGCCGTTCGGGCATAGCGGGCCATGCATGCACGAAGCCTTGTTCTCCGACGACAATCTGGCCGAGGGCTTCTCGACCATCGATATCGCCAAGGGGCTGATCGACGAAGGCTATCACCCGATGACGATGTATTTTCCATTGGTGGTGCACGGCGCGATGTTGATCGAACCGACCGAGACAGAGAGCAAGGCGGCGCTCGACCAGTTCATCGGCGCACTGCGCAGCGTGGCGGAACGGGCCAAGGCCGGCGATGTGGCGCTCAAGACGGCCCCCCACTTCGCCCCGCGCAGCCGGCTCGATGAAACGCTGGCGGCTAGGAAGCCGGTTCTGGTGTGGAAGAAGCCGCTGGCGCAGGCCGCGGAATAAGCGCGAGTCGATCGAGCGTGCCTTATTGCACGATCTCGATCGGCTTGGGCACGCGGCGAACATGTTCGCGCCACACGATGTAAAGCCCGCTGGCAATGATGATCGGTGCGCCGATCCAGGTCCACAGGCCCGGCAGCGCGCCGAACACCAGCCAGCCGGTGGCGGTCGCCCAGAGCAGGCTGGAATAGTCCATCGGCACGACCACCGACACCGGGCCAAGCCGCAAGGCGGCGGTCATCGCCAGTTGCGCGACACCGCCGAGCAGGCCCACGCCGGCGAGCAAGAGCCAGACGATGGCATCGTGCGGCTGCCGGGCGAAGGCATAGTTCAGCCCCAGCGGCACCAGCGACAGCGTCGAAAACCAGAAGACGATGGTCAGCGGCGTATCGGTCTTCGAGATCTGGCGCAGCAGGATCGAGATACAGGCCGTAAGGAAGGCGCCGGCCAGGCCGAAGCCAGCGCCCCATAACGGAAAATGCGCCCCGCCCGGCTGGGCGACAATCAGCACGCCGCCAAATCCAGCCAGCACGGCCAGCCAGCGATGCCAGCCGGTCGGTTCGCGCAGCACCAGTGCGCCCAGGATGGTGGCGAAGATCGGCATGGTGAAGCCGATCGTGGTCGATTCGGCGAGCGGGAGCGCGAGGATCGCGCGGAAAGTACACGCCATCGCGCTCAGCCCCACCACCATGCGCAGCAGATGCGCCGGCAGCCGCTGCGTCTTGACGGAGGCCAGCCCCGGGCCGGCGCCGATGATCGCCAGCATCAGCACGGCCGCGCCGCCCTGGCGGAAGAACATGATCTCGCCCAGGCTGGCGCCGTGCGCTTCGCTCAGTTTGATCAGCACGTTCATGCAGGCAAACACGCCAACCGAGGCCAGGCGCAGGCCGATCGCGGGCAGCAGACGGTCGGTGGACGCGGTACTCATGTTGCGTCCCCTTCCGACCAATGCGTCATTTGCGTGTGAGATTGATCCGTTCCGGCGGCAAGCCGCGCCGTAATGGCTGCGTCGCTTCTACACGGGTGAGGGACGAATGGCAGGGGGCGGGGCATGGAATTTCGGCTGCTCGTGCGGGGTGATCGCGCCTGTTTCCGGCGGCCGGAATTCGCCGACGATCTGGTCAGCTACGATGTCATCACGCCCCCGACCGCGCGCGAGATTTTCGATGCGATCTACAGCGGGCCGGCGCTGCGTTGGCGGATCGACGAAATCCGTGTGTTGGCGCCGCTGCGGTCGACCTGGATGTCGCTGGCCGAGATCGAGCACGGCGCGGGCGTGCCGGGCATCGTCGCCGGGCGGCGCGACCGGCGCATGGCGCATGTGCTGCGCGACCTGGCCTATGTCGTCACTGCGCATGTCGGCGACCTGCCCGGCGCGACGCTGGCCGCCGAGGCGTTTCGCGACCGCGCGGCGCGCCAGCAGTTCGGGCGCCAGCCATGCCTGGGGCATCGCAGCTTTCTGGCCGCGATTACCTTGCTCGATCGCGAGGATCCGTGGCCCGATAGCGCGTGGGCGGGCAGCGGCGCGATCGATCTTGGTTGGATGCTGTACGATGGCGCGCGCGACGGTGACGGTTCGCGCTTCTTTCGCCCGATCATGATCGACGGGGTGATCGACCTGCGCCGGCGCGAGTCGCTGATCCTTGCGGGATAGCCGTCGGGGCCGTATCGCCTGGCGCCATGATCAAACGCGCACTTCCCGTCACCCGCGAGGCCGATTTTTCCGCCTGGTACCAGTCCGTCATCACCGAGGCCGACCTCGCCGAGGAATCTGGCGTGCGTGGCTGCATGGTCATCCGGCCATGGGGCTACGGCATCTGGGAGCGGATCCAGCGCCTGCTCGACGACCGTATCAAGGCGACGGGGCATGAGAATTGCTATTTCCCGCTGTTCATCCCGCTTTCGTATTTCGAGAAGGAGGCCGAACATGTCGAAGGCTTCGCCAAGGAAATGGCGGTGGTCACGCATCACCGGCTGGTCAGCGATGGCAAGGGTGGGTTGAAGCCCGATCCGACCGCCAAGCTGGAGGAGCCGCTGGTCGTCCGGCCGACCTCGGAAACCGTTATCGGCATGGCGTTCGCGCGCTGGGTGCAATCGTGGCGCGACCTGCCGGTGCTGATCAACCAATGGGCCAATGTGGTGCGCTGGGAAATGCGCACGCGCATGTTCCTGCGCACGTCCGAATTCCTGTGGCAGGAAGGGCATACTGCGCATGCTACCGAGGCCGAGGCGGTCGAAGAGACGCTGAAAATGCTCGAAGTGTATCGCAGCTTCGCCGAGGAGTGCGTCGCGCTGCCGGTGGTGGCCGGCGAGAAGCCCGAGAATGAGCGTTTCCCCGGCGCCGTCGCTACCTATTCGATCGAGGCGATGATGCAGGATGGCAAGGCGCTGCAGGCCGGCACCTCGCATTTCCTCGGCACCAATTTCGCGAGCGCGCAGAATATCCGCTTTCAAAATGCCGCGGGCGAGCTCGAACTCGCACAAACGACGAGCTGGGGCATGTCGACGCGGATGATCGGCGGGCTGATCATGGTCCACGGCGATGACGATGGGCTGCGCGTGCCGCCGCGCGTGGCGCCATGGCAGGTGGTGATCGTGCCTATGCTGCGCGATCAGCCCGAGGACGAAGCGATCGTCGACTATTGCAAGAACGTGCAGTCCGAGTTGGCCAAGCAATCTGCACTGGGCGAGCCGGTGCGCGCGCTGCTCGATATCAAATTCGGCAAGGCGGCGACCAAGCGCTGGGGTTGGGTCAAGAAAGGCGCGCCGATCATCATCGAAATAGGCGGGCGCGATGTGGCCGGCGGCAATCTCTCGGTGATCCGGCGCGATAGCCTGTACCAGGAGAGCGGCAAGCTCGACAGCGCAGTCGTGGCCCGCGCCGACTTCGTCGGCAGTGTTGGCACGCTGCTCGAGGAGATCCAGGCGGCATTGTTCGACGAGGCGCATGCCCGGCTCCGCGCCAACATCGCGCCGGTGGAGGATTGGGCCGGCGTCGAGGCGACGTTCGGTGAGGGCGTGAAGAACCCCGGCTGGGTCGATGTGCCCTGGTCGAAGCCGACCGGCGTGGCGCTCGATGCGGTGGTCGAGCGGCTGAAAGCGCTCAAGCTGACGATCCGCAACGCCCCGATGGGGCAGACGGGCCATCCCGACCAAGCCGGGGGCGCAGCGACCTGCATCTTCACCGGCGCGCCGGCGGTGGAGCGCGTGCTGATCGGGCGCAGTTACTAAAGGCGGCCGCCGGGCATCATGTGCCCGGCGGCACAGTGCTTAGTGCTTGAGCGCGGCGAGCAGCGTCTCTGCGGCCTTGGCCGACGAGGCAGGGTTCTGCCCGGTGATCAACAACCCGTCCGACACGACATGAACGCCCCAATCCTCGGTCTTCGAATAGACGCCGCCGCGCTCGGCGAGCATATCCTCGACCAGGAACGGCACCACATCGGTCAGGCCGACGGTCGCCTCTTCGCTGTTGGTGAAGCCTGTGACCGACTTGCCCTTGACCAGCGGCGCGCCATCCGCCGCCTGCACATCGCGCAGCACGCCGGGTGCATGGCACACCAGGGCGATCGGCTTGCCGGCAGCCAGCGTGTTTTCGATCAGCGCGATCGATGCCGCATCATTAGCGAGATCCCATAGCGGGCCGTGGCCGCCGGGGTAGAATACCGCATCATAGTTCGCGATATCCATGTCGGCGAGCACCTGCGTGGCGGCGAGGGCAGTGGTCGCCTCGGTATCCGCCTCGAACCGGCGCGTGGCCTCGGTCTGCGCGTCGGGCGCGGCGCTGTTTGGATCAAGCGGTGGCTGCCCGCCCTTGGGCGAGACCAGGGTGAGCTCGGCACCGGCATCCTTAAACACGTAATAGGGGGCGGCGAGCTCTTCCAGCCAGAAGCCGGTCTTTTTGCCGGTATCGCCGAGATCGGCATGCGACGTGAGGACGACGAGGATTTTCAACATAGGTCTCCGATGTCAGCCGCTTTGGGCGGCGGTCAGGGTATCGCTTCCCCATGTAGTGCGTTGTCCGGGCGTTACGACGCCCCGACGCTATCTCTGCGGGGCCGTCGCGATTTGTGCGCCGACATGCAGTTCGCCGCGCGCTTCGGCGAGCTGCACCTGGCGGTGGCGTTCGGCATAGCCCGCGCGCTGCGTGGCATCGCGCGCGTCGTGACACGCCGGGCAGCTGACACCTTCCTCGTATAGCAGCGACTGGCGCTCCGCAGCGCTTACCGGCATGCGGCAGGCGTGGCACAGGCTGTGCGTGCCGAGCGCTAAGCCGTGGTCGACGCTCACGCGCTGGTCGAACACGAAGCATTCGCCCTGCCAGCGGCTTTGCTCCGCCGGCACCTGCTCGAGATATTTGAGGATGCCGCCTTCGAGGTGATGGACGTCGTCGATCCCCTCCGCTTTCAGGAAGGCGGTCGATTTCTCGCAGCGGATGCCGCCGGTGCAGAACATCGCGATGGTCTTGCCGACGAACTCCTCGCGGTGGTCGCGGAACCAGGCGGGGAAGTCGCTGAAGCTGTGCGTCTGCGGATCGATCGCGCCTTCAAACGAGCCGACGCGGACTTCGTAATCGTTGCGCGTGTCGATCACGACCGTGTCGGGGCGGTCGATCAGCGCGTTCCAGTCGGCCGGTTTGACGTAGTGGCCGGTGCCGGTGAGCGGATCGATATCGGGTTCGCCCATCGTCACGATCTCGCGCTTAAGTCGGACTTTAAGGCGCAGGAAGGGCGGGGTTTCCGCCATGCTGTCCTTGACCTCGAGACCCGCACAGTCGGGCAGGGTGCGGATATGATCCAGGACGGCGTCGATCGCTTCTGGCCGGCCCGCGATCGTGCCGTTGATCCCTTCCCGGGCGAGCAACAGCGTGCCCTTCACGCCGTGGTCGGTGCACACCGCCAGCAGCGGCGCACGCAACGCGGCAGGATCAGGGAAGCGCGCGAAGCGGTAGAGCGCGGTGACGCGCATCGGGTGGGGGGCGGCCATATCGCCTGGCGCTTTACGGCCGCCCCCCGCCGCTGGCAATTATGCCGCCTTCAGCGACTGCATGTCGATGACGAAGCGATACTTCACATCGCTCTTGAGCATGCGCTCATACGCGCCGTCGATGCTCTGGATATCGATCATCTCGATATCCGCGGTCAGGCCGTGCTCGACGCAGAAGTCGAGCATGTCCTGCGTTTCCTGGATCCCGCCGATCAGCGAGCCGGCGATCGCGCGACGCTTGAACACCAGCGCGCCGACGCTGGGCGAGGGATGCGGCGTCTCGGGCACGCCGACCAAGGTCATCGTGCCATCGCGCTTGAGCAGGGCCAAAAACGGATCGAGATCGTGCGCGGCGGCGACGGTGTTGAGGATGAAATCGAAGCTGTTGGCGTGCGCGGCCATGGCGTCGTCGTCCTTGGACACGACCAGGTCGGTGGCGCCGAGCCGCTTGGCGTCCTCGCGCTTGCCGGGCGAGGTGCTGAACACATAGACGTCGGCACCCATCGCCTTGGCGATCTTGACGCCCATATGGCCAAGCCCGCCCAGGCCGACCACGCCGACCTTCTGGCCTGGCCCGACCTTCCAGTGATGCAGCGGCGAATAGGTCGTGATGCCGGCGCACAGCAACGGCGCGACGGCGGGGAGATCGGCCTCGTCATGCCCGACCTTGAGCACGAAATCCTGCTTGACCACGATATGGTCGGAATAGCCGCCGAACGTATAGCCGCCCGATACCGTGTCCGGCGCGTCATAAGTGCCAACAAAGCCGGTCGTCTCGCAATATTGCTCTTCGCCATCGCTGCAGGACGGGCAGTGGCCGCAGCTATCGACCATGCAGCCGACGCCGGCGAGATCGCCGATCGCGAACTTGGTCACCGCGCTGCCCACCGCGGAGACGCGGCCGACAATCTCATGGCCGGGGACGCACGGATAATTGACCGAGCCCCATTCGCCGCGCGCGGTGTGCAGGTCGGAATGGCACACGCCGCAGAACAGGACGTCGATCGCGACGTCATCGGGCAGGGGATCGCGGCGTTCGAACGAAAAGGGGGCGAACGGCGCGTCGGCGGACGGCGCCGCAAAGGCGTGGGCGGTGGTGGTGATACGGAATTCCCGGGGTTAGGCGTGGGGCAGCGTCCGGTAGATGGCCCTCGCGCTGCCGGTCACAAGGTGCGCGCGCGAGAATTCCGCTCAAACGAGCGGCGTGCCGGTCAGGCGAAGGCGGTCGACCACCACGTCTCGAAGCGACTGCGCTGTTCGGCCGTCAGATGCAGCCCGATCTTGCTGCGCCGCATCAGCGCATCGTCGGGCGCGCGCGCCCATTCGCGGTCGTGCATCCAGCGCGCCTCGAGCGCGGTCAGCCCGGCGCCGAAATCCTCGCCCAGGCCGGCAGCATCGGTGACGCCGGCCAGCATCTCGCCGAGCTGCTCGCCATAAGCATGCGCCATACGCTCGCTGCGCGCCGCGCCGAGGAACGGCCAGGTGGCGCGGGTGTGCGCGAGCAATGCGGTCCAAGCGGCGATCGGCGCCCCGGGGAACGGCCGGTCGCGGGTCGGCTTGGTGGCGGTAAAGCCGAGCGGGGCGGCGAGCTTGGCGAGCGCTTCCTCGGCCAGATGACGCGCGGTGGTGATCTTGCCGCCGAAGATCGACAGCAAAGCGGGGCCATTGGTGTCGAGTTCGAGCACGTAATCGCGCGTCACCGCTTTCGCGTCGCTGGCGCCGTCGTCGTACAGCGGGCGGACGCCGGACCAGGTGGAGGTGACGTCGACAGGGCCGATCTGCTGCGTGAAGTGCAGGTTCACCGCGTCGCATAGATAGGCGATCTCGTCCGCGTCGATCTGCGCGTCTTCGGGCCGCTCGACCGGAATGTCGGTGGTGCCGATTTCGGTAAAGTCGCCCTGATAGGGGATGGCGAAGACGATACGGCGATCGGGCTGTTGCAGGATATAGGCGTGGTCGCCGTCGAACAATTTTGGCACGACGATGTGGCTGCCCTTGACCAGGCGTATATTGCTCGCCGCGTTGACGCCGAGGCTGCCGAGCATCTGGTGGACCCAGGGGCCGGCGGCGTTGACGATCGCGCGCGCCTCGACCGTGCGCCAGTCGGACAAGGTCGCGCGCCACACGCCATCCTCGCGCCGGGCCGATTCGAGCGCAACGCCGACCAGCACTTCCGCGCCATTGGCGGCGGCATCCACTGCGTTGAGCAGGGTCAGCCGCGAATCATCGACGAAGGCGTCGGAATAGACGAAGCCCTTATGCCCGCCTTTCAGCGGCGCGGCATAGGCGGTGTCGCTCTTGCGCAGCCCACGCGAGCGCGCCAGCGTCATCTTGCCGCCGAGGAAATCGTAGAGATACAGGCCGAGCCGTACCATCCACCATGGGCGGACGGCGTTTTCGTGCGGCAGCACGAAGCGCATTGGGCGAATGATGTGCGGCGCGGCTTTGACCAGCCGTTCGCGCTCGCGCAGCGCCTCGGCGACCAGCTTGAAATCGTAATATTCGAGATAGCGCAGCCCGCCATGGATCAGCTTGGTCGAGGCAGACGAAGTGTGCGCGGCGAGATCGTCGCGCTCGACCAGCAGGACCTTGAGGCCATTGAGCGCCGCCTCGCGCGCGATCGCGCAGCCGTTGATACCGCCGCCGATGATGAGGAGATCGTAAGTCACCGCTGTCATCTAGCGGATGGGCCGGCGGGCGACTACCCGGCAATCGGGCGGGATGATGCTATCGGAGTCGAGCGCCTCGACGCATTAGCGGCCAGTCGGCTTACGCCCCAATCGTGGACATTGGCGCCGGCTAACCTGTCCCTGCAAGGTCACACGACCTATTTTGAAGCCGTATCCTCTTTGTAGGCAATCTCTCGGTTATGATCACGAACCCAATGTGATTCTACCGGAGGCTCGGCCGCAGGATCGTAGCGCGCCCGACGCCAAAACTCGAAAATCCTCAGCTCAGTGAAGCCCATCGACTCGCCTCCACAACTTTCTTCGGCATCGGATGAGTGGGAAGGTGGATCACCATGGAGAGGTAGGTGCTGCCCGGGGTGCCAGGCATTGGGGCTATATTGGCCGATATTGAACTTTCGGAAGCACATTTGGCATTCGACCTCCATCAGGACGACTTCCTGAGCATAAACATCAAGATCGTCGGGCCTGAAGCTGCGATAGCGGGGGACACCCTCCAGCCACCAGTTGGGCGGCTCAGCGATGCGCTTGGTGATGTCGTCGTAACTGATGTGCATGGGACCTGATTACTCCGTCCGGGAGACAGCGGCGGCTATAGCAGATTTCATCCTTGAAGCGGCTCTTCTGCTTCCCACCACCTATCGCCATTTACGATAGCGCGAGGGCGTGAGTGTCTGATAGCCGACCGAAGGTTTCGGGAGAAAAAGCTCCCCGGCAAAGATCGCCCAATTGTCGCCGTTTGAAGCGCCGCACCAGCTTCCCGATTGCAGACGTTCGTTCGACGATGCATCGTCGTTCGATGCAACATTCTTCGATAGTCGCGTTCTTGACAGGCAAACTCTCTCCCGAGGCGTTGGCCGAAGAGATTGCCGCTGAAGTCGCCGCGTTCAGGGACGCTCTCCGTTTGACCGCGATCGGCCACATCGCCGTTTCCGATGGGCCACAGTTTCTTATCACCAAAGACGCAGCCCGACGCTTGCTGGAGGCAGTCCTAGACCAGCGCCTGCCTTTCACCGCGGCCAACTATGTTGCCGACTGCATCATTATGAATAATGATTTCGACTTCGCGGACGATGCCGCGCGAGACGCCATTCACTATATTGAAGATGACAGTGGAAAAATCATTGCGCAGGATGACCATTGGCAACCGCCCCGAGATGAGACGCTGGCAGCCATCGCGTTGCTGGATTGAACGTCCGCTGCCTTACACTCAATTCTCAAAAGCAGCCTGACCGCTTCCCACCCAAAATCCGCCCTTCAGCATGCCGCACCGCCGAGACTAGCAACGTTCGACCGGCGGCAAATTCCGAACCACCTAAGAGGCGGCGATTGGGATGGGGTGTCGGCCGATTGCCGGTCGTGCGGGGTGGGGCGGCACCAACGGCACCTCGGTTCCCATCCGTCGCGCAACAGATTGACCGCGAGCGAGTCGGCTTGTATAGGCGCGGCTGCTTGGAGGGCCCTTGTGCCTCCTGGGCAAGCTTGAACATTGCTGGATGCATTCCAGGGCCCGGGGGGCGGTAACGCCTCTAACGGTCCTTTTTGTATTCCTCGGCGCTTTAGGGCTCCAGCAAAGTAACCATTTGAAAGGTGAAGGCTTCAATGCCGACGATTAACCAGCTGGTCCGCAAGGGCCGCGATCCGCAGAAGGCCAAGTCCAAGGTCCCTGCGATGGAACAGAACCCGCAGAAGCGCGGCGTTTGCACGCGCGTTTACACGACGACCCCGAAGAAGCCGAACTCGGCTCTGCGCAAGGTGGCCAAGGTTCGCCTGACCAACCAGCGCGAAGTGATTTCGTACATTCCGGGCGAAGGCCACAATCTCCAGGAGCACTCGGTGGTCCTGATCCGTGGCGGTCGTGTTCGCGATCTTCCCGGTGTGCGCTATCACGTCCTGCGCGGTGTGCTTGATACACAGGGTGTGAAGGATCGTCGCCAGTCGCGTTCCAAGTACGGCGCCAAGCGTCCTAAATAACAGCCAGAGTAAGCCCCGGACAGGGTGCCCATCAAAGTATCGCTTTGATGGGGCCCACACGTTCCGGACCAGCTGAAGAACGAAGGAATTTGAAATGGCACGTCGTCGTCGCCCAGAAAAGCGTATCATCCTCCCCGATCCTAAATACGGTGATGAGGTTCTCTCCAAGTTCATGAATTCGGTTATGCTCGACGGCAAGAAGTCCGTCGCTGAATTGATCGTTTATGGTGCGCTCGAGACCGTCGAGACCCGCGCCAAGAAGGATCCGCTCAGCGTGTTTCATGACGCGCTGAACAACGTGAAGCCGAACATCGAAGTGCGTAGCCGCCGCGTGGGTGGTGCTACCTATCAGGTGCCGGTCGAAGTGCGCTTCGAGCGTTCGCAGGCTTTGGCCATTCGCTGGCTGATCGGTGCGGCGCGTAACCGCAGCGAGAACACGATGGCCGCACGGCTGTCGGGCGAGCTGCTGGATGCGGCCAACAACCGTGGCAACGCGGTGAAGAAGCGCGAAGACACGCATCGCATGGCCGAAGCCAACCGCGCCTTCTCGCACTATCGCTGGTAACGGCGGTGCTGGTTGGGGCGTGCCGGCAATGTCGGCGGGCCTTCCTCCGGTAACGTAAACTACCTATATCGGATGAGCCGGGGGCAACCCCGGCTTCTCCACATCCAAGGAATAACGATCATGGCCCGCAGCCATCCGCTCGACCGCTATCGCAACATCGGCATCATGGCGCATATCGACGCCGGTAAGACGACGACGACCGAGCGCATCCTCTATTACACCGGCAAGTCCTACAAGATCGGCGAAGTGCATGAAGGCACCGCGACGATGGACTGGATGGAGCAGGAGCAGGAGCGCGGGATCACGATCACGTCCGCCGCAACGACGTGCAAATGGCGCGCCGAAGAGGGCAAGGGCGAAGAGCATCTGATCAACATCATCGACACCCCCGGCCACGTCGACTTCACCATTGAAGTCGAGCGTTCGCTGCGTGTGCTCGATGGCGCGGTTGCTTGCTTCGATGGCGTTGCCGGTGTCGAGCCGCAGTCCGAGACCGTGTGGCGTCAGGCTGACAAATATGGCGTGCCGCGCATGTGCTTCATCAACAAGCTCGATCGCACCGGCGCCGACTTCTATTTCTGCGTCCAGTCGATCATCGATCGCCTCGGCGCGCGTCCGGCCGTGCTGTATCTGCCGATCGGCATCGAAGGCGGCTTCAAGGGCTTGGTCGATCTGGTCGAGAACCGCGCGATCATCTGGCTCGAAGAGAGCCTCGGCGCCAAGTTCGAATATCAGGACATTCCTGAGGACATGGTCGAGAAGGCCGCTAAGTATCGTAGCGACCTGATCGAAATGGCCGTCGAGCAAGACGACGACCTAATGGAAGCCTATCTCGAGGGCAACGAGCCGAGCACGGTCGACCTTAAGAAGCTGATCCGCAAGGGCGCGCTTGCTATGGCCTTCGTGCCGGTGGTGTGCGGCTCGGCGTTCAAGAACAAGGGCGTTCAGCCTTTGCTCGACGCCGTGGTCGACTATCTGCCGAGCCCGCTCGACGTTCCCGCCATTCAGGGCCTCAAGCTTGACGGCGTGACGCCGGACGAGCGCGCCTCGTCGGATGACGTGCCGTTCTCGGCGCTGGCGTTCAAGATCATGAACGATCCGTTCGTGGGTACGCTGACCTTCGCCCGCATCTATTCGGGCAAGCTGGAGACCGCCTCGCAGGTCACCAACTCGGTCAAGGACAAGAAGGAAAAGGTCGGCCGCATGCTGCTCATGCATGCCAACGAGCGTGAGGACATCCAGGTGGCCTATGCCGGCGACATCGTCGCTCTGGCGGGTCTCAAGGACACCACGACCGGCGACACGCTGTGCGCGATGAACGCCCCGATCATTCTCGAGCGGATGGAATTCCCCGAGCCGGTGATCGAGCTGTCGGTGGAGCCGAAGACCAAGGCCGACCAGGAAAAGATGGGCATCGCGCTCAATCGCCTGGCACGCGAAGATCCGTCGTTCCGCGTGTCCTCGGACGCCGAGAGCGGCCAGACCATCATCAAGGGCATGGGCGAGCTCCATCTCGAGATTCTGGTCGATCGCATGAAGCGCGAGTTCAAGGTCGAGGCCAATGTCGGCGCGCCGCAGGTGGCGTATCGCGAATATCTCAAGAAGCCGGTCGACGTCGATTACACGCACAAGAAGCAGTCGGGTGGTACCGGTCAGTTCGGCCGCGTGAAGGTCAAGGTCACGCCGGGCGAGCGCGGTTCGGGCATCGTCTTCAAGGACGAGATCAAGGGCGGTAATATTCCCAAGGAATATATTCCGGCGATCGAAAAGGGTTTCCGCGAAACGGCGGCCACGGGTTCGCTGGTCGGCTTCCCGATCATCGATTTCGAGATCCTGGTCTATGACGGCGCGTACCATGACGTCGATTCGTCGGCGCTGGCGTTCGAAATCTGTGCCCGCGGCGCGATGCGCGAAGTAGCGCAGAAGTCGGGCATTACGCTGCTCGAGCCGGTCATGAAGGTCGAGGTCGTCACGCCCGAGGATTATCTGGGTGACGTGATCGGCGATCTCAACAGCCGCCGTGGCCAGATCCAGGGCACCGATACGCGCGGCAACGCGCAGTCGGTGGACGCGATGGTCCCGCTGGCCAACATGTTCGGCTATGTGAACGCGCTGCGCTCGTTCACGCAGGGACGGGCCAACTATTCGATGCAATTCTCGCATTATGAGGAAGTGCCGTCGAACGTGGCTGACGAAGTTAAGGCGAAATTGGCCTGATCCGGCTCGCGCTAGGGCTGGCGTAACATCAACTAGGTCGTTAAGGGGCCACGTTCGCGTGGAGCCCCTTGGCCGCGAATCTGAATCAAGAAGAGGCGAAAATGGCAAAAGCAAAGTTTGAGCGGAACAAGCCGCATCTCAACATCGGCACCATCGGTCACGTCGATCATGGCAAGACCTCGCTGACCGCAGCGATCACCAAGGTGCTGGCCGAGACCGGCGGCGCCACGTTCACCAGCTATGCGAACATCGACAAGGCGCCGGAAGAGCGCGAGCGCGGCATCACCATCTCGACCGCGCACGTCGAGTATGAGACCGAAGCACGCCACTATGCGCACGTCGATTGCCCGGGCCACGCCGATTATGTGAAGAACATGATCACCGGTGCGGCGCAGATGGACGGCGCGATCCTCGTCGTTTCGGCAACCGATGGCCCGATGCCACAGACCCGCGAGCACATCCTGCTGGCCCGCCAGGTCGGCGTGCCGACGATGGTCGTGTTCATGAACAAGGTCGATCTGGTCGACGACGCCGAGATCCTCGAGCTGGTCGAGCTGGAAATCCGCGAGCTGCTTAGCTCGTATGATTTCGACGGCGACAACATCCCGGTCATCCAGGGTTCGGCCGTGTGCGCGCTCGACGACAAGCAGCCCGAGATCGGCCATGACGCCGTGCTCAAGCTGATGCAGGCTGTCGACACGTATCTGCCGCAGCCCGAGCGTCCGCTCGACAAGCCGTTCATGATGCCGATCGAGGACGTGTTCTCGATCTCGGGTCGCGGTACGGTCGTCACCGGTCGCGTCGAAACCGGCGTCGTCAAAGTTGGCGAGGAAGTTGAGATCGTCGGCATCCAGCCCGCCGTCCGCAAGACCACGGTCACGGGCGTCGAAATGTTCCGCAAGCTGCTCGATCAGGGCCAGGCAGGCGACAACATCGGCGCGCTGATCCGCGGCGTCGGTCGTGAAGAAGTCGAGCGTGGGCAGGTTCTCTGCAAGCCCGGCTCGATCAAGCCGCACACCGACTTCCAGTCGGAAGTGTACGTGCTGTCGAAGGAAGAGGGTGGCCGTCACACGCCGTTCTTCGCTAACTATCGCCCGCAGTTCTACTTCCGTACCACGGACGTCACCGGCACTGTCGAGCTGCCTGAGGGCACCGAAATGGTCATGCCGGGCGACAACGTCGCACTGGGCGTCAAGCTGATCGCACCGATCGCCATGGATCTGGGCCAGCGCTTCACGATCCGTGAAGGTGGCCGGACCGTCGGTTCGGGCATCGTCAGCGGCATCACCGCCTAAATCTCACGCCCGTAAGGGTTGAGATAAAGGGCCCGGTCTTCTTTAGGGAAGGCCGGGTCTTTTGCGTTGCAACGCAGTGCGGGCGAGGCAGCTCGCAACGATGCCGTTCGTCACCGCGGACCTGTTCCGCGGTCCGCTAGGCCACCAAATCGCCCGGTGGTGGAACGGATGCCTTTGTCCCGCATCCCTCGGGCGCCGCGCACCGTTGCCCGCCCGTTGCAATGTTGGACGTCGTCTACTACCTTTGCCGGGTGCTTCGACTCGTCCCATTCGCGGTCGATTTGTGCCGCGTCGCGCGTGATAGCGCCGCTCCGCCGTTGGGCGCCGTGCCGCACACTGTGGAGGGCGTAAACCTTGTAAGCTTCCGGCGGTGTAAACTTCCGCGCTCGTGTACCCCCGGGCGACACCGGCGCGCGTTCTGCGCCATGTTGTGGGCGTCCCGTGCTTTCCCGCTTGATCTCCGGTCCACGCCTGTGTAGTGGCCCGCCTTCGGTTTTTCATTCAACAGCAAGAGCGCCGGCAACGGCGCCCGCTCTTTCGCATCGGTAGGGACTTCATGGAAACGCAGAATATTCGCATTCGTCTGAAGGCGTTCGATCATCGCGTGCTCGATCAGGCGACCGGCGACATCGCCGATACCGCCCGTCGCACCGGTGCGCTCATCCGTGGTCCCATCCCGTTGCCGACGCGCATCGAGAAGTTCACGGTTAACCGCGGCCCGCATGTCGACAAGAAGTCGCGCGAGCAGTTCGAGGTGCGCACCTACAAGCGCATGTTGGACATCGTTCAGCCGACCCCGCAGACGGTAGATGCGCTGATGAAGCTCGACCTCGCCGCTGGCGTTGACGTCGAGATCAAGCTGGCGTAAAGCCGCGCTTCACGAGATTCGGCGCTGTTTCACGCAGCGCCAAATACAGGGATACCGCCGGATTATTCCGGGTCTGCGTCCCCCGACACGTTCCCTGCGGGGAGCACCAGCCCGGGTCGGGGCAGCAGTATAAAATCTATCGGGCTGATTTAGGTCTCCAGCGAGGCGCAGGCTTTGCTGGGGCCTTCACGCACCTTCGGGAATTCCCCCGGGGTGCCTCTGTTACAAGGAGCATGATCATGCGCACTGGCGTGATCGCGAAGAAAATGGGGATGACCCGCTTGTTCCGGGATGATGGGCGCCATGTGCCCGTCACCGTGCTGGCGTTGGAGAATCTTCAGGTAGTGGCCGTTCGCGAGGCCGATCGAGACGGGTATGTCGCAGTCCAATTGGGCGCGGGTACCGCGAAAGCAAAGAACGTCGCCAAGCCGCAGCGTGGCCATTTCGGCAAGGCCGAAGTTGAGCCCAAGGCGAAGGTTGCCGAATTCCGAGTTAGCGATGATGCGCTGCTCGAAGTCGGGGCGACCATTTCCGCCGACCATTATGTCGCTGGCCAGATCGTCGATATCCAGGGCGTGACCCAGGGTAAGGGCTTCGCCGGCGGCATGAAGCGTTGGGGCTTCGGTGGTCTGCGTGCGACCCACGGCGTGTCCGTTTCGCACCGTTCGCTCGGTTCGACCGGCCAGCGCCAGGATCCGGGCAAGGTCTTCAAGAACAAGAAGATGGCCGGCCAGATGGGCAACAAGAACCGCACCCAGCAGAACCTGGAAATCGTCTCGACCGACGTCGAGCGCGGCCTGATCTTCGTTAAGGGTTCGGTCCCTGGCTCGAAGGGCGGCTGGCTGCTCGTCAAGGATTCGATGAAGGTCGATCGCCATGCGGATGCGCCATATCCGGCCGGCCTGAAGCAGGTCGCCAACAACAACGATACCGCTCCTGCCGAGACGCCCGCTGAGGACACGTCGACGGTTGAAGCGACCGCTGGCCAGGAGGGCTGAACATGAAGGTCACCACTCAGTCCTTCGATGCGAACGCCACCGGCGCCGACATCGAGCTCAACGACGAGGTCTTCGGCCTCGATCCGCGCGCCGACATCCTGCACCGCGTCGTCACCTGGCAGCTCGAAAAGCGCCGCGCGACGGCACGTGGTACGCGTGAGCGCGCTGATGTTGCTCGTACCGGCAAGAAGTTCGGTCGCCAGAAGGGCGGCGGTACGGCTCGTCACGGCGATCGTCGTGCGCCGGTGTTCGTCGGCGGCGGTAAGGCACACGGTGCCCGCGTTCGTGACTTCAACCCGTCGCTGAACAAGAAGGTTCGTGCGCTGGGCCTGAAGATGGCGCTCAGCAGCCACGCCAAGGCGGGCACGTTGGTCGTCATGGACAGCCTGACGGTTGAAGAGAACAAGACCAAGACGCTGCTGGCGAATTGGGCGAACCTCGGCTTCGGCAAGACCGCACTCGTGATCGATGGCGATGCCGTCGAGCAGAGCTTCGCGCTTGCTGCTGGCAACGTCCACACGATCAACGTTCTGCCGGCCGCCGGTGCGAACGTTTACGACATCCTGAAGCACGACACGCTGGTCTTGACCCGCGCTGCCGTCGAAATGCTGGAGGCGCGCTTCAATGGCTAAGAAGCAAAAGGGAGACATCGATCTGCGTCATTACGACGTGATCGTTGCCCCGCACATCACCGAAAAGGCGACCTTGCTCAGCGAGCATAACGCCGTCGTGTTCCGCGTCAGCAATGACGCGACTAAGCCTGAGATCAAGGCGGCCGTCGAGGCGCTGTTCTCGGTCAAGGTTCTGGGGGTCAATACGATCGTCCAGAAGGGCAAGACTAAGAAGTGGAAGGGCGTGCCCTACACCAAGTCCGACATCAAGAAGGCGATCGTCACGCTGGCCGATGGCCAGTCGATCGACGTGACGCAGGGGGTCAGCGCGTAATGGCACTCAAGCATTATAATCCGACCAGCCCGGCGCGCCGTGGTCTGATCCTCGTCGACCGTTCGGGTCTGCACAAGGGCGGCCCCGTCAAGGCGCTGACCGAAGGCAAGCGCAAGACCGGTGGCCGTAACAACAAGGGCCATGTCACGTCGCGCGGCATCGCCGGCGGCCACAAGCAGCGTTATCGTATCATCGATTTCAAGCGCCGCCTGTGGGAAGTCGAAGGCACGGTCGAGCGGATCGAGTATGATCCGAACCGCACCGCGTTCATCGCGCTGATCAACTACGGTGCAGATGAAGCCGGCAAGGACAACGTCGCCTATATCATCGCGCCGCAGCGCCTAGCCGTCGGTGACAAGATCATCGCCGCCAAGAAGACCGACGTGAAGCCTGGCAACGCGATGGAACTGGGCCAGATGCCGGTTGGCACGATCGTCCATAACGTCGAGATGAAGCCCGGCAAGGGTGGTCAGCTCGCACGTTCGGCCGGCACCTACGTGCAGGTCGTCGGTCGCGACAAGGGCATGGTGATGATTCGCCTGAACTCGGGCGAGCAGCGCTACATCCATGCGAACTGCATGGCGACGGTCGGTGCCGTGTCGAACCCCGACAATGGCAACACCAACCTCGCCAAGGCCGGCCGCAACCGTTGGAAGGGCATCCGCCCGCTGACGCGTGGTGTCGCCAAGAACCCGGTCGACCATCCGCACGGCGGTGGTGAAGGCCGTACCTCGGGTGGCCGTCATCCGGTTACGCCGTGGGGCAAGCCGACCAAGGGTGCTCGCACTCGTCATAACAAGTCGACCGACAAGATGATCATCCGGTCGCGTCACGCCAAGAAGAAGGGCTAAGAGCTCATGGCACGTTCCGTCTGGAAAGGTCCGTTTGTCGACCTTCATCTGCTCAAGAAGGCAGAAACCGCGCAGGAAGCTAATGCGCGTGGCGCGATCAAGACCTGGTCGCGTCGCTCCACGATCCTGCCGCAGTTCGTCGGCCTCACGTTCAGCGTCTATAATGGCCGCAAGTTCGTGCCGGTCACGGTTAACGAGGATATGGTTGGGATGAAGCTCGGCGAGTTCGCGCCGACCCGCTACTTCCCGGGCCACGCGTCCGACAAGAAGGGCAAGCGCTAACATGTCCAAGCCAAAATCCCCCCGCAAGGTGGCCGATAACGAAGCGCTGTCGGTTGGCACGCAGATTCGTGGCTCGGCGCAGAAGCTCGGCCTCGTCGCTGCGCTCATTCGCAACAAGAAGGTTGGGGATGCGATGAACATCCTGCAATTCTCGACCAAGGGCATGGCTGTCGAAGCGCGCAAGGTGCTCGCTTCGGCGATTGCCAACGCTGAGAACAACCACAACCTCGACGTCGACGCGCTCGTCGTCGCCGAGGCCTCGGTCGGCAAGTCGATCACGATGAAGCGGTTCGCCACGCGCGGCCGCGGCAAATCGACCCGCATCCTGAAGCCGTTCAGCCGCCTGCGCATCGTCGTTCGCGAAATGGAAGAAGAAGCGTAATGGGCCAGAAATCGAACCCCATCGGTCTGCGCCTGCAGATCAACCGCACGTGGGACAGCCGCTGGTATGCGGAAGGCGCCGACTATGGTCGTCTCCTTCTCGAAGACCTCAAGATGCGCGCTTACATCATGAAGACGCTGCCGCAGGCGGCGATCTCCAAGGTGGTTATCGAGCGTCCGGCCAAGCTGTGCCGCGTTTCCATTTTTGCTGCGCGCCCCGGCGTGATCATCGGCAAGAAGGGCGCCGACATCGAGAAGCTTCGCCGTACCCTCGGCAAGATGACGACGTCGGACGTGAGCTTGAACATCGTTGAGATCCGCAAGCCGGAAGTCGACGCCAAGCTCGTTGCCCAAGGCATCGCCGATCAGCTCGAGCGTCGTATCGCCTTCCGTCGCGCCATGAAGCGTGCGGTCCAGTCGGCCATGCGCCTCGGCGCAGAGGGCATCCGGATCAATTGCGGTGGCCGTCTTGGCGGCGCTGAAATCGCACGGTCGGAATGGTATCGCGAAGGTCGCGTTCCGTTGCACACGCTGCGCGGTAACGTCGATTATGCCGAAGCTTCCGCGCACACTGCTTATGGCGTGTGCGGCGTGAAGGTGTGGATCTTCAAGGGCGAAATCCTGGGTCACGACCCGATGGCGACCGACCGGATCATGATGGAGGCTCAGACCTCCGGCGTGCGCCCGGCGCGCGACGACCGCCGCTAAGGACTGAAACATGCTTCAACCGAAGAAAACCAAGTTTCGCAAAGCCTTTAAGGGCAAGATCCATGGCGACGCCAAGGGCGGCACGACGCTGAACTTCGGCTCGTACGGGCTGAAGGCGATGGAACCGGAGCGTTTGACCGCGCGCCAGATCGAGGCGGCTCGCCGCG
Source organism: Parasphingomonas puruogangriensis (assembly GCF_036663635.1). NCBI lineage: Bacteria > Pseudomonadati > Pseudomonadota > Alphaproteobacteria > Sphingomonadales > Sphingomonadaceae > Parasphingomonas > Parasphingomonas puruogangriensis. The sequence goes on along the minus strand of NZ_JAXOJI010000002.1, from coordinate 469,586 downwards.
CGATCACGCGTCACATCAAGCGTCAGGGCCGTTTGTGGATCCGCGTATTCCCGGATCTGCCGGTCACCGGCAAGCCGGCCGAAGTCCGCATGGGTAAGGGCAAGGGTTCGCCGGAATATTGGGCAGCCCGCGTCAAGCCAGGCCGTATCCTGTTCGAACTGGACGGCGTTCCCGGCGATATCGCGGCGATCGCGTTCAGCCGTGCAGCGATGAAGCTGCCGATCAAGGTGAAGGTCGTTGCCCGTCTCGGCGACACCTCGCATCTGGGAGTTGCATAACATGGCCCGTATCGACGACCTCAAGGCGAAGTCGGAAGACCAGCTGGGCGAAGAGCTCGGCAACCTGAAACGCGAGGCCTTCAACCTGCGTTTCCAGGCCGCGACCAACCAGCTCGAAAAGCCGAGCCGGGTTCGCGAAGTCCGTCGCGACATCGCTCGCATCAAGACGCTCCAGACGTCGCGCTCGCGCGACGCTGCAGCCAAGTAAGGATTAGATCATGCCAAAGCGCGTGCTGACGGGGCTGATCGTCTCCGATAAGGGCGACAAGACGGTGGTCGTGAACGTGGAGCGTAAGGTCAAGCACCCGCTCTACGGCAAGATCATTCGTCGTTCGAAAAAGTATCATGCTCATGACGAGAGCAACGAGTTCAAGCAGGGCGAGACCGTGCGGATCGAAGAGACCGCACCGATTTCCAAGCTGAAGACCTGGAAGGTGATCGATCGGGTTAACACCCATGCGACGCCGGAACGGGTCGAAACGGACGCAACGGCTTAACAGCCATTCGTAGGCGGCACCGGTCGGAATCGGTGTCATAGTGAGAAGGAATGGGATCACATGATCCAGATGCAATCCAATCTCGACGTCGCTGACAACAGCGGCGCGAAGCGGGTTCAGTGCATCAAGGTGCTTGGCGGGTCCAAGCGTCGTGTTGCAGGCGTTGGCGACATCATCGTCGTCAGCGTGAAAGAAGCCGCTCCCCGCGGCCGCGTGAAGAAGGGCGACGTTCATCGCGCCGTCATCGTGCGGACGGCCAAGGACATCCGTCGTGCCGATGGCACCGTGATTCGCTTCGACGGCAACGCCGCCGTGCTGGTCAACAAGAACGAGGAGCCGATCGGCACCCGTATCTTCGGCCCAGTGGTGCGCGAACTGCGTGGCAAGAAGCACATGAAGATCATCTCGCTTGCGCCGGAGGTGCTGTAATGGCCGCTGCCAAGATCAAGAAGGGTGACCGCGTCATCGTCCTGTCCGGTAAGGACAAGGGCAAGACCGGTGACGTCACCCAGGCTCTGCCGCGCGACGGCAAGGTCATCGTATCGGGCGTGAACATCCACGTTCGTCATACCAAGCCGAGCCAGGGCGACCCGCAGGGTGGTCTGGTCCGTTCGGAAGCACCGATGCACGCCTCCAAGGTTGCGCACGTGACCGCGGACGGCAAGCCGACCCGTGTCCGTTTCGAGACCCAGGACGGCAAGAAGGTCCGTGTGGCCGTCAAGACCGGGGAGAAAGTCGGTGGCTGAGGCCCAGAACGCAAAGCCGCGTATGCGGCAGATGTACGACGACACGATCATCAAGGCGATGACCGAGAAGTTCGGCTACAAGAACGTGATGGAAATTCCCCGTCTCGACAAGATTGTCCTGAACATGGGCGTTGGCGAAGCGACGCAGGACAAGAAGAAGGTCGATAAGGCCGCCGGCGAGATGGAATTGATCGCGGGGCAGAAGCCCGTCGTGACCAAGGCCAAGAAGTCGATCGCACAGTTCAAGCTGCGTGAGGGCATGCCCATCGGCGTGAAGGTTACTTTGCGCCGTGAGCGGATGTACGAGTTCCTCGACCGCTTCATCACCATCGCTCTTCCCCGCGTCCGCGATTTCCGTGGCCTCAACCCCAAGTCGTTCGATGGCCGTGGCAACTATGCCTGCGGCCTGAAGGAACAGCTGATCTTTCCGGAAATCAGCTATGACCAGGTTGACCAGGTACGCGGCATGGACGTGATCGTGACGACCACGGCGAAGACCGACGACGAAGCGCGCGAGTTGCTCCGCCTGTTCGGCTTCCCGTTCCCGATCGAAGAAGCGGCAGACGAAAAGAAGGCGGCATAAGATGGCGAAGGTAAGTTCGATCAACAAGAACGAGCGCCGCAAGCTGCTCGTCAAGAAGTACGCGCCGAAATATGCGAAGCTGAAGGCGATTGCCGCCGATAGCACGCTGAGCGACGGCGAGCGGATCGAGGCGCGTCTCAAGATGGCCGAGATCCCGCGTAACGGGAATCCCACCCGCGTGCGCAACCGTTGCATGCTGACCGGCCGGTCGCGCGCTTATTACCGTAAGTTCCGTCTCTCTCGTATCATGTTGCGTGATCTGGCCAACAAGGGCCTGATCCCGGGCGTTACGAAGTCGAGCTGGTAAGGATCAGAAGATGGCATTGACCGATCCCCTGGGTGATATGCTCACCCGCATCCGTAACGGCCAGCGCGCGAAGAAGGACTCTGTCCTGACTCCGGGTTCAAAGCTGCGTCAGCGCGTCCTCGACGTGCTGCAGCGCGAAGGCTATATTCGTGGCTACAGCGAAGAGCAGATGGGCCCTGCAGCCGGCATCCGCATCGAGCTGAAATATTTCGAGGGTCAGCCCGCGATCAAGCACGTCGCCCGCGTTTCGAAGCCGGGTCGCCGCGTCTATTCGGGTTCGACCGAACTGCCCCGCGTCATGAACGGCCTGGGCATCACCATCGTATCGACGCCCCGTGGCGTTCTGTCCGACGCCGAAGCGCGCGAACAGAATGTCGGTGGCGAAGTGCTGGCGGAGGTATTCTGATGAGCCGCATCGGCAAAAAGCCGGTCACGATCCCAGCGGGCGTGACGGCGAACATCGAAGGCGCGATCCTCAGCGTGAAGGGGCCGAAGGGCACTCTCTCCATGCCGATGCGCGACGAGATCAGCTATGTGCTGGAAGACGGCGGCATCGCGGTGAACCCGGCGAACGACACCAAGCGTGCGCGGGCGTTCTGGGGCATGCAGCGGACCATGGTGCAGAACCTGATCACCGGCGTCTCGGATGGTTTCACCAAGAAGCTGCTGATCAATGGCGTCGGCTATCGTGCCGCAGCGCAGGGTCGTAACCTGAACCTGAAGCTCGGCTACAGTCACGACGTGAACATCAACGTGCCGGAAGGCATCGAGGTGGCCACGCCGGACAATACGACGATCCAGATCACCGGTTCCGACAAGCAGAAGGTCGGCCAGCTGGCCGCGGAAATTCGTCAGTGGCGTAAGCCCGAGCCGTACAAGGGCAAGGGCATCAAGTACGACGGCGAGTTCATCTTCCGCAAGGAAGGGAAAAAGAAGTAATGAGCACCAAGGGTCTCTCTCTCTTCGCGAAGCGTCGTCTTCGCGTCCGCACCGCGCTCCGCGCGCGTGGTGGCACCCGTCCGCGGTTGTCGATCCACCGTTCGGGCCGGCACATCTATGCGCAGATCATCGACGATGCGCAGGGCCGTACGCTGGCTGCCGCTTCGACGCTCGAGAAGGAAGTGCGCGACACGACCGGCGCGACGATCGACGCAGCGACCTCGGTCGGCACCCGCATCGCCGAAGTAGCCAAAGCTGCCGGCGTGACGCAGGTCGTGTTCGATCGTGGCGGCTTCCTGTTCCATGGCCGCGTCAAGGCGCTGGCTACCGCGGCACGCGAAGCCGGATTGGAGTTCTAAGACATGGCTGACGACAACATTCCGACCGAAGCAGCCGCAGCAGCACCGGAAGGCGCAGCAGCACCCCAGGACAATCGCGGTCCTGGCGGCCCCGGCGGCGCGCCGCGCGGTGGTCGTGGTCGTGGTGGTCCTCCGGGTGGCGGTCAGAACCGTGGCGGTCGCGACAATCGCGGCGGCGGTCGTGACAATCGTGGCGGCCGTCCCGGCAGCGACGATGGTGGCGAAGAGCTGATCGAGAAGCTGGTGCACATCAACCGTGTCTCGAAGACGGTGAAGGGTGGTAAGCGCTTCGGCTTCGCCGCGCTCGTCGTCGTTGGCGACGGCAAGGGCCGTGTCGGCTTCGGCCATGGCAAGGCACGCGAAGTGCCGGAAGCAATTTCGAAGGCAACTGCAGCTGCCAAGAAGACGATGATCCGCGTGCCGCTTAAGGATGGCCGTACGCTGCATCATGACGGTCGTGGCCATTTCGGGGCCGGTCTCGTGACGGTCCGTTCGGCACCTGCCGGTACCGGCATCATCGCTGGTGGCCCGATGCGCGCCGTGTTCGAATCGCTCGGTGTTGGTGACGTGGTGACCAAGTCGGTCGGCACCTCCAACCCGTACAACATGATCCGTGCGACCTTCGAGGCACTGACCACTCAGGTCAGCCCGAAGTCGGTCGCGCAGCGTCGTGGCAAGAAGATCGCCGACCTGCTCGGCCGTGGCGGTGCGGAAGCACCCCAGGCCGAAGCCGATGCGATCGTGGAGTAAGACAGATGGCAACCATCAAGATCACCCAGATCGGTTCGCCGATCCGCCGCAAGGCAGACCAGCGCGCAACGCTGATCGGCCTTGGGCTTAACAAGATGCACAAGACCAGCGAACTCGAGGATAGCCCCGAGGTCCGTGGGATGATCCGCAAGGTCTCGCACATGCTGAGCGTCGAGAAGTAAGATCCTCTCTCCCTGCGGGGAGAGATCGGGTTATGGTGAAAGGGCTGGTGTAATGCCGGCCCTTTCGTTATTCGCCCACACCTTCCTCTCCCGTCGGGAGAGGGCATCCATCAGCGCGACAAAAGCGAAAGCGAGTGCACGACATGAAATTGAACGAAATCCGCGATAACGACGGTGCCCGTAAATCCCGCATGCGGGTCGGCCGTGGTATCGGTTCCGGCAAGGGCAAGACCGCAGGCCGCGGCCACAAGGGGCAGAAGAGCCGTGAAGGCGTCTCGATCGCCGGCTTCGAGGGCGGCCAGATGCCGTTGCACATGCGTCTGCCTAAGCGCGGCTTCAACAACATCTTCGCCAGCGACTTTGCTGTCGTGAACCTCGGCGTGATCCAGAAGCTGATCGACGCCGGCACGATCGAAGCCGGCGCGACGCTCGATCACGCCGCGCTCAAGGCGGTTGGCGTCGCTCGTGGCGGCAAGGATGGCGTGCGTCTGCTTGGCAAGGGCGAGTTCTCGGCTAAGCTCAGCTTCACCGTCGCCGGTGCGTCGAAGGGCGCGATCGAGATGGTCGAAAAGGCTGGCGGCACGGTCAACGTGATCGAAGTCGTGCCTGCCGCTGAAAAGGCTGCCGCTAAGAAGGGCGTCAAGTATCAGGAGCGCAAGGCACACAAGGCCTCGTTCAAGGCGTAAAGTCCGCTTCGGCATCGTCGCAAGTGCGACGAGCGCTAGGCAAGACCGCTTGCATGACTATATGGGCGGCGGGGGCGTAGAAACGTTTCCCGCCGCTTTTTGTTTCCGGGACGATAACGATAATGGCATCAGCAGCCGATTCCATGGCCCAGGGCCTCAGCCTGTCGAAGTTCGCGCAGGCGACCGATCTTAAGAAGCGCTTGTGGTTTACCATCGGTGTGCTGATCGTCTTCCGGATGCTGTCCTACGTGCCGCTGCCGGGTGTAGATCCGACCGCGCTCGGGCTGCTCAGCCAGCAGACGCAGGGCGGCGTGCTCGATTTCTTCAATGCGTTCTCAGGTGGGTCGCTCAGCCGCATGTCGCTGACGGCGCTCGGCGTCATGCCGTACATCACCGCCTCGATCGTGGTGCAGCTCGCGACTTCGCTGTCGCCAACGCTCGCCGCGATCAAGAAGGACGGCGAGAGCGGACGTAAGCGGCTCAACCAGTACACCCGCTACGGCACGGTCGCTTTGACCGCCGTGCAGGGCTATTTCATCGCCGTCGGCCTGGAAGCGCTCGGCGCCAGCCAGGGCGTGCAGGCGATCGTCGAGCCAGGCATGATGTTCCGGGTCGGCGCGGTCATCTCGCTGATCGGCGGTACGATGTTCCTGATGTGGCTGGGCGAGCAGATTACCGCGCGGGGGATCGGCAACGGCATGTCGCTGATCATCATGGCCGGCATCGTGGCCAGCCTGCCCACCACCCTCTACAATCTGTTCGAAGGCGGCCGTTCGGGTTCGCTCGACGCGGTGAAGATGTTCGGTATCATCGTCGCAGTGGTCGGGCTGATCCTGTTCATCTGCTTCATGGAACGTGCGCAGCGCCGCATTCTCATCCAATATCCCAAGCGCCAGACGCAGCGCGGTATGCAGGCCGATCGCAGCCATCTGCCGCTCAAAATCAACACTGCCGGTGTGATCCCGCCGATCTTTGCATCATCGCTGCTGCTGATGCCGCTAACGATCAGCCAGTTTGCCGGGCAGCGCGTGGCGGGTGAGAGCCAGTGGGGTGACTTCATCATCACGCTCAACCAGTATCTCCAGCACGGTTCGCCGGTGTACATGGCGCTGTACGGCGCGGGGATCATCTTCTTTTCGTTCTTCTACACGGCCGTGGTGTTCAACCCGGAAGAGACCGCGGACAATCTCAAGCGCTATGGTGGGTTCGTCCCCGGCATCCGCCCGGGCAAGAATACCGAGACCTATTTCGATTACGTGCTGACGCGCATCACGGTGATCGGTGCGGGCTATCTGGCGATCATCTGCCTGTTGCCGGAATATCTCGTGTCGGCCTTGTCGATCCCGTTCTACCTCGGCGGGACTAGCTTGCTGATCGTGGTCAACGTAACGATGGATACGGTGACGCAGATCCAGTCGCATTTGCTGGCACATCAGTATGGCGATCTGATCAAAAAGGCGAAGCTGAAGGGTGGCCGTCTCCGCTAAGCGGATGGCGGCTGCCGATGGGGCAGGCGAGGGGATAGCAGGCGTGAATATCATTCTCTTGGGGCCTCCGGGCGCCGGCAAGGGCACCCAGGCGGGCCGCTTGATGACGACCCATGGCATGGTGCAGCTGTCAACCGGCGACATGCTGCGCGCCGCGGTCAAGGCGGGCACCCCCACCGGGCTTCAGGCCAAGGCAGTCATGGAATCCGGCGGGTTGGTGTCGGACGATATCGTCTCCGGGATCATCGGCGAGCGTCTCGACGCGGCGGACACTGCGAACGGCGTGATTTTCGATGGCTATCCGCGTACCGCGGCGCAGGCAGAGCAACTGGATGCGCTGCTCGATGCGCGGGATCGCACGCTGGATTTCGTAATCGAGCTGGAGGTGAACGAGGACGCGCTCGTGGAGCGTATCGTTGGGCGCTATACCTGCGCGCAGTGCGGCACCGGTTATCATGACAAGTTCGCCAAGCCCGTCGTGGCTGGCGTGTGCGACAAATGCGCTTCGACCGAGTTCAAGCGCCGCCCCGACGACAATGAGGCAACCGTCCGCACGCGGATGGAGGAATATCGTGCCAAGACCGCGCCGATCCTGCCGATCTACGACGCGCGCGGGCTGGTCCATCGCGTCGATGGTATGGCGGACATCGATCACGTGACGCAGTCGATCGAGGCGATTATCGCACGCCACTAACGCGTGTCGTTGCGCTACGCGTGAGAGCGCATATGCTGGCCCCGAAGATCAAGGGGCAGGCGATGAAACATTTGTTAGTTGGAATCAGTGCGCTTGGCCTTGCCGCACCGGCGCGCGCGGAGGTGGTCCAGGCGACGCCGGCCGGATTCGAGCTTAGCCAGGCGATCACGATAGAGGTGCCGATCGCGCGGGCTTGGGCCGCGCTCAAATTGCCGCAGCGCTGGTGGGATAAGGATCACACCTATTCCGACGACAGCGCCAATCTGTATCTCGATGCACAAGCCAGCGGCTGCTTTTGCGAAAAGCTGCCCGACAGCAACGGCAGCGTCGAGCACGCCCATATCGTATATGTCGCGCCCGGGCGGATGATCCGGATGGTAGGATCGCTGGGTCCGCTCCAGGCCGAGGCGGTGACGGGCACGTTGACGTTCAAGCTTGATCCCGAGGGCGACGATAAGACGCGGATGACATTGAGCTATGTGGTTGGCGGCTATGTCCGGGCAGGGGCCGATACGCTCGCGTCAAAGGTCGACGAGGTGCTGGCGCTACAACTCGTCAATCTCAAGACCTTTGCCGAAACAGCAGCCCCGCTCGCACCAGCGGCTAAGAAGCCTGCCGAACCCGGCCGCTGATTGCGGTCAGCTGCAGCCGCTTGCCGCGAGCAAGCGAAGGATTTTCTGCGCGCCGATACCGGTGAGCTGCGCAACCGTGTCGCGCTCGAGCAGCTCGATCAGTTCCTTTTGCGCGAGCGCGCGAAGCCAGCGCGTGGTCGACAGTGGCGACAGACCTATCCGCACGGCTAATGTCTCGGTATCGCTTTGCCGCCCTTCGGCTTCGTCGAGATACAGCTGGAGCAGGATCGACATGGCGTAATCGGAGAACAGGTCGCTGCCGAGCAGGTCGCGGCGGATGTCGTTCAATTGGGCCAATTGCCGCGCGGCACGCCATAACATGGCCGGCGCGAACCGTTGTTCCTCCGGCGCGACCAGATAGAGCGTACCAATCAGGCGTCCGGCATCGCTCCCCGCATTCATGCGCGATACGTGGACATCCGTTTCGACCGTTCCGCCGTCGGGCACGAGATAGCGTTTGCGGAACCAGATCGCTGCACCGTTGCTGGGCAGACGCGCGACCAACACGGCATTGCGTCGGCGATCGGCAGGATGCGTGAGATCGAGATAGGATTGTCCGATAACGTCGCGGCGTATGCGTTGCATGGCGTCGCATACGGCGCTGTCGATCGCCAATATTCTGCCGTCGCCATCAGAGACGGAGTGTCCGATCAGCACGATGTTCCCCCTGGTCACCAAGCATGCGTCACCCGTTTGAGCATACGAACCTTATCCTATGACAATATCACAAATTAACAATAGCGAAGCATGGGCATCAAGGAAGCTCGTCCGGGGCTGGTATAATCTTGTCGGGATGGGCACACCGCGGCCTATGGACGCACTGACACTATTCGGCCTGTTTGCCGTTACCTTCATGCTGGTTTGCTATATCAAGGAGCAGGCAAGCCATTGGTGGACGCTGGCTTTCGCCGCCGGCTGTGTGATGGGATCGGCCTATGGCTTTCTGCAGGGCGCCTGGCCGTTCGGCTTAGTCGAGCTGGCCTGGACCGTCGTCGCATTGCGTCGCTGGTGGTTGATGCCGGCACGCCGCGCCCGCGCCGCGACGGCCGCTACGACAAGGTAGGCGAGCGCGCCGAAGCGCCCGCCGACTCGGTTGACAAGTTTAGGGCGGAGGCTTACTGGCACCCATTCCGAACCACCGGTCCCGGCGGCGCTTATCAGCGTCCGCCGCTTCTGTGCGTTAGGGATGTGTCGCAACGCTATGAGATGGGTTGGCTGCCATGCCGGCCTGTGGAGCAGGAGAAAATAGTACATGGCTCGTATTGCTGGGGTCAATATCCCAACGAATAAGCGCGTGGTTATCGCGCTGACCTATATCCACGGCATCGGCAACACGCATGCCCAGGCCATCGTCAAGAAACTGGGCATCGCCGAAGAGCGTCGCGTGCAGGATCTGACCGATCAGGAAGTGCTGCAGATTCGCGAGACGATCGATGCCGATTACACCGTCGAGGGTGATCTGCGTCGCGAAGTATCGATGAACATCAAGCGCCTGATGGACCTGGCCTGCTATCGTGGCCTGCGCCACCGCAAGGGCCTGCCGGTCCGCGGCCAGCGCACGCACACCAACGCCCGCACCCGCAAGGGCAAGGCCAAGCCGATCGCCGGCAAGAAGAAATAAGCCCGCAGCCGTCCGCGCCCCCAGGGCGCAGGCGGCGCGCTTATTTGATTCAAGGATTTAGGACAGAAAATGGCACGTGAACCAGCACGCATCAAGCGGCGCGAGCGCAAGAACATCACCTCGGGCGTCGCCCATGTGAACGCAAGCTTCAACAACACCATGATCACGATCACCGATGCCCAGGGCAATGCGATCTCGTGGTCCTCGGCCGGCGCGATGGGCTTCAAGGGAAGCCGCAAGTCGACCCCGTATGCCGCGCAGGTCGCCGCGGAAGACGCCGGCAAGAAGGCCGCCGAGCACGGCGTGCGCACGCTGGAAGTGGAAGTGAAGGGCCCCGGCTCGGGCCGTGAATCGGCGCTCCGCGCGCTGCAGGCGGTCGGGTTCCAGATCACCTCGATCCGCGACGTGACCTCGATCCCGCACAACGGCGTGCGCCCATCGAAGCGCCGCCGCGTCTGACCTACCGCTCGGCGGCGCGCGATTGATCACGCTGCGCCGCCGATTCTCTCATGGCTCGTGCCGTCTGTCGCACGCAGTCCAAAACCAAGGGGAAGCCCATGTCCGTCAATGCAAAAAATTGGCAGGAACTCAAGAAGCCCAACGGTCTCGAGAAAAAGGCTGGTGACGGCAAGCGCAAGGCGACGTTCGTGGCCGAGCCGCTGGAGCGTGGCTTTGGCCTGACGCTGGGCAATGCGCTGCGCCGCGTGTTGCTCTCGTCGCTGCAGGGGGCGGCCGTGACCTCGATCAAGATCGAGAACGTGCTGCACGAATTCAGCTCGCTCGCCGGGGTGCGCGAGGACGTCACCGACATCGTGCTCAACGTAAAGCAGATCGCGCTGCGCATGCAGGGCGAAGGCCCCAAGCGGCTGCAGCTCTCGGCCACCGGCCCCGCGACCGTCACCGCCGGCGACATCGCCGTGTCGGGCGATATCGAAGTGCTCAACCCGACGCTCGTCATCTGCCATCTCGACGAGGGCGCGACGCTCAACATGGAGCTCACCGCCGATGTCGGTAAGGGCTATGTCGCGGCGGTCGCCAACCGTCCGGCGGATGCGCCGATCGGGCTGATCCCGATCGACGCGCTGTACTCGCCGGTCAAGCAGGTCAGCTACAAGGTCGAGAATACGCGCGTCGGCCAGGAGCTGGATTACGACAAGCTGACGCTCAACATCGAGACCGACGGCACGGTGACCCCGGAGGACGCGGTCGGCTATGCCGGGCGCATCCTGCAGGACCAGCTGGCCTTGTTCGTACAGTTCGACGATTCGCTGGTCACGCGCTCGGCGCCGATCGGCCATGCCGCACCGGCCTCCGGCGCGAGCGAAGCGGCGGGCGACACGCAGCAGATCAACCGTTACCTGCTCAAGAAGGTCGACGAGCTGGAACTGTCGGTGCGCAGCGCCAACTGCCTGAAGAACGACAACATCATCTATATCGGCGATCTCGTGCAGAAGACCGAAGCGGAGATGCTGCGCACGCCGAATTTCGGGCGCAAGTCGCTGAACGAGATCAAGGAAGTGCTGTCGTCGATGGGCCTGCGGCTGGGGATGGAAATCCCGGGCTGGCCGCCGGAGAATATCGAGGAAATGGCCAAGAAGCTCGAACAGGAGATTATGGGCTGAGGCGCACCGGATTAGCGCACGCTAATCCGGAGACGCCGAAGGCCCGGCCGGCGGGCGGGGGAGCGGGCTTGGCCCGCGATCCCCGTCCCGTCCGACGTGATCGACGGGCACCGGCTTTTGCCGGGGCGCGGCGCTTCTGGGAATACGAAGAGGCCGTCCTGCGAGGGGCGGCCTTTTTGTTTGTCTGTTCTTACCCGGGACGCGGAGGATGCTGACTGCACTAGCTGCCTGTCGTATAGTGCAGCCACCACGGCACGCTACGGTTGAATCCTCATTACGCCGTGGCATGATGCTCGCAACGAAATTGTTTGCAATTACAAGCAGGCGGGGCGGCCGCTTCACCGCCGGTGGAAGGGAAGACGTACTTGGGGTTCGTTCAATTCTTCTCGCTGGCGCCGCGTGTGGGGCCGTTACGTTGGCTGGCGTGGCTCGCTGCGACGCTCGGGGTCGCGTGGCTGTGCATCCTGGCTTTGCAGGACGTGGAGGGGATCGCCCTGGTCGCCACTTATGCCGTTCTGGCGCTCGCCGTGGGCAAGCTGGCGATCGAATCCGTGCGCCGGCTGCACGATTGCGAGCAATCGGGGCGGCTGGGCCTGGCGGTGATGGCAGGCGTGGTGGCGTTGTTCCTTGCCGGGCTGGTGCGCTCGCTGGGATATGCGGACGATGCGGTGTCATGGGGCGCGATGGGATTGGCGGGACTTGGCGTCGCCGTGCTGCTGCTGCGGCCGGGGACGGCGGGCATCAACAGCTATGGGCCGCCACCGCCTGCGCGCTTTGCGACCAGCGGTGTGACGGGCGGCAAAGCGGGGCTGCTGGTGGCGATGGGCTTCCTGCTGGCGGGCATCGCCTTCGGCTTCGCGGTGCTCGACTGGCAGGCGGGGATCGACCGCGATAGGGAGTTGCGGACGAGGATTAGCGCAGATCACCCCACTCCTCCCGAGACTGCCGTCACCGCTGGAACTGTTCAGTCTAACAATACGCATACGGAAATGGACGACGAAAATACCGAATTGTTGAACGGAATCGATGCGATGCTGAACCGTGGAGAGGCGCAGTGATAACGGGCAATACGGAGCGGATGAAAGTTGCGGTGGATTTGCTGCGTCGTTTCATCGCGATTGGTCAGACGAAAGATGCAAAACGCAAGGCGGCGCTGCAGAGCAGTCCTGCGGGGTGGCCCGTGACAAGGGACATGCTTGCCCGGCAACTCAGAAACCGGCTCGGCGGCAAGCTGCCGGAGCAACTTGGGACGTCCTACTGCGGCCCTGCTGCCTTCCTCTTCTGTCTCATCCACGATCGACCAGACGTTTACGTCAAGTATGCGCTCTCGCTTTGGGAACATGGACATTTCCGCTTTGGCAATAAGAACGCGATGGTGGATATCGGCACCGGCAGCGGCACGATAAACGCCGCGACCAAGCTGGTCGAAACGCGTGCCAAGGACGGCAAGCATCGCTATATCAACGATCTGGATTGGATGACCATGTCATGCCTAAGCGTGTCGACAAGGCCGTTCGGTATAGGCGCGGTAGCTCCCGATGATAAACTCGGGTCGGTCACGTATCCGCGCGTTTTGCGTAAGTGGTTTGTGGCGACAGGCGCTGCCGTTCGCGCCAACACGATGGGAGAAGGCCTTCTCAAGAGCAGCATGGCAGCGACTTTGCACCTGATGCGAAATTGGGGGAACAGCTGGATCGTGCTGCAAATCGACTCCAGCCTCCTGCAGGGGGGCAACACAAGTACTTTTGAAAAACGCCACTGGGTCGTGGTCGATCCGCACAAGCCGCCGATGGTGCGCAAAGGAACCGGCGAGCCCTGGATGCCGATGGGCGATGCTGCCGGGGAGGTATGGAAAGTTTCTCCCGACCGGATCGCCGAGGGGCTCGAGGGATATCACTTGAAGGATTGGGATACGAATTTGCAGGTGGCGAGCTGGGGCGACGAACATTATCCCATTCATGGTGCGAAATTAGGCCAAACGATCGGTCGCATCTATGGCGGTTATGCCTTTGGCAGGTTCAAGTAGGACAGCCGTCGATGTCGGTGTATCGGCGCCGATCGTCAAACTGTCAGCGCTTCAGTGGTGCACTAGGTTTTTAGCTTTTGGCAGTGAGATAATTTGGCCCCTCAAGCCAGCTCCACCCGCAACTGCCGCCCCACGGCATTCGCCGCGCGTGTCAGCGTCTCCAGCGACACATTATACTCCTCCGGATCGAGGATCCGCGCCAGCTGCGCGCGGCTCGTGTCCATCAGCGCGGCCATGAAGACGCCATAACTGAGGATAGATCATGACGTGGGGTGACTTTCAGCGCCAGTACCAAGCGCAAAGACGCGAAAAGGGTGATGGATATTCACAAAGCGACTTCGATGGGATGACCGACGATGAGCGCGCCCGCGCTCGAACGATGATGCTGGATCGGGCACTGCAAGGCGATACGATCGACCTTAGCGGATTGCGTTATATCGGGGATGACGGCACCGTGGCGGCGCTGGAAGCGGCGGCGGATGCCGTCGCGCGGCTCGGCTGGCGGGACGACATCATCCGGCACGAGGTGCTGTTCGAGCTGACAGGGCAGGGGGCATACCTTACCGATCTTGCGACCTACCTCGACGGACGCAACCCCGAGGCGCAGGAGCGCGCCGCCAGCGCCTTCACGTGGTACGTTCTTCCAACAGATGCCGAGCCGTTCCTGCTCGATCGTATCGGCGATGGCGGACACGAGGCGGCTGTTCTGCCGCTTCTGCAAGCGTGGATTGCAATGCACCAGCGCGCCGTTTGCGACATCATGTGTTTTCAAAAGCACCTCGATCTCATCCGCCGGGTGAGCGATGCGGCGCCCGGGCGGCGTCGCGCCTTGCTGGCGGCGGCGGTGGCCTCCTTGACGGTGGCGGGGCATGATCGGGGATAGGCTGGCGACGCTGCGGGCGGACTATCCGCGCGATGCAGCGTGGGAACGCTACGCGGCCGTCCTGCGCCCGGCAATGACGCCGGACAATGCGCGCCTGGTCCGGCGGCGGGTGCCGGAGGATGAGGGGCTGGCGGAGACGCTGGTCGGGGTGTTGGGGCAGGCGGCGGCTTTGGCGTGGATGGAGCGGGCGAACGATGCGCTGGACGGCTTTTCGCCGCGCCAAGTGATGGCCCTGGGCGATGACGGGATATGAACCGCGCCGGGTTTGTCGGAGGCTCCAACTCCTGAGAAGGTGGAGCCTTTATGAGCAAGACAACGAACAAGTTTGCGCCGGAAGTTCGCGAACGCGCGGTACGGATGGTTTTCGACCACGAGCGGGATCACCCCTCGCGATGGGCGGCTGTGGTGTCGATCGCGGAAAAGATCGGCTGCGTTCCGCAGACGCTGCATGAGTGGGTGAAGAAGGCTGAGGTCAACAGCGGTAAGCGTGCCGGTGTCCCGACCGAGGTTGCCGACAAGATGAAGGCGCTCGATCGCGAGGTCCGTGAGCTGCGGCAGGCCAACGAGATTTTGCGCAAGGCATCGGCATATTTTGCGCAGGCGGAGCTCGACCGCCCGTTCCGGCGATGATCGCGTTTATCGATGATCACCGCGATGCCTATGGGGTCGAGCCGATCTGCCGTGTCCTGCCGATCGCCCCATCTACCTACCACGAGCGCGTCGCGCAGCGACAGGATCCGACACGTCTGTCGGCGCGGGCACGGCACGATGTTGCTCTCAAGCCTGAGATCGCGCGCGTGTTCGCCGAGAACTTCGCGGTCTACGGCGTGCGCAAGGTCTGGCGGCAGATGATGCGCGAGGGGGTCCCGATCGCACGCTGTACCGTCGCGCGGCTGATGCGGGATATGGGCTTGGCAGGCGTGATCCGGGGCAAGCCGGTGCGCACGACCATCAGTGACAAGGCGGCGCCGTGCCCACTCGATCACGTCAACCGCCAGTTCTACGCGCCAGCGCCGAACATTCTGTGGGTGTCGGACTTCACCTATGTCGCGACCTGGGCAGGGTTCGTCTACGTCGCCTTCGTCATCGATACCTATGCTCGGCGGATCGTCGGTTGGCGGGCCAGCAGAACGGCCCATGCCAGCTTCGTGCTGGATGCGCTCGAGCAGGCGCTGCATGATCGCCGGCCAGTACATCGTGGCGGCCTGGTCCACCATAGCGACCGCGGGTCACAATACGTGTCCATCAAATACACCGAGCGGCTCGCCGAGGCCGGGATCGAGCCGTCGGTCGGCAGCGTCGGCGACAGCTACGACAACGCTTTGGCCGAGACGATCAACGGTCTTTACAAGGCTGAGGTAATCCATCGGCGCGGGCCATGGCGCAGTTTCGAGTCCGTCGAATACGCCACGCTCGAATGGGTCGATTGGTTCAACCATCGACGGCTGCTTGAGCCCATCGGCAACATCCCGCCTGCCGAAGCCGAAGATCAATATTATGCTGCCGCGGACAACATCGATATGGCGGCGTGACTCACAACCCAAGCCCTCCGGCAGACCCGGCGCGGTTCAATACAGGGATGCCCGAATGGGCGGGCGGCTTGCCACGCGGGAGGAATATGAGCGCTACTGACCTTTCTCGCAGCCTACTGGACGAGGCGATCGTACTGGCGACGGACGCGCATCGCGGGCAGGTGGACAAGGCCGGGGCGGCCTATATCCTTCATCCGCTGCGCGTGATGCTGGCGCAGAGCGACGACGTGCGCCGGATCGCCGCGGTGCTGCACGACGTGGTGGAGGATTGCGATGTCACGCCGGATGCGATCCGCGCGCGCTTCGGCGATGTGGTAGCAGACGCGGTGGTGGCGCTGACCCGGCGCGACGATGAGGATTACGCCGCCTTTGTCGCGCGATGTGCCGAGAATCCGGTCGCGCGCGATGTGAAGCGGGCCGACATCGCGGACAATATGGACCTGTCGCGCCCTTCCATCGTCGGCGAGCGGGACCGTGACCGGGTGGCTAAATACCGGCGCGCGCTTGCCTGGCTCGACGCCTGACGGTCGCCGCGGTTCGGCGGGTTGCGCATGACCGCGGGCATGGGAATGTTAGAGTTCGATCGTGCCCGTTCCGGCTTTCTGTTGCGTGGCGTTGCCATTGGTCCCGGGGTTTGCGCCGCAGACCTAGCCGGGGCGTTTACGACGCTGGTTCGAGCGAAGCGCGATGATCCCCACTGGAGCTTTCTCCAGGTGGATGCCCGACCGGTCAGCGTTCGTCACGTTTCGCGACGATAAGGTGCATAGCGGCTATTTCTGGGCGTATGTGCCGAGCGGGGGATGGGAGGATGACGAACGGGCCGAGCAGCAGCGCCGCGCCGAGCATGAACGCCTTATGCAGGCGCTGTTCGGTGCCATCCGGTTCGAGGACCAGGCGATCCGCGTCGATCTGGCGCGCGATCCGCGCTCCGGCCTCGAGCAGATCACTTTCGAGCTAAAACGAGCTTCCGCCCTGGCGGGCGCAGGAGATAGTGATGCGGGCGGCAGCGTGCTGAGGTTCCAGCATGAACAGGTATCGCGCGACGGGCGCTTCTCGATCGGCATCGATACACGTGCCGGCGATCCCTATCTGTCGATCCCGGTCAAGAATAGGTTGATCGACTATGAGGAATATTATCGCCTGTCGCCTGACGAGCAGCGGCGGTTTGCCGCCGACACTGCCGCAGCGACCGCATTCGCCGAGGAGTGCCGGGCGCGGTTGCATGACGATCGCCTGATCCTACAGCCCGGCAGCGACCGCGGGGAGCCCTGGTAAATTTATGGCGACGTATCGACTACTACTTTGGCTATGTCGGGGATACGCGCTCGCCCGACCGGGCGGATGCCATGGTGTGGGCGTTATGGGCGCTGCTGATCCGCGCGGGCGGGGCGCCGAGCGTGCGCGCGACTTGACTTGGGCGCCGGAATCGGGTTGGAGGCGCCTTCCGTTTCGGACTGGGTCCCTGCCTTCGCAGGGGCGCAGCGTAAGCGGTGCGCTTTTTGGCGGTGTGCGTGAACATCGCCTGGTCTGGGGTACCTGATACGGCCCCCTAACGAACGATAGGAATTCCCCATGCGGCATCGCGTAGGCGGTCGTAAACTGCAGCGTACTTCGGCACATCGCATCGCGTTGTTCCGCAACATGTCCGCCGCCCTCATCAAGCACGAGCAGATCACCACCACCGTCGCCAAGGCGAAGGAACTGCGCCCGTATGTCGAGAAGCTGATCACGCTGGCCAAGAAGGGTGGTCTCAGCAACCGCCGCCTGGCGCATGCGCGGCTGCTCGACGATGCGCAGCTGATCAAGCTGTTCGACGTACTGGCCGATCGCTATGCCACGCGCAACGGCGGCTATACCCGCGTGATCAAGGCCGGCATCCGCCTGTCGGACGCCTCGCCGATGGCGATCATCGAATTCGTCGATCGCGACGTCAGCGCCAAGGGCCAGGATTCGGGCCCGCTGATGAACGAAGACGAGTATGAGGACGCGTAAGATTTAACGCCTCCCCGGAATGGGTTTCAAAAGGAGTCGTACTCGCTAAGAGTGCGGCTCCTTTTGCATGTCTGGAGTGTTGGATGCGCCGTGCTTTCCCGTTGATCGCCTTGATGTCCGTCGCGGCGCCTGCATTCTCCCAGACCAAGGCTGTCCCCATGAAATACCCGGAAACCCGCAAGGTGCCCCAGGTCGACGCGCAGTTCGGCGTGAAGGTCGCCGATCCGTATCGCTGGCTCGAGAATGACGTGCGCACGGACAAGGACGTGGCCGCCTGGGTGGCCGCGGAAAACGCCGTGACCAACGCCTATCTGGCGACGCTGCCGGGGCGCGACGTGTTCAAGGCGCGGTTGAAGCAATTGATGGATTACGAGCGCTTCGGGCTGCCGGTGCATAAGGGCGCGCACTATTTCTACAGCCGCAATAGCGGGCTGCAGAACCAGGCGGTGCTGTATGTGCGCGATACGCTGGAGGGCGAGGGGCGCGTGCTGATCGATCCCAATGGCTGGTCGAAGGATGGCGCGACGGCGCTGGCCGAATGGGTGCCCTCCGAAGACGGCAGCAAAGTGCTGTACACGATGCAGGATGGCGGGACCGACTGGCGCACGGTAAAGGTGCTCGACGTGGCGACCGGGCAAGCGACCGCGGACACGATCGAATGGGTCAAGTTCAGCAACCTGGCCTGGGCCAAGGATGGCAGCGGCTTCTATTATTCGCGGTTCGCCGCGCCGGCGGAGGGGGCGAAGTTCCAGGCGCTGAACGAGAACCAGCAGGTCTATTTCCATAAGCTCGGCACGCAGCAGGCGGCGGACACGCTGATCTACGCCACGCCCGAGACGCCCAAGCGCGGCCATCTGGTCGAGGTGACCGATGACGGCAATTGGCTGGTCATCACCTCGACCGAGGGCACCGACAATCGCTACGAGATCACCGTGATCGATCTCAAGACCAAGTCGGCACCGCGCACGATCATGAAGGGGCTGGAGAATGAATGGTCGCTGGCGGGCAATGTCGGCGGCAATTTCTACTGGGCGACCAACAAGGATGCGCCGCGGCTGAAGATCGTGGCGATGAACCTGTATGCGCGCTCGGCCGAGCCGCCGGTGACCGAGATCGTGCCGGAAGACAGCAAGGGCGCGGTGCTGGAAGGCGCGCGGATCGTCGGCGGCAAGCTGATCACGGAATATCTGGCGGACGTGAAGAGCGAGGTGCGGCGGTATACGCTGGACGGCAAGGCTGACGGCACAGTGGCGCTGCCGGGGATCGGCAGCGTCGGGGGCTTTGGCGGCGATATCGACAGCAACGAGACGTTCTACAGCTTTACCAGCTTCGCCACGCCGGCGACGATCTATCGCTACGATGTCGCGACGGGGAAAAGCACCGTGTGGGCGGCGCCGAAAGTGGCGTTCGATCCGGCGCAATATGACGTGGCGCAGCGTTTCTATGCCTCGAAGGACGGCACCAAGATCCCGATGTTCGTGGTCAAGCGCAAGGACGTGACCGGGCCGGCACCGACCCTGCTGTACGCCTATGGCGGGTTCAACATCTCGGTCACGCCAAGCTTCTCGGCGACGCGGCTGGCCTGGCTGGAGCAGGGCGGCGTGCTGGCGGTGGCCAATATTCGCGGCGGCGGCGAATATGGCAAGGCGTGGCATGACGGCGGCCGGCTGGCCAACAAGCAGAACGTGTTCGACGATTTCATCGCCGCGGGGGAATATCTGAAGCGCGAGGGGATCACCTCGAAGGATGGGCTGGCGATCCAGGGCGGCTCGAACGGCGGGCTATTGGTCGGCGCGGTGACCAACCAGCGGCCGGATCTGTTCGCGGCGGCGCTGCCGGCGGTGGGCGTGATGGACATGCTGCGCTTCGATCGCTTTACCGCCGGGCGCTATTGGGTCGACGATTATGGCTATCCCTCGAAGGAGGCCGATTTCCGCACGCTGTATAAGTACTCGCCGTATCATAATGTGAAGAGCGGCACGGCCTATCCGGCGATCCTGGTCGCGACCGCGGATACCGACGACCGCGTGGTGCCGGGCCATTCGTTCAAATATACCGCGGCGCTGCAGGCGGCAGACATTGGCGACCGGCCGCATCTGGCACGGATCGAGACGCGCGCCGGGCATGGCAGCGGCAAGCCGACCGACAAGGTGATCGAGGAAGCGGCGGATAATTGGGCGTTTGCGGCGAAGTGGACCGGGTTGACCGTGAAGCCGGTTCGGTAAACCCTATCGCCGTCCGCCACTTGGCGTTCTGGTAGGAGCGACAAGCCAATATGACCGGTCCCGATTTCGACGCGCTTCGGCGGGAACTAACCGTCGAGCACCGCGGTGTGTGGCAAAAGTTGACCGACAGGGTGCGCTGGCTCGAAGGGCGGCGCCCCTGGATGATCGGGATTGGCGTCGTGGGCGCCTTTGTGGGGTCGCTTAGTCGTGCCGTTTCCAACGAGACGACGAGCCTGGTGATGGCGATCGTCGGCGGGTTGGTCGCGGTGCTCGGCGGGATGGCGGTGGCGGCGTTCGACTTCAAAAAGCTGGAGCTGACGACCAGCCTGGGCAAGGCAGAGGATGTTGCCGAGCGCGCGATCGCGGCAGGGCGGGCCGCGGTCCACGATCTCGACGCCGCGCGTAGCGAGTGGCGTGCCCGCGATCGGCGCCGGGTGCATCGGCTGACTGCGCTCGCCAGCATGCGCGAAATGATCGAGCAGGCCATGGCGAACGATCTAGGGTCGGCTGCGGCGGCGGAGGCGGCGCTTAGCGTGGCGCTGTTCGATATCGTCGGGGCGATCGGCTTCGAGCCTGGCGAATATTGGACGCTATCCGTGTTCGAGATCGATGCATCCGAGGACACGGCGTTTCGCATCGCGGCGGGATGGGCCGACCGGGCCGGCGAGGAAAGCCAAGGTCGATCATGGGTAGCCGGCGAAGGCTATACCGGGATGGCGTGGCGCGACGGCGCCGAGATTATCGAAGCGGACACCGCGACGCCCGCCGCGCTGCGGCGCTACACGGTCGCGCCGGGCAAGGCCAAATCCTACGACGCGGTGCGGTATCGATCGGTCGTTTGCGTGCCCATTCGCATGGGATCCGGGCAGCAGATCTGGGGTTTGGTCACGGCGACCAGCGATATGGTTGGCCGGTTCAAGGACGAAGCGCCGGGCAGCGAAGTGCAGGCGGTCGACATGGTGCGCGATGTTGCCGGGATGATGGCGCTGATCGCCGTGGCGGAAGGGCTGACGAGCGATGGCACCGACGATGGCGAATGACGCAGAACACGCGTCGTGGTACTGACATGGGCGGAGGAATGGCTATATGAGCGGTATGACAAACCAAGCACGTTTGGCCTCGCTCGATAGCGAGCGCAGCAAACTCATGGCGCGCATCGCCAAGGCGCGGTCGGAAGGGCAGAGCGACCAGGCATTGGTCGCGCAGGTTCGCGCGCTGGCCAGGGAACGGGTCGATATCGCCACCGCGTAAGCCGCGCATCATCGCGCTGGGCACTGGCCTGGTGGGCGCGATGGCGTGCGCCGCCGCGGCCGCCGCCGACGCCGCGGATCGCCTCGACGGCCGACCGCAGGGGCAGGCACCAACGACCATCGTCATTCCTGCGGGCGAGCAGGGCATGGTCGACATTCCCGTGACGGTCGATCGCGCCAATATCGACACCAAGGGCACCGCCAATCCGCGCTCGATCACGGTCGTCGGGCAGCGTAGCGATACGATCGTGGAGGTGCTCGATACCTATCCGTCGACGCCGCAGGGCCTGGCCCGGTGCCACAGCGGGAGCGAGACCTATTTTCGCGTATTGGATACGGTGGCGCGCAAGCAATTGTTCGCGCGGCTGGTCGATTCTTGCCTCGTTGATCGGGTGCAGGCAGCCGACCCCTTGATCACCCGGTCGGCGGATGGCGGCGAGGTCACGCTGCATGGCTTATATGCCAGCTTTACGGTGCGGATCGCGGCGGATGGGGGCATTACGGTATTGCCGTGACGTTGTGCGCCTAGCCGTCTTGCGTGCGCGGCGCGGTGTAGTCGCCAAATGTCACCCCAGGCTTGACCTGGGGCCCAGCGTTTCTCTTGGGGGGCGATTACCTGCGGGGTGTGAGCCGGCGCTGCCGGCTTACGGCATAGGCAGTCCACAGCGTCGATGCGCCTGCCACGAACACCGCACCGGCGCCCGGCGCGACCTGGGCGATGGCAAAGGCGAGCAGCGCGATGACCAGCGCGACGGCGGCGTAGATCCATAGCGGAAACATCGGCAGGCTCCCTTGATGATGCGCGGAAATATAGGCCGGGCGGTGGGGGGAGTCTAGCAATCGTGCGGTGGGAAGAAGCTGGGCCCCGGGTCGAGCCCGGGGTGACGGCGGGGTGGGGCTAAACCACTATCGTCACCCCGGCCTTGAGCCGGGGCCCAGCTTCTTTCGTCATGCCAGTTGGTCGTAGAGGTCGCGCCATTCGGGATTGGCGCGTTCGATCAGGGGGAACTTCCAGTCGCGGCGCCAGCGCTTCAACCGCTTTTCTTGGGCGATACAGGCGGTGATATCGTCGCCAGGTTCTGCCCAGACGAGCCGGACGAGACCATGCCGGGCGCAGAAATCGGAGCCGAGGCCGGTGCGATGCTGGGCCACGCGCGACGCGAGGTGGGCGGTGACGCCCGTATACATCGTGCCGCGGTCGCGGTTCGCCATGATATAGACCCAGCCGCCCGGTTCGCGATCCATTAGCATAAGGAAGAAGAAGCGGGGCCCCGGGTCAAGCCCGGGGTGACGAATAGGGCGTCTCGCCGTCCCCCGGGGCGACCGTTTTGACGATGGGCTGGCGTCTCCGGCAGACCCTCGCTATCTGGCGCCATGACCCAGCATCCCGATTCCATTCTCATCGTCGATTTCGGCAGCCAGGTGACGCAGTTGATCGCGCGCCGGGTGCGCGAGGCCGGGGTGTATAGCGAGATTGCGCCGTTCACCACCGCCGCGGCGGCGTTCGAGCGGATGGCGCCCAAGGGCGTGATTCTGTCGGGCAGCCCGGCATCGGTGCTCGACGCGGGATCCCCGCGCATTCCGCAGGCGATCCTCGACAGCGGCGTGCCGATCCTGGGCATCTGTTATGGCCAGCAGGTGCTGATGCATCAATTGGGCGGCAACGTGACGCTCGGCGAGAGTGGCGAGTTCGGCCATGCCGTGATCGACGTGACCGACGACTGCGTGCTGTTCGACGGCGTGTGGCAGACGGGCGAGAGCCATACGGTGTGGATGAGCCATGGCGACAAGGTCACCGCGCTGGCGCCGGGCTTCCGGCCGGTGGCGGTGAGCCCGGGATCGCCGATCGCGGTGGTGGCCGATGATGCGCGGCGCTATTATGCCACGCAATTCCACATGGAAGTGGCGCACACGCCAGACGGCGCCAAGCTGATCGCCAATTTCGCCCGGCACGTGTGCGGGCTGACCGGCGACTGGACGATGGCCGAATTCCGCGCCGCCAAGATCGCCGAGATCCGCGCCCAGGTCGGCACGGGGCGAGTGATTTGCGGGCTGTCGGGCGGGGTCGATTCGTCGGTCTGCGCGGTGCTGATCCATGAGGCGATCGGCGAGCAGCTGACCTGCGTGTATGTCGATCACGGGCTGATGCGCGCGGGCGAGAGCGAGCAGGTCGTGACGCTGTTCCGCAACGCCTATAATATCCCGCTGGTGCACGTGAATGCGGAAGAGACGTTCCTCGCCGGGCTGGCCGGGGTCACCGATCCCGAGGCCAAGCGCAAGTTCATCGGCGGCGCGTTCATCGATATCTTCGAGGCCGAGGCCAAGAAGGTCGGCGGCGCGGAATTCCTCGCCCAGGGCACGCTGTATCCCGATGTGATCGAGAGCGTCAGCTTTACCGGCGGGCCATCGGTGACGATCAAGAGCCACCACAATGTCGGCGGCCTGCCCGAGCGCATGAACATGCAATTGGTCGAGCCGCTACGCGAATTGTTCAAGGACGAGGTGCGTGCGCTTGGCGTCGAGCTCGGCCTGCCGCCGGCGTTCGTCGGGCGGCATCCGTTCCCCGGGCCGGGGCTGGCGATCCGCATTCCCGGCGAAGTGACCAAGGAACGCTGCGATATCCTGCGCAAGGCCGATGCGATCTATCTCGAGGAGATCCGCAAGGCCGGGCTGTACGACACGATCTGGCAGGCCTTTGCGGTGCTGCTGCCGGTGCGCAGCGTGGGCGTGATGGGCGACGGGCGGACCTATGACAATGTGCTGGCGTTGCGCGCGGTGACCTCGACCGATGGCATGACGGCGCAGGCGTTCCAGTTCCCGGGCGACTTCCTGCCGCGCGTGGCGACGCGCATCGTCAACGAGGTCAAGGGCATCAACCGGGTGACCTATGATTATACCAGCAAGCCGCCCGGCACGATCGAGTGGGAATGAGCTGACTCCCGCAAGGCACCGCGGCAAGCGGCGCCTTGCGGGAAGCCGTCGTGTATCGTTTTAACCGGTAGCCGCGGCCACGCCGCCGCCGCTCACGGCCGCAGCCGGCAGCCCGCGGTGACACGGACCGGGCTACACCGCGCCATGACGCCGCGCGGCAGGGTTATGGCAAAGCCGAGCCGCAGCGGATCGAGTGCGCCCGGGTAATAATCGGTGCTCACCGCGAGCGTGTTGGTCCGAGACCCGCACCTTATCGCAACATTCCAGCGAGAAATATCCAGATACGCAGGGGCCAATGTGTCGCCGGCCTGCCACAAATGTTATTTAGTAGACTGGATATCGTATATTATATTTGACTCTGTGATTCGAACGTGGTGCATTCGTCCCAAGGCTAAAGCCAGATTGGGGACGAGATATGGGACATACGGTACGCGCCACACGACGCAGCGCAGCACTCGCCGCGCTGCTCACGGGATTGCTGTCGACCAGCGCACACGCGCAGGTCGCGACCGCGCCCGCCGCGCCGGAACAGGCCGCCGAGGCGCCCCAGCCGGGCGACGAGATCGTCGTTACCGGCACGCGTATCAGACGCCCCGATCTGAGCAGCAACAGCCCGCTGACCATCGTCGGCGAGGCCGAGATCAAATATCAGGGCGCGACCAGCATCGAGAGCGTGCTCAACAAGCTGCCCCAGTTCACCGCCGATGCGAACGAGAACGTCTCGAACGGATCGGACGGCACCTCCAACATCAACCTGCGCAACCTCGGCTCGAACCGTGTGCTGATCCTGCTCAACGGCCAGCGCATGCTGCCGCAGCAAGCGATCGACGTGAACTTCGTGCCGTCGTCGCTGGTCCAGCGGATCGACGTGGTGACCGGCGGCGCGTCCGCGGTCTATGGGTCGGACGCCATATCGGGCGTGGTCAATTTCGTGATGCGCGACAATCTCGACGGGTTTCGGCTCGATGCGCAGAGCAGCATCAACCAGCATGACAATAATAACAGCTATCTGCACGGCCTGACCGCGGCCAAGGGCTATACACAGGCGCCCGACACCGTGTTCGACGGCGGCAAGACCGACATCAACGCCGCTTATGGCAAGAACTTCGCCGATGGGCGGGGCAATATCACGGTCTATGGCGGCTATCGCACCGCGCAGGCGGTGACGCAGGATTCGCGTGACGTTTCGGCCTGCGCGCTGGATCCAGCGAACGATGCCGGGACCGATCTGACCTGCGGCGGATCGAGCAACAACACGTACGGCCTGTTCACCTTGCTGACCGGACCGAATAAGGGGCAGACGCTCAACAATACCAAGGATGGCCAGCACAGCTGGGTGCCGTACGATTCGAGCTTCGCCTACAACTATTCCCCGACCAACTATTTCCAGCGCTCGGATCGCCGCTACACGGCGGGCGCGTTCGCCAAGTTCAAGTTCAGCCCGCTCGCCGAAATCTATGGCAGCTTCATGTACATGAACGACTATACGACGTCGCAGGCGGCGCCGTCGGCGCTGTTCCAGGGCACGACCTTCACGATCAACTGCGACAATCCCTATCTTTCGGCGAGCCAGGCGACCACCTTGTGCGGCGCGGCGGCCGGCACGGCGCAGACCGAAGACACGTTCATCGGCCTGCGCCTGACCACGCCGCGCCGCGACGATCTGCGGCATGAGGATTTCCGCTATACCGCGGGTGTGCGCGGCTCGTTTGCCAAGGGCTTCAGCTACGACGTCAACTATTTGCGCTCGCTGGTGCGCTACAACGAAACCTACATGAACAATGTCGACAACGTGAAGGCGCAGCGCGCGCTCAACGTCGTCAATGTCAACGGCACGCCGACCTGCCAGTCGGTGATCGACGGCAGCGATCCGGACTGCCGGCCGATCGACGTGTTCGCCGCCGGCGCGATCAGCGCGGCATCTTTGCCCTATATCTTCTCCAACAGCTCGACGCAGAGCCGCAACACTCAGACGGTGTTCTCGGCGACGATCAACGGCGATTTGGGCGATTATGGCATCCAGACCCCCTGGGCCAGCAACGGCGTCGGCATCGCGCTTGGCGCCGAGCATCGCCGCGAGACGCTGAACTTCACCGGCGACGCCATCGCGCATCAGAACGGCACGGTCGATTCGGACGGATCGATCACGGTCAACGAAGGCTATGGCGAGATCGAAATCCCGATCCTGTCCGGCATGCGCTTTGCCAAGGCGCTGACCATCAATGGCGGCGCGCGTTACTCGTCCTATCACAACGAGCAGCAATCGACCGGGTTCGAGTCAAAATTCAAAGCCTTCACCTACAAGGGCGAAGTGTCGTGGGCGCCGAGCAGCGACCTGCGGCTGCGCGCAAGCTATAACCACGCCTTCCGCGCACCCAATATCGGCGAATTGTTCGGCGCGGTCGCGCTGGGCAACGTGACCGCGACCGACCCGTGTGCCGGCGCCAATCCCAGCGCATCGCTCGAAGTCTGCCAGCGTACCGGCGTGACCGCCGGCCAATATGGCTCGATCCCGGAATGCCCCGCGGGCACGTGCGTGCAGCAATATGGCGGCAATCGCGACGTGAAGCCGGAAAAGGCCGATACCTATACGATCGGGCTGGTGCTGACGCCCAAGATGCTGGGCAACTTCACGCTGTCGCTGGATTATTTCCACATCAAGGTGAACGACTATATCAGCACGATCTCGCCATCCCTGGTGATCAGCCAGTGCGCATCGACCGGCGATCCTTATTATTGCAGCCTGTTCCACCGCGATCCGCGCAGCGGCGTATTGTTCGGCACCGACGGTTATGTGGTCGGCACGACCATCAACACCGGCTCGCTCCGGACGTCCGGCCTCGACGTGGCGAGCAGCTACACGTTCGATCTCAACCGCCTCGGCAAGCTCAACTTCGACCTGGTCGGCACCTACCTGCTCGACCTGACCACCGAGCCGCTGCCCGATCTCGGCACCTATAATTGCAAGGGGCTGTTCGGTTATACCTGTGGCCAGCCGTCGCCGACCTGGCGCCACCTGCTGCGCACCACCTGGGTCGTCCCGGGCAAAGACCAGGCGACGCTGTCGCTGGCGTGGCGCTATCTCGACAAGGTCAAGCTCTCGAGCCTGTCGGACAATGCCTTCCTCGCCGGGCAGGGCAGCGTGATCAACCGCAAGATCGACGCCTATAGCTATTTCGATCTCGCCACGACGATCAACTTCACTGACGGGCTGACGCTGCGGGCCGGGGTGAACAACATGCTCGACAAGGATCCCCCGGCGATCGCGCAGGGCATCCTGGCGAGCTTCGGCAATGGCAACACCTATCCGGGCGTCTATGATGCGCTCGGCCGGACGATCTTTATCGGCGCCACCGTCGCGTTCTGATCGTCCGCGTGCCGGCGCGCCTGCCCCCGGGGCCGCCGGCACGTCTCTCGTCGCAAGGATCGCCCATGTCCCGCCCGTCCCGCCGCGCGCTGCTCAAGACCGCCGGCGCGGCGGGCGGACTCGCGCTTGCCCTGCCGCTGCGAACCGCTGCCGCGCGCCGCGGCGCCGACGATCCGCGCGCCACCGTGCCGCTCGATCGCGGCTGGCGCTTCGCGCTCGGCCATGCCGCCGATCCGGCGAAGGATTTCGGCTTCGGCGCGAGCCACGACACTTATGGCAAATCGGGCGATGTCGGCACGCCGGTGGCCGAGGCCAGGTTCGACGCCAGCGGCTGGCAGGCGATCGACTTGCCGCACGATTGGGCGGTCGACCTGCCGTTCGAGCGCTTCGGCCCGGCCGGATCGGATGCCGACCGCACCGGCGCCTATCAGGGCTTCAAGCCGCTTGGCCGGCTATGGCCTGCGACCAGCGTGGGCTGGTATCGCCGCAGCTTGCCGATTGCCGCGCAGGACGCCGGCAAACGCCTGTCGCTCGAATTCGACGGCGTCTCGCGCAACTGCCTGGTCATCCTCAACGGCTTCGTCGTGGGATCGAACGAGAGCGCTTATGCGCCGTTCCGCATCGACATCACCGATTTCGCCAGGCCGGGCGAAGAGAATATCCTGGTCGTGCGCTGCGACGTCAGCCTGGGCGAGGCATGGTCCTATGAGGGTGCCGGGCTGTACCGCCAGGTCCGGCTGGTCAAGACCGCGCCGGCGCATATCCGGCAATGGGGCGCCACTGCCCGCACCGAGCTGAGCGCGGCGGGCGCGATCGTGCGCCTGGCGACCGAGATCGACAATGACGGCCCCGCGATCACCGCGCGCCTGCGCTCACGCGTGAGCGCGCCCGACGGGCGCATCGTTGCCGACCTGCTGTCCGATCCGGTTACGCTGCCCGCCTGGGGCCGGAGCACCGTCGCGCAGCAAACGCGTCTGTCCGATCCGGCCTTATGGTCGCTGGAGACGCCGCAGCTTTATACCTTGGCCAGCGAGATCGTCATCGCCGGCGCGGCGGTCGATCGCGACGTCAGCCGGTTCGGCATTCGCACGATCCGCTTCGATCCCGATCACGGCTTTTTCCTCAACGGCGCCCCGGTGAAGATCAAGGGCACGTGCAACCATCAGGATCATGCCGGCGTCGGCTTTGCGGTGCCCGACAGCCTGCACGTCTGGCGGCTCGAGCGATTGAAGGAGATGGGCGCCAACGCCTATCGCTCGACCCACCATACGCCGTCGCCCGCGATCCTCGACGCGTGCGACCGGATGGGCATATTGGTGATGGACGAGACCCGCCAGATGTCGAGCAACGCGGAAGGGATGAGCCAGCTCGACCGCATGGTCCGCCAGGGCCGCAACCATCCCAGCGTCATCCTGTGGAGCATCGGCAACGAGGAGATCCACCGCGGCACCGCGACCGGCGCGCGCATCGCCGCGACGATGAAGCGCCGCATCTACGAACTCGATGGCACGCGGCCCGTGACCGAGGCGTTCAACGGCAAGTTCGGCGAAGGCGCCTCGCCGGTGCTCGATGTGATGGGCTGCAATTATTATCTCGATGCGATCGACCCCTATCATGCCGCGCATCCGACGATGCCGATGATCGGCACCGAGACGGGCAGCACGGTGATGACGCGCGGCGAATATAAGCGCGACGACGCCGCCGGGATCGTGCCGGCTTACGACACCGATTTTCCCAAATGGGCGACCACGGCGGAGACCTGGTGGAGCTTCTATGATGCGCGGCCGTTTCTGGCCGGCGGGTTCGTGTGGACCGGGTTCGACTATCGCGGCGAACCGACGCCGTTCGAGCGCTGGCCGGAAAACGGCTCCAATTTCGGCCAGATGGACAGTTGCGGCTTCCCCAAGGACAATTACCATTATTACCGCGCCTGGTGGGGCTCGAAGCCGGTGTTGCACCTGTTCCCGCACTGGAACTGGGCGGGGCGCGAGGGGCAGGATGTCGCGGTGTGGGTGCATAGCAATTGCGACGCGGTCGAACTGATCGTCAATGGCCGTAGCCTTGGCCGCAAGACGGTAACGCGCAACCGCCATTTGGAATGGCAGGTGCCCTATGCGGCGGGGCGGATCGAGGCGCGCGGTTTCGCAGGCGGCCGCCATATCCTCACCGACGCGCGCGAGACGACCGGCACGGCGGCGCGGATCGGGCTGACCAGCGAGCGCCGCAGCCTCGCCCCCGGCGCGGTCGCGGTGGTGCGCGCGGCGATCCTGGATGCGCAGGGCCGCGAGGTGCCGACGGCGCGCAATCGCGTCTCGTTCAAGCTGGAGGGTGACGCCAAGCTGCTCGGCGTCGGCAATGGCGACCCGCGCTGCCTCGAACCCGACCATGCCAGCGCGCGCTCGGCCTTTAACGGCCTGTGTATGGCGATCGTCCAGGCCGGCGACCGTGGCGGCCCGATCCGCCTGACCGCGACCGGCGACGGGCTGCGCGCAGCGATGCTGCCGCTGATCGGGCTGGCGACATAGATCGGCAACGCCGGCGGCGCCTGACGGTCCCGGCGTTCGGCTGATATGCTGCCATGCTACGGGCGATTGCGCGACGAGGCCGATGCCGGCAGATAACGCGACATTCATTTTGCACAGGTTGGACCAATGACGCAGCGAGTATGGAATGATCGCGTGCCGACGATCGACGTGATCGCCCGGGGGTTGCTTGCGCTACCGTTGGCACTGCTTGCGACGCCCGCCGTGGCGGCCGATCCGCCGGACTGGACGCAGCCGACCGCGCCGTTCCAGCTGATCGGGCCGATCGACTATGTCGGCACGGAAGGGCTGGCGGCGTATCTGATCCATACCTCTGCCGGGGCGATCCTGATCGACGGGACGATGGCGGAGAATGCCGCGGCGATCGAGCGCTCGGTGGTGGCGCGGGGCGTGAAGATGCGCGACGTGAAGATCCTGCTGCTGAGCCATGCGCATGCCGATCATGCCGGCGGGCTGGCGGCGCTGAAGCGGGCCAGCGGGGCCAGGCTGGTGGCCGGCGCAGGCGACCGGGCGGCGCTGGAGACGGGCGTGCCGCCGGGGGAGACGAATTACGGCGTGCTCCGCTTCCCGGCGGTGACAGTGGACCGCGCGATCCGCGACGGCGAACGCGTGACCTTGGGCGGGGTGACGCTGACCGCGGTGGCGACGCCGGGGCATACGCCGGGCTGCACGAGCTGGTCGCTGCGGTTGCGGCAGGCGGGCAAGCCGGTGGACGTGCTGTTCGCCTGTTCGGTGACGGTGGCGGGCAACAAGCTGGTGGGCAATCGGCGCTATCCGGGGATCGTCGGCGATTTCCGGCGCAGCTTTGCCAAGCTTGGCGCGCGGTCGGCGGATATCGTTTTGCCGTTCCATCCCGAGCTGGACGAGCTGCGCGCGCGGGCGGCGCGGGGGGCGCTGGTCGATCGCGCGGCCCTGCCGACGCTGGTGCGCGAGGCGCGGGTGGCGTTCGACGGCGAGCTGGCCAAGCAGCGGCGATGATCGGCGCGGCGACGGCGGACGACCGCGCCGCGGTGGTCGCGTTGTGGCAGGCGGCCGGGCTGACCCGGCCGTGGAACGACCCGCAGGCCGATTTCGCGCTGGCGCTGGCCACGCCGAGCAGCACGATCCTGGTGTTGCGCGAGGACGGCGCGATCGTCGGCAGCGTGATGGTCGGGTTCGATGGGCATCGCGGCTGGGTCTATTATCTCGCCGTGGCGGCGGCGGCGCGGCGTGGTGGCCACGGGCGGGCGCTGATGGCGGCGGCGGAGGATTGGCTGCGCGGGCAGGGCGCGCCCAAGGTGCAGCTGATGGTGCGCGACGATAATGACGCGGCGCTGGGGTTTTATGAAAGTCTCGGGCTGGAGCGGCAGTCGGTCGTCACGCTCGGGCGGTTCTTGAAGGACGATGGATGACGGTTTTATACGGTATTCCCAATTGCGACACGGTGAAGAAGGCGCGGACCTGGCTCGACGCTGAGGGCGTGGCGTACACGTTTCACGATTATAAGAAGGCCGGGATCGACGAAGCGACGTTGCGCGGCTGGACCGCGCGGCTGGGGTGGGAGACGTTGCTCAACCGCGCGGGGACGACGTTCCGCAAATTGCCCGAGGCGGATCGCGCCGGGCTGGACGAGGACAAAGCGGTGGCGCTGATGCTGGCGCAGCCATCGATGATCAAGCGGCCGGTGATCGTGCAAGGCGAGGTGCTGCTGGCAGGGTTCAAGCCGGATACCTATCTGGGCGTGATCACCGCATAGGAGCGCACACATGCCGACGGCACGCTGGAACGGGGCGATCATCGCCCAATCGGACGACACGGTCGTGGTCGAGGGCAATCATTATTTCCCTGCCGACAGCGTGAATGCGGCGCTGCTCGAGGAGAGCGCGACGCACAGCCATTGCCCGTGGAAGGGCGATGCCAGCTACAAGACCTTGGTGGTGGACGGCGCGCGCAATGCCGATGCCGTGTGGTATTATCCGGCGCCCAAGGCGGCGGCGGCCGAGATTGCCGGGCGGTTTGCGTTCTGGAAGGGCGTGACGGTCGAGTAAGGGGGGGCAGCTTCGCTATCGGTGACCGATATTGGTTGGCGGGGTTGCCTCTGTGCCCGCCTTACCGTTCCCCCGCGAAAGCGGGGGCCCAGGGCCACGAGCGGTGGTGCTTGTAACCCTGGGCTCCCGCTTTCGCGGGAGAACAAGAACGGCAATGTCGCAGCTAGATCATTGCCGCTGGCTGTCACCGGAGGTGCGGCTGTTGCCTTTCCGTACCGGAACGGGCAGTTTCCCTGGCAATAGGGGAGCGCATCATGGCCGTACGTAGCAAAGCACCGCGCTGGTTCTGGCTGGTTGCCGGGCTGATAACTCTCTGGGGCGTGGTCGGCGTGGCGGCTTTCTATATGGACCTGACCATGTCGCCCGCCGCGGTGGCCGCGATGTCGGACTATGATCGCGCGCTGCGCGCCAGCCGCCCGGGCTGG
This sequence comes from Parasphingomonas puruogangriensis, assembly GCF_036663635.1. NCBI lineage: Bacteria > Pseudomonadati > Pseudomonadota > Alphaproteobacteria > Sphingomonadales > Sphingomonadaceae > Parasphingomonas > Parasphingomonas puruogangriensis. The sequence continues at coordinate 437,002 of NZ_JAXOJI010000002.1, read as the reverse complement.
TTCATGTGGCTGTACGGCGCGGCGGTGTGGACCGGGCTGATTGGGGGCGTGCTGCTGCTGGCGCGATCGGCCCTTGCCCAGCCGGTGCTGCTTGCCTCGCTGGTGCTGGTCATCGCGATGTTCGGCTATATCTTCGCGGTGACCGATCTGATCGCGGTGAAGGGCGTTGTCGGGGCGGCGGGCTTCCCGATCGTGATTGCGGCCATCGCCGTGGTGCAGGTCTGGTGCGCGGCGCGCGCGCGGCAGCGCGGCTGGATCGTCTGAGCACTGGCCACCGCGGCGCTGTTCGGCTAGCCAAGAGCCATGTCCACGACCTTCACGATCGACACCGCGACCAGCCGCGCCAATCCCATGCCGGCGCCGATGAAGCGCCTGACCGTGCCGGCGATCCAGCGCCGCAAGGGGCAGGAGCCGCTGGTCATGCTCACCGCCTATACCGTGCGGATGGCGCAATTGCTGGATCCGCATTGCGACCTGCTGCTGGTCGGCGATAGCCTGGGGCAGGTGATCTACGGCTTTCCCTCGACGCTGCAGGTCACGCTCGACATGATGTGCGCGCATGGCGCCGCGGTGGTGCGCGGATCCTATCATGCGGTGGTGGTGATCGACATGCCGTTCGGGACGTATGAGGCGAGCCCGGAACAGGCCTTTGCCTCGGCCGCGCGGATCATGGCCGAGACCGGCGCGGCGGCGGTGAAGATGGAGGGCGGCGAAGCGATGGCGCCGACCGTCGCGTTTCTCACCGCACGCGGCATACCCGTGATGGGGCATATCGGGCTGACCCCGCAGGCAGTGAACGCGCTGGGCGGCTATGGCGCGCGCGGGCGCAGCAATGCCGAACATGCCAAGATCATCGGCGATGCGCGGGCGATCGCCGAGGCGGGGGCGTTTGCGATCGTCGCGGAAGGCGTGGTCGAACCGCTGGCGCGCGCGATCGTGGCGGAAGTGTCGTGCCCGGTGATCGGCATCGGCGCGTCGGCGGAGTGCGACGGGCAGGTGCTGGTGACCGAGGACATGCTGGGCATGTTCGAGCGCACGGCGCGGTTCGTGAAGAAGTTCGACGATCTGGGCGGGCGGATTTCCGCTGCTGTGGAGACCTATGCGACGGATGTGCGATCGCGCGCCTTTCCGGGGCCGGAGCAGACGTATCAGCCGAAGGAGTGAGGGGTTCCATTCTCTCTTCCGTCACCCCGGCGCAGGCAGGGGCCTATCGCTGCTTCCTCAAGCGGTGAAGCTGGGGGAGAGAGCAATAGGCCCCTGCCTGCGCAGGGGTGACGGGAGGTGGTGCATCGGTGCCTCGACGCCGCCGATTGATTCTCTTCCCCTTGGCCGTGCGCGCCGCTAAGGTCCGCGCCTTCCTTGCCTGTATCTGGAGCCTGCCTTGGCCGTCCCGCCGAAAACCGACGAAGCATTCCTGCGCGAGGTCGACGAAGAACTCCGCCGCGATCAACTGACCAGCGTGTGGACGCGCTATGGCTGGGGGATCATCGGCGCCATCGTGCTGGCGCTCGCGCTGTTTGCGGGCTTCCTCTATTGGCGCCATCACCAGACCGAGCAAGCCGGGGTTGAAGGCGAGCAATTGCAGGCCGGGTTCGACGAACTGGCGGCCAAGCCGACCGTCGTGCCGAAGCAATTGCAGGCGCTGGGCGAGTCCAAGGTCGAGGGTTACCGCGTCACGGCGCGCTTCCTGCTGGCCGATCAGTTGCTGCTCAAGGGCGACCTGAAGGGCGCCGCCGCCAAGTTCGCCGAAGTGGCGGCCGATACCTCGCTGGAACAGCCGTTCCGCGATCTCGCGCTGGTGCGGCAGACCACGGCGGAATTCGATACGCTTAAGCCCGACGTCGTCGTGGCGCGGCTCAAGCCGCTGGCCGTGGCCGGCAATCCCTGGTTCGGCAGCGCCGGCGAACTCGTTGCCGCCGCCTATGTGCGGCAGAATCGCAAAGATCTTGCGGCGCAGACGTTCGCCGCCATCGCCCGCGACGAGAAGGTGCCCGATAGTATCCGTCAACGCGCCATTCAGATGGCCGGGGCGATGGGCGTGGACGCGACCGTACAGACTGAACAAAAGAAGGCTCTATGATGACCAGGACTCGCGCGCACAGCCTCCGGACCTCGGCGGCGATCGCGGCGCTGATCGCGCTCAGCGCCTGCGGCATCTTCAAGGGCGGCAAGACCAAGACCCCGGTGCTCGGCGATCGCGTGCCGATCCTGCTGTCCGAATCCGCGGTCGAGGCGGACAAGTCGCTGGCCAGCGTGCAGGTACTGTTGCCGCCGGCCGAAACCAATAGCGACTGGACCCAGCCGGGCGGCAATGCGGCCAAATCGATGGGCCAGCTCGCGCTGCCCGAGACGATCAACCGCGTTTGGACCGCGCAGATCAATGGCGGCAGCAACCGCCAGCGGCTCGGTGCGGCGCCGGTCGTCTCGGGCAACCGCCTGTACGCGATCGACGTGGATGCCACGGTCCATGCCTTTGCCGCCGATACCGGCGCCAAGCTGTGGTCGGCCAGCCTGGTCAAGAATGACGATAATAAATCGGCGCGGTTCGGCGGCGGCGTCAGCTTCGACGACGGCAAACTCTATGCCACCGACGGGCTCGGCGACGTCGTCGCGCTGGATGCCAGCGACGGCAAGGAATTGTGGCGCGTCAAGCCGGGCGGGCCGCTGCGCGGCGCGCCGACCATCGCCTATGGCAACGTCTATGTGCTGAGCCAGGACAACCAATTGTTCGCGCTGGCGCAAGAGGACGGCAAGGTCGCCTGGGCCGCCTCGGGCAGCCTCGAATCGCAGGGCGTGTTCGGCGTCGCGGCGCCGGCGGCAAGCTCGAGCACGATCGTCGCCGGCTTCTCCTCGGGCGAACTCAACGCCTATCGTTCGGAAAATGGTCGTGCTTTGTGGCAGGACGCGCTGTCGCGCTCGGCCATCTCGACCTCGGTCTCGTCGCTCGCCGATATCGACGCCGCGCCGGTGATCGATCAGGGCCGCGTCTATGCCGTCGGGCAGGGCGGGCGCACGGTGGCGATCGATGTCGGCACCGGGCGGCGTATCTGGTCGCAGAACTTTGCCGGCATTTCGACACCGTCGATCGCCGGCGAATGGCTGTTCCTGGTGACCGACGACGCCAAATTGGTGTGCCTGTCGCGCGCCACCGGCATGGTGCGGTGGATCAGCCAGTTGAAGGCGTTCGACAATGAGAAGAAGCGCTCGGGCGCGATCACCTGGTTCGGGCCGATCGTGGCGGGCAACCGGCTGATCGTGACCAATTCGGACGGCGAGATCGTCTCCGCCTCGGTGGCGAGCGGCGAGGTCGGCACGGTGATCGACGGCGGCGCGCCGTTCAACCTGGCGCCGATCGTGGTCAATGGCACGCTGTACGTGCTGGATATGAAGGGGCGGATTACGGCGTATCGGTGATTCCGGCGCTTCGGGTGGTACCGAGAAACGTACCACCCCGGCGGACGCCGGGGCCCAGGTGCGATGGCCGACGTCACGGCGCGCAGCGCCCGCCAACTGCTGTTTCCCGACTGGGCCCCGGCGTCCGCCGGGGTGGTAGTAGCTGGTAATGGGGTGGGTAGCCGGAGTGCGCTTCACGCCACGTGACCTTTGCCGCCAACCGGGCTAAGGGCCCCCCATGTCCAAACTCCCTGTGGTCGCGATTATCGGCCGGCCGAATGTCGGCAAATCGACTCTGTTCAACCGCCTCGTCGGCAAGAAGCTGGCGCTGGTCGACGATCGCCCCGGCGTGACGCGCGATCGGCGCGAGGGCGACGCCACTTTGGTCGGGGTCGAATTCCGCATCATCGATACCGCCGGCTATGAGGATCAGGATGCGGCGACCTTGCCCGGCCGCATGCGCCAGCAGACCGAAGCCGCCGTTGCACAAGCGGACGTCGCTCTGTTCATGTTCGATGCGCGCGTCGGCATCGTGCCGCTGGAGGAAGAGATTTCGCGCTGGCTGCGCGGTTCGGACACGCCGATCATCCTCGTCGCCAACAAGGCGGAAGGCAAAGCCGGCGAGGCCGGGATCCTCGAATCGCTGTCGCTTGGCTATGGCGATCCGGTGCAGCTCTCGGCCGAACATGGCGAGGGCATGGGCGACCTGTTCGAGGCGCTGCAGCCGTTCATCGATATCGAGCCGATCGAAGACGAGCCCGACTATGACGAGGACGATCTCAGCGCGCCGCTGAAGCTCGCCATCGTCGGGCGGCCGAATGCGGGCAAATCGACGCTGATCAACCGCATCCTGGGCGAAGAGCGGCTGATCACCGGGCCCGAAGCGGGCATTACGCGCGATTCGATCGCGGTCGACTGGACCTGGACCGACGAACATGGCGAACCCCGCGCGGTGCGGCTGATCGATACCGCCGGCATGCGCAAGCGCGCCAACGTGCAGGACAAGCTCGAGAAGATGTCGGTCGCCGATGCGCTGCACGCGATCGATTTCGCCGAAGTCGTCGTGCTGTTGCTGGATGCCACGCGGGGCCTTGAATCGCAGGACCTGCGCATTGCCGATGCGGCGTTGCAGGAAGGCCGGGCGGTGATCGTCGCGCTCAACAAATGGGATGTCGCGGAACATGCCAGCTCGCTGTTCAACGGCGTCAAGGCGGCGCTGGAAGAGGGGCTGAGCCAGGCGCGCGGCATTCCCGTGCTGACCGTGTCGGCGGCGACCGGCAAGGGGCTCGACATGCTGCTCAAGGTGGCGTTCGAGACCCGCGAGATCTGGTCGAAGCGGATCGGCACGGGCGAGCTCAACCGCTGGTTCGAAAAGGCCGTCGACGCCAATCCACCGCCGGCGCCGGGCGGCAAGCGCATCAAGCTGCGCTATCTGACCCAGGCCAAGACGCGCCCGCCGGGCTTCATCTTGTTCGGCACGCGCGTCGACCAGTTGCCGATGAGCTATCAGCGCTATCTGATTAACGGCATCCGCCGCGATCTGGGCTTCGGTGCGGTGCCGGTACGGCTGACGCTGCGCGCGCCGAAAAATCCGTTCGACAGTTGATACCGATCCGGCCCTACTAATGTTGCAGTATAGTTTCGCGATGCGACCAATATGACATGGATCAATACTAAATCGTAATGTCTGTGAACCGATCGTTTACCTCGCGAGATTAAGACTCGTGCTGCAACATCGGGGCAGCGGCCCGATGCGGAGATTGCCGTGTCGTTCGAAGGCAGCACATTGGTCAATTGGCCCGCTTATCAGCGCGCGCGAAGCGAGCTGGGGGCGGGGTTCGTGCGCATTCTGGGCTATTTTCGCGAGGACGGCGTCAAGTCGCTGGACGCGATTGAGGCGGCGATGCGCGCGCTGAACGCGGCGGCGATGGTCATACCGGCGCACACGCTGAAAGGCGAAGCGATCCAGTTCGGCGCGGAGCCGCTTGCGGCTTTGGCCGAGCGGATCGAAATGATCGCGCGCGACTGTGTCGAGGCCCAGGACACGCCGGAAGAGGCGCTGGAGCCGGTGGTGGCGCTGCGCCCGCTGTTCGAGCAGACCTTGGTGCTGCTGGAGCGAGAGGCCAACCCGCTGGTGGAGCGGCGGCCGACCATGGGGTTTGGCCGGCGGACGGTTTGAGGCGCTAGGCTCGCACTATCACCGCTATCGGTCCCCGTCGTTCGCGGGGCCTTCTATTTGTCACCCCGCACTTGTTCCGGGGTCCACCGTGCCACATTCTCTCAAGCCGTTGCTTGTGCGGAGCAGTGGACCCCGGAACGGGTCCGGGGCGACGGTGACGGGAGGGGTCAGACCAACCCCTTGGCGCCTGCGGTGACGTCGCTCAGGCGATCTCTTCGTTGGCCGGCTTGCTCTGCAGCTGGACGTAGTTTTCGATGCCCATGCGGCTGATCATTTCGAACTGCCGTTCGAGCGTGTCGACATGCTCTTCCTCGCTGTCGAGGATTTTGCGGAACAGATCGCGGCTGACATAGTCACGGACCTTTTCGCAATGCTCGATCGCGTCGCGCAACGGCGGCAGCGCCTCCATTTCGAGATCGAGATCGGCCTGCAGCACTTCCTGCACCGATTCACCGATGCGCAGGCGGCCGAGCAGCTGGAAATTGGGCAGGCCATCGAGGAACAGGATGCGCTCCGCCACCCAATCGGCATGCTTCATCTCGTCGATCGATTCGTGCTTCTCGAACTCGGCGAGCTTGCGCACGCCCCAGTGATCGTAGAGCCGGTAATGCAGCCAATATTGGTTGATCGCGGTCAGCTCGTTCTTGAGCACCTCGTTGAGATATTCGATTACTTGGGGATCGCCACGCATGTTTTCGCTCCGTTGTTGCGCATTCTATAGCGCAAACGGGGGCGTAACGACAGGCTTAAACGGCTGATTTCTGCGGTTTTCAGGGGTTGCGACTGTTACGCAGCAGCACGTTCCGAATCGATAATGGATCGCGCGAACGGGACGCATTGACCGCATTTCGGCTGGCGGCCGAGGCTGCGATAGGCCTGGCAGGCGCTGGTCGCGCCATTGCGCGCGGCTTCCCTGAGCTGGGTTTCTCGAATGGCATTACACACGCACACGACCATGTTGGCATTCCCTCCGCGTGGGGAGGGTATGGAGCTAATGCGACACGTTCGCAAGGGATATTGCGGGTGATTCGCATTTACCGCCGGTGTCACCCCGGACTTGATCCGGGGCCCAGCTTCTTTGGCCGGTGGAAGAAGAAGCTGGGTCCCGGCTCAAGGCCGGGATGACGGTGGGGTGTACGAGTAGGTGATTCGGCTCAGGCGAGCTTGTCTTCGGCGCCCATCAATTTGGGGAAGAAGCCTTCGTGCACCGCGCGCAGATCGGCGATGGTGACGGTCCAGTCGCCTTCGTCGAGTTCGAAGATCAGGCGATCGTGGATCACCCGGCCCAAGGGATCGGCGGGGACATCGGCCTTGTGCGCGGCAACCATGAAATCGGCCAGGCAGGTGTCGCAGACGGTGACGACATAGACGCCCTGGTCCTCGCCGAACAACGAGCCGGCGATGCCGAATGGCTGCGGCTCGGTGACGAGCACGCCCAGATCCGAGGCCAAGGCCATTTCGGCGAGCGTGACGGCGAGGCCGCCATCAGACACATCGTGACACGCGGTGATCGCGCCGTTCAGGATCTGGGCGCGGATGAAATCGCCGGTGCGGCGTTCGGCGGTGAGATCGACCGGGGGCGGGGGGCCGTCCTCACGGCCGTGCAATTCGCGCAGCCACAAGGACTGGCCGAGATCGCCGCCGCGCTCGCCGATCACCAGCACGGTGTCGCCGGCGCCCTTGAAGCCGATCGTGCAGCTTTTCGACCAATCGGCGAGCAGGCCGAGCCCGCCGATCGCCGGGGTCGGCAGGATGGCGCTGCCGCCGCCCGTGGCCTTGCTCTCATTGTAGAGCGAGACGTTGCCGCTGACGATGGGGAAGTCGAGCGCGATGCACGCCTGGCTCATGCCGTCGAGGCAGCCGACGATCTGGCCCATGATCTCGGGGCGCTGCGGGTTGGCGAAGTTGAGGCAGTTGGTCACCGCGAGTGGGGTCGCGCCGACCGCGGTGAGGTTGCGCCACGCTTCGGCAATGGCCTGCTTGCCGCCCTCGACCGGATCGGCGAAACAGTAGCGCGGCGTGCAATCGGTGGTCATGGCCAGGCCCTTTTGCGTGCCGTGGACGCGCACCACGGCGGCGTCGCCGCCGGGGCGCTGCACCGTGTCGGCGCCGACCATGTGGTCATATTGCTCCCAGATCCAGCGCCGGCTGGCAATGTCGGGCGAGCCCATCAGGGCGATCAGATCGGCCACCGGATCGGTGCTTTCGGGCGCGTCGGTCAATTCCGCGCGCTTGGGCGTGGGGACGTGCGGGCGATCGTAAAGCGGAGCCTCGTCGGCCAGCGGGGCGAGGGGAATGTCGGCGACCACTTCGCCGTGCCAGTTGAGCACCATGCGGCCGGTATCGGTGACCTTGCCGATCACCGCGAAATCGAGCTCCCATTTCCGGAAGATCGCCTCGGCGAAATCCTCGCGGCCGGGCTTCAAGACCATGAGCATGCGCTCCTGGCTTTCGCTGAGCATCATCTCATACGGGGTCATGCCGGTTTCGCGCTGCGGCACGTCCTCCATGATCAATTCGATGCCGACGCCGCCCTTGCTGGCCATCTCGACCGCGGAGGAGGTGAGGCCGGCGGCGCCCATGTCCTGGATGGCGACGATGGCGTCCGATTCCATGAGTTCGAGGCAGGCTTCGATGAGCAATTTCTCGGTGAAGGGATCGCCGACCTGGACGGTGGGGCGCTTGGCCTCGGCATCCTCGCCGAAATCGGCCGAGGCCATGGTCGCGCCGTGGATGCCGTCGCGGCCGGTCTTGCTGCCGACATAGACGATCGAATTGCCGATGCCGGAGGCGGCGGAATAGAAGATCTTGTCCTGCTCGGCGACGCCGACGGTCATCGCGTTGACCAGGATGTTGCCGTCATAGGCCGGGTGGAAATTGACCTCGCCGCCGACCGTGGGCACGCCGACGCAATTGCCGTAGCCGCCGATGCCGTGGACCACGCCGGCGATCAGGTGGCGCATCTTGGGATGATCGGGGCGGCCGAAGCGCAGCGCGTTGAGATTGGCGATCGGCCGCGCGCCCATCGTGAACACGTCGCGCAGGATGCCGCCGACCCCGGTCGCCGCGCCCTGATAGGGCTCGATGTACGACGGGTGGTTGTGGCTCTCCATCTTGAAGATCGCCGCGAGCTTGGTGCCATTGGGGCCGTCGCCGATATCGACCACGCCGGCATTTTCGCCCGGGCCGCAAATCACCTGCGGGCCGGTGGTCGGGAGCTTCTTGAGGTGGATGCGGCTGGATTTGTAGCTGCAATGCTCCGACCACATGACCGAGAAGATGCCGAGCTCGGTGATGTTGGGCTCGCGCCCCATGGCGACGAGCACGCGCTCATATTCTTCGGGAGACAGGCCGTGGTCGGCCACGATTTGCGGAGTGATGGCGGTCATGCGGGCTGCATTAGCGGGGCGGGGGGCGCTCGTCACCCCACCGCTATCGTCACCCCAGCGAAAGCTGGGGTCTCATGCGGATGGCGCGGGACAGAGCGGCTGAGATCCCAGCTTTCGCTGGGATGACGGGGGGTGGGGGGTAGGCCACCTTGTTGGTCATCCCGGGCTTGACCCGGGGCGCAGCTTTCAGTTCGCGGCGCGGCAGAAGAAGCTGGGCCCCGGGTCAAGCCCGGGGTGACGGTTGGGGGAGGCCGGGGTGACGGTGGGGGGAGGCCAGGGTGACGGTGGGGGCGGGGCTGGCGGCTATTTCCGTCGCCGGTGCCACAACCGGCGAAACAGGCCGCGATTGCTGAAGGTTTCGAACATCTCGGCCGGGCCTTCGGGATCGAGCACTTCATTGTCGGCGAGCCATTTTTCGACCGCCGTGATGTCCGGTACTTCATAGCTGACCAGGCTGCGTCCCGCGCCCCGCAGGCTTTCGATCGTCTCGATCAACGACCCGGTCTCGGCGATGCGCGCCGTCACCACGTCGCGCGCGACGCCGAGATGCTCGGCGATCAGCCCGTCGCGGATCGTCGTGATGCAGTGGCGATCCGCACCGTGATCGGCGTCGATCGTCACGTCGCATTCGGTATCGAGCCGCATCGAGCGATTGTTGAAATTGGACGAGCCGACGCGCAGCACCTCGTCATCGACGACCAGGATCTTGGCGTGGACATAGATCGGTTCGCCGCCGACGGTGACCGGGTGATACATGCGCAGCCGCTGATGCACGTCGCGGTGCCGCAGCGCCTCGATCAATCGGGCGCGCGCGCTGTCCATGGCGATCGGTTCGAGCCAGCCTTGCGCGGTGACGGGATTGATGATGACGATCTCGGGACCGTCGGGCTCGTCGAGGCGTCGTGCAATGGCCTCGGCGATCTTGCGCGAGGCGAAATATTGGCTCTCGGCATAGATGGTGCGCTTGGCGCTGGCGATCAGATCGAGATACAGGTTTTCGATCTCCAGCACGGGCTGGCGATCGGGCATTTCCGGCTCGGAGCGCGAGATCGCCACTTCGACATCGCTGAAATCCACGTCGAGCGCGTCGGGCCAGCAATCGTGCACCTGGCTGGGCACGGGCACGCGCCCGCCGCCGGCCAGTTCCCAGCGATCGCGGCACAGCTCGCCCAGCGCCTTGGCGACCGGGCCGGCCAGCGCGGTGGTGGCGTCGTGCCACGGCTTATATTGTTTCTTGCTCCGCGGCAGCGTGCGGTGCGGCTGATCGTCGAGATGCTCGCGCGTATCCCAGCGCTCGCTGGTCATGTCGATGCCGCCGGCAAAGGCCAGGCAATCGTCGATCACGATGATCTTTTGGTGATGCGACGCGCCGAGCGGGTGATAGCCGTCGAGCTTGGTGTGGATGCGCTTGTGCATCATCCATTTGGCGATGGTGACGATGGTCGAGCCGCGGCCCAGCGTCTTGATCGCGCCGGTATCCCAGCGCAGCGTATGAACGTGCAGTTCGGGATTATGCTCGACCAGCCACAGGATGAAATCGCCGATGGTGCGCGGGGCGCCGTCGCTGACATCGCCATCGGGGGCGAGATCGATGCGTGCGTCGAAATCCCACCCGACCAGGAAGATCTGCGAGCGCGCCTTGAGCATCGCGGCGCGCGCCATTTTGAAATAGCGTTCGGCGTCAACGATCACCGTCGCGCGGGTGGCGGGTTCGATGCGCCAGCAATTGCGGCCGGGTTCGAGGATGCTCATGCGGCGCGCGCTTCGTGTGACGGTGAGCAGCGCGGGGTCGGCCGGGTCGTCACTGTCACTCGGTATTTCCCTTGTTTTCGTCATCCTGAACTTGTTTCAGGATCTAGGCGCGGTCAGTCAGCTCAGCGACGGTGTCAGTGAGGCGGATGACCGCGCCTGGATGCTGAAACACGTTCAGCATGACGGGTATTGGTTGACGGGAGGCGAACGCGCCTCACCCCTGTTTCGCCAGCCATTCCTCCAGCCATTTAATCGTATAGTCCCCGGCCTGGAAATCCGGATCGTCGAGCAACGCCTGGTGCAGCGGGATCGTCGTCGTGGGCCCCTCGATGACGAATTCCTCCAGCGCGCGGCGCAGGCGGCGGAGCGCGCCGTTGCGGGTGGTGCCGTAAACGATCAGCTTGGCGATCATCGAATCATAATAAGGCGGTACGCGGTAGCCGGTGTAAAGCCCGCTATCGACGCGGACGTGCATGCCGCCGGGGGCGTGGAACATCTTCACCAGGCCGGGCGATGGGGCGAAGGTGCGCGGATCCTCGGCATTGATGCGGCATTCGATGGCGTGGCCGCGGAACACCACATCCTGCTGGCGCAAGGTCAGCGGGCGGCCCTCGGCGATCTGGATCTGCTCGCGCACCAGATCGAGCCCGGTGATCGCCTCGGTCACCGGATGTTCGACCTGCAAACGCGTGTTCATCTCGATGAAGTAGAATTCGCCGTCTTCCCACAGGAATTCGATCGTGCCGGCGCCGCGATAGCCCATATCGGCCATCGCCTTGCTGCAGATCGCGCCCATGCGGTTGCGATCTTCCTCGCCGAGCACGGGCGAGGGGGCCTCCTCGAGTACTTTCTGGTGGCGCCGCTGGAGCGAGCAATCGCGTTCGCCCAGGTGAATCGCATTGCCTTCGCCGTCGCCGAAGATCTGGAATTCGATGTGCCGCGGATTGCCGAGATACTTTTCCATATACACGGTGGCGTCGCCGAACGCGGCCTTGGCCTCGCTGCCCGCCTGGCTCATCAGCGTCTCGAGCTGGTCCTCGGACGTGCACACCTTCATGCCGCGCCCGCCGCCGCCCGAGGCGGCCTTGATGATCACCGGATAGCCGATGCGGCTGGCGATTTCCTTGGCTTCGGTAATGTCGCTGATCGCGCCGTCCGAGCCGGGGACCAATGGCAGGCCGAGCCGGCCGGCGGTGCGCTTGGCCTCGACCTTGTCGCCCATGGTGACGATATGTTCGGGCTTCGGCCCGACGAAGATGATGCCGTGCGCTTCGACGATCTGCGCGAACTTGGCGTTTTCGCTCAAGAAACCATAACCGGGGTGGATCGCGTCGGCACCGCTGATCTCGGCTGCCGAAATGATGTTGGCGATGTTGAGATAGCTCTCTGCCGCGGCCGGCGGGCCGATGCAGATCGCCTGGTCGGCGAGCCGCACATGCATCGCGTCGGCGTCCGCCGTGCTGTGCACCGCGACCGTCTCGATGCCCATTTCATGGCACGCGCGGTGGATGCGCAGCGCAATCTCGCCGCGATTGGCGATCAGCAGTTTCTTGATCTTGGGCATCGGGGTTACGACACCACCACGAGCGGCTGGTCGAACTCGACCGGCTGCTTATCCTGCACCAGGATCGCCGTGACGGTGCCGGCGCTGGGCGCGAGGATCGGGTTCATCACCTTCATCGCTTCGACGATCAGCAACGTATCGCCGGCGGCGACCTTGTCGCCGATCGAGACGAACGGCTTGGCGCTGGGATCGGACGAGAGATAGGCGGTGCCGACCATCGGCGACTTGACCGCATCGGTCGGGATCGCGGCGGGCGACGGATCGCTGGCGACGGGCGTGCTGGCGCTGGCCAGCGGCGTCGGCGCGGGCGCATAGTGAACGGGCGCGGCGACAGGCGCGGCGGCGGCGGCCTTGCGCGCGATGCGGATCTTGCGCCCGCCATCCTCGACCTCGATCTCGGTCAGCGACGTATCGTCGAGCAATTGCGCGAGTTGGCGCACCAGATCGACGTCGATCCGCATGGCATCGTTTTCGGTAATATCGGTCATGCGACCCTGAACTCCATTATACGGGAACCCCATTCCCTTTATCGGGCCGCGTCCTGTCAGAGACGCGCGGCGGCTTCAAGCGCAAGGACGTAGGAAAGCGCGCCGAACCCGGCGATGGTTCCCTTGGCGGCCTTGCTGATATGGCTGTGATGACGGAAGCTTTCGCGCGCGTGCGGGTTGGACAGGTGCACTTCGATCACCGGCGTGACGATGGCCTTGATGGCATCGAGAATCGCGGTCGAGGTGTGGGTATAGGCGCCGGCGTTGAGGATCACGGCGCGGGCGCCCTCGGCCTGCGCCTCGTGTAGCCAATCGACCAGATGGCCTTCGTGATTCGACTGGCGCATGTCGATCCTGAGATCGAGTTCGCGCGCGCGATCCTCGAGCAGGCCGGCGATATCGTCGAGCGTGTCATGGCCATAGATGGCTGGCTCGCGCAGACCGAGCAGGTTTAGGTTGGGGCCGTTGAGGACGTAGATGGTGTCGGGCATGGCGTGGTTTCCGTAGCGGTTGCCGCCGCTATAAGCGTCGAAACGCTGGAGCGCCAACGCGCTTGAGAAATTGTAGCCCGTGGGATACAATGATGATCGACGTACGACGCAGCGAGATTTTCGTACGATGGTTTCGGGCGCTGCGCGATCGGCGGGCGCAGGAGCGAATTTCGAAGCGCATCTCGCGACTATATTATGGTCTGCTGGGGGACGCGAAGTCGGTTGGCGACGGTGTGATCGAGCTGCGGATCGACTATGGTCTGAGCTACCGGGTATCTGGTGCGCCGTGGCGACGTGATGATCGTGTTGCTGTGTGGTGGCGACAAGCAAAGCCAGCAGCGCGAGATCGATCGTGCCAAGGCGATCGCGGACGAGATCGAGCGCAACGGCATGGAGGACGGATCGTGGCAGTGAAGACCTATCCCTTCGACGGATCGGAATTTCTCGAGGATGCGCAGTCGCAAGCCGAGCTGATTGCGGATGCACTGGCAACCGGCAATGCCGGCTATGTGGCGCACGCGCTGGGCATCGTGGCGCGGGCGCGGGGCATGACGCAGGTTGCCAAGGATGCCGGCCTGTCGCGCGAAAGCCTGTACAAAGCGCTGAGCGCGGATGGGAATCCGGAACTCGCCACTATATTGCAGGTGGCGAAGGCGCTGAACGTGACTTTGTCGGCATCGGCGGACAAAGCGGCCGCCTGACTGAATTCCTGGGAGTAGCCATGCATAGCGACGGAACGGTATCGATCACGGTCAATGGCGAGCACAAGCGCGTGCGCAGCGGCCTCACCATCGCGCAACTCGCCGCGGAGCTCGGGCTGGTGCCGGAGAAAGTGGCGGTCGAGCGCAATGCCGAGATCGTGCCGCGCTCGACGCTGGCCGACGTGATGGTCGAGGATGCCGACGAGCTGGAGATCGTGCATTTTGTCGGCGGCGGCGATCATCTCGGCGCGCTGAAGCCGGACAGTTGGAGCGTGGCGGGCAAGACGTTCACGTCGCGGCTGATCGTCGGCACGGGCAAATATAAGGATTTCGCGCAGAATGCGGCGGCGGTGGCGGCGTCCGGCGCGGAGATCGTCACCGTGGCGGTGCGGCGGGTGAACATCAGCGATCGCAACGCGCCGATGCTGACCGATTTCATCGATCCCAAGAAGATCACCTACCTGCCCAACACGGCGGGCTGTTTCGATGCCGAATCGGCGATCCGCACGCTGCGCCTGGCGCGCGAGGCGGGCGGCTGGGAGCTGGTCAAGCTCGAGGTGCTGGGCGAGGCCAAGACGCTGTACCCGGACATGGTCGAGACGCTGCGCGCGTGCGAGATCCTCGCCAATGAGGGGTTCAAGCCGATGGTGTATTGCGTCGACGATCCGATCGCGGCGAAGCGGCTGGAGAATGTCGGCGCGGTGGCGATCATGCCGCTGGGCGCGCCGATCGGATCGGGGCTGGGCATCCAGAACAAGGTGACGATCCGGTTGATCGTGGAGGGCGCGAGCGTGCCGGTGCTGGTCGATGCCGGCGTCGGCACGGCGTCCGATGCGGCGGCGGCGATGGAACTGGGCTGCGACGGCGTGCTGATGAACACGGCAATCGCCGAGGCCAAGGATCCGGTGCTGATGGCGGCGGCGATGAAGGCCGGCGTGGAGAGCGGGCGGATGGCGTATCTGGCGGGGCGGATGGGCAAGCGCATGTATGCCGATCCGTCGAGCCCTTTGAGTGGGTTGATTTAGCCCCCCACAGCACCACCCCGGCGGACGCCGGGGCCCAGTTGTGGAACAGAAGGCAACTGCTGCTGCGCGTCGCTATCTCTGCCGTCGCTACTGGGCCCCGGCGTTCGCCGGGGTGGTGCTTGGGTGCGGTGGCGCGAAATGGCCCACGGAACCGCGCTGCCGCCCGACCGTTTTCACCACCAGAACGATCGCGCCCTCCGGCGCGACGCAGGAGATGGATCATGGGTGAACTCACCGACAAGATCAAAGGCAATGTCAACGAAGCCATCGGCAAGGTGAAGCAGCATAGCGACGATCCCGCGACGCGGGATGAAGGCGCGGCGCAGGAACTGGAAGGCAAAGGCGAGCAGGTCAAGGGCAAGATCAAGGGCGCGCTCGGCGACGATATCTGAGCGACCCGCTGATCGATCGAACAGGCCGTGCCGGGCAACCAACGCGGCCTTTTTCATACGGTGATCGCGCCACGGCGTTGACAGTAAGCCAGGGCGGGTGACACGCTGACGGCCATGGACAATCGCGTCAGCTGGACCGTCGGAATCGTCAAATGGCTGTCCGTGGTGGCGCTGGCGCTGACCGTCGGCGCGCCGGCGCAATATCAGCCGCCGCAGCATACCCAGCCGGCGCCGTTCATGGCCGCGATGACGCCCGAACTGTCGGCCTATCTCGCCGATCTCGGCCTGACCTCGGAGCGCGACCGCGACGCGGCCGGGGAACTGGCCGAGCATCGCCGCATCGATACCGCGCTGGCCGGGCTGCAGCCGCAGCGCAAGGGCGTGGTCGACGCCTATGTCGTGGTAATCGCGCTGGACAGCGATGCGGTGTTCGGGCGCGAGGCGCGT
The DNA here is from genome assembly GCF_036663635.1 of Parasphingomonas puruogangriensis. Classification (NCBI taxonomy): domain Bacteria; kingdom Pseudomonadati; phylum Pseudomonadota; class Alphaproteobacteria; order Sphingomonadales; family Sphingomonadaceae; genus Parasphingomonas; species Parasphingomonas puruogangriensis. The sequence goes on along the minus strand of NZ_JAXOJI010000002.1, from coordinate 421,181 downwards.
GCGGCGGGCACGGTGCTGGCGCAGCGCTACGATGCGGCGGGGCGGACGATCGTGCTGGCGGGCAGCGACGGCACCGCGGCGAGTACCCTGCCGCGCGGCTCGCCCGCGACCCTGGCGCTGGCGCTGGCGCGGATCGCCGAGCTGATGGACCGCCGCGAGGACGTGCTGATCCTCTACACGACGAGCCACGGCGCGCCGATCGGCATCGTCTATAACGATGCCGACCAGGGCTTCGGGATGATCTCGCCGCAGCGCCTCTGGACGATGCTCGGCAAGCTCGGCATCGAGCGCCGCATGGTGCTGGTCAGCGCGTGCTATTCGGGCGTGTTCGTGCCGTTGCTGGCGAGCGACGACAGCGTGGTGATCACCGCCTCGTCGGCCGATCGCACGTCGTTCGGGTGCCAGGCGGACAGCGAATGGACGTTCTTCGGCGACGCGCTGATCAACCATGCCTTGCGCAAGCCGCAGCCGATCGCCGCGGCGGGGCGCGAAGCGGTCGGGTTGATCGGGGCGTGGGAAGCGGAGGGCAAACTGACCCCGTCGCAGCCGCAAGTGTCGATCGGGGCCAAGACGGGCGCGTGGTTGGCGGCGCTGGACGCCCGCGCACCGAAGGTGGCGAGCGCGCCGGTGGGGCGGCCGGCGGTATCGATGCTGGAAGGGGAATAGGCGCTCGGTTCTTGCGCGAGGGGAAGGAATCGCGTTGCGACGGAACCCGGCGGGCGAAACGTCGTTGCTGCGCGCATGGCCACGCAACCCAAATATCCGCTCCTCGCCCGTCCCAACATCCGCCTGTCGGGGCCGGTCGACCAGTTCATGTACCAGAGCTTCCGCCAGCAACTGGAAGCGTGCCCGGAGGACGGCACGTTGGTCATCGCCATGACCACCCTGGGCGGCGATCCCGAGGTCGCGCGGACCATGGCGGACGATATCCGGCTGCTCGAGGAGCATGACGGGCGCGAGATCCTGTTCCTGGGCAAGGTCGCGGTCTATTCGGCCGGCGCCACGTTCATGGCCGCGTTCCCGGTCGATCGCCGCTTCCTGACGCGGCACACGCGGCTGATGATCCACGAGCGCAAGATTTCCAAGCAGATCAACCTCGATGGCCCGCTGCGCATGGTCGTCGCCTCGATCAAGGCGGCGCTGCACGAAGTGGAGCATTCGATCCAGATCGAGGAAGAGGGCTTTCGCGATATCGTGCGGGGCAGCAACGTGGATTTCGAGGATCTGCGCGAGAAGGCGCCGTCCAACTGGTATATCGAAGCGGAGGAAGCGCGCGATCTGGGGCTGGTGCTGGACGTGATTTGAGTGGGCGCCAGTCGATCGACGGGGGATGGTGGCCCCGCTGAATTTGTCTCATACCCTCTCGTAACCGAGGGAGAGCGATATTGCCGGACACCATAGACCGCACGCCGGGCCGCAAATTGCTGTTTGCGATCCTGATCGGCGCGCTGCTCGCGATCCCGCTCTTCACCGTCTACCTGCTGGTCTATGATCGCCAGAGCCAGTCGGAGACGGCGCGCTCGTCGATCGCCGAGGGGTGGGGCGGGCCGCAGAGCATCGCCGGGCCGGTGCTGGTCATTCCCTATACCGAACAGGTTAGCGAGACGGTGACCGAGGCGGGCAAGCAGGTGACCAAGACCAATATGGTGTGGCGCGAACTGACGCTGGCGCCTGGCGTCGCCGACATCCGCTCCGAGCTCAAGCCGGAACGCCGCCATCGCTCGATCTATGATGCGGTGGTCTATGAGGCGCGCACCACGGGGACGGCGAAGTTCGCGCTGCCGGCCGATCTGCAGCGCTTCGGCGTGACGCTCGACCGGCTGGCGTTCGATCGCGCCGAATTGCGCTTTGGGCTGCGCGATGCGCGTGGGCTGTTCGGGCCGCCGCCGTCGGTGACCGTCGACGGCAGGAAACTCGTGCTGCAGCCGGGCAAGGGTCCGAGCGAGACCAATGGCTCGGGCTTCTTCACCTGGCTGGACGCCGCGCCGATCCGCGAGCGCGCCATCGCGGTGCGCTTCGATTACGCCTTTCGCGGCAATGGCTGGCTGTCGCTGCTGCCGCAGGCCGGCGACACGCGCTGGACGGTCAGCTCGAAATGGCCGCATCCGAGCTTCACCGGGGGCTTCCTGCCGATCAACCGCGTGGTCAACGATAACGGCTTTATCGCCACGTGGCGCGTCGGCAATCTCGCGCTCGGCCGGGCGCTGGTCTCGGGCGAACAGGCCAAGCCGGAGGCGCAGAATGCGTATAGCGCGCGCGGGGTCGATTCGCTGCGGGCGCCGGCCGGGGATTACGAGGCGCGGGTCGATCTGGTCACCCCGGTCGACCTCTACAGCCAGGTCAATCGCAGCGTGAAATACGGCTTCCTGTTCATCGGCTTCACGTTCATCGCCTTTCTGATGTTCGACGTGATCGGCGGCGTGCGCGTCGCGGCGGTGGAATATCTGCTGGTCGGCGCCGGGCTCGTGCTGTTCTTCGTGCTGCTGCTGGCCTTTGCTGAAGTGATCGGTTTCACCCCGGCCTATCTGCTGGCGGCGGCGGCGATCATCGGGCTGCTCACGGCCTATTCGGCGGCGGTGCTGCGCAGTTGGCGGCGCGGCGCGTATATCGCCGGGTTGCTCATCGCGTTGTACGGCGTGCTGTATATCCTGCTCAGCCTGGAGGCCTATTCTCTGCTGATCGGCTCGGTGCTGCTGTTCGCGGCGCTGGCGGCGGTGATGTATCTCACGCGCAAGCTGGATTGGGGCCAGGTGGGGAAGGCGTAATAATTCCTCCCCCAGCGAAGCTGGGGGAGGGGGACCATCCGAAGGATGGTGGAGGGGTATGATGCAGGCGCTATCTTTTGCGGCGTACCCCTCCACCACCGGCTGCGCCGGCGGTCCCCCTCCCCGAGCAAAGCTCGGGGAGGAATTGGTTACAGCGAGAAGCCGCCGTCGACGTCGATCAGTGCGCCGGTGATGAAGCTCGAATCGTCGCTAGCCAGAAACGCCGTCAGCGCAGCCACTTCCTCGGCCGTGCCGTACCGGCCAAGCGGGATCATCGGCAGGATGATGGGCGCGAAATCGCCGTCGATCGGGTTCATATCGGTGGCGATCGGCCCTGGCTGGACGACGTTGACCAGGATGTTGCGCTTGGCCAGATCCTGCGCCCAGCCGCGGGCAAGACCCGTGACCGCGGCCTTGGTGGCGCTATAGGTTGCCGATCCGGGGAAGCGCGCGCTGTGCCCGCTGACGCTGCCGATGATGATGATGCGCCCGCCATCCGGGATATGCGGCAGCGCGGCGATCGTACCGGCGTGTACGCCTTCGACGTTCAAGGCGAGCTGGCGGCGCAAATTGTCCGGCGTGTCTTCCGCGAGCGGCGCGAAAATGCCGAAGCCGGCATTGTGCACCACGATGTCGATGCCGCCAAGCGTTGCGGCGGCCTGCTCGAAGGCGGCGGCCTGCGCGGCGGGATCGGCGCCGTCGGCGTGGATCGCGCGGCCCTGGCGGCCGCTCGCTTCGATCGTCGCGACGACCTGGTCGGCCGCGTCCTTGTTGCTGGCATAGGTGATCACGACGTCGGCGCCGTCGGCCGCCAGCCGCGCGGCGATCGCCGCGCCGATGCCGCGCGACCCGCCGGTGACGATCGCCTTCTTGCCGGCCAATTTTCCTGAAACGCTCATGCTCGATCACTCCACACCCGCGATCACGGCCATCCGTGCGCTGTCGGCTGATCGCCATCTGGGAAGCAGTGGGAGATAGTTCAATGATACCGAACTATTAAAGTGTTGGGGTGGCGTTGGTTGCCCCGCAAACCAACCGTCACTCCGGAGCACGCTAGCAATCATACCTTTGCGACATGGACTTTGCTGTTCTCCCGCGAAAGCGGGAGTCCAGGGTAGCGAACGTCAGCGCTTGCGGCCCTGGGCCCCCGCTTTCGCGGGGGAACAGGGGGTACTTGCTCAGAGGGGATAAGCACCGAACTAGTCCGGGGTGACGGAACGGGGTGACGGGGAATCACGGAGCATGTCGGCGGGCCACAACCACGCCCGGTTTGCTCTCCACGCCTGAAATCCCCATATCGTGTGGCGATGCAACAGCTTGTCCATCCCAATCTTGCCGATGTCAGCCTGTCGGCTGCGTTGCATGCGCTGTCCGATCCCGTGCGGCTGCAGATGGTCGGCTTGCTGGCCTGTACCGGCAATCTCAATTGCGGCGCGGCGACGCCCGCCGCCGCCATTCCCAAGAGCACGATTTCCAACCATTTGAGGATCTTGCGCAGCGCCGGACTGGTTGAAACCCGGGCCGAGGGTCGCCAGATGATCAACACGCTGCGTCGCGAGCAATTCGATGCGCGCTTCCCCGGTCTGCTCGATAGCGTGCTGGCCAATCGCCCCGCCTAAGGCTGCGGGAAGGGGTTGCGCTGCGAGTGCGAAAGGCATAGCCGAACCTGCAATAGCTATCCGCCTTAGGGACCGTAGAGCATGGCCGAATTCTCGCTGCCGAAAAACAGCATCGTTACGAAGAAGGGCAAGGTCCACAAGGCCGCTGCCGACGCCAAGCGGATCAAGAATTTCAAAGTCTATCGCTACGATCCCGATACGGCTGAAAACCCGCGCTACGACACGTTCGAGATCGATCAGGATTCGTGCGGGCCGATGGTGCTCGATGCGCTGATCAAGATGAAGTCGGAGCAGGACAGCTCGCTGACCTTCCGCCGCTCGTGCCGCGAGGGCATTTGCGGATCGTGCTCGATGAACATCGACGGCAAGAACGGGCTCGCCTGCACCACCGCGATGGACGACGTGAAGGGCGACATCACGATCACGCCCTTGCCGCACATGGAAGTGATCAAGGACCTGGTGCCCGATTTCACGCATTTCTACGCGCAGTACAGCTCGATCAAGCCGTGGCTGCAGACGGTGACGCCGCCGCCCTCGGGCAAGGAGCGGCTGCAGTCGCCGGAGGATCGCGAGAAGCTCGACGGGCTGTACGAGTGTATCCTGTGCGCCTGCTGCTCGACCTCGTGCCCGTCTTACTGGTGGAATTCGGACAAGTTCCTAGGGCCCGCGATCCTGTTGCAGGCCTATCGCTGGCTGGCCGACAGCCGCGACGAGATGACCGGCGAGCGGCTCGACGAGCTGGAGGATCCGTTCCGCCTGTATCGCTGCCACACGATCATGAACTGCGCCAATGTCTGCCCCAAGGGGCTCAACCCGGCCAAGGCGATCGCCGAGATCAAGAAGCTGGAAGTCGAGCGCATCGTTTGATGATTATTTCCCTCTCCCGACGGGAGAGGGAAGGGCCCCGCGCCGCAGGCGTGGGAAGGGTGAGGGCGACGATAGCCCCGTAAGCTAAGTCACCCTCATCCGGCGCTTCGCGCCACCTTCTCCCGATGGGAGAAGGGAAAGAGGGGATCGCCGCTTAACCGGAAAGATACCCTCGATGCCGACCAACGTCCTCTCCGCCTACAATGCGCTGATCGCCTCGGGCGAGCTCCGGCCCGATGCCGAACAGGCCGCCGCGGCGGCGCGGCTGGCCACGCTGGCGACCGAATTGGAGGCCCCCACCGCCAGCGGCGGCATGTTCTCCCGCCTGTTTGCCAAGAAACCCGAGGCGCCGCGCGGCGTGTATCTGTGGGGCGGGGTCGGGCGCGGCAAATCGATGCTGATGGACCTGTTCTTCGATTGCCTGAAGATCACCGCCAAGCGCCGCGTCCATTTCGGCGAGTTCATGCTCGAAGTGCATCAGCGCATCGCGGCCGAGCGCGCCAAGGAATTGGGCGATCCGATCGTCCCGGTGGCGCATGCCATCGCCGCGGAGGCGCTCTGCCTGGCGTTCGACGAGATGATGGTGACCAACAGCCCCGATGCGATGATCCTGTCGCGGCTGTTCACCGAATTGCTCGCGCAAGGCGTGGTGATCGTCACCACCTCCAACCGGCCGCCGTCGGATCTGTATCTCGGCGGGCTCAACCGCGAGCATTTCCTGCCCTTCATCGCGCTGATCCAGGCCAAGCTCGACGTGCTGACCCTGAACGGGCCGGTCGATTACCGCCGCGATCGCCTGGGCAGCCAGCAGACCTGGCTGGTGCCCAACGGTCCCGAGGCCACGCGCCAATTGTCGGACGCATTCTTCCGCCTGACCGACTTTCCGGTCGAGGATCGCGAGCATGTGCCGAGCGAGGAGATTGCGGTGCAGGGCGGGCGCACATTGCACGTGCCCAAGAGCATCAAGGGCGTCGCGGTGTTCAGCTTCAAGAAGCTGTGCGGCGACAATCGCGGTACCGCCGATTACCTCGCCATCGCGCGCAAATACCATACGGTGATCCTGGTCGGCATCCCCAAGCTAGGGCCGGACAGTCGCAACGAGGCGGCGCGCTTCGTCGGGCTGATCGATGCGCTGTACGAATATAAGGTCAAGCTGCTCGCCGCCGCCGATGCCGAGCCGGATTGCCTGTACGAGACCGGGGATGGGCGGTTCGAGTTCGACCGCACGGTCAGCCGGCTCGAGGAAATGCGCTCGGAAGACTATCTCGCCGCGGGCCATGGCGTGGAGTGAGCTCTTATTGATATTGCGAACGATTTGCAATATTGCTGGTCCAGCAATGCTTTAGCGGTTGCCCCACAGGCCAAACAGGCCTAGAGCGCGGCAACTTTAGCAACTTCGAAGGACGATGGATGGCCCGCAAGAAGATCGCGCTTATCGGCGCGGGGAACATCGGCGGGACGCTCGCGCATCTCGCGGCGCTCAAGAATCTCGGTGATGTCGTGCTGTTCGACGTGGTCGAGGGCATTCCCCAGGGCAAGGCGCTCGATCTCTCGCAGTGCGGCCCGGTCGAAGGTTTCTCGGGCAAGATTACCGGCACCAACGATTATGCCGATATCGCCGGCGCCGACGTGATCATCGTCACCGCCGGCGTGGCGCGCAAGCCGGGCATGAGCCGCGACGATCTGCTCGGCATCAACCTCAAGGTGATGAAGGCGGTCGGCGAGGGCATCGCCGCCAACGCGCCGGACGCATTCGTGATCTGCATCACCAACCCATTGGACGCAATGGTTTGGGCGCTGCGCGAATTTTCCGGCCTGCCGCATCACAAGGTCGTCGGCATGGCCGGCGTGCTGGATAGCTCGCGCTTCAGCCATTTCCTGGCGGAAGAGTTCCAGGTGTCGGTCAAGGACGTCACCAGCTTCGTGCTCGGCGGCCACGGCGACACGATGGTGCCGGTGATCCAATATTCGACCGTCTCGGGTATCCCAATCCCCGATCTGATCGCCATGGGCCGTTCGACCCAGGAGAAGATCGACGCGATCGTCGCGCGCACCCGCGCCGGCGGCGGCGAGATCGTCGCGTTGCTCAAGACCGGCTCGGCTTATTACGCGCCGGCGACCAGCGGCATCGCGATGGCCGAAGCCTATCTGTACGACCAGAAGCGCGTGCTGCCGGCGGCGGCGCACCTCACCGGCCAGTACGGTATCGATGACCTGTATGTCGGCGTGCCTGTGGTGATCGGCGCCGGCGGTGTCGAGCAGATCGTCGAGATCGCGCTGGACGAGGAAGCCAAGGGCAACCTTGCCGTGAGCGTTGATGCGGTCAAGGAGCTGCTGGTCGCTTGCAAGGGGATTGATAGCTCGCTGAACTGAGCGCCATTGTGCTCCCGCGAAGGCGGGAGCCCAGTCTGGGCCCCCGCCTTCGCGGGGGAACAAGGGGCTGGGCGATGCGCGAGGAACGGGCAGGGTACGTTTACATTATGGCGAGTGCCAAAAACGGCACGATCTATATCGGAGTAACGTCGAACCTTCCCGCCCGAGCCTATCAGCATCGTACTGGTCTGGTTGAAGGGTTTACGAAGAAATACGGCTGCAAGACGCTGGTTTGGTACGAGGCACATGACACGATCGATGGCGCCCGGCTTCGCGAATTGCAGATGAAGAAATGGAAGCGGCTTTGGAAGCTGACGGAAATTGAAAAGATGAATCCGGACTGGGACGATCTGTTCGAGTCTTTGTTTTAGGTCTGACCCCCGCCTTCGCGGGGGAACAAAAGTTTGGAGCTGGCATGAGCATCCTCGTCGACAAGAATACCAAGGTCATCACACAGGGGATGACCGGCAAGACCGGCAGCTTCCATACCGAGGCGGCGCTGGCCTATGGCACGCAGATGGTCGGCGGCGTGACGCCGGGCAAGGGCGGCACGACGCATCTCGGCCTGCCGAACTTCAACACGGTGGCCGAAGCGGTTCATGCCACCGGCGCGACGGCCAGCGTGATCTACGTGCCGCCGCCCTTCGCGGCGGATTCGATCCTCGAGGCGATCGATGCCGAGATCCCGCTAATCGTGTGCATCACCGAGGGCGTTCCGGTGCTCGACATGGTCAATGTCAAGCGCTCGCTGTCGGGCTCCAAGTCGCGCCTGATCGGCCCGAACTGCCCGGGCGTGCTGACCCCCAACCAGTGCAAGATCGGCATCATGCCGGGCTCGATCTTCAAGGAAGGCTCGGTCGGCGTCGTGTCGCGCTCCGGTACGCTGACCTACGAGGCGGTGTTCCAGACCTCGAACGCCGGGCTCGGCCAGACCACTGCGGTAGGCATCGGTGGCGATCCGGTCAACGGCACCAACTTCATCGACGTGCTCGAGCTGTTCCTGGCCGACGATGCGACCAAGTCGATCATCATGATCGGCGAGATCGGTGGCTCGGCCGAGGAAGAAGCCGCGCAGTTCCTGCGCGACGAAGCCAAGCGCGGCCGCAGCAAGCCGATGGCAGGGTTCATCGCCGGCCGCACGGCGCCTCCGGGCCGCCGCATGGGCCATGCCGGGGCAATCGTGTCGGGCGGCCAGGGTGGTGCTGAAGACAAGATCGCGGCGATGGAAGCGGCCGGTATTCGCGTGGCGGATTCGCCCAGCGAACTCGGCACGACCTTGCTGGCGGTGTTGAACGGTTAAACCTAAACCCTTCTCCCTGTGGGAGAAGGTGGCCCGTTAGGGCCGGATGAGGGTGATGGGCACAATGCCTAGTCGTCGCCCTCACCCTCCCACCCGCTTCGCGGGCGGGCCCCTCCCTCTCCCCATGGGAGAGGGGAAGTAGAGGTAAGTGTTATGGGCTATGAAGGCCAGGATTTCGCGGATTTTGCCGGTGGCGTAAGCCCCGCCTTCATCGAGACGCTGTATGCGCGGTTCAAGGAATCGCCCGACAGCGTCGAGCCATCGTGGCGCACCTGGTTCGAGGGGCTGGAAGGCTCCGCACAGGGGCCGAGCTGGGAGCAGGCCAATTGGCCGCTCAGCAGCACCGACGACCTGACCTCGGCGCTCGATCCGACGCAGATGGAGCCGGCGCCAAAGCCCGCCCGCGGCGGCGCCAAGCCGGCCGCTGCGGCGGCACCGGCCGCTGCCCCCAGCCAGGATGCGATCGCCAAGGCCGCCGCGGATTCGATCCGTGCCATGCTGCTGATCCGCACCTACCGCGTGCGCGGGCATCTGGCCGCCAATCTCGATCCGCTGGGGCTCAAGCCGACGCGCGAGCTGCCGGCCGATCTCAAGACCGAATATCACGGCTTCTCCGAAGCGGACATCGATCGCCCGGTCTATCTCGGCGGCACGATGGGGCTGCAATGGGCCACGGTGCGCGAACTCGTCGACACGCTGCGCGCCAATTATTGCGGCAATGTCGGCCTCGAATTCATGCACATCTCCGATGTCGAGGAGCGCCGCTTCCTGCAGGAGCGGATGGAAGGCAAGGACAAGGCGATCGAATTTTCGGCGCTTGGCCAGAAGGCGATCCTCAACAAGGTGATCGAAGCCGAGCAGTGGGAGAAATTCTGCGGCCGGAAGTATGTTGGCACCAAGCGTTTCGGCCTCGACGGCGGCGAGAGCATGATCCCGGCGCTCGAAAGCCTGATCAAATATGGCGGCCAGATGGGCGTCAACGAGATCGTCTTCGGCATGGCGCATCGCGGCCGCCTGAACGTGTTGACCAACGTGATGGCCAAGCCGTTCCGCATCATCTTCCACGAATTTGGCGGCGGATCGGATAACCCCGACGACGTGGCCGGTTCGGGCGACGTGAAATATCACCTCGGCACCAGCACGGACCGCGAGTTCGACGGCATCAGCGTGCATATGTCGCTGGTTGCCAATCCCTCGCATCTCGAGGCCGAAGATCCGGTCGTTTTGGGCAAGGTCCGCGCGATCCAGACAATTGCCGGCGATACCGAGCATACCGCGGCATTGCCGGTGCTGATCCACGGCGACGCGGCGTTCGCCGGCCAGGGCATCGTGTGGGAGTGCCTCGGCTTCTCCGGCATCCGCGGCTACAATACCGGCGGTTGCGTGCATTTCGTGATCAACAACCAGATCGGCTTCACGACGTCGCCACAGTTTGCGCGCTCGTCGCCTTACCCGTCGGACGTCGCCAAGGGCGTCCAGGCACCGATCTTCCACGTCAATGGCGACGATCCCGAGGCGGTGACCTTCGCCACCAAGATGGCGATCGAATTCCGCCAGAAATTCCACCGCGACGTGGTGATCGACATGTGGTGCTATCGCCGCTTCGGTCATAACGAGGGCGACGAGCCGAGCTTCACCCAGCCGCTGATGTATGATCGCATCCGCGCGCATCCGCCGGTCAGCGAAGTCTATGCCGCCAAGCTGATCGAGCAGAAGGTGATCGATCGCGCCTGGGTCGACGACAATATCAAGCAGTTCACGACCTTGCTGGAAGGCGAGTTCGAGGCGGGGGCGAACTATAAGCCGAACAAGGCCGACTGGTTCGCCGGGCGCTGGTCCGGGCTGCACGCGCCGGCCGATGCCGAGACCGCGCGGCGCAGCGTCGAGACGGGGATTGAGCAGAAATTGTTCGACTCGCTCGGCCGCACGCTGACCACGGTTCCCGAGGGGCTGACCGTCCACAAGACGCTCAACCGCGTGCTCGATGCCAAGCGCGAGATGTTCAAGTCGGGCACCAATTTCGATTGGGCGACGGGCGAGGCCTTGGCCTTCGGCGCGTTGCTGTCGGAAGGCTATGGCGTGCGTTTGTCAGGCCAGGATTCGGGCCGTGGCACGTTCAGCCAGCGTCATGCGGTGTGGGTCGATCAGACCGACGAGCACAAATATGTGCCACTGCAGACGATGGAGCATGGCAGCTTCGAAGTGCTCGACAGCCCCTTGAGCGAATATGGCGTGCTCGGCTTCGAATATGGCTATGCGCTGGCCGATCCGAAGACGCTGGTGCTGTGGGAAGCGCAGTTCGGCGACTTCATGAACGGCGCTCAGATCATGATCGATCAGTTCATCGCCAGCGGCGAGGCCAAGTGGCTGCGCGCCAACGGCCTGGTGATGCTGCTGCCGCACGGCTATGAAGGGCAGGGGCCGGAGCATAGCTCGGCGCGGGTCGAACGTTTCCTGCAATTGTGCGCGCAGGACAATATGCAGGTCGCCAATTGCACCACGCCGGCCAATTATTTCCACCTGCTGCGCCGGCAGATGCATCGCTCGTTCCGCAAGCCTTTGGTCGTGTTCACGCCCAAATCGCTGCTGCGCCACAAGCTGGCCGTGTCACAAGCGGCGGATTTCACCGGCGACAGTCATTTCCGGCGTATCCTCAGCGACCCCTCGGCCCCGGCGGCGGAGAACGTCAAGCGGCTCGTCTTGTGCACCGGCAAGGTCGCCTACGATCTGATGGAAGCGCGCGACGCGGCGGGCGACCAGAACACCGCGATCGTGCGGCTCGAGCAGCTCTATCCCTTCCCAGGCGAGCCACTGGTCAAGCGCTTGAAGGCGCTGACCAACCTCGAAGAAGTGGTGTGGGCGCAGGAAGAACCCAAGAATAACGGCGCGTGGAGCTTTATCGAGCCGTTCATCGAACAGGCGCTGATCGAGGCGGATGGCGCGGTGAAGCGGCCGCGTTATGCCGGGCGCTCGGCTTCGGCATCGCCGGCCACCGGTTTGATGCGGCGTCACCAGCTGGAGCAGGCGGCGCTCGTCGCCGATGCGCTGGGCCATAATGTGCGCGGTGAAATTCGCCGCACGCAGAAGAATTAAGGGCCGGCATCCTTGTGTTCCTGCGAACGCAGGAACCCAGGGTCCGACAGAGTAACCCTAGGCTCCTGCGTTCGCAGGAGCACAATAGGAAGTGAGCAAGATGGCAACCGAAGTAACAGTCCCCGTCCTGGGCGAATCGATCACCGAAGCGACGCTCGGCGAATGGCTCAAGCAGCCCGGCGACAAGGTCGCCGTCGATGAGCCGATCGCCAGCCTGGAAACCGACAAGGTGTCGGTCGAAGTGCCGAGCCCGGTGGCCGGCGTGATGGGCCAGCATGCCGTGCAGGTTGGTGAGACCGTGCTGGTCGGCGCGATGATCGCGACGATCGATGCGGGGGACGCGGCGCCCGCCACGGCCGCCGCGCCGCAGCCGGCGGTCCTGTCGTCGCCGGCCGCGCGAGCATCGCCGGCCGACACGGCCGGGCAGCAGGCGCCGGCCGCGCCGAGCGATGGCCCGGCTGCTTTGTCCCCGTCGGTGCGCCGCGCGGTGCTCGAACACGGCGTCGATCCTTCGACCGTCAAGGGCACCGGCAAGGACGGCCGCATCACCAAGGACGACGTCGCCACCGCCGCCAGCAGCAAGCCAGTGCCGGCGCCTGCCGCCGAGGCCGCCGTCGCGCCGTCGATCGCTGCATCGACCGGCCGCAAGGAAGAGCGCGTGCGCATGACGCGGCTGCGCCAGACGATCGCCAAGCGCCTGAAGGAAGCGCAGAACACCGCCGCCTTGCTGACCACGTTCAACGACGTGGACATGACCGCCGTCATCGAGGCGCGGGCCAAGTACAAGGATCTGTTCGAGAAGAAGCATGGCGTGCGGCTGGGCTTCATGGGCTTCTTCGTGAAGGCCGCGTGCATGGCGCTGAAGGACATTCCGAGCGTCAACGCCTCGATCGAGGGCGATGAGATCGTCTATCACGATTATGCCGATATCTCGGTCGCGGTGTCGTCGCCGGGCGGGCTCGTGGTGCCGGTGGTGCGCGATGCCGATCAGATGTCGGTGGCGCAGGTCGAGAAGACGATCGGCGATTTCGGCCGCCGCGCCAAGGATGGCAGCCTGAAGATGGACGAGATGAAGGGCGGTACCTTCACCATCTCCAATGGCGGCGTGTTCGGCTCGCTGATGTCGACCCCGATCATCAACCCGCCGCAGTCGGCCGTGCTCGGCCTGCACCGCATCGAGGACCGCGCGGTGGTGGTGAACGGGCAGATCGTGATCCGGCCGATGATGTATCTGGCGCTGAGCTATGATCACCGGCTGATCGACGGGCGTGAAGCGGTGACGTTCCTCGTGGCGCTGAAAAATGCTATCGAGGATCCGACCCGTATCTTGATCGACCTGTAAGGGATGCAGCGATGAATTGGCGCGACCATATCCACTCGGACCCAGGCATTCTCGGCGGCAAGCCGGTGGTGAAGGGCACGCGGATATCGGTCGAGATCATTCTGGATTGGTTGGCGGCGGGGTGGAGCGAAGCGGAAATCTTCGAAAACTATCCCCGTCTGTCGCCCGATGCGCTGAAAGCGGTGTTTGCCTTTTCCCGCGAAATCATCGCGGAGCAGCTTTACGCCACCGTGCCAAAGGCTGCGTAAGGGGTGCGATTCACTATCGACGAAAATGTCCCGTTGATAGTGGCAAGGGCACTTCGCGCGCTCGACCATGACTGTCTCGTCATCGCGGAAGCCGACCCGGCGGCCCATGACGATGACATCATGGGCCGGTCCCGCAACGAAGATCGGATTCTCGTAACGTTCGATGCGGACTTCAGTCGAATGATCTTTCACGAACTTCAGCCGCCGCCACCCGGCGTCGTCTATATGCGCGGCCGTCCCGACCAAGCCCTTCTTGTTTCCCAGACATTCATTGCGATGTTTGGGAAGGGGGCACTCGAACCACGCGGCCGCTTCATCGTCATCGAACCGAGCGGCGACGTCCGCAGCTTGCCTTTGGGAATTGAACATGGCTGACTATGATTTCGACGTTCTGGTAATCGGCTCCGGCCCCGGCGGCTATGTCGCGGCGATCCGCGCAGCGCAGCTGGGCTTGCGCACCGCGTGCATCGAGAGCCGCGAGACGTTGGGCGGGACCTGCCTCAACGTTGGCTGCATCCCCTCCAAGGCATTGCTGCATGCCAGCGAATATTTCGATGCCGCAGCCAACGGCACGATGGCCAAAATGGGCATCAAGGTCACGCCCGAGCTCGATCTGCCGCAGATGCATGCGCAGCGGCTCGATGCGGTCAAGCAGCTGACCAACGGCATCGCCTTCCTGTTCAAGAAGAACAAGGTCGAGTGGATCAAGGGGCGCGGCGCGTTCGTCGATGCGCATACGGTGCAGGTCGGCGAGCGTTCGGTGACCGGCAAGGACATCATCATCGCTACCGGCTCGTCGGTCACCCCGCTGCCCGGCGTGACGATCGACCAGAAGATCGTGGTCGATTCGACCGGCGCACTGGAGCTGGAGAAGGTGCCGACGCACATGGTGGTCATCGGCGGCGGCGTGATCGGGCTGGAACTGGGCAGCGTGTGGCGCCGGCTCGGCGCCAAGGTGACCTGTGTCGAGTTCCTCGACCAGATCCTGCCCGGCTTCGATGGCGAGATCCGCAAAGAATCGAACAAGATCTTCAAGAAGCAGGGCATCGAGTTCGTGCTGTCGACCAAGGTGACCAACGTGGCCGTGTCGGGCGAGACGGCGACGCTGACGCTGGAGCCCGCCGCGGGTGGCGAAGCGACCACGATCGAGGCGGATTGCGTGCTCGTGTCGATCGGCCGCCGCCCCAACACCGATGGTTTGGCGCTGGATAAGGCCGGGCTTACCGCCAACCAGCGCGGGCAGATCGAGATCGATCACCGCTTCCAGACGGCGGTCCCCGGCGTGTGGGCGATCGGCGACGTCGTCCCCGGCCCGATGCTGGCGCATAAGGCCGAGGATGAGGGCATTGCCGTGGCCGAGAACATCGCCGGGCAGACCGGCATCGTCAATCACGACGTGATCCCGAGCGTGGTCTATACCTGGCCGGAAATCGCCGGTGTCGGCCTGACCGAGGAAGCGGCGCGCGAGAAGGGCGAGATCAAGGTCGGCAAGTTCCCGATGGCCGGCAACAGCCGCGCCAAGACCAATCACGAGCCCGACGGCTTCGTGAAGATCATCGCCGACGCCAAGAGCGACCGCGTGCTCGGCGTGTGGGCGATCGCCAGCGTCGCCGGCACGATGATCGCCGAGGCGGGCTTGGGCATGGAGTTCGGCGCAACGTCGGAAGACATCGCCTATACCTGCCACGCGCACCCGACGCATTCCGAGGCGATCAAGGAAGCGGCAATGGCCGTGCGCGGCAAGGCGATCCACGTTTAAAGCGAGGCACGGTGCTTACCATGTCACCCCGGGCTTGACCCGGGGCCCGCTTCTTGTGATCCGTCAGAAGTGAGAAGCTGGGCCCCGGCTCAAGGCCGGGGTGACGGGTAAGGGGGGCGTCGATATCTGGTCGGGCCGCGCCGTGCAGTGGCACTGTCCGACGCGGCATTTGCCCCTGTTTGGGCCGGTTGTGCGGCGGTCGGAAAGATTATCGCGATCGTCTCGCAAGCGCACAAAAAAGCTCTTGAAGCCCGAAAGCGGCTTTCCTATATCCGTTTGGCAGGGCTCGTGTCCCCCCCTTTCGCGGGTCTTGCTGCTCACCTTTCAGGTGAGCTCCTCCCTGAACCTTGGCCACCTCGTGCGAAAGCACGGGGTGGTTTTTTTTAGGCTTTATTCGGCGGCGAGCGGGGTCGATCCGGCCAGCGCCTCGTCCGCCAAAGCGTCGATCATACGGCGCAGCAAGCGCGCCATCGCGGGCAGCCCTGGCCCGGGCAGGTCGCGCGTGGCATCGAGATAGAGCGCGCGATCGAACTCCACCTGGACGGCATGGACGCCGCGCGCCGGCGCGCCGTGGCGATCGAGGATGTGGCCGCCGGCATACGGCGTGTTGACCGCACAGGACAAACCGGCGGCGCATACCGCCGCCTCGAGCCGCGCGACGAACGATGCCGCCGACGACCGCCCGAAGCGATCGCCGAGCACGATCTGCGCCCCGCCGGGCAGCGATGGCATGGAATGCAGATCGAGCAGCACGGCCACGCCGAACACCGCCTGCGCCCGCGCCAGCGCCGCCTGCAGCGCGGCATGATAGGGGCGGTGCGCGCTGGCGATGCGCGCCATCACTTCCTCGCCGTCAAGCTTGCGGCGCCACAGTTCGCCGGCGCTGGCGATGCGCCTGGGGATCAGGCCCAGCCCGCCGCGCAGCTTGGCCGAGGGCAGGCCCAACATGCGCCGGTCGGCACCGCTATCGATGTGCGGATCGCGTTCGTTCTCGGCGCGGTTGAGATCGATCGCGGCGCGGGCGATGCGCTGGACCAGCATCGTCTCGCTGGCGCGCGCGGCGATCGCCAGCGTATCGACATGGCGATCCTCCAGCGGCACCAGCGCCTGGACCGGCACGCGCAGCGCGGCGCGCAGCGCCAGCGGATAGTCGCGCCCGGCATGCGGCACCGACAGCACGACCGGGCTGACCGGATGATCGGGGCCATAAAGATCGAAGGGCAGGGGGGTGGGCATCGGGGCCACCCTATGCCGCGCGGTGCGCCGCGGCAATTCGTCTGGCTCGGCTGGAATTTCTTAAGTGCTTTGGGCATAGACTGGCGCCCAGCACGGACGGATGACCAATTGCATGATCAGAATATTGCTTGCCGAGGACGACCGGGTGATGCGCGAATATCTCACGCGTGCGCTCGAACGGTCGGGCTATGCGGTGAGCGCGGTGGACCGCGGCACGGCGGCGATCCCGTTGCTCGAAACCGAACATTTCGACCTGCTGCTGACCGATATCGTGATGCCCGAAATGGACGGCATCGAACTGGCGCAGCGCGCCGGCGAGATGGTGCCGCAGCTGCGCGTGATGTTCATCACCGGCTTTGCCGCAGTGACGCTGAAGGCGGGCAAAACGGTGCCGCAGGCGCGGGTCCTGTCCAAGCCGTTCCACCTGCGCGATCTCGTGCTGGAGGTCGATCGGATGTTCGAGCTGGAGCATGTCAGCGGCAATGTCTGAATAACGCATGGCGGCGCTTGCGCAGGGGCAAAGCCTTCGCTAAAGCCGCCGCTCGCTACGGTTCGCCGCAGCACGTGGGCGTGTAGCTCAGTGGTAGAGCACTGTGTTGACATCGCAGGGGTCGCAAGTTCAATCCTTGCCACGCCCACCATTAAAGGCCCTGGCCACTCCTCGAGTGCCGGGGCTTTTTTGCGTCTGGCGATTGGCGGCGGGGGCGGCCCGTGGATTAGCGAAGCTGGCCGGAGCGTTGTTGCAGCAACGCGCAAATATTACTTCATTTGCTGAGGCTATTGCTCGACACGGGGCAGGGGAAGGCACTAGCGTTACGCTGTCTTCTGGCCGCCGACGATCCAGCAGCCGGGATACATATCGATCTTTGATCTACGCCAGACGACGATGTTTGCAGGCGCCTTGCCGTCGTCCTCAGCGACCTATCGTGGAGAGAGTTTTTGAGCCGTATTATACTTTTCGGTACCGGTAGCGCTGCGCTGGATTTCCTGAGCATGGTGCCCGACACAGTCGAGATCGTCGGGCTGATGGACAATGATGCGTCCAAGCACGGCAGCGTCGTTTCCGGGCATCAGGTGCTTGCGCCGAGCGTGCTGCGCGATCTCGATTTCGACTATGTCGTCATTGCCGCGCGCGCGGTCGATGCGATCGCCGCGGGATTGATCGGCAACGGCGTTCCCGAAGACAAGATCGTCGCCTTCTATCCGAGTTACAGCCAGAAGCTGCACCAGGCGGCCAACCGCGACCTGCGCATCCTGACCGAGACGTTGGGGCTGACGCTGCCGCCAATGGGGCTGGCGACGATGTATCTCGATCCGATGGCGAGCGACGAAGTGATCGACGCGCCGCAGCGCGATTTCGTGCGCAACCAGGCGTTTCGTTTGGCCGCGCGGCAGATCACCAATCTGGGCGTCGACGGGGCGATCGCGGAACTGGGCGTCTATCAGGGCGATCAGGCGATGCTGCTCAACACGCTGTTCCCCGATCGCCCGCTCTATCTGTTCGATACCTTTTCGGGCTTTTCGGAAAAGGATCTGGGGTCCGAGGCCGGGCAGAGCTTTTCCACGGCGTCGGTGGGCGATTTCGCCAATACTAGCGTCGCCTTGGTGATGGGCAAGATGCCGTACCCCGACCAGATCAAGATCTTCCAGGGCTATTTCCCCGAGACGGCAAGCGGGATCGAGGAGCGCTTCGCCTTTGTCAGCCTCGATGTCGATCTGTACGAGCCGACACTGGCGGGGCTGGAATGTTTTACGAGCGGCTAAGCCGTGGCGGCTACATCTTCGTGCACGACTATAACAACCGCCGCTACATGGGCGTGCGCAGCGCGGTGGATCAGTTCCTGAAGACGTCGGGTGCCGCCTGTGTGCCGCTGCCGGACTTTGCCGGCTCGGTGATCATCGCCAAGTGACGATCACCTGCTCGGCTCACAAGGGGCCGAGCAGGTGATCGGTTGGCAGGTGCGGCCGAAAGCTCATCGCGCTTGTTGCCGACCCTCGCAACGCGTCGCGGCGAGCGCCGGATGGAGCCCCAGAAGGTGTCGTTCATCACCCGATCGGTCTGCGTGAGATCGCCGGCGACATGGGTTTGTCGTTGCGAACGGCAGTGGGCGCGGCGGGTGCCACGCCGCGCGCCGCATCGGACAGGCTAGCCGGCGAATTCGTGCGTCGGCAGGCCCTGGACGCCGCTGTCGACCTCGAACAAGGCGCCGTCATAATCGCTGTCCGGCAGACCGGTTGCGGCCGAGGTGACGAACATGCGCGTGAGATCGGGGCCGGCGAAGGTGATGTTGGTGATCTGGTGCGCGGGCAGGGCGATGCTGCGCTCGACCTTGCCCTCGGGATCGAAACGGCTGATGCGGCTGCCGCCCCAATGCGCCACCC
Organism: Parasphingomonas puruogangriensis; assembly: GCF_036663635.1. NCBI lineage: Bacteria > Pseudomonadati > Pseudomonadota > Alphaproteobacteria > Sphingomonadales > Sphingomonadaceae > Parasphingomonas > Parasphingomonas puruogangriensis. The sequence goes on along the minus strand of NZ_JAXOJI010000002.1, from coordinate 402,197 downwards.
ACAGGCCGCCTTCGGCATCGACGGTCATGCCGTCGGGATAGCCGTCGGCTTCCCCGAACTGGACGAACGGCGTGCGGTCGGTGATCGTGCCGTCGTCGTTTCGCGCGAAGCGGTAGATCGTCTGGCGGGCGGTGTCGCTATGGTAGAACCAGCAGCCGTCCTTGGAAAAGGCCGGGCCGTTGGGCACGCGGTAGCCATGATCCATGCGGGTCCAGCTACCGTCGGCGTCGAAACGGTAGAGCGCGCCATTATCCTCGTTCTCGGCCATGTCCATCGTGCCGCACCAGATGCGGCCCTGCGCATCGGCCTTGCCGTCGTTCATCCGGTTGCCGGGATGATGCGGTTCGGGATCGGCAAGATGGCGGATGGCCAGTGGCTCGACATCGATTTCGGCGAACCCGCTCTGGAATCCGCCGATCAGCCCGCCGCTGGCGCGGCCGGCGACCCAGCCGAGCGGCTCGGGCATCGCCCAACGCTCGATCGCGTCGTCCGCAAACGAGAGGCGATTGAGCGCGGGGCCGAGGATGTCGACCCAATAGAGCGCCTGGTCGCGGGCCGACCAGCACAGGCCTTCGCCCAGCGAGTCACGCGTGTCGCGCGGCACGATCGACCAGTGCGCCATCGTCATTTCCTCAATGGTTGTCGCGCGGCAGACCCATGGTCTGGGCGATACGCTGATATTTCTCCGCGCCTTCCAGGATCGCGCCGGTGTTGAGCTGGCCAACCACGTCGCGCTGGATTTCCTGCCACGGCGTCTGCGAGGCGGGATAGGCATAGCCACCCTGTGCCACCAAGTCGCGGCGGCGTTCCTCGAGTTCCTCGGCCGGGATCAGCACGTTGGCGGTGCGCTGGTTGAGATCGATGCGCACGCGATCGCCGGTGCGCAGCAAAGCAAGACCGCCCATGGCCGCCGCCTCGGGGCTGGCGTTGAGGATCGAGGGGCTGCCGCTGGTGCCGGACTGGCGGCCGTCGCCGATGCACGGCAGCGCGTTGATGCCTTCGGTGATCAGGTAAGCAGGCGGGCGCATGTTGACGACTTCGGCCGCGCCGGGATAGCCGATCGGGCCGGCGCCGCGCATGAACAGCAAGGTGCGCGAGGTGATGCCAAGCGCGGGATCGTCGATGCGGTGATGATAATCTTCGGGGCCATCGAACACCACGATCGGGCCTTCGAACGCCTCGGGATCCTCCGGATTGGACAGGTAGCGATCGCGGAATGCGGCGTCGATCACGCTGGTCTTCATGATCGCCTCGTCGAACAGATTTCCCGACAGCACGATGAAGCCGGCATCCTCGACCAATGGGGCATCGAAGCTGCGGATGACCTTGGGATCCTCGATCGTCGCGCCGCGGCAATTGTCGCCCATCGTCTTGCCGTTGACGGTCAGCGCATGCTCGCGGATCAGGCCCTGGCCCATCAACTGCGCGACCACGGCGGGGACGCCACCGGCGCGGTAATAATCCTCGCCGAGATATTCGCCGGCCGGCTGCAGGTTGACCAACAGCGGCACCTTATGGCCTTCGGTCTCCCAATCCTTGAGCGGCAGCTCGACGCCGATATGGCGGGCGAGCGCGGCGAGATGGATCGGCGCGTTGGTCGAGCCGCCGATCGCCGAATTGACCACGATGGCGTTGTGGAACGCGTCGAGCGTGAGGATGTCGGACGGCTTGAGATCCTCGGCGACCATCTCGACGATGCGCTTGCCGGTGAAATAGGACACTTCCTGGCGATCGCGATAGGGCGCGGGGATCGCCGCCGAGCCGGGCAGCATCATGCCCAGCGCTTCGGCCAGCGAGTTCATCGTCGAAGCGGTGCCCATCGTGTTGCAATAGCCGGTCGATGGCGCCGAGGAGGCGACGAGCTTGATGAAGCCCGCGTCATCGATCTCGCCGGTGGCGAGCAGCTGGCGCGCCTTCCACACGATCGTGCCGGAGCCGGTGCGTTCGCCCTTGTGCCAGCCGTTGAGCATCGGGCCGACCGACAGGGCGATCGCCGGGATGTTCACCGTGGCGGCGGCCATCAGGCAGGCCGGGGTGGTCTTGTCGCAGCCGGTGGTCAGCACCACGCCGTCGAGCGGATAGCCGTACAATGTCTCGACCAGGCCGAGATAGGCGAGGTTGCGATCGAGCCCGGCGGTCGGGCGCTTGCCGGTTTCCTGGATCGGATGGACCGGGAATTCGAGCGCGATGCCGCCGGCTTCGCGAATGCCTTCGCGGATGCGCTCGGCCAGCACCAGATGGTGGCGGTTGCACGGGCTGAGATCGCTGCCGGTCTGCGCGATGCCGATGATCGGCTTGCCCGAGCGCAGTTCCTCCAGGCTCAGCCCGAAGTTGAGATAGCGTTCGAGATAGAGCGCGGTCATGTCGATATTGGCCGGGTTGTCGAACCAGGCGCGCGAACGAAGCTTAGGTGCAGGGGTATCGGTCATGGGGTTTCCGTCAGCGGTTCGTTGAAAGTTGGTAGATCATTACATGGTGATACGGCTTGCCAGGATCGACCCGTGCGGAGACGAAATCGGGCTGGTTGGGCGCATCGGGGAATTTCTGCGGCTCGAGCGCGATGCCATCGCCCATGCGGTACAGGTGATCCTGTTTGCCGAGGAACGTACCATCGAGGAAGTTGCCGGTATAGAATTGTACGCCGGGCTCGGTGGAAAGCACTTCGAGCACGCGGCCCGAGGCGGGATCCTCGAGCCGGGCGGCGAGCTCGGGCGTCTTGGTCAGGCCCTTGTCGAGCGCGAAATTATGGTCGTAGCCCTGGCCGAAGCGGATCTGCTGGTCGCGGCCGTCGCGAATGCCATCGGCCACGCGGCGCGCCTTGCGGAAGTCGAACACGGTGCCCTCGACCGCGCGGCGTTCACCGGTCGGGATCAGCGCGGCGTTGACCGGGGTGTAGGCGGCGGCGGGCACGGTGAGCAGGTGGCCGGTGGCGCCGCCCGGCGCGCCTTCGCCGGCGAGATTGAAGATCGCATGGTTGGTCATGTTGACGACGGTCGACTTGGTCGTCTTGGCGTCGAATGTGATGGTCAGCGATCCGGCATCGTCGAGCGCATAGGTTACGGTGGTGTCGAGCTGGCCGGGATAGCCCGAATCGCCGTCCGCGCTGCGATGCGCCAGCACGACGCTCGCGCTCGGTCCCGATTTGACCGAAACGACGCGCCACACGACCTTGTCAAAACCCTTGCCGCCGCCGTGCAGCGAATTTACCTTGTCGTTGAGCGGCAGCTGATAGGCCTTGCCGTCGAGCGTGAAGCGGCCGCCGGCGATGCGGTTGGCATAGCGCCCGACGGTCACGCCGAAATAATTGGGGTGATCGACATACGAGGCCAGATCGTCATAGCCGAGCACGACATCGGCGGGTTGGCCGGCGCGATCGGGGGCGATCAGCGACTGGAGCGTCGCGCCATAGGTGAGGATTCGCGCCGACACGCCGGTCGCGTTGGACAAGGTGATTGCCTCGATCGCGGTGCCATCCTTGAGCGCACCGGCCGGGCTGCGCTTAATTTCGGCGGCCTGTGCGCTATTTGCCGTGACGACCGCAGCGGCACTATATATCAACGCCGCAGCGAGCTTGGTCGTCCCAGGCATATCACTCTCCTCTTGACCGACGCCATTGACGCGCCCTTTGGTCATATATAGTCCGACAAATCAAACAAGCGCAAGCCGCGTAGAGGGACAACGATCCCCGCGGTGAACTGGAGTAGGATAATGGCCGTGCCACCAACAGTGTCGAGCGCCACCGCGCCAAACCCCTCGGCGAGTGGCGGGGGGTATCGATCCGCGTTGACCCTGCTGGCAAGCCTGTTCTTCATGTGGGGCTTCATTACGGTCATCAACGGCACGTTGCTGCCCCACCTGCGCAGCGTTTTCGAACTGTCCTACACGCAGACCACGCTGATCGAATCGGTGTGGTTCATCGCCTATTTCTTCGCCTCGATCCCATCGGCCAAGCTGATCGAGCGGGTCGGCTATCAGCGCTCGATGGTCATCGGCCTGGCCATGATGGCGGTCGGCGCGCTTGTCATGGTGCCGGCGGCCAAGCTGCCCTCTTACGGCGTGACCTTGTTCGCGCTGTTCGTGATCGCCAGCGGCATCACGCTGCTGCAGGTTGCCGCCAACCCCTATGTTGCGGTGGTCGGCAAGCCGGAGACGGCATCGTCACGGCTCAACCTGGTACAGGCGTTCAACTCGGCCGGCGCGACGCTGGCACCGTTGTTCGGCGGGTATCTGATCCTCGGGCGTACGACCTCGGGCACGGCCGCGGCGGGCGCCGCCGCGCTGACCCCGGCCGAGCGGCTGGCCGATGCGCAATCGGTGGTGCTGCCCTATGTCATCGTCGCCGTCGTGCTGGCGGTGCTCGCGATCGTCATCGCGCGCTTCCCGCTGCCGGCCATGGGCGCCGCGACGCAGCGCCATGCCAAGGAGGACCGCAAGGGCCATTCGCTGTGGAAGCATCGCAACCTGGTGTTCGGCATCCCGGCGATCTTCATCTACCTGATCGCCGAGATCGGCGTGGGCAATCTGTTCATCAACTTCGTGTCGCAGCCGGAAATCGGCAACCTGACGCACCAACAGGCATCGGATTATCTGTTCCTGCTGTGGGGCGGGATGATGGTCGGCCGGCTGGTCGGCGCGTTCGTCATGCAGAAAGTGGATGCCGCGCATGTGCTCGCCGTGGCCAGCATCGGCGCGACGATCGTGATGCTGATCGCCGCCTTCACCACCGGCCATGTCGCAATGTGGGCGCTGATCTCGGTCGGGCTGTTCCACTCGATCATGTTCCCGACGATCTTCACGCTCGGCATTCGCGGCCTGGGGCCGTTGACCGAGGAAGGATCGGGGCTGCTGATCATGGCCATCGCCGGCGGCGCATTGGTCATCGTGCAGGGCTGGCTGGCCGATATGTACGGCCTGCAAATGTCGTTCCTGCTGACCGCGGCGTGCGAACTGTACGTCCTGTTCTACGCCTTGTGGGGCTCGCGCGTGGCCCCGGAGCATGCAGGCGTGACGGCGGCGTAAGCCGCCGTCAGCCGGCCATCGCGGTGCGCGTGTCCTCCAGCGCGAGATCGACCAGGACGCGCATCGCCTCGCTCGCGGCGGGCGCATCCCCGGCAGCGATCGCGTCGTAGACGCGGACGTGATCGGGGATCGGGTTGCGCGGCAGCGCGCGCTGGCGCTGCTTGAACTGCGTCGTCCAGTTGACCGCCGCGCCGATGCTGGCGGTCAGCACCATCAAGGCATCGTTGCGGGTCGCCTGCAGGATCGCGCTGTGGAAATCGCGATCGGCGGCGCGGCCCGCTTCGGTGACCAGGGTATTGCGGCGCATCGCGGTCAGCGCGTCCTTCATCGCCTTCAGGTCCGCGCGATCGCGGCGCTGCGCCGCCAGCATCGCCGCGGCCGGCTCGACGATGGCGCGCAGTTCGAACAAGTTGCGTACGAAGTCGATATCCGGCTCGTTGGCAAACGCCCACGCCAGCACATCGGGATCGAGCAGATTCCAGCGGCTGCGCGGCAGCACGCGGGTACCGGCCTTGGGGCGGCTTTCGACCAAGCCCTTGGCGGTCAGTACCTGCACCGCCTCGCGATAGGCGCTGCGCGATACTTCCAGCTCCTCGGCAAAGGCGATTTCGCCTGACAGCGTGTCGCCCGGCGCATATTTACCCGACAAAATCGCCAGGCCCAGTTTGTGCGCGACGGCGCCGCGCAGGCGGCGACCGGGACCGCGCACCTTGTTTGGTTCGCTTGGGCTCCCGATGTCGCTATTCTCGTCGACCATATATTGCTCTCCCCTGCACAATCCCTATCAGTCAGGCGCGGGCGGCGAAACGACAAACATTGCCAACGCGCTCTGGCTGTAATAGTCAGAGTAATAAGGAGCTGGACATGACTGATACCGCACATAACGACCTGCTGGAAAAGAGCGGGTTTCGCTCGATCGACGCCGAAACGGGCCAGCCGACCGGCGCAGCAATCGACGTGCACGGGCAGGACGATGTCGCTGCAGCCTGCGCCGCAGCCGAAGCCGCATTCCCCGCCTATAGCGCCACCACGCGCGAAGAGCGCGCAGCGTTCCTCGAGCGCGTCGCCGAGGAAATCGTCGCGATCGGCGAGCCGCTGATCGCCGCGGCAATCCGCGAAAGCGGCCTGCCGCGCGGCCGGATCGAAGGCGAGCGCGGCCGCACGGTCGGCCAGCTCAAGCTGTTCGCCGGCGTGGTCCGCAGCGGCGGCTGGCAGGGCCTGCGCATCGATCCCGCGCTGCCGGAGCGCCAGCCGTTGCCGCGCCCCGATCTGCGCCTGCGCATGGTGCCGCTCGGCCCGGTCGCCGTGTTCGGCGCGTCCAATTTCCCGCTCGCTTTCTCGACTGCCGGTGGCGACACCGCCTCAGCGCTGGCGGCGGGCTGCCCGGTGGTGGTCAAGGGCCATCCCGCGCATCCGGAAACCGGCGCGCTGGTCGCCGCCGCGATCACGCGGGCGGTCGCCGCGAGCGGCCTGCCCGAGGGCGTGTTCCAGCATCTCGTTGGCCCGGGTAACGAGCTTGGTTCGGCGCTGGTGAAGGATCCGCGCATCGCCGCGGTCGGCTTCACCGGCTCGCGTGGCGGCGGGCTGGCCCTGGTCGGCCTGGCGCAGGCGCGTCCGGTGCCGATCCCGGTCTATGCCGAAATGTCGAGCATCAATCCGGTCGTGCTGCTGCCGGAAGCGCTCAAGGCGCGTGGCGCGGCATTGGGCACGGCGTTCGTCGGTTCGCTGACGATGGGTGCGGGCCAGTTCTGCACCAATCCCGGGCTGGTGCTGGCGATCGACGGCGAAGGCTTCGATGCGTTCACCGCCGCGGCGAGCGACGCGCTGAGCGGTGTCGAGCCGCAGGTCATGCTGACCACCGGCATCCACGACGCCTATAGCAAGGGCGTCGAGGCACTGGCGGGCAGCGCCAAGGTCGAGCCGCTCGCGCGTGGCAAGCTGGGTAATGGCACGACCCGCGGTCAGGCCGCCCTGTTCCAGGTCAGCGCGGCGGATTTCCTTGCCGACGAAGCGCTCGGCCAGGAAGTGTTCGGTGCCTCCTCGGTGATCGTGCGCTGCCGCGACGAAGCCGAACTGCAGGGCGTATTGGCCGGGCTCGAAGGCCAGCTGACCGCGACGCTGCACATGGATGCGGGCGACGAGACGCTGGCGGCGCGGCTGGTGCCGACGCTGGAGCGCAAGGTCGGTCGCATTCTCGCCAATGGCTGGCCTACCGGTGTGGAAGTGACGCATGCGATGGTCCATGGTGGGCCGTTCCCGGCGACGTCCGACGGGCGCAGCACTTCGGTCGGCAGCCTGGCGATCGATCGTTTCCTGCGCCCGGTATCGTATCAAAACCTCGCTCAGTCGGTGCTGCCGGCCGAGTTGCGCGACGATGCGAAGGGCGACGGTGCGCCGCGCATGATTGACGGCAAGCTCGACCTGAACTGATTGAACCGAACTGACGAAACTAGGGAGCGCCGGCCATAACGGCGCTCCTACCAAAGGAGAGGGTTACATGGCATTTCGCCTGCTGCAGCATCGCGGCATCGACGGACAACGCGCAGTCATCGCGGCGCTGGGCGACCAGGCCCGCTTCGTGCCCGGTTTCGACAGCATCCGGGCACTGGCGGCGCACGCCATCGCGCAGGGGCAGACGCTGGAAGCAGTGGTCGCCGCAGCCGGGCAGGGCGATGCCGTTGACCTGGCCGCCGAACATGCCGCCGGGCGCCTGATCGCACCGATCGATCATGAGGACGGCGCGCGCTTGCTGATGACCGGCACCGGCCTGACCCATCTCGGCTCGGCCGAGGGGCGCGACAAGATGCACCGCGACGCCGCCGCGAGCGACGTGAAGACCGATTCGATGCGCATGTTCCTCGAAGGCGTCGAGGGCGGCAAGCCGGCGGCGGGCACGAGCGGCCAGCAGCCGGAATGGTTCTACAAGGGCGATGGGTCGCAACTGGTCGGGCCGGGCGATGCGCTGACCATGCCGGCCTTCGCGCAGGATGGCGGCGAGGAGCCCGAGTTGGCCGGCATCTACCTGATCGGCCCGGCCGGCACGCCGTTCCGCATCGGGCTGTGCCTGGCCAACGAGTTTAGCGATCACGTCACCGAGCGGCACAATTATCTGTGGCTGGCGCATTCCAAATTGCGCCAGGCGGCACTCGGCCCGGAGCTGCTGGTCGGCGCGCCGCCAGCGGACATTCGCGGCACCAGCCGCATCATCCGCGATGGCGAGACGGTGTGGGAAAAGCCGTTCCTGTCGGGCGAAGACAATATGTCGCACAGCCTGGCCAATCTCGAAGCGCATCATTTCAAATATGATCTGTTCCGTCGCCCCGGCGACGTGCACGTTCACTTTTACGGCACGGCCACTCTGTCGTTCGCCGATGGCGTGCGCACCGAAGAGGGCGATGTGTTCGAGATCGAGGCGGCACCGTTTACGCTGCCGCTGCGCAACCCGTTGGCGCGCGCTAGCGCGACCGACGTCACCGTGCAGGTGCTGTGAGCATGGCTGCGATCCGTATCGCCGTGGTCGGCATGGGCAAGATTGCGCGCGATCAGCATCTGCCGGCGATTGCCGGCAATGCCGAGTTCGAGCTCGTCGCCGCGGTCAGTCCGCGCGATCCGGGCATGCCTGGCCTGCCGTATTTCCCGACGCTGCAGGCCTTGCTCGACGACGGCCCGGCGGTCGATGCAATCGCGCTCTGCACGCCGCCGCAGGTGCGCTACGAGCTCGCCGCGCTGGCGCTGTCGCGCGGCGTGCATGTGTTCCTCGAAAAGCCGCCCGGCGCGACGCTTGCCGAAGTGGCGGCGCTCGAAGAGCAGGCGATGGCGACCAAGGCGAGCCTGTTTGCCGGCTGGCATTCGCGTTTTGCCGCCGGCGTCGCACCGGCGCGCGCGTGGCTGGCCGAACGGCGTATCGATCGCGTGTCGATCGTGTGGCGCGAGGACGTGCGCGTGTGGCATCCGGGCCAGGCGTGGATCTGGGAGCCGGGCGGGCTCGGCGTGTTCGATCCCGGCATCAACGCGCTGTCGATCGCCACGGATATCCTGCCCAACGCCTTCTTCCTGACCGCCGCGACGCTGTCTACGCCGGCCAATCGCGCGGCGCCGATCGCTGCCGAGCTGAGCTTCCGCGACACGACCGGCGCGCCGATCACGATGGATCTCGATTGGCGCCAGACCGGCCCGCAAAGCTGGGACATCACGGTAGAAACCGATGGCGGCACGCTGAGCCTGGCCAAGGGCGGCGCGGTGCTGACGTTGCCCGAAGGCACGAAAACCAACGAGGACGAGGAATATCCTGGCCTCTACGTGCGCTTCGCGGCGTTGGTTCGCGGCGGCCGCAGCGAAGTCGACACGCGGCCGTTCCGGCTCGTTGCCGATGCCTTCTTGCGCGGTACGCGCATCGCGGTCGAAAATTTCGATGATTGAGGAGCGCACCATGTCCCGGACCCTGCGCGGCATTGCCGCAGCCTTGCTGCTATCGACCACCGCGATCGCGGGGGCGCAGACCGCGCCGGCCGAGGCGCCCGTCGCCGCGACGCTGCAGGCGGACAAGCCCGGGCCGGTGTATGACAAGCGCATCTTCACCCAGTTTGCCGAGCATCTCGGCAACGGCATCTATGGCGGCCTGTGGGTCGGCAATGACAAGAAGATCCCCAACACGCGCGGGTTCCGCAACGACGTTGTCGGTGCGCTCAAGCGGCTTGGCGTGCCCGTGATCCGCTGGCCGGGCGGCTGTTTCGCCGATGAATATCACTGGCGGGAAGGCATTGGCGCCAAGGCCAAGCGCCCAGTGAAGATCAACACGCATTGGGGCGGCGTGACCGAGCCCAACACGGTCGGCACGCACGAATTCATGGACCTGACCGATCAGATCGGCGCGGAAGCCTATATCGCCGGCAATGTCGGCAATGGCACCCCGCAGGAAATGGCCGAGTGGGTCGAATATATGACCTCGCCCGCCGGCACGCTGGCCGACGAGCGCGCCAAGAACGGCCATAAGGCGCCGTGGAAGGTGCCGTATTTCGGCGTCGGCAACGAATTGTGGGGCTGTGGCGGCAACATGCGGCCGGAATATGCCGCCGACCTGACCAAGCGCTATGCGACCTTCATCAAGGCGCCAGCAGGCACCCGCATCCTGAAGATCGCCGCCGGCGCCAACGTCGACGATTACAAATGGACCGAAGTGATGATGCGCGAGGCGATCGGCCAGATCGACGCCGTGTCGCTGCATTATTACACCATCCCGGGCAACTGGCCGCCGCGCGCCTCGCCGACCGAGTTCGACGAGACCGCCTGGGCTGAGACGCTGGCCGGTGCGTGGAAGATGGACGAGCTGATCACCAAGCATACCGCGATCATGGATAAATATGATCCGCAGAAGCGCATCTGGTTGGCGGTCGACGAATGGGGCACGTGGTTCGCCCAGGATCCCGGCACGCATCCGGGCTTCCTGCGCCAGCAGAACACGCTGCGCGATGCCTTGGTCGCGGCGATCCATCTCAACGTGTTCGCCAAACATGCCGAGCGCGTGAAGATGACGGCGATCGCGCAGATGGTGAACGTGCTGCAGGCGATGATCCTGACCGACGGCAGCAAGATGGTGCTGACGCCGACCTATCACGTGTTCGAGATGTACAAGCCGTACATGGACGGCACGGTGCTGCCGCTCGAGATCAAGTCGCCCTGGTACAATAAGGACCAGTGGACGATGCCGCAGGTCAGCGCGAGCGCGGTGCGCGGCAAGGATGGGCTGGTCCATGTCGGGCTGGCCAATGCCGATCCCGAAAAGCCAGTGACGATCTCGGTATCGCTGACCGGCGTCACCGCGAGCAGCGTTGCGGGCCGTGTGCTCACCGCGCCGGCGATGAACGCGCGTAACGACTTCGGCGTGGCCGAGGCGGTGACGCCGGTGGCGTTCACCGGGGCGCAGGTGCAGGGCAATATGCTGACCGTCACGCTGCCGGCCAAGTCGGTCGTGATGCTCGACCTGCGATGAGCATGGGCGTGAAAGCCATGGGGGGAGCGCTGGCGGCATTGCTGGCGCTCACCACCCCGATCGCGGGCGCGCAGGATGCGGCCGTGCCGACGACGCTCAACGCCCAAATCGCGGGTGATATCGCGCCGGTCCACGATCCGGTGCTGATTCGCGAGGGCGATACCTATCACGTCTTCTCGACCGGGATCGGCCCGGCCGGGCAGGGGGTGGTCTCGCATCGTACCTCGCGCGATCTGATCCATTGGGCGATCGCGCCGGCGCCGTTCGCCACCTTGCCCGCCTGGGTGCCCGGCACGATCCCCGGCGCCAAGAATCTGTGGGCGCCCGATATCTCCTACGTGAACGGCCGCTACCGGCTATATTATTCGGCCTCGACGTTCGGCTCGAACCGGTCCGGGATCGGCGTGGCGACCAGCGCGACGCTCGATCCTGCCAAACCGGGCTATGGCTGGCGCGACGAGGGGCTCGTGGTCGCCTCGCAGCCGGGCGACGATTTCAACGCCATCGATCCGGCCTTCTTCGCCGACAAAAAGGGCCGCCACTGGCTCTCGCTGGGCAGCTTCTGGACCGGGCTCAAGCTGTTCGAGCTGGATCCCAAGACCGGCAAATTGCTCCACCCCGGCGCCAAGCCGGTGTCGATCGCGCGCCGCCCGGTGCCGGCCGGCGCGCCGTCGATCGTCGAGGCGCCGTATATTTTCGAGCGCGGTGGCTGGTACTGGCTGCTGGCGAGCTATGACTATTGCTGCAAGGGCGTGAACAGCACTTATTACACGGTGATCGGCCGTTCGAAGACGGTCGCCGGCCCGTATCGCGGCAAGGACGGCAGTTCGCTGCTCGAAGGCGGCGGCACGATCCTGTTGCGCGCCGACCTGCAGGAAAAGCAGCGCTTTCGCGGCCCTGGCCATTCGGGCCATTTCCGCGACGCGAACGGCACCGATCTGATCGTTTATCATGCGTACGACAAAGACAATAAAGGCGCACCGACGCTGCGGATCGCGACCCTGAGCTGGGATGCGGACGGCTGGCCAACGGCGCGCTGAATCTAGGAGAGAGACTATGGATACCGTATCGCGTCGCCTGTTCCTCGCCGGGGCCGCCGTGGCGACCGCCGCGCCGGCGCTGGCCCGCAAGCCCGCCGCCAAAGGCATCGTCAACCCGCTGGTGCGCCAGCGCGCCGATGCGCAGGTCTTCCGCCACAGCGATGGCTGGTATTACATGACCGGATCGGTGCCCGAATATGACCGGCTGGTGCTGCGCCGCTCGCGCACCATCGCCGGCCTCGCGACGGCGACGGAGCGGGTGCTGTGGCGGCACGAGAAGACCGGGCCGATGTCCGGCTTCCTGTGGGCGCCCGAGCTGCACCTGATCGACGGCAAGTGGGTGATGTATTTCGCCGCCGGCCCGAGCGGCGGCGGCGAGGACGTGTTCCGCATCCGCACCTTTGCCGTGGTGTGCGACGGCAAGGATCCGATGACCGGCAAATGGAGCGTGCTCGGCCAGCTGCAGCTGCCCTGGGACAGCTTCAATCTCGATTCGACCGTCTTCACGCATCGCGGCACACGCTATCTGTGCTGGGCGCAGCGCGAGGCGGGGATCGATACCAATTCGAACCTGTATCTCGCCCCGCTGAAGACCGCGCTGACGATCGGCGCCAAGCCCACACGGCTGACCGTGCCGACGCTCGACTGGGAAATCCGTGGCTTCAAGGTCGCCGAGGCGCCGGCGTTCCTGGCGCGCAACGGGCAGGTGTTCATCACCTATTCGGCCAGCGCGACTGACGACCGCTATTGCCTGGGCATGTTGCGCGCGAAGGACGATGCGAACCTGATGGACCCCGCTGTGTGGACCAAATCGCCCCAGCCGGTGTTCAAATCCTCGCCCGAGCACAAGGTGTTCGGCCCCGGGCATAACAGCTTCACGGTCGACGAGCGTGGCCGCGACATGCTGGTCTATCACGGGCGGGATTATGCGGCGATCACGGGCGATCCGTTGTTCGATCCCAACCGCCATACCCGCGTGCAGCCGTTCACCTACCATGCCGATGGCAGCCCGAACTTCGGCGTGCCGCTGGCCAACGGGCGGCTGTAATGGCGATCGGGCGGCGCACGTTCCTGGCGGCCGGCGCCGCCGCGACTGCGCTGCCCGCCCTCGCTGCCCGGGGCAAGGCGTCCGCGGCGCTGCTCGCGCCGACGCCGCCGATGGGGTGGAACAGCTGGAACAGCTTCGCCACGACGATCACCGAGGCGCAGGCGCTGGAAACCGCGGCGATCCAGGCGGAAAAGCTGCTACCGTCGGGCTACGACATCTTCACCGTCGACATCCAATGGTACGAGCCCGGCGCGACGAGCTACACCTATGCCGCCAAGCCGACGCCGGCGATGGACGACTATGGCCGCTTGCTGCCCGCGCCGAACCGCTTTCCCTCCAGCGCCGGCGGCAAGGGTTTTGCGCCACTCGCCGCCAAGGTCCACGGCCTGGGGCTGCGCTTCGGCATCCATCTGATGCGCGGCATCCCGCGACTGGCGGTGGAGCGCGACCTGCCGGTGTTTGGCACGGCGTACCGCGCGCGCGACATTGCCGACACGACGAGCATCTGTGCGTGGAACCCCGATATGTACGGCGTCGATATGCGTAAGCCGGGCGCGCAGGCTTATTATGACGGCGTGTTCGCGTTGTATGCGTCGTGGGGCGTCGATTTCGTCAAGATGGACGATATGAGCCGGCCGTACGATGCCCATGCCGCTGAGATCGAAGCGGCGCACAAGGCGATCGTGGCGACCGGACGGCCGATCATCCTCAGCCTGTCGCCGGGGGAAACGCCGGTGCCGCGCGCCGATCACGTGCGCAAATTTGCGCAGATGTGGCGCATCAGCGACGATTTCTGGGACGATTGGGCGATGCTCGAGGCGCAGTTCGTGCGGCTGGAGAATTGGAACGCCTATCGGTCGCCCGGCTGTTGGCCGGACGCGGACATGCTGCCACTCGGGCGGCTGGCGTTGGGCGAACGCAACACGAAATTTACGCCTGACGAGCAGCGCACGCTGATGACGCTCTGGTCGATCGCCCGCTCGCCGCTGATCATGGGCGGCGATCTGCGCCATCTCGACGCGGAGACGCTGGCGCTGCTGACCAATCCGGAAGTGATCGCGGTCAACCAGGCGAGCGCGCATAATCAACCGCATTATGTCGCCGATGGCATGCGGGTGTGGTCGGCGCGGGTGCCGGGGTCGGACGATCGTTATGTTGCCTTGTTCAACACCGACAAGGTCGCGCGCACGGTGGCCATCGATCTCGACATGCTCGGCATCAATGGCACAGCGGCGGTGCGCGATTTATGGGCGCGGCATGCCCTGGCGCCAGCAGCGCGCGTCCTTGCGCAGACCCTGCCGCCTCACGGGGCCGGGCTCTACCGTCTGGCGGCCTAAGCGCTGCGTTGGGCATTGTCCGACTAAAAGACCTTGCAAGTGTGGACGTTCTCGTCGCAATCGGCTGCAATACGTCACCATTTGTCATATAAAACTGCGCTTTGTGCGCGATAAATCTTCTTGCCACCGATCCGGCCGCTCGGTAAAGTTGTCGGAGTAATACCGGCTGCCAAATAAGACCGGGATTTGTGATGGAGAGGGTTATGGCGTTGAAGCCGATCGTTTTGGGTTCCGTTTCGTTGGTTGCGTTGGTGCTGTGCGGCCCTGCCTGGGCGCAGTCTGACAGCTCGACGCAGGTCGCGACCGACCAGCCAGCGGCGGCCGAAGCTGCCCCAGCGGTAGCGGAAGGCGATGCCGGCGAAGACATCATCGTCACCGGGGTGCGCGCCAGCCTGTCATCGGCACAGTCGGTCAAGCGGAACTCGGTCCAGATCGTCGATTCGATCGTGGCCCAGGATATCGGCAAATTGCCCGACAATACCGTTTCCGACGCGCTCCAGCGCGTCACCGGCGTGCAGGTGACACGCGGGGCGGGCGAAGCAGGAACGGTGCTGATCCGCGGTCTGCCCAACATCACGACGCTGATCAACGGTCGCGAAGCCTTTACGGGCACGGCGCGCGGGGTGTCGCTGCAGGACATTCCCGCCGAACTGATCGCCGGTGTCGACGTCTACAAGACGACGACGCCCGATATCGTCGAAGGCGGCCTGACCGGCACCGTTGATATCCGCATGCGCCGCCCGTTCGATTTCAACGGCTTGCAGATCGCGGGCGGCGGGCGCGGCGTCTATAGCGAGCAGGCAGACAAATGGGGCTATCTGGGCAGCGCGCTCGTCAGCGACCGTTGGACCACCGGCATCGGTGAGATCGGCGCGCTGGTCGGCGTATCCTATAATCGCCGCCGCTACCGCGACGACACGGCGTTCAATTTCGTCTCGAATCCGATTGCTGCTGGACAGCCGGCCATTCCCGACACCGTTGGCGGGACGTATAGCAGCGGCGACCGTAGCCGCCTCGCGATCAACGGCTCGCTGCAGTGGCGCCCGTCGGACGATCTCGAATTTTACGCCGACGGCATCTACACCCGCTACAAGAACCGCCACGACGTCGATTTCTTCATCGGCCTGCCCAAGGCCGCGGCCACGACGACGGTGACGGGCACGTATCCCGACAGCCCGGAACTGGCCAACGGAACCACCTCGACCAATGCCTATACGCTGACCAGCAAGCAGGCTTATGCCGATCAGACCGAAACGTATCAGGCGGACTTCGGCACCAAATGGACCGCCGGCAACGCGGTGCTGTCGTCCGAGGTTACCTACAATTACAGCAAGGTGCCCAATCGCAGCGTGATCGTCGATACCTCGTTCAACGCGCCGACGATCGGGATCAATTTCGACAACAATGGCACGCCGCTGATCAATGTCGGCGGTGTCGACCTGACCGATCCGTCGAACTTCACCGTACGCACGCTGTTCGATAACCACAGCCTGGCGACCAGCAAGCAATGGGCTTGGCGCGGTGACCTGTTGTACAACATCGACGGGGGCTTGCTGACCAACTTCAAGGTCGGCGCGCGCTACACCAACCGGCGCGCCGAATCGCAGGCAACGGCGTCGCAGGCGATCGGCATCACCAATCCGGTGCTGGTCAGCAGCATTGCCGGGCTCGCTTCGCTCTCTCCCGACGATCTCGTCGGGGGCGTGTCCGGCATCGGCCAGTTCGTCACCGTCGATACCGATTATCTGCTCGACAATACCGATGCGATCCGCACGCTGTTCTCGCAGGCGACGGGGGAACGCGCCTATGATCCGAGCCTCGCCTTCGCCGATAGCGAAAAGACCTATGCCTTCTATGGTCAGCTGCAATACGGCTTCGATCTCGGATCGGTGCGGGTGAGCGGTGTCGGTGGCGCACGTGTCGTCAACACGGTGGAGCAGCTGACCGGTAACGGCGTCAGCGGCAAAGCGAATTACGTCAACGTGCTGCCAAGCATCAATGCGAAGGTGGAACTGAGCGATAAGCTTCAGCTGCGTCTGGCTTATGCCAAGACGCTAACGCGTCCGGAATTCGCGCAGCTCAACCCGCTGGTCAGCTATACCACCACGGGAGATACCGGAAACCAGGCGTATTTCTACACTGGCGGCGGCGGCAATCCAGATCTGCAGCCGATCAAGACGACGGCCTATGACATATCGCTGGAATTCTACCCGGCACGCTCGACGTCGATCACCGCAGCAGGGTTCTACAAGGACCTCACCGGCTATATTCAGACGTATACCGGCGACGAGACTTACAATGGCGAGGCGGCGCTGGTCAGCCGGCCGCGCAACACCGGCCCTGGCAAGCTTTACGGCGTGGAGGTTGCCTATCAGCAGTTCTTCGATTTCCTGCCGGGCGCGCTTAGCGGGCTGGGCGCACAGCTCAACGGCACGTACATCGAGGGTACGACGGAGGATCCGATTTTCGGTGGTCAGCAACGGCTGACCAACGTGTCGAAATATTCCTACAACGTCGTGGGGATTTACGAGAAGGGCGGTCTCTCGGCGCGTCTTGCCTATAACTGGCGCTCCGATTACGTTGACAGCTATACGTCGGGCGGTTCGCAGGCGAGCAGTATCGTCGTGCAGCCGACCGGCCAGCTCGATTTCTCCGGGAGCTATGCGGTGACGCCGAACTTCACCCTGACGGTCGATGCGACCAACCTGACCGACCGTGTTTATCATGATCGCTTCGAGGGGCTCAGCCAGTCCACCGGTCTGTATTCGAGCACGCCGCGGGACACGCGGACGTACGATCGGACGTTCGAAGTCGGTGCGCGGTTCAAGTTCTGATGACATGCGGCAGACGACGCCGTCTGCTGCTGGCGCTTGGAACGGCGGTGACCTTGGTCGCCGCCGTTTCGGCGTCTGCGCGGGAGCCGCTACCGCTTGATGCGGTGGCGATCACCACGCAGCATTTCGGAAACGATGCGCCCTGGTATGCCGGCCGCATCCCGTTGTTCGAGTCCGCCGATGCCAAGATCAATGCGGTCTATTATTATCGCTGGGCGCTGTTCCGCGCGCATCAGCGCGATCTCGGGGCCGAGGGGTTTATCTCGACCGAGTTTCTCGACGATGTCGGCTGGCAGCGCGAGCCTTATGCCAGCCTGAACGACGCGACCGGATTTCACATCGCCGAGGGGCGCTGGTTGCGCGATCGGCGCTATGCCGGCGACTATATCGATTTCATGTATCGCGGCGGCAATGATCGCCATTTCACCGATTATATGGCGGACTCGGTCTATGGCCGCTTCCTGGTCGATGGCGATCGCGCCGCGGCGCTGCGCCATCTCGGCGCGATGCGGCATATCTATCGCCTGTGGGACGAGAAATTCGACTTCAGCAAAGGCCTGTATTTCGTCGAGCCGTTGCTGGATGCGACCGAATATACCGTCTCCTCGATCGACGCCTCGGGCGGCAAGGATGGCTTTCGCGGCGGCGATAGTTTCCGCCCCTCGGTCAACGCCTATATGTTCGCCAATGCCCGCGCGCTGGCCAAGCTAGCGACACTGGCCGGCGATGCCGCCATGGCCAAGGAGTTCGACAACCGCGCGACCGCGATCCGCACCCGGGTGCTGGCCGATCTGTGGAGCGACAAGCTCACCCACTTCGTCGATCGCTACAAGGTCGACAATGAATTCGTGAAATATTGGGCGCCGATCCGCGCCCGCGAACTGGTCGGCTATCTGCCCTGGACGTTCGATCTGCCGCCGGACGAGGCGCGTTTCGCCACCGCCTGGGGGCATTTGCTGTCGCCCACCGCGCTGGCGGGCAAAGCCGGCATGCGCACGGTGGAATCGTCCTACCAATATTATATGCGGCAATATCGCTATCTGGGGGCCGATCCGGAATGCCAGTGGAACGGCCCGATCTGGCCGTTCCAGACCACGCAGGTGCTGCTCGCGATGGGCAATCTGCTCGATCATTACGAGCGGCGCGGGCCGGTGACGCGCGGCGACTATATGCGGCTGCTGCGGCAATATGCCGCGCTGCATTATCAGGGTGGCAAGCTGGATCTGGAGGAGGATTATCACCCCGAGACGGGCAAGCCGATCGTCGGGCTGGACCGCAGCCACCATTATTTCCACTCCGGCTATGTCGATCTGGTGCTGACCGGACTGGTCGGCATCCGCCCGCGCGCGGACGATGTGCTGGAGGTCAATCCGCTGCTCCCGGCGGCGCGCGATCCGCAAGCGCTGGCCTGGTTCCGCGCGCAGGACGTGCCGTATCACGGGCGCCGTGTAGCCGTGACCTGGGATGCGGACGGGCGCCATTATGGCCGCGGCAAGGGCCTGTCGATCGAGGTCGACGGGCAGATCGTCGCGCGGCGCGCGACGCTCGGGCGGCTGACCGTGCCGCTGGCGCGGGGCGATGCGCCGATCGAGCCGCGGGCGATCGATCGTGCGGTGCAACTGGTGCGCGGGGAATTTCCCAAGGGCTCGGCGTCGAGCAATGCCGATGTCGAGAATGTCCATGATGCGATCGACGGGCGGCTGTGGTTCTTTCCCGAACTGCCCAATGGCTGGTCGTCCGCGCCGGGCGTGGGCGAGCAATGGTATGCGATCGATTTCGGCAAGCCGACCCGCGTGTCGCGCGCGGAGCTCGCCTTCTTTGCCGACGGTACGGGCTATGCCGCGCCGCGCGCGTATCGCGTGCAGGCGCTGACGGCGTCGGGCTGGCGGGATCTGGGTGGGACGGCGGAGGCCGCGGTGGCCAATGGCGTGACGCAGGCGCGCTGGCCGGCGGTGACGACGCAGAAGGTGCGGGTGGTGTTCGAACAGGGGGCGAAGGCGACGCGGCTCGTGGAATTCAAGCTGTTCGATTAGCGCTGCCAGTCGTCACCCCGGCCTTGCGCCGGGGCCCAGCTTCTTCTGCCGCGGGGAAAAGAAGAAGCGGGGCCCCGGGTAAAGCCCGGGGTGACGGTGAGGGCGGGTTATGCCGCCTCATTCACTTAGTTGGCGGCAACATCCGCGGCGTCGAATTCGACGAATGCTGCGCGCACCGTCTCGGCGCGCGCGTCATCCTCGATGTCGACGGATACGGTGATGCGGCCGCCCAGCGCGCCGTCGTCGCGGGCCTCTGGGCTTGGTTCGGCCGACTGGCGGTCGGCGCCGGCGACGCGCTCGCCGATACTGTTGTCGGGGCCTTCGGCGGTGACGAAGATGTCGGTGCGTTCGATCTTATGTTCCTGCACCAGCCGCTCGACCGTCATATCGGCCTCACGGCGGGTATCGAAGCTTGCGCTCAGGGTGGTCGCCATGTTCATTCTCCTTGGCCAACCGGAGCGCAGCACGCGCCGGTAAGTTCCGCCTCATGCGTCGGGCGGCGGCAGCAAGGTCGGATCCGCGGGCACGGTGCCGAGCGCGATGCGTTCGTCGCGGAAGCGTTCGAGCAGGGTCATGAGGATATTGCTGCGCGCCTTATACACCTCGCGCGGCGTGGCGACGTGGGCCAGGCAGTTGAACAATACGCGGCCGTCGCTCAGGCCGTCGATATAGACGGCCGGTGCCGGCGCCTGCAATACATCGCCCTCCTCGGCAATCGCGTCGAGCACGATACGGCGCACGCGCTGCGGATCGGTGAGCAATGGCACGGAGAATTGGATCTGGATGCGCCCGAGATTGCCGCCCAGCGTCTTGTTGAGCACGGTCTTGGTGATCAGTTCGGAATTGGGCACGATCAATGTCGAATGATCGGCCAGCTCGATCTCGGTCGAGCGCACGCTGATGCGCTTGACGTCGCCTTCGTCAGTGCCGACGCGGATCAGGTCGCCGATCTTGATCGGGCGTTCGGCGAGCAGGATCAGGCCGGAGACGAAATTCTGGGTGATCGCCTGCAGGCCGAAGCCGATGCCGACCGACAGCGCCGAGAGCAGCAGGGCGATGCGCTCGATGCCGATGCCGAGCGAGGCGAGCGCCCAGATCGCCGCCAGCGCGATGCCGACATAGCGCGCGATCAGGCTGACAGAGTTGCGGCCCGACCCGTCGAGATCGGTGGCCGGGAGATAGCGGTTCTCGAGCCAGCTCATGAACGCGCGGACGAGGCCGAGCCCGACCGCCAGGATGATGATGCCGCGCAGGATCGCGCCGGGCGAGATCGACACGCCGCCGAGCTCGACGCCGTCGGCGAGCGTGCCGAGCCGGCCGAAGATCGTGCCGAGCGTGCCGCCGGTGCCGAACGGCGTCATCCACAGGCCGAGCGCGACGACCAGCAAGGCGAGGCGCAACACACCCGACAGGAGCAGGCCGAACTGTTCGACCATCGCGCCGCGAATGCCCAAGGCGCGGGTCATGACGATGCCGAGATGGCTGGTGCGCGAAAAGACCGTCGTAGCGACATCGTCCGCCGCAGTCATCAGCAGGTACAGCGCGGAACCGAGCACGGTGGTCCAGGCGATGAACTGCACGACGAACAAGGTGAAGCCGATATAGCCGACGAGCAGCGCGATCACGGCGGCAAGCAGCAGCAGCCACAATAATAGGGTGACCGCGCCGAGCCCGGCGCTGGTCGACTGGCTGTCGATATCGGCCTCGCCGGCGCGTGCGGCGCGCAATCGGCCCAAAACGAGCAGGAAGGCGCCGATCACCAGCAGGTGCAGCACCGCCTCGATCGCATCGGTGGCGACCATCGCCGCGCGGCTGGCGCCGACCAGCGTGTTGAAGCTGGTCAGCATGATGCTGACGCCGGACACGGCGGCAAGCAGCCAGGACAGCGGGCGCAGTCGGCCAGCGGTGGCGTCGTCGATCGGCGCGATGCGCCACGAGGATTGGCCGCGCATCAGCACCGCGCCGGTGACCGAGGCGGTGAAGCCGACGAACCCGGCGGCGACGATCACGGCATCGGCGAGGCCACTCCAGCGTTCCGGCAACAGGCTGGCCCAGCGCAGGCCCTGGACCAAGGCACTGGCGGCGAGCGTGGGGGCGAGCGTGCCGACCAGCACGCGCCATACGGCGCTGCCCGAGCGGCGCAGGCGATGGCCGGGCGCGCCTTCGATCAGATAGCGTTGCCCGAGCCGGCGCGCGAAGACGCGGCCGGGGAACAGGAAGAAAATCGCCAGGACCGCGCCGAGCAAGGCCTGCCACGGCACGCTGCCCCGCCACCCGGCCTGGAGCTGATCGGCACCTTGCGTGACGAACAGGCTGATGCGGCGCAGGTCGCGCGGCACCGTGGCGAGCA
Source organism: Parasphingomonas puruogangriensis (assembly GCF_036663635.1). Classification (NCBI taxonomy): domain Bacteria; kingdom Pseudomonadati; phylum Pseudomonadota; class Alphaproteobacteria; order Sphingomonadales; family Sphingomonadaceae; genus Parasphingomonas; species Parasphingomonas puruogangriensis. The sequence continues at coordinate 380,547 of NZ_JAXOJI010000002.1, read as the reverse complement.
CGGCGCGCCAAAAGGCAGGGGTCAGCGGCGAATAGACGCGCGTGGAGATGGTCTGGCTGAATTCCTCGGCCTGGCCGCGATCGATCTCGGCGACGAGCTGCTTGGCCTCAACCCCGGCGAGGCCGCCGCGTTTGATCGCCGCGTCGATCGCGCTGCGCTGTTGCGTCAGCGTGGCGCGCTGGCGGCGGATGACGGGATCTTCGGTCGTGCCGGCAATGGCCGGGCCCAAGCCGGCGACGCGCGCCTCGACCAGCGCGAGTTGCTCCTCGAGCTGGCGCACGGCGTCGGCGCTGGATTGCTGGGCGGCCAGCGCCTTGCTGCGCAACAGCTTCTGCGCGGCGCTGTCGGCGCGACTGTCGAGGGCGCGATCGACCGTGCGGATATCGGCTTCGGCCTGGGCGAGCTGCGCCGACGCGGTCGTCAGCGGCGTGGCCTGGGCCAGCGCCGTGCCCGTGATGGCGAGCAGGGCGAGGAGCAGAAAGAGGCGCAGCCGGGTGATCACGAGGAGGAATGCTTTCGCTGGGGGAGGGATATCGGCGGATGCCTGCGTCCCTAAAGCTGAACCTACGCGAAATGAAGCTCGTCGGCTTTGGGTTATCCGGACGCGCGGCGCCCGCCGCGTTAAATTACCGCCCCATCGCGTCCATTGCGCGCCTCGGGCGTTCCCCCCTCCGTCGATCGTCCCTTCGCAGCGGGCGGCGGCGCACCGCTAATAACAGGAAATCAGGGTGGACGATCAGGGACACGAAGCGACGAGCCCATGGCAGATGCCGCTCGCCGGCTGGATCGCGGTGGCGAAGCGCAGCTGGGCGGAGACGTCGCGCGACAATATCGGGCTGATCGCGGCGGGCGTGGCGTTCTACGGCTTTCTCGCCTTGGTGCCGCTGCTCGGCGCGATCGTCCTGGTCTATGGCCTGGCCGCCGAGCCGGCGACGGTGATGCGCGATATGACGCAGCTGACGTCGGTAATGCCGACGGACGTCGCCAAGCTGATCGGCGAGCAGTTGATGAACGTGGTCGAGACGTCCGACGGCAAGAAGGGCTTCGGGCTGCTGCTGGCATTGGGCCTGGCGCTGTTCGGTGCACGCAACGGCGCCGGCGCGGTGATCACGGCGCTCAACATCGCCTATGAGGAAGAGGAGAAGCGCGGCTTCGTCAGCGTCAACCTGCTCGCCTTGGGCATGACCGCAGCAGCGGTCGTCGTGGCGATGCTGGCGCTGGTGGCGATCGCGGTGCTGGGCTATCTCGAAAGCCTGATCCCGGGCGCGCCGGGCTTCGTGCTCGTCGCCGGCAAGCTGGCCGCCTATGCCTTGCTGTTGCTGGCCGGCGCGGCGGCGGCGGCGACGCTGTATCGCTACGGCCCGTCGCGGCAGCGCGCACGCTGGGTGTGGTTGACGCCGGGATCGCTGTTCGCCGCGCTCGCCGGTCTGATCCTGACGATCGGCTTCGGCATCTACGTCGCCAATTTCGGCAATTACAACGCCACTTATGGGTCGCTCGGTGCGGTCGTGGTGACGCTGACCTGGCTGTATCTGTCGAGCTATATCCTGCTGTTCGGCGCGGAGCTGAATGCCGAGCTGGAGCACCAGACCGCCGAAGATACGACCAAGGCCGATGCGCCGCTGGGCGAGCGTGGGGCATGGGTGGCGGATCATGTCGCCGGCGATGCCGCGGGCGAACCGGCGGCACCCGCTGCCCCGGCGCCAGCCCCGGCCGCCGCGGGCGGCGGCGGCTATGGCCTGAACAATGTCGTGGCCAGCCGGGCAGTGGCGCGCAGCGGCGGGTTGGTCGGCCTGCCCAAGGTCGGTTTCACGGCGTCAGCGGCGGCGACCATCGGCCTGTCGTTGCTGCGGCGGGGCAAGGGGCTGCAGGGACTGGGCCTGCTCGGCGCGACCGCGGCGATCATGTGGCTCAAGCGCGAGCGCATGCAGTTCGGCGATCAGCAGATCAAGGCGGTGTTCTTCGATGTCGACGGCACGTTGGTCGATAGCAACGAGCACCACGTCACCGCCTGGTACGACGCGTTTCGCGCGCAGGATATCGTCGTGCCCCGCGCGAAGATCCGTGGGCAGATCGGCAAGGGCGCAGACACGCTGGTGCCGACGCTGCGGCCGGACACGTCGACCCATATGCGCAAGAAGCTGGCCGACGCGCATGGCGACCTGTTCAAGAGCGCGCATCTCGATCAGGTCCAGCCGTTCCCGGGGGCGGCGGCGTTGCTGCGCCGGGTGCAGGACAGTGGCCGACGCGTGGTGCTGGCGTCATCGGCGGATGGCAAGGAAGTGGCGCATCACGTTGCGCGGCTGGAGGTCGATGACGTGGTGGATGCGATCACCACCAGCGACGATGCCGCGACGTCGAAGCCGGCCGGCGACATCTTCGCCGCGGCGTTGGGCAAGGTGAAACCGCTGACCGCGGATGAGGTGATCGTCGTCGGCGACACGCCCTACGATGTCGAGGCGGCGGCGAAATGCGGCATCCGCACGGTGGCGGTGCGCTCGGGCGGCTTCCCGGACGATGTGTTGCTCAACGCCGGCGCGATCGCGCTGTACGACGACGTCGCCGACCTGCTGGCGCAGTTCGACCGCTCGCCGCTCAGCGACTGAGCGGTCAGCCCTCGATATAGTGCGGCACGAACCGGGCGAGGTTGCGGGTGACCAGGGCCTCGTCCTCGCGCATGCCGATGCCGGCCGGTTCGTCGCCGACGATCCACGCGCCGATCACCGCGTGGCGGCCGTCGAACATCGGGGCGGGGTGGAAGGCCTGGCGGATAAAGCCTTCCGCGCCATAGCCTTCGTCCAGGGCCGTCTCGGTTACGCCGCTTTGCGTTACCGCGACATTGGCGCCTTCGCGCGAGAAGAGCGGCTTGCGCACATAGCTGTCACCGAGCGAGGCGGCGGCGGGATCGTCGTCGAAAAAGGCCGGGAGCAGATTGGGGTGGCCCTGGTGCCGCGCCCATAGCAACGGCAGCAGGCCCTTGTTGGACAGCATCGCTTTCCACGCCGGCTCGATCCAGCGTACCCCGGCAGTGGCGAGGTTGGCGGCATAGGGCTCGCGGAACATGAATTCCCACGGATAGAGCTTGAACGCCGCCTGCAGCTCGAAATTCTCGGCATCGACGAAGCGGCCGGCGGCGTTGAGCCCGATATCCTTGATCTCGACATATTTGGCATCGATCCCCGCCTGGGTGGCGAGATCCTCGAAGAAGCGCACCGTCTGGCGATCCTCGATGGTGCTGCCATTGGCGGTGAAATGAACGAAGCCGCCGGTCGGAAAGATCGTCTTGAAGCGATCGCGGAGCTTGTCGAACAGGCTGTTGAACTGGTCGGCCCCGGCCGGCAGGCCGCCGCTGGCGATCAGCTCTTCCAACCATAGCCATTGGAACGTCGCGCATTCGAACACCGAGGTCGGCGTGTCGGCATTATATTCGTACAGCTTGGCCGGGCCGCTGCCGTCATAAGCGAGATCGAAGCGGCCGTAGAGCGATGGTTGCCGCGTGCGCCAGCTTTGCGCGACGAAATCGTGCTGCGCGGCCGGGATGGCCAGCCTGGTCAGTAAAGCTTCGTCGCGCACCACTTGCTCGACCAGATCGAGGCACATGGCGTGCAGTTCGGCCGCGGCGGGCTCGAGATCGTCGTCAATTTCCTTCAGCGTGAAGGCATAGGCCGCGCTTTCGTCCCAATAGGCCGTGCCATCGGTGTCATGATAGACGAAGCCGATGGCATCGGCCTTGGCGCGCCAATCGGCGCGCGGCGGGAGCGTGAGGCGGCGCATGGCTCAGGCGTCGGTATCGTCGCGCTGCGCGATCTGCAGCGTCGGCTTGGGCGGGCTGAGGCGGGCAAGCACGTCGTCGGCCGAGCTATGACCGGGCGTGATCCCGGCGAGGCGCAGCTTTTCGTCGAGATCGGCGCCGGTGCGGCGATCCTCAAGCTCGCCGGCGGCGCGGATCTTCTCGCCGCGGATTGCCTGGCGCTCGCGGATGCGGGCGAGGCTTTCCGCCGCCGAGCCGAGCGAGGAACCGGCGCCGGCCGCCGCAACCGTGGCCTGCGCCTTCTGCACGGACTCGTTGACCTTGACGACTTCGACTTCGCGGCGGAGCTGCTCGATCTTGCGATCGGTGGCGGCGACGGCCTTGTGGATATTGTCCTCGGCGCCGCGCATGTCCTCGATCTGCGGCGCCTTCATGGCGATATCCTGTTCGAGATCGGCGACGCGCTGCGCGACCTGGCGGGCGAGATCCATATCGCCTTTTTCCATCGCCATGCGCGCGGAGCTTTCGTACTTCGCCGCCTGCGCGCGGAAACTCTCGACCTCGGTTTCGAGGATGCGGCGGCGGGCCACGAGGCCGGCGAGATCGTCGCGCGCCTTGCCCTGGGCCTTGTCCGCATCCCGGATTTCCTGATCGAGGATGCGCAGCGCGTTGCGATCGACCACCGCGGTGGCGGCCTCGTTGGCGCCGGCGCGGCCGAGCGTGAAGAGTTTGCTCCAGATAGCCATTCGAATTTACTCCAGCGGAAAGGGGTCAGGCGGCGGGGGCGGTGAAATTGTCGCGCAACTCGGTCGCCGCGTCGATCGCGTTGTCGGCCAGCGCACGCAGCTCGGTGATGATCGTATGCAGCGGCGTGTTGGTCGCCAGTTCGCCGAACAATTCGTAGAAATCGCGGCCATCGACGGTGGCGATACCGAAATTGGACAAGGGCACGAGCTTCTGCGCCTTCAACAGGAATTCGTTGAACGCGGCGCGATCGGGCTGTTCGTCGCATGGCCAGAGCAGCACCGAGGCGGCAATCTGTTCTTCGCTGACGTTGACGAATGCTTCGAGATCGCCGTGCTGGTGCAACGTAACGAGCAGCACCGGATCGGCGCCTTCGACCATGCGCAGGCCGAATTCGCCATCGCGAACGGGGGCGCTATCGTCGAGCGCGGCTTTCAGCGTGCGGACGGTCCAGACGGTGTCGGTCATCGGTGGGCTCTCCTAATTGCTGTCGCCTACATAAGGCTTCCGCCATGCGGCGCTAGCGGTGCTCGCCCGATTGTTCTAAACGGACGGCCAAGCAGTAGCCGAGGTATTTGATGTTCGATCGCCTGTTCGGGCGCAAGCCAGTCGCGACGGAGCCCGGCCTGTCGGCGATCCGCAACGTGACGATCGGCCGCACCGTGGTGCTCGATCCGCTGGCGTGGCGGCGCTTTGGCGGCGCGTTGCTGTTTCCGTTCGATTCGGACACGCTGCAGATCGTGGCGCAGGGCCTGGTCGCGCTCGACGATGGCGGGTTCATCCACCGTTTCTACACCGATGACGATGTGATGTTTCAGGCGGTGACCAACGATCGTGAAGGACAGGATGTGACCGACGTCACGCTGTTCGCGCCGTGGGACAGTAAATATCCCAGCGGCCCGTTCGAGCGGCCGAAATGGCGCGATCGGCTGTCGGCGCGGACCTTCACCGACGAAGGGCTGCCCGAATACGCCCGCGCCTGGTTCGGGGCCGAGGCGGAGAAGCAGCAACCGGTGACGTTCTGGGAGGATCTGCACGACGATCGCGACGGCATCGTCGATCGCCGCATCTTCCAGACCTGCATGCTGTTCGGTCGCGATATCGAGGGCGACGGGGCGGAATTGCTGCTGGCGATCGATCAGGAAAACGAAGCGGGCGAGGTTTCGTTTGAAATCATGCTAGGCATGGCCCTGGAACTCGGCGAGTTTAAGGCGTGAGCGAGTGGGCCTCAGGGGGACGATAATGACCGACAGCTATAGTTTCTGGGAAAGCGCGGTGGCGTTCATCGTCGCGTTCGTCGCGGCCGGCCTGTTCACCATCGCGTTCAAGGTGATCTACCAGGCGGCGACGCCGTATAATGAGCGAACGTTGATCCGCGAGGGCAATGTCGCCGCCGCGATCACGCTGGGGGCGGCGTTGCTCGGCTATATCCTGCCGCTTGCCTCGGCGCTGGAACATACCGTCAGCCTGATCGAATTCGCCGTGTGGGCGTTGCTGGCCGGCGTTATCCAGATCGTTGCCTTCACCATCGTGCGGATGATCGTGATGCGCGATTTCAGCGACCGGATCGTGCGCGGCGAACTGGCGGCGGCGATCTATATGGCCAGCATCTCGCTTGGCGTCGGCCTGCTCAACGCCGCCTGCATGAGCGCCTGAGGGAATCGTCCGATGAAACGATCACAAACCATCGTCCTCACCAGCCTGATGGCCGGCACCGGCCTGTCGCTCACCGCGTGCGACGGCCCGGTCGACAAGCCGGTCGATGCGGTCAGCTATACCAGCGTCGCCGAATGCCGCACCGCGGGCAAGATTCCCGCCGACCAGTGCGAGACGGCCTATGCCCAGGCGCAAAAGGCCAATGAGCAGAACGCGCCGCGTTATGACTCGCAGCAAGCCTGCGAGGCGCAGTTCGGCGCGGCGCAATGCACGCGCGGCAATGGCGGCAGCGGCAGCTTCTTCACGCCGCTGCTGACCGGCTTCGTCATCGGGCAGATGCTGAACGGTGGCGGCGGCTATCGCGGCGCGCCGATGTACCGTGATCGCGACGGCAATTATTTCGGCGGCGGCGGTGGTCGGATCAGCCGTGATTATGTCACCGGGCGGACGCAGGTGGGGTCGAGCGCGTTCAATCCTTCCGCGCGCGCGCCGGCGCGGGTGCAATCGCGCAGCGCGGTGATTTCGCGCTCGGGTTTTGGCGGTGGCTTTGGCAGTCGTGGTTTCGGCGGCTGATCGCCGCTTTATTAGGTATTTTCGGTGCTCAAAGTGTTCTTCGACGGCGGTTGCCGTCCCAATCCCGGCATGATGGAAGTTGCTGTCGTGGCGCGCGGGAAATCGTATCTGCGGCCCGATCTCGGCTATGGCTCGAGCTTCGATGCCGAATGGCTGGCGCTGATCGAGGCGGCGACGGTGGCCGCCGACATGGGCGAGCCTTGCGTGCTGCTCGGCGATGCCGCCACGGTGGTCAACCAGGCGATCGGCAAGGGCGCGTGCCGCGGTGCGGCGGCCGAATATCTCGAGCGCTTCCGCGCGCTGCTGCCGGCGGGCAGCCACGTGCGCTATATCAAGCGTACGCAGAACCTGGCCGGCATCGCGCTGGAGGGCTTGCGGCGCCGCTGATGGCGGCCGTGCTCTACAGCTTCCGGCGTTGCCCTTATGCGATGCGCGCGCGGATGGCGGTGCTGATCAGCGGGGTGGCGGTGGAACTGCGCGAAGTGGTGTTGCGCGACAAGCCGGCGGCGATGCTGGCGGCATCGCCCAAGGGCACCGTGCCGGTGCTGGTGCTGGGCAATGGGCAGGTGATCGAGCAGAGTTTCGAGATCATGCTGTGGGCGCTTGGGCAGCACGATCCCGAGGACTGGCTCGGAGTCCATGATGCCGCGCTGATCGCCGCCAATGACGGGTCGTTCAAGCATCACCTCGATCGCTACAAATATCCCGAGCGGCATGACAGCGAGCCGCTGGCGCATCGCGCGGCGGGGCTCGATTTTCTCGAGGCGCTTGAGCGGCGTTTGCTCCTGCACGGCAATCTGTGCCGCGAGACGCGGTCGTTGACCGACATCGCCCTCTTTCCCTTTGTGCGCCAGTTCGCTGCGGTCGATCGCGCGTGGTTCGAGGCGCAGCCGTTACCGCGGGTGCGGGCGTGGGTCGGACCGCATACCGGGTCGGCACTGTTCGAGGGCGCGATGCTGCGGGTGAAACCTTGGGCGGCAGGCGATCCGCCGCACGAATTCTCGATGTGCGGGCCGGCTGTCAAATAAGCAGTTCCCCCGCGAAAGCGGGGGCTCAGGGTTACGAACGCTGCGCTTCATAACCTTGGGCTCCTGCGTGCGCAGGAGCACTGTGTTGCTTGCGACGCAGCCCATCGCAAATGCTCAGCATGGTGGCTGGACACGCCATTGCCTGCCTCGCTATCGCGCCGCCATGAGCATTACCGCAACGATCATGAATACCGCCACCGGCCAGCCGATCCAGAAAATGGTGTTCGGCCGCATGCCCAAGCCCTGGGTGTCGTTCAACCTCACCACCGGCGAGCTGGTCACCGCCGACCGGGTCGATGTCGGCAAGCCGGCGCCGGGCAAATTTGCCGTGCCGGTATCGGTGTGGGTCACGCCGAAGGGGTGAACCGGCGCCGTCCGTTGGCACGTTCGTTAGATGCCGCGACAAATGCGCCTCCCCGGCGGACGCCGGGGTCCAGTCGTGGAACGTCGGATTTCGGGCGTTGCGCTACCTTACACTGACTTTCGCGACTGGGCCCCGGCGTTCGCCGGGGAGGTATTAGTTGAGTTGGAAAGCGTCGGTCATCTGACATCGTGACGTCTGTCCTAGGACGCGGCGGGATGCTCGCTGCCCTGCGCGGGCGTCTCGCCGCCCATGCCGCCGCCCATGCCCATGCCGCCGCCACCGCCGCCCATCCCGCCACCGCCACCACCACCGCCACCACCGCCGCCCTGGCCGCCCTCCTTGCCCCCTTTGTCGCGGCCGCTGGCGCCCGACGGCCTGGTCGGCCCCTGCATCGGGATGGCCAGATCGGCCGGGATCGGATCGAGCCCCAGCGCTTCGCGCACGAATGCGCGCAGCGACACGACCAGCTCATGCGTGTGCACCGGATGCCCGGCGATCAGTTCGAGCACCGCGCGCTGGGCCAGCCGCACCTGTTCTTCGGTGCCGAGCAGGATGATGTCGGACAGCGCCGCCTCAACCGCGTCGCGGATGCGCCGCGTGCGGTCCGATCCTGCAACGCCGTCCGCGCTGAGATCGATCGCCGGATCGCTCTCGGGGCGCCGGCGCTGGTCGCGTTTGTGCGTCGGATCGACCGTCAGGTCGCCGGTGAACGACCCGCCCAATGTCTTGTAGGCGGCGATCAGCGTGCGCAGCCGTTCGTTGATCTGGCGGTTCATGCGCTCGCGGCGCTGCTGGATGGTGACCATCATCAACAGCCGCGTGCCGACGCCGATCAGCGTGAACAGCGCCAGCCCGAGCAAAGTCGCCAGCACATTGTGCCACGAACTGAAATCCATATTGCGCATGCGCTGCTCCCCCGGCCGTCAGAGCGCTAACGGTCGAGCTGCCAAGCCGATCCTATTGCCGCGCGCGGAAGGTCAGGCCGATCGTGCGCGGGTCGCTGGGCGTTCCCAGGATCAGGCCGGAATTTCCGGCCTGAATGGTCACGTTCTGGATATAGTCCTGATCGAACAGGTTGCGTGCGAACAGCGCGATTTCGTAGCCCTTGGCGCTGCGATAGCCGATGCTGCCGTTGACCACGGTGTAGCTGCCGATCGTCGTGTAGCGCGATCCGGTGGGGTCGCCGAATTGCTTGGCGCGATAAGTGGCGTCGGCATGCGCGAACATGCCGCCACCCAGTGCCGCGACCGGCAGAGCGTAATCGCCGCCCACCGTGCCCGACCATTTTGGCAGACCGGGCAGACCGACTCCGCTCAGGTCGCAGGCGGCGGCGGTGTTGCCGATCAATTCGATCGGGCAGGGACCGGCGGGGTAATCGGCATATCTGCCGTCGGCATAAGCGAGCGAGGCGCGCAGCGCGAGATTGCGGGTGACGGCGGCGTTGAGATCGGCCTCGACGCCTTTCACCGTCACGCGCGGGATGTTGGCGAGATAGGTGCGCAGTGCCGCGGCGGCGCGCGTATCGCTGACATTGGTCTGAAAATCGGTCACTTTGGTGTAGAAAGCGTCGAGGTTGAAGGTCAGGCGACTATCGAACAGGCGCGTCTTGAGGCCGATTTCATACGCCGTATTCTTCTCCGGCTTGACCACGGCGGTGCCGGTGGCGGGCAGGTTCTGGTCGTCGAGCGGCAGGCCGGACATGTTGATGCCGCCAGATTTCTCGGCGCGCGCATAGCTGACATAGCCGAGCAAACCGTCGGTCGCCTGCCAGGCGATGTTGGCACGGCCGGTCAGCGCGCCGTCATTGACCTTGGCGGCGTAATTCTGCCCGCGCAGGATCGATAGCTTGGCGGCGTTGAGCGCAGCGTTGCTGGTCTGCAGCCCGCCGAACACGAACGTGTCGTAGGTGCCGGTCTTGTGCTCATAGGTGTAGCGCAGGCCGCCGGTGACGGTCAGCCGATCGATCAGGCGCCAATTGACCTCGCCAAAGGCGGCATAGCTGTTCGACTGAAAATCGGTGCGGCCGTCCGTGCCATAGCCGTCGAGCAGGTTGGCGGGGACAGCAACGGCGGTGGCGCCCGTCCCGGTGGTCGTGCCGATCAAATAATGCGCGGCATCGGCGCCGTAGATCGAGATCGGGCGCCCGATCACGCGCTGGCGGAAGAAATACAGGCCGCCGACATAATTGAGCGCGCCAGCGCCGTTCGAGGCGACGCGCAACTCCTGGCTATATTGATCCTGGCGCGAGGGGATGTGCTGTTCGACCTGGATCTCCAGGCCGGTATAATCGCGGTCGTTCGCCGCATCCCAGTTCCAGAAGCGCCACGCACTGACCGAAGTGAGCGTGACGCCGCCCAGATTCCAGTCGGCGATCGCCGCAAGGCCGCCTTCGTTGGTGTCGACGCCTAGCGCGGCATCGATATCGGTGACGCGGTCATAGGGGTTGGTGCTGGGCGGGGCATAGCCGAACTGGGCGGCGAGGCCGTCGGGTCCGCCATATTGGCGCGTTGCGGTGCGGGCTACGTCGCGTTCGGCGGCGCGGTAATAGACCTGGGTGCAGCAATTGCCCTGGAAATTGGTGAAATCGGCGCTCAGCTTTACCTGCAAGGCGTCGCTTGGCTTGAACAGCAATTGCCCGCGCAGCGCCTGGTTGCTGATCTGATTCTGGTCCTGGCCGGTGCGGACATTGTCGATCACGCCATCGCGGCGCGTGACGACGCCGGAGATGCGGAAGGCGACGGTGTCGCCGATCAGCGGACCGGTAGCGGCGGCCTTGGCCTGGACGAAATTGAAGCTGCCGACGGAGAATTCCTCGGTCGCCGCGCGGGTGAAGCTGGGCGCCCGCGTCGTGATGTTGATCGCGCCGGCGGTGCTGTTCTTGCCGAACAGGGTGCCCTGCGGCCCGCGCACGATCTCGACCTGATCGATATCGCTGAAATCGAACGCCGCCGTGGCCGGGCGCGCGTGATAGACCTGATCGACATAGAAGCCGACGCCCGGCTCCAGCCCGTCATTGGCCTGGCTCACCGCCACGACGCTGCTGCCGAGACCACGGATGGTGAAGGCGGTGTTGCGCGGATTGGCCGAGCTGTAGTTGAGCGCGGGCACGAGCTGCGACAATTGCTGCGTGTTGACCGTGTCGGCGCGGTCGAGCGTCGCGCCGGTGACGACGGACAGGGAACCCGGGATACGCTGCGCGTCTTCGGGGCGGCGGCGCGCGGTGACGGTGATGTCGGCGAGGGTAGTGGGGCCCTGCGTGTCGTCCGCGGTGGGGGTTGCGGCAATGCTGTCGGGCGATAGTTCCTGAGCGCCAGCGGACAGCGGATAGGCGGCCAGGATCAGGCCGAGCGCGATGGACCCGCGGGGATGCTGCATGTGTCTTGCCCTTTGGCCGGCCTGAAGTGGCGACTCGATGTATCCGGGCGTATATAGTGTAGGAAAAGCTAGGGAAGGTGCGTTCGAGGAGCGCTGCTTTTCAACGCCGCTTCCCGGCGAAGGCCGGGGCCCAGTCGCGACGGTCGAAGTGATCGCGCGCCCCGCCCGTTACCTTCTACGCCACGACCGGGCCGCGGCGTTCGCCGCGGAAGCGGCGAGGGTAGAAGGAAGAACGAGTCAGCCCGTCGCCTTGGCCGGCAGCGGTGTCTCGCGCACCAATTCGGTTAGCTGCCGATACGCATCGCTCCCCGTGATCACCGCCGATTGCGCCTCGAGCGCGCGATATGCCGCCAGCACGGTCTTGCCTTGCTCGGTCAGCACCGCGCCACGCTCGCGGCTGCCGCCGGCGTGCGTCTCGACCAGGCGGTCGCGAAAACAGCGGTTCATCTCGTCGACCAGCAGCCAGGTGCGGCGATAGCTCATGCCGAGCGCGCGACCGGCGGCGGAGATCGATCCCTCGCGCGCGATTGCCGCGAGGATATCCGCCTTACCCGGGCCCATGGCATAGGTTTCGCCGCAGATCAGCTGCAGCTTGAGTTTCAATACCCCGACCCGCATCTCTCTGCCGCCCCACTTCGTCTCGGGGCGGCATAGCAGCGTGGGTGAGGGGGGACTAGCTCATGCCGCCAGTTGCTCCAGCAGCGCCTGCACGCGATCGACGCGCCCGGTCTCGTCGGTCTGCTCGGCGAGCAGGAAGCGTCCATTCTTCTCGGTCAGCCCGGCGCTGCCGGTGTCCGCCTTGAAATCCCGCCGTGGGGTGAGCGCAATCGCCGTGGCGCCGGCGTCGATGCGCTGCACCTTGGCGTCGCGTGCGGCGAGGCGCAGACGGGCGCGGGCGAGCAGCGCTTCGGCGGCCGCAGGTGCAGGGCCGAAACGGTCGAGCAATTCGGCTTCGAACGCTTCCAAATCCATCTCGTCGGCGATGCGCGCGAGACGGACATATAGCGACAGGCGGATATCGGGCTCGGGAATCCAGTCCGCCGGCAGGGCCCCGGCGGTGCCCAAATTGAGCTCCGGGGTCCATCGTTCGACATCCTCGCCGCGCGCCTGACGCAAGGCCGCGCCGAGCAGATGCTGGTACAGATCGATGCCGATCAGCTTGGTATGGCCGGCCTGCGTCTCGCCGAGCAGATCGCCCGCGCCGCGCATATCGAGATCCTGCGCGCTGATGTCGAACCCGGCGCCGAGGCGGTCGAACGTGGCCAGCGTGCGCAGGCGTTTCAGCGTGCGTTCGCCGATCCCGTCGGCCGCGTCGGTGAGCAGCATCACTTGCCCGCGCCGGTTGCCGCGCCCGACGCGACCGCGCAACTGGTGCAGCTGGGCGAGCCCGAAGCGATCGGCGCGCCATACGATCATGGTGTTGGCACGCGGCACATCGAGCCCCGCCTCGATGATGTTGGTGGCGAGCAGGATATCGCCGCGGCCGTCGGCGAAACTGACCATGACGTCGTCGATATCGGCCGCCGGCATCTTGCCGTGCGCCTCGACCAGCGTGAGATCGGGGACCAGCCGGCGCAACTTGTCGCCGATCTTGGCCATGTCCTCGATCCGCGGCACGACCACGAAGCTCTGCCCGCCGCGACCTTTTTCGCGCTGCAATGCCGTGCGGATGCGGATGTCGTCATAGCTATCGAGGCTGGTGCGGATCGGCTGGCGGCGCGCCGGCGGCGTGGCGATGATCGAGATTTGCTGCAGCCCGACCAGGGCCATTTGCAACGTGCGCGGGATCGGCGTGGCGCTGAGCGTCAGCAGATGCACCTCGCCCGAGCCGCGCAACCGCGCCTTGTCGGCAGCGCCGAAACGCTGCTCCTCGTCGATCACCACCAGGCCGAGCTTGGCATAGCTCACGCCCTTGGCCATCACCGCGCCGGTGCCCACGACGATCTGGATCGAGCCGTCGGCGAGCCCCGCCTTGGTCGCCTTTTTCTCTGCCGCGCTCGACAGCCGGGAGAGGCCGGCGACGGTGATGCCCGATTTCTTGAAGCGGCGGCGGAAGCTTTCGAGATGCTGGCGCACCAGCACCGTGGTGGGCGCGGCGATCACCACTTGATGGCCGGCAAGCGCGGCGAAGGCGGCGGCACGCAGCGCGACTTCGGTCTTGCCATAGCCGACATCGCCGACGATCAGCCGATCCATCGGCTTGCCGCTGGCCAGATCGTCACGCACCGCGCCGATCGCACGCGCCTGATCCGCCGTTTCGTTGAACGGGAAGCCATTGGCGAACTTTTCGTACGCCGCGGGATCGGGCGACAGGATCGGCGCCTCCAGCGTGGCGCGGGCGGCGGCAAGCGCGGCCAGGCCCCGCGCGCTCTCGGCGATCGAGGCATCGATATCGCCACGGCGCTTCTGCCACGACGAGCCATCGAGCTTGTCGAGCGTTACCGCATCGGGATCGGCGCCGTAGCGCCACAGCCGATCGGCATCGTCGATCGCCACCAGCCGCCGCGCGCCACCGGCATATTCGAGCGCGATCATCTCGCCAGTGTCGTTGTCGGCCAGCGGCGCAGGTTCCAGCCCGGAGACCAAGGCGACGCCATGATCCTCGTGGATCACGACGTCGCCGAGGCGGATCTCGGTGCCCGCGGACCAGGGGTTGCCGACGCTGGCAGGCGTATCGCCGAGCAGCGCGCGGCTGCCGAGCAGATCGGCGGCTGCGATGACGACGCGCGTGTCATCGACGAAGCCGGCATCGACCGGCATGTCGATCGTGGCGGCGCTGCCGGGGGCGAGCGCGGTAATGCCGGCCCAATCGCTGAGCTCGGTCAGGTCCAGCGCGAGACGCTTGGCGACCTTGCCGCGCAGGAAGCGGATGTCGCGTTGGCTGCCGGCGAGCAATAGCGCGCGCGTGTCGAGCAGCGGCTTGGCGAAGCGCGCAAAGGCGGCCAGCGGGCTGCGTTGTTCGGCGAAATGCGGCACGGCGACGATCTCGTCGGTAAAGTCGATCGTGCGCCACTTCTTGAGCGCGGTCTTCCAGGCCTTGTCGTCGATCGCATCGATCGCTGCGCCACCACCGCCAACGGCATCGTCCGCCAGCTGGATGAAGCGCTGCCGGCGCTTATCGGCCTGTTCGGACAGCGCGAGGAGCGCAGGTTTGAAGTGGGCGAGGATCGGCGTCGCTTCGGCCAGCGGCGGTTCGGCGGCGCGGCCGATTTCCAAGATTTCCAGTTCGGCAACGGTGCGCTGGGTAATCGGATCATAGCAGCGGATCGCGACGATACGGCCATCGGCGACGTCGATCCGCGCCGGCAGGCCGGCATCGGCGGGATAGATGTCGATCACTTCCCCGCGCACCGCCATCTCGCCCGGCTCGTCGACACGGTCGTCGGCGAAATAGCCGAGCTCTTCGAGCGTGGCGGCAAATGTGTCGGTATCGATATGCTGGCCGATCACGAGCGCCGGCGGCGCCGTATCGAGTGCCTTGGGGTGCGGATAGCGCCGCGCGGCGGCTTCGCCGCTGAGGATACAGACGAGGCGCGGGCGATCCGGCTGTTGCTGCGCGAGGCGCAGCGCGCGCAAGGCGGCGACGCGGCGGCCGGCATTGGCGGGGGAGGCGGGGGTCACGTCGCCGGGCAAGGTGTCGCTGGAGGGGATGAAGAACACGCTGTGGGGCGGCAGGATCGCAGCCAGCGCGCAGGCCAGCGCATCGGCCTGCTGTTCGTCATCGGTGAGGAAGACGAGATCGTCCGTCTCCAGCGTCTGGGCAATACGGGTGGCAACATAAGCGAGATTCATGCGGCAGCGACTTTCACGGAAGGGGCGGCGGCGGGCCAGTCGCCGGAGGTAAGTGGGGGGAGGGCGGCAAAGTCGGCAGCCGGTAGCTGCAACACGATGCGATCGTGTCCGATGCTGATCGCATCGTGCGGCACGGCGCGCAGCTGCTCCGCCACGCCGCCAACGCCGCCGCTGGCCACCACGACATAGCTCAGCGTGCCGGTGCTGCACTCGACCAGCGCCTCGACCGCCTTGCCGATCGTCTCGCCATGCGTGTCTTCCACCGCCATGCCGGCAATGCCGCCGGCGGTGAACAGGTTGGGTGCGGCGCAGCGGCGGCTGGCCTCCTGCGCCGATTTGCCGCCATCTTCATAGGCGCGCTGGCGGCCCAGCCAGCGCCAGATACCGACGCCGTTGACCAGCGTCAGGAAGACGTTGGTGGCGAGCAGATTGGTCTGGTCGGACGAAAAGCCGACGATCGACCAGCACACCGATCCCACCGTGAACACGATGAAGCCCCAGCCGGTGACTCGCGCGCCGAGATTGGCGGCGGTCATCATCGCAGCGATCATCGTCGCGATCGGCGCGACCCATCCGGCTATGTCGTCCAGCGTCCGTCCTCCCCAGGCGACATCGGCGATGTCATGGTCCAGGCAGCGCTAACGCGCGATGCGCCCAACTGGCCGTGGCGTCGCAAAATAATTTCGCGGGCATGTCGAAAGGTTGCTCACAAGCGCCGCCGCGACGGGTATCAGGTGCCATGCCCGGCCGGCCATCGCCGCGTGGGCGCGCCTTCCTGCGCGAAACGAAGGACAGATCGATGAAGATGTTTGCCTTGATCATCGCAGCACTGCCGCTGACGATTACACCAGCGCTCGCCCAGACCGTGCCTGCCGCACCGATCGCCGAAGGGTTGGGTGGCCCGCTGCTTCCCGGCATCTGCCTGGTATCGCGCCAGGCGATCTTCGCCAACGCCAAGATCGGCCTGGCCGCCGATGCGCGGATCCGCCAGATCGCCAGCGATGCGCAGCGCGAGGTGGATGGTGAACGTGCGCCGATCGATGCCGACGTCAAGGCGTTCCAGGCCGAGGCCGCCAAGCTGACCCCGGAACAGCGCGTGACACGCGAACGCGCGCTCAACGCGCGGCTGCAGCTGGTCCAGGCCAAGGCGCAGCGCCGCAGCCAGGAAATCGAGGCGACCCGCGCCAAGGCGCTGCAACGCGTCGCCGCCGAAGCGCAGCCGGTGCTGGCGCAGGCCTATGGCGCGCGCAAATGCGGACTGCTGCTCGATCGCAATTCGGTGCTGGGCGGCAATCTCGCCAACGATCTGACGGCGGATGTGGTCAAGGGGCTGGACGCCAAGATCACCACGATCACGTTCAACCGCGAGACGATCGCGGCCCCGGCACCAGCGCCGAAGCGGTAGGCGCCTACCCCGGTCACGTCACTTCCCCGGCTTTCGCCGGGGAAGCGCCCAATTTCGTGATGCTTACGCCAGCGCCATCAGGCTGGCATTGCCGCCCGCCGCCGTGGTGTTGATCGACACCGACACCTCTTCCAGCAGCCAATCGAGCATGTAGCCGTCGGGGCCGCCGGCCTGTAGCGACACGATCGCGCCCTCCCGCGCCGCCAGCGTCGTGGAGGCGGCGGCGATGTCCGCCGCGTCGCCGTCGATCAGCGCGGCGGCGAGCTTGGGCGCGTCGCGCAGACCCGGCTGCGACCAGTCGATCCGGGCCGCGACGATCGCCGGCAGGCCGATGGGCGCGGCGGTTACCGGGCCGCCGATCACGACGGCGTGGTTGCCGGTCGCCAGCACCGCGCCGATCTGGCGCCACAGGCCGGCCTCGGTCTGCGCGATGACAGCCACGCGGCCGCGCGGGTGATAGCCGTATATATTGCGCTCGCCGACCGGGCCGGGCAGCTCGATCTCCTGGCCGAGCCGCGATTGCCGGCCGAGCGCGGTTACCGCGGCGGCGCTTTCCGCGTCGCCATGCCCGATCAGCCACGCGCCAAAGGCGACCAGCGCCGCATCGGCCGTGCCGCCGGCGGGGCCGCCGTCCCAGCTTTGCGCGGCGACGAGCTTCGCCAGATAGAGCGGGCCGCCAGCCTTGGGGCCGGTGCCGGACAGGCCACGCCCGCCGAACGGCTGCACGCCGACCACTGCACCGATGATGTTGCGGTTGACGTAGAGATTGCCCGCTTCGACCTTGCGCGTGACCCGGTCGACGGTGGCGTCGAGGCGCGTATGCAGCCCGAAGGTGAGGCCGTAGCCGGTGGCGTTGATCGCGTCGATCAAGGCGTCGAGCCCGCCGCTCGGGAAGCGCACGACATGCAGGACCGGGCCGAAGATTTCGCGGTTGAGCGCGCCGATGCGATCGATCTCGATGATCGTCGGGGCAACGAACGTGCCGCGCGCGGTTTCGCGGCCGAGCGGGGTTCGCGTCACGGCATGGCCGGCCGCGCGCATCGCGGCGATATGCGCGTCGATACCGTCGCGTGCCTCGGCGGTGATCACCGGGCCGATATCGACGCGCAGCTTATCCGTCACGCCGACCGAGAGTTCAGCCACGGCGCCTTGGAGCATAGCCAGCGTGCGATCGGCGATCTCGTCCTGCAGGCATAGCAGACGCAGCGCCGAGCACCGTTGCCCGGCGCTGTCGAAGGCGGAGGCGAGCACATCGGCCACGACCTGTTCGGCCAGCGCCGATGAATCGACGATCATGGCATTCTGGCCACCGGTTTCGGCAATCAGCGGGATCGGCTTGCCATCGGCAGACAGTCGGCCGGCGAGCTGGCGTTGGATCAGTCGCGCAACGTCGGTCGAGCCGGTGAACATGACACCAGCGGTGGCGTCCGCACCGACCAGCGCCGCGCCGACCTGACCCGCGCCGGGGACGAGCTGGAGGACGTTGGCCGGCACGCCGGCTTCGTGCAGGATGCGCACCGCTTCGGCGGCGATCAGCGGGGTTTCCTCGGCCGGCTTGGCCAGCACCGGATTGCCGGCGACCAGCGCCGCGGCAACCTGGCCGGTGAAGATCGCCAGCGGGAAATTCCACGGGCTGATGCACACGATCGGGCCCAGCGGTATGCCCGCGGCGAGCGTCTGCCGGGCTTGCGCGGCGTAATAGCGCAGGAAATCGACCGCTTCGCGCACTTCGGATACGGCATTGGCGGCGGATTTGCCGGCCTCGCGGATGATCAGGCCGAGCAGGACGGGCATGCGCTGTTCGAGCAGGTCGGCGGCGCGATCGAGGCAGGCGGCGCGCGTCGATACCGGTACGGCGGCCCAGCTTTGCGCTGCGGCCAGGGCCTCTGCCACGGCGGCCCGCGCTGCTCCTTCGCTGGCTTCGGCGACATGGCCGACGACATCGCGGTGATCCGCCGGGTTGAGCACCTGGCGGGACTCGCCGACCCCGGCGGTCCAATCGCGGCGCGCGCTGTCGCTCAAGGCGTCGCTCAGCCGGGCGAGCGCGGCTTCGTCGCTGAGATCCAGGCCGGCGGAATTGCGCCGCGCGCCGTAGATCGCGGCGGGCAGGGCGATCTGCTCGTGCGGTTGACCGGGCACGCGCATCGCCGCGACCCGCTCGACCGGATCGGCGATCAGGTCGGCTATGGCCACGTCGGGATCGCCGATCTGGTTGACGAACGAGGAGTTGGCGCCGTTCTCGAGCAACCGGCGGACGAGATAGGCGAGCAGGGTCTCATGCGTGCCGACGGGCGCATAGACGCGGCACGGCCGGTCGAGCTTGTCCGCGCCGACGACCTGGTCGTAGAGCGGCTCGCCCATGCCGTGCAGGCACTGGAATTCGTAATCGCCGATGGTGAAATCGGGGCCGGCCAGCGTGTGGATCGTGGCCAGGGTCTGCGCATTGTGCGTGGCGAATTGCGGGAACACGGCATCCTTGGCGGCAAGCAGCTTGCGGGCGCAGGCGATGTACGCGACGTCGGTGTAGATTTTCCGGGTATAGACCGGATAATCGGTGAGCCCGTCGACCTGCGCGCGCTTGATTTCGGCATCCCAATAGGCGCCTTTCACCAGCCGGACCATGATCCGGCGCTGGTTCGCCCGCGCCAGCGCGACGATGAAATCGATCACCAGCGGGCAGCGCTTGCCATACGCCTGGACGACGAAGCCCAGGCCGGCCCAGTCCGCCAGTGCCGGATCCTCGGCTAGCGACTGCAGGATATCGAGCGAGATTTCGAGCCGGTCGGCTTCCTCCGCGTCGATGTTGAAGCCGATATCGTAGCTGCGCGCCAGGATCGCCAGATCGCGTACGCGGGGCAGCAATTCCGCCATCACGCGCGCCTGCTGCGACCGGGCGTAGCGCGGATGCAGCGCAGAGAGTTTGATCGAAATACCGGGGCCGGCGAAGATGCCGCGGCCCGCAGAGGCCTTGCCGATGGCGTGGATCGCCTGTTCGTAATCGGCAAGATAGCGTGCCGCATCGGCTGCAGTGGTCGCCGCTTCGCCGAGCATGTCGTAGGAAAAGGCATAGCCGCGCGCTTCGCGGTCACGCGAGCGTTTGAGCGCTTCGTCGATCGTTTGCCCGGTGACGAATTGTTCGCCCATCATGCGCATCGCGATATCGACGCCGCGGCGGATCACCGGCTCGCCGACGCGCGCGACCAGCCGCGTAAGGGCGTGGCCGAGGCCGCGATCATCGGCGCTGTTGGTCAACTTGCCGGTGACGACGAGGCCCCAGGTTGCGGCGTTGACGAACAACGAGCGCCCATCGCCGAGATGCGACGCCCAATCGCCGCCGGCGATCTTGTCGCGGATCAGGGCGTCGCGCGTCGCCGTATCGGGGATGCGCAACAGCGCCTCGGCCAGGCACATCAGCGCCACGCCTTCCTGGCTCGACAGCGCATATTCCTGCACCAGCGCCTGCACGCCGCCGCGCTTGGGCGTCGCACGGAGGCGTTCGATCAGCGTACGCGCGGTGGCTGCCGCCGTGGCGCGCAGCGCGGGCGACAGCGTCGCGGCGCTGACCAGTTTCGGGACACAGTCGGTCTCGGCAACGCGCGCCGCGGCAGTGATGGCGCGGCGCAACGGATCGGATGGCCGCACCGGCGGGGCGAAATCGGCGAACGGCAAGACGCTGGACATGGCGATCCTCGGCAGGATGGTGATGTTTGCGCTATAGCGTTTACACCGAGGGCAATCCGTCCAAATTCGCTTGACGAAACAGACGATGCGCCCGAAAATTGCGTCAATGACAGCCAAAGACACTGATCAGGTTGCGCTAGACAGTCGGATCGACCGGTTCGATCGCGCTATCATGCAGGCGCTGGCCGAGGATGGTCGGATGACCGTCACCGACCTGGCTGAGCGCGTCG
Source organism: Parasphingomonas puruogangriensis (assembly GCF_036663635.1). Taxonomy (NCBI): domain Bacteria; kingdom Pseudomonadati; phylum Pseudomonadota; class Alphaproteobacteria; order Sphingomonadales; family Sphingomonadaceae; genus Parasphingomonas; species Parasphingomonas puruogangriensis. The sequence goes on along the minus strand of NZ_JAXOJI010000002.1, from coordinate 359,948 downwards.
GACTATCGAAGACGCCGGCGCAGGTGCGCCTTCGACGGCTGATCGACGACGGCTATATTCGCGGCTTCCGCGCGATCCTCGATCCCGCCCGGCTGGGGCTCGATCATGTCGCTTTTACCGAAGTGAAGCTGTCCGACACGCGCGAGGCGGCGCTGGGCCAATTCAATGCGGCGGTGCGCCGCATTCCCGAGGTGGAGGAATGCCACATGATCGCCAGCAGTTTCGATTACCTGCTCAAGGTGCGCACGTCGGACATTCGCCGCTACCGCATCGTCCTGGGCGAAAAGATTTCCAGTCTGCCGCACGTCGCCAGCACGTCGACCTTCGTGGCCATGGAAACGGTGCGCGACGTCTATAGCTGAATGGCGGCAATACTGCCGCCATTGGCCTTGTCTCGCCACCGCCTAGAGCATAGAGCGACACCGTGAGTTCTAGGGGCCCTCGATGATCAAGCCAGTGCGCAAAGCGGTATTCCCGGTCGGCGGCCTCGGTACGCGGTTTTTGCCGGCGACCAAGGCGATGCCGAAGGAAATGCTGCCGGTCGTCGATCGCCCGTTGATCCAATATGCCGTCGACGAAGCGGTCGAGGCGGGGATCGAGCAGATTATCTTCGTCACGGGGCGCGGCAAGTCCGCGATCGAAGACCATTTCGATATCGCCTATGAGCTGGAAGCGACGATGACCAGCCGCGGCAAATCGCTGCAGGTGCTGGACAGCACGCGGCTCCAGCCCGGCGCGGTCGCCTATGTGCGGCAGCAGGAGCCGATGGGCCTGGGCCATGCCGTATGGTGCGCGCGCGACATCGTGGGTAACGAGCCGTTCGCGATCCTGCTGGCCGATGAACTGATGATGGGTCAGCCCGGCTGCCTTAAGCAGATGGTTGATGCTTATGCCCAAGTCGGCGGCAATCTGGTGTGCGGTTATGAAGTGCCGGATCAGGAAACCGACAAATATGGCATCATCGATCCCGGTGCGCAGAATGGCGCGCTGGTCGAGGTGAAGGGGCTGATCGAAAAGCCGGCGCTGGGCTCGGCCCCGTCGAACCTGATGATCCCTGGCCGCTACATCCTGCAGCCCGAAGTGATGCGCGTATTGGAGACGCAGGAGAAGGGCGCCGGCGGCGAGATCCAACTGACCGACGCGATGGCGCAGTTGATCGGCACGCAGCCGTTCAACGCCTTCCGCTTTGGCGGGGCGCGCTACGATTGCGGCGACAAGGCCGGCTATATTCAGGCCAATCTGGCGCTGGCGCTGGCCCGCGACGATATCGGCCCGGCAGTGCGCGCCTTCGCGGTCGACCTGCTGCGCTGATCCACTGATTTTTTTACTTTCGGTTTCCCAAGGGGCGATTCCTCATGCGTATTACGATGATCGGTTCGGGCTATGTCGGCCTGGTGTCCGGTGCTTGCTTTTCGGATTTTGGCCATGACGTCATCTGCGTCGACAAAGACGAATCGAAGATCGCCGCGCTGAAGGCGGGCAAGATGCCGATCTTCGAGCCTGGTCTCGACAAATTGGTCGAAGCCAATGTCGCGGCGGGGCGGCTGACCTTTACCACCGATCTGACGAGCGCGGTGGCCGGTGCGGACGCGGTGTTCATCGCCGTCGGTACGCCGTCGCGGCGCGGCGATGGCCATGCCGACCTGTCCTATGTCTTCGCGGCCAGCAAGGAGATCGCCGCTGCGGTCACCGGGCCGATCGTGATCGTCACCAAATCGACCGTGCCGGTCGGGACCGGCGACAAGGTCGAAGAAATCATGGCCGAGGCCAATACCGGCCATGAGATCGCGGTCGTGTCCAACCCCGAATTCCTCCGCGAAGGCGCCGCGATCGGCGATTTCAAGCGCCCCGACCGGATCGTCATCGGCACCGAGGACGAGCGCGCGATGCAGGTCATGCGCGACGTTTACCGTCCGCTGTATCTCAACCACAGCCCGATCCTGTTCACCGGGCGGCGCACGTCCGAGCTGATCAAATATGCCGCCAACGCGTTCCTGGCGACCAAGATCACCTTCATCAACGAGATCGCCGATCTGTGCGAAGCGGTCGGCGCGAACGTGCAGGATGTCAGCCGCGGCATCGGGCTCGACAATCGCATCGGTTCCAAATTCCTCCATGCCGGCCCCGGCTATGGCGGGTCGTGCTTCCCCAAGGACACGTTGGCGTTGCTCAAGACGTCGGAAGATTACGACACGCCGGTGCACATCGTCGAGGCGGTGGTGCGGGTGAACGACAACCGCAAGCGCGCCATGGGCCGCAAGGTGATCAAGGCGCTTGGCGGCACCGGGGGCGCAAGCGTCAAGGGCAAGACCGTGGCGGTGCTCGGCCTGACGTTCAAACCCAATACCGACGATATGCGCGACGCGCCGAGCCTGGCCATCGTGCAGAGCCTGCTGGATGCAGGCGTGCAGGTGCGCGGGCATGATCCCGAGGGGATGGCAGCGGCCAAGGCGATGATGCCCGAAATCACCTATTGCGGCGACGCCTATGAGGCGGCGGCGGGCGCCGATGCGATCGTCATCGTCACCGAATGGGACGTCTATCGTGCGCTCGATCTGAAGCGGCTGGCCGCGACCATGGCCGGGCCGGTCATGGTCGATCTGCGCAACGTGTATCCGCCATCGGATGCCGAACGCGCCGGTTTCGCCTATAGTTCGATCGGGCGCTGAGCGCCCGATCGCCGGGCCGGTTAAGCGAACGCGACCACTGCGGCGATCGCCACCCACAAGACCGCGGAGGTCAACCCGGCGATGATCAATCCCGCGCCGGGCACCATCTGACGATCGGCAGGATGGATGCCGGGGATGCGATCGTCTGACACCAACTGACTCATGCTTGCTTCCTTCAAGGAACGGGCGGCGATGTCGGCGACGTTATCGCATCATTGCTACCAAAGGCTCAACGCATCGGCGCGGCAGCGGTTGCGTCGCCGCGGCTGCCGCTAGCGCTTGCTTGCGCCAAGCCGGGATGGGATAGGGGCGCCAACGATAATCGGAGAGTGATATGCGCGTCATCGACCATTTGATCGCGGGCCATGCTGGCGGCGCGGGAGCGCGGACCGGCGACGTGTTCGATCCCAATACGGGCCAGGTCCAGGCGACGGTCAATTTGGGTGATCAGGCAGTGCTCGATACCGCGGTAGCTGCGGCGCTCAAGGCGCAGCCGGGCTGGGCGGCGACGAACCCGCAGCGGCGGGCGCGGGTGATGTTCAACTTCAAGGCGTTGGTCGAAGCCAACTTAGACGAACTGGCGCACCTGCTGTCGTCGGAGCACGGCAAGGTCATCGCCGACAGCAAGGGCGACATCCAGCGCGGGCTGGAAGTGATCGAATTCTGCTGCGGCATCCCGCATGTGCTGAAGGGCGAGTATACGCAGGGCGCGGGGCCGGGGATCGACGTCTATTCGGTGCGCCAGCCGCTTGGCATCGGCGCCGGCATCACGCCGTTCAATTTCCCCGGCATGATCCCGCTCTGGATGTCGGGCGTGGCCATCGCCACCGGCAATGCGTTCATCCTCAAGCCATCGGAGCGTGACCCCTCGGTGCCGGTGCGGCTGGGCGAGCTGTTCCTCGAGGCCGGCTTGCCGGAGGGCATTTTGCAGGTCGTGCACGGCGACAAGGAAATGGTCGACGCGATCCTCGATCACCCGGCGATCAGCGCAGTCAGCTTCGTCGGCTCGTCTGATATCGCGCATTACGTCTACCGGCGCGGCGTGGCGGCGGGCAAGCGCGTGCAGGCGATGGGCGGGGCCAAGAATCACGGCATCGTCATGCCCGACGCCGATCTCGATCAGGTCGTCGCCGATCTGTCCGGCGCGGCGTTCGGCTCGGCCGGCGAGCGTTGCATGGCGCTGCCGGTGGTCGTGCCGGTCGGCGAGAAAACCGCCATCGCGCTGCGCGAAAAGCTGATCCCCGCGATCGCCGCGCTGCGCGTCGGCATCTCGACCGACAGCGAGGCGCATTACGGCCCGGTGGTCAATGCAGCGCACAAACAGCGCGTCGAGAACTGGATCCAGACCGGCGTCGACGAAGGGGCGGAACTGGTCGTCGACGGCCGCGGGTTCGCGTTGCAGGGGCATGAGCAAGGCTTCTTCATCGGGCCCAGCCTGTTCGATCACGTCACGCCCGACATGCAGGCGTATAAGGAAGAGATTTTCGGCCCGGTGCTGCAGATCGTCCGCGCGGCCGATTTCGAGGAAGCGGTGCGCCTGCCGAGCGAGCATCAATATGGCAATGGCGTGGCGATCTTCACGCGCAACGGCCACGCCGCACGGGAATTTGCCGCGCGGGTGAATGTCGGGATGGTCGGGATCAACGTGCCGATCCCGGTGCCGGTGGCGTATCACACGTTCGGCGGGTGGAAGCGCTCGGCATTCGGCGACACCAACCAGCACGGTATAGAGGGCGTGAAGTTCTGGACTAAGGTCAAGACGATCACGCAGCGCTGGCCGGATGGCGGGGTCGGCGATGGCGGGAATGCGTTCGTCATTCCGACGATGGGTTGAGGAGGACGCGCATGAAGATCATCGCACTCGCAACGCTGCTCGCGCTGGCCGCCTGTTCGAGCGAACCGCCCGCGGCGAGCAACGAGACGCAGGCCGAGGTCGCGCCGAGCGGCGATGTCGGCATCGTCGCCCCGGCCGGCCCGACCGATATCGCCACGGCGAGTCCGGCCCCCGCGCCGACACCCACGCCGTCCGCCACGCCGATCAAGGCCGCCGTTGCGGCGCGCGCTTTCCCCGTCGCGTTCCGTGGGCGCTGGGGCATGAACGCCAATGATTGCGACCCCAAGCGCGACGATAACAAGGGGCTCATCACCGTCTCCGCCGATGCGATCAAATTCTATGAGTCGCGCGCGACGATCGCCAAGCTCAGCGTCTCCTCGCCGACCCGGATTGCCGCCGATCTGTCGTTCAGCGGCGAAGGCCAGACCTGGCAGAGCCGCACCGTGTTCGACCTCAGCGATGGCGGCAAGACGCTGGCACGGGCCGAGGAAGAGCCATCGGTGTCCTATGTCTATGCCAAGTGCGCCTGACATGGCGGAGCATTGGCCGCGCAGGTGCGTTGCGTGATCGTAACGTTGCCGAAGGAATGCCGATGCGCCGTCTGATGCCTTTCTGCCTGATCCCTGCGCTGGCGCTCGCCGCCTGCGCCGATAACGATACGCCGACGGTCAACGAGGCGCAGGCCGAAGCGGCGATCGACACTGTACAGCAAGTGCCCGAGCGCAATCTTCCACGCGGCCTGCCGATCAGCGAGGAGCGCGCCGCGCCGCCGGGCGCGCTGCCGCCGCAGTTCGAGGGCCGCTGGGGCATTACCCCGGCCGATTGCGATGTCGCGCGCAGCGATACCAGGGGGCTGCTGGTGATCCGTGGCAGCACCCTCACTTTCTATACCGCAAGCGCCGATGCCAAGGTGATTGGCGGCCCGTCGCGCTACAAGGTGATCGCCGACCTGACTTTTACCGACAAGGGCGTCGCGCCGCGCCGCGACCAGCTTGAACTGACCTCCGCCGGCACCGTGCTCCAGCGCTTGGAGCCGGGCGGCAAGACCTACCGCTACGAGCGTTGCTGATCCTCGAGACGAGAGCCAAATGACCAACCAGTTCGACCTTACCGACGAGCAGCGCGAGATCCAGGATCTGGCGCGCAAGTTCACTGCCGATCGCATCACGCCATTTGCCGGCGAATGGGACGAGAAGCGCCATTATCCCGTCGATGTGTGGAAGGCGGCGGGCGAACTCGGCTTCGGCGCGATCTATGTCGGCGAGGAGAGCGGCGGGATCGGGCTGGGCCGGCTGGAAGCGGCGCTGATCATGGAGGCGATGGCCTATGGCTGCCCGGCGACCAGCGCCTTCATTTCGATCCACAATATGGCGACGTGGATGATCGATCGCTTCGGCGGGCAGGAGATCAAGGATCGCTTCCTGCCGTCGCTGGTCGGCATGGACAAGATCGCCAGTTATTGCCTGACCGAGCCGGGCTCCGGCTCCGACGCGGCAGCGCTGAAGACCAGCGCCAAGCGGGACGGCGATCATTATGTGCTCAACGGCACCAAGCAGTTCATCTCGGGCGCGGGCTATAACGACCTGTATGTCTGCATGGTGCGCACCAGCGAGGAGAGGTCGAAAGGCATTTCCTGCGTGGTGGTCGAGAAGGATACGCCGGGCCTGTCGTTCGGCGCGCCGGAGCGCAAGCTCGGCTGGAACGCCTCGCCAACGGCGCAGGTAATTTTCGAGGATTGCCGTGTCCCGGTCGAGAATCTCGTTGGCGTAGAGGGCGATGGGTTCCGCTTCGCGATGGCGGGGCTGGACGGTGGGCGGCTCAATATCGGGGCGTGTTCGCTCGGTGGCGCGCAACGCTGCCTCGACGAATCGATCACCTATACCAAGGAGCGGCAGCAGTTCGGCCAGGCCGTGGCGGATTTCCAGAACACGCAGTTCACGCTGGCGGACATGGCGACCGACCTGGAGGCGGCGCGCGCGTTGCTGTATATCGCCGCTGCGAAAGTGAGCGCCAACGCGCCGGATAAGTCGCGCTTCTCGGCCATGGCCAAAAGGCTGGCGACCGACAATGGCAGCTCGATCGTCGATCGCGCGCTGCAATTGCATGGCGGGTACGGCTATCTGCAGGATTACCCGATCGAGCGCTTCTGGCGCGATCTCAGGGTGCATTCGATTCTCGAGGGGACGAACCAGGTGATGCGCATGATCGTCGGGCGGGAGCTGACGCGGCAATGAGCGAGATGCGCCTAAACTCCCTCTCCCAGCGGGAGAGGGAAGGGGCCCGCGGCGCAGCCGTGGGAAGGGTGAGGGCGACGTTGGTTACACTGGTCGCCCTCACCCTTCCGTCGCTTCGCTCCTCCAGTGTCGGGTCAACAGCGCCCCGCGCTGTTGAGGCCATGCCGGGGGCATGGCCGACCCGACACTCTCTCCCAAAGGGAGAGGGAATTTGAGCGACGCCCTCACTCTTGCCGAAGGCCCGCTCGGCCGGCTTCGGCTCAACCGGCCCAAGGCGCTCCACGCCCTCAACACGGCGATGTGCGAGGCAATGCTCGGCGCGCTCGACAATTGGGCGACCGATCCCGCGATCGAAGCGATCGTGATCGATCATGCCGAGGGCCGCGGCTTTTGTGCCGGCGGGGACATCCGCATGCTGGCCGAGTCCGTCGCGACGGACGGCGTGGAGGCGCGCGCCTTTTTTCACGTCGAATATCGGCTCAACCACCGGCTGTTCACCTACGCCAAGCCGACGGTGGCGTTCATGGATGGGATCACCATGGGTGGCGGCGTCGGGCTGTCGTTGCCGTGCGATTTCCGCGTCGCCACCGAGCATACCAAGTTCGCCATGCCCGAGACGGGGATCGGCCTGTTTCCCGATGTCGGCGGGGGCTGGTATCTGTCGCGTCTGCCGGGGCGCACCGGCCAGTATCTCGCGCTGACCGGGCACCGGCTGGACGGTGCCGAGTGTTCTGCGCTGGGGCTGGCGACGCACTATCTGCCGGGTGACCGGCTGGACGTGGCCAAGCAGCGCATCGCCGCGACGCCGCAGGACATTGCCGCGGTCCTCGACGAACTCGCAGTGGCCGCGCCGGAGGCGCGCATCTTGGCGCATCGCGACGCGATCGATCGGCTGTTCGCATCGGACGTGCTCGAGGATATCTTTGCCGCGCTGGCCGCCGATGGCGGCCAATGGGCGCAGCAGCAGCTCGCCACGCTGAACGGCAAATCGCCGCAGACGATGAAGGTATCGCTGCGCCTGCTCCACGAAGGGCGGCAGATGGCGACGTTCGAGGATGAAATGCGGCAGGAATATGCCGTCGGCGCACATGTCGTGCAGCGGCATGATTTCCTGGAAGGCGTGCGCGCGGTGATCGTGGACAAGGACAATGCGCCGCGCTGGGAGCCCGCCACGCCGGAAGGCGTGAGCGACCATGTGATCGACCAGATCTTTGCGCAGTTGCCGGATGCGGAGGCGTGGACGCCGGCGTAAATCTACCCGTCACCCAGCGAAAGCTGGGGTCTCAGTGAGGCGCGCCCCGCAAAGATCCCAGCTTTCGCTGGGATGACGATTTTTGGAGAGCAGAATGACTTACGAAACCATCCTCGTCGAACAGCGCGGGCCCGTCACGCTGATCACGCTCAACCGGCCCCAGGCGCTCAACGCGCTCAACGCGCAGGTGCTCGCCGACTTGCTGGCGGCGCTGGCTGCGTTCGATGCCGATGACAGCCAGGGCTGCGCGGTGCTGACCGGGAGCGAAAAGGCCTTTGCCGCCGGCGCTGACATCAAGGAAATGTCGTCGCAAGGCTTTGCCGAGATGTACGGCACCAATCACTTCGCCGGCTACGAGACGCTGACCGCCACGCGCAAACCTATCATCGCCGCGGTCGCCGGTTATGCTTTGGGCGGCGGGTGCGAGCTGGCCATGATGTGCGACTTCATCCTCGCCGCCGATACGGCCAAGTTCGGCCAGCCCGAGATCAAGCTCGCCGTGTCGCCCGGCATGGGGGGCTCGCAGCGGCTGACGCGGGCGATCGGCAAGGCCAAGGCGATGGAGATGTGCCTCACCGGGCGGATGATGGATGCGACGGAGGCGGAGCGCGCCGGTCTGGTCAGCCGCGTGATCCCGGCGGCCGAGCTGATCGACGATGCCGTGAAGACCGCGACGACGATCGCCGGCATGGCGCCGCTGGCGGTGAAGGCGAACAAGGAAATGGTCGATGCCGCGTTCGAGACCGGGCTGGCCATGGGCGTGCAGTTCGAGCGGCGGCTGTTCCATGGGTTGTTCGGGACGGCCGACCAGAAGGAAGGCATGGCGGCGTTCGTCGAGAAGCGCGCCGGGGTGTGGACGGGGAAGTAAGAGATCCCCCTCCCGCTTTGCGGGAGGGGGGTGGGGGGTGGGCTCGCGCTATCGGCGAGCGGAGCGGTCGCGGTGAGCGCGCGCCCACCCCCGGCCCCTCCCGCAAGCGGGAGGGGGGAAGAAACAGGAGAGAGATTATGGCACGGATCGCCTTTATCGGGCTTGGCAATATGGGCGGCGGGATGGCCGCCAACCTGGCGAAGAAGGGGCATGACGTGCGCGTCTTCGATCTTTCCGCCGACGCCCTGGCGCGCGCCGAACAGGCCGGCTGCCTGCCCGCCGAGACGGCGCTGGCCGCGCTCGACTGCGCCGAGGCGGTGATCACCATGCTGCCCGCCGGCACGCATGTGGAAAGCGTCTATAGCGATGCTGTATTCGCTGCCGCGCCGGCCTCGGCGATCCTGATCGATTGCTCGACGATCGATGTCGCCACGGCCAGGCGGGTGGGCGAAGCGGCGCAGGCCAAGGGTTTTACCGCGGTCGATGCGCCGGTATCCGGCGGGATCGCCGCAGCGACTGCCGGCACGCTGACCTTCATGGTCGGCGGCAGCGCCGAAGCGTTCGATCGCGCGCAGCCGTTCCTGGCCGACATGGGCAAGGCGGTGATCCATGCCGGCGTGGGCGGCAGCGGGCAGGCGGCCAAGATCGTCAACAACATGCTGCTCGGCGTGACGATGGTCGGTACGTGCGAGGCGTTCCTGCTGGCGCAGAAGCTCGGGCTCGACCCGCAGACTTTCTTCGATATTTCCAGCGTGTCGTCGGGCCAGAGCTGGTCGATGACGAGCTATGCGCCGCTGCCCGGCGTGGGCCCCGAAACGCCGGCCGATCACGATTACCAGGGCGGCTTCGCCACCGCGCTGATGCTCAAGGATCTGCGGCTGGCGATGGATGCGGCGCAGGGCGCCGGGGCGGACACGCCGATGGGGGCGAAGGCCGCGGAACTGTACGAGCGCTTCGCCGCGGCGGGGCAGGGGGGCGTGGATTTCTCGGGCATTATCCGCATGCTGGACGGGCAATGAACAATCCGCAGTGGCGCGACGCGCCGCGCTCGGCTAGGCGGCGTCATGGGTGATCTGGACCGCTTAGTACCGTCGGGCATAATCGAGCAGTGGGTGTACCATTTGCGCCGCCAGCGGTCGCGCGCGGCGGACGCGATCTGGCTGATCGACCAGGGCTATACGCTGCACGACGGCCGCCACGGCGAGCCGATCGAGGACGCCACGGCACGCTGGCGGGCCGAGCAGGAAACGGTGATCGCCGAGGTCAACGCGCTGCTGGCGCTGTACGACAATATCAATCTCGGCCAGGCCGACGTCGAGACGGTCTGAGCCTCGTCGGGTACTTAGTGCCCGGTCACTTTCGACATCGTGTTCATCACGATCACCCCGGCGACGATCAGCGTCATGCCGGCGATCGCCGCGGCGTCGAGCTTCTGGCCGTGGAAGATCCACGCCACCGCCGCGATCAGGATCACGCCGACCCCGGACCAGATCGCATAAGCGGACGCCTTGAGGAACGAGGTCGCGCAGACTTCGGCGACGATCGGATGAGCAGAAAGACATAGGCCATGGCGTGGCGCTAGCCGAGCCGCGCGTCGCGCGCCACCGCGATGCCCGCTTGCCGCCCTTGGCGAGCGCGCTACACCTGCCGGCAGGGGAGACGAATGCATGGCGACGACACAGGCAGTGGAGAGCATGAGCGGGCCGGCCGCGCCGCCAACGCGCAAGGAAATCCAGCTCGTCATCACCGCGTCGTCGCTTGGCACCGTGTTCGAATGGTATGATTTCTTCATCTACGGCACGCTGGCGGCGTCTGGCGTGATCGGCCGCACGTTCTTTCCAGGCGGCTCGGAAATGCTGCAGACGTTGTTCGCCTGGGCGGGCTTTGCGGTGGGCTTCGGCTTTCGGCCGCTGGGCGCGGTGCTGTTCGGGTTTCTCGGCGACAAATGGGGCCGCAAATATACCTTCCTGATCACCATCACGCTGATGGGCATCGCCACTGCGGGGATGGGGCTGGTGCCGTCCGCCGCGTCGATCGGGCTGGCGGCGCCGCTGATCCTGATTTTCCTGCGCATCCTCCAGGGGCTGGCGCTGGGCGGCGAATATGGCGGCGCGGCAATCTATGTCGCGGAACATTCGCCGCCGGGCAAAGCGGGCTATTTCACCAGCTTCATCCAGGCCAGCGTGGTCGGCGGGTTCATCCTCAGCCTGGCGGTAGTGTTGGTGACCAAATTGCTGCTGCCGACCGGGATATGGAATGAATGGGGCTGGCGGCTGCCATTCCTGTTCTCGCTGCTGCTGCTTGCCGTGTCGCTTTATATGCGGCTCAAACTGTCCGAGAGCCCGGTGTTCAAATCGATGAAGGCCGCCGGCGAGACGGCCAAGAACCCATTCACCGAAAGCTTCACCTATCCGGGCAACCTCAAGCGGCTGTTCGTCGCTTTGTTCGGCATCGCCGCGGGGCTGACGGTGATCTGGTATACCGCGATGTTCACCGTGCTGTCGTTCCTGCAGACGACGATGCGCGTGCAGGAGACGGCGGCGCAGTTGATCGTCGGAGTGGGGGCGGCCTCGGGGCTGTTCTGGTTCGTGTTCTTTGGTCGCTTGTCCGATCGCATCGGGCGCAAGACGCCGATCATGGCCGGCTATGTCGCGACCTTGCTGCTGCTGTTCCCGGTGTTTTGGGTGATGGGCAATGCGGCCAACCCGGCCCTGGCCGCGGCAGCGAAGCGCGCCCCGGTGATCGTCTCCGGCCCGGCCTGTGCGTATGATCCGTTCGCGACCAAGCAGATCGACCGCTGCGGCCAGCTGCTCGATTATTTTTCCAAGAAGGGCGTCGAATATACCAAGCAGCAGACGCCCGCGACCGTGGTGCGGATCGGTGACCTGGCGGTGACCGATACGACGCCGGCAGGGCTCGACGCGGCGTTGACGGCGTCGGGCTACACGCTCGACGAGATCGTCCCTGCGCCGCGCGACATCGCCGTGATCCTGCTTGCGATCGTCGCGCTGGGGGCACTGTCCGGCGTGACCTTCGGCCCGGTCGCCGCCTTGCTGTCGGAGATGTTCCCGCCGCGCATCCGCTATAGCTCGATGTCGATCCCTTATCATATCGGCACCGGCTATTTCGGCGGTTTCCTGCCGTTCATCAGCCAATATATCGTCGCGCGCAGCGGCGATCCCTATGCCGGTCTGTGGTACACCTGGGTGGTGGTGGCGATGGCGCTGGTGGTCACCTGGTGGGGGCTGGAAGATCGCCGCACGCCACACGCCGACTAGCGCGGCGCGGGGGGAGCCGCTAACCGGCGGTGCGTGACCGCACCCTTACGCCTCCGCCTCGACGGCCAAGCCCTGACCGACAATTGGCGCGCGCTCGCCCGCATGAGCGGTGCGGCGGCGTGTGGCGCGGCGATCAAGGCCGATGGTTATGGCCTGGGCGCGGTCGGAGTCGCGGTCCGGCTGGCCGACGCCGGATGCCGGGACTTCTTCGTCGCGACCTGGGCTGAGGCCGCCGCATTGGCATCGCTCGACCTGCCGGTGTCGGTGCTGCACGGCGTGCGCGGGGAGGATATGGCGCTTGCCCTGTCCGGCGTTGCGCGCCCGGTGCTGAATACGGCCACGCAGGTCGCGCGCTGGAAGGCGGCGGGGGGCGGGGCCTGCGACGTGATGATCGATACCGGCATGAACCGGCTCGGCCTGTCAGCCGATCAACTCGACCTGCTCGACGGGTTGGAGATCGAGACGCTGATGAGCCATCTCGCCTGCGCGGACGAGGATCATGCGATGAACGCGCGGCAGCAGGCGGCGTTTGCCGCGCTGGTGGGCCGGACCAGCGCCAAGCGGCTGAGCCTGGCCAATTCCGCCGGGATCGGTTTGGGGAAGGGCTATGCCTTCGATCTGACGCGACCGGGGCTGGCGTTATATGGCGGCGTGCCGCGCGCGGCGATGGGTGCCACGCTCGCTCAGGTGGTCACGCCCGAAGCGCAGATCCTGCAGCGTCGCCGCGTCGCGGCGGGCGAAACGGTCGGCTATAATGCGACGTGGAGCGCGGCACACGAGACCGAGGTGGCGATCCTCAACCTCGGTTATGCCGATGGCTATTGGCGGGGCTTTTCCGACACGGGATCGGCCGAGGGCGGGCGCTTCCCGGTGATCGGGCGCGTGTCGATGGATCTGGTGGCGGTAGACGTGACCGCCACGGCGCCGGCGGAGGGCGATTGGGTGGCGCTGGACTATGCTTTGCCGGATGCGGCGAGCGCTTCGAGCATGAGCCAGTACGAATTGCTTACCGGGCTGGGCAAAAGGTTCGAGCGGCACTGGGTTAGCTAGCCGCCCGTGTGATCACGCTCGAATTTGTTCGTCACCCCGGACTTGTTCGAAAATCATACCTTTGCGACATGTCATGTTCTCTGGCGAAAGCGGGAGCCCGGGGTAGCGAAGGTTAGCGCTTGCGACACCTGGGGCCCCGCTTTCGCGGGGGAACAAGAAGGTACTTGCTCGGCGGGGATAAACACCGACTTGTTCCGGGGTCACGAAGGGGGGCTTAGCGCTCCAAACACATGGCGATGCCCATGCCGCCGCCGATGCACAGGGTCGCCAGCCCCTTCTTGGCATCGCGCTTGTGCATCTCGTAGATCAGCGTGGTCAGCACGCGCGCGCCGCTGGCGCCGATCGGGTGGCCGATGGCGATCGCGCCGCCATTGACGTTGACCTTGTCGGCGTCCCAGCCGAGCTCCTTGCCGACCGACAGCGCCTGTGCGGCGAACGCTTCGTTGGCCTCGATGAGGTCGAGATCGCCGATCGTCCAGCCGGCTTTCTCCAGCGCGCGGCGGGTGGCGGGGACGGGGCCGATGCCCATGATCGAGGGATCGACGCCGGCCGAGGCCCAGCTCTTGATCGTGGCCAGGATCGGGCTGCCGCGCTTTTCGGCTTCTTCGCGGCTCATGATAACGAGCGCGGCGGCGCCGTCGTTGAGGCCGCTGGAATTGGCAGCGGTTACGCTGCCGTCCTTCTTGAACGCCGGCTTCAGGCCCGAGACGCTATCGAGCGTCGCGCCGTCGCGAATATATTCGTCTTGCGTGACGATCGTGTCGCCCTTGCGGCCCTTGATCGTCACTTCGGCGATCTCGTCCTTGAACCGCCCGGCAGCACGCGCGGCGGACGCCAGGTTCTGCGAGCGGACCGAGAAGGCGTCCTGGTCGCCGCGCGTGATCTGATACTGTTCGGCAAGATTTTCCGCCGTAATGCCCATGTGATAATGGTTGAACACGTCGGTCAGGCCATCGCTGATCATCGTGTCGACCAGCCCGACATTGCCCATCTTGGTGCCGGTGCGCAGCGTTTGCGCATGCGCCGAGAGCGACATGGATTCTTGCCCGCCGGCCACGACGATGGTCGCGTCGCCCGACTGGATCGCCTGGCACGCCAGCGCGACGGCGCGCAGCCCGGAGCCGCAGACCTGGTTGACGCCCCAGGCAGGCACTTCCTTGGGCACGCCGGCCGCCATCGACGCTTGGCGGGCGGGGTTCTGGCCCTGCGCGGCGGTGAGCACCTGGCCCATAATCACTTCGGACACGTCCTCGCCCTCGACCCCGGCCTGCGCCAGCGCGGCCTCGATGGCGATGCGGCCGAGCTCGTGCGCCGGGGTGGCGGCGAACGCGCCGAGGAAGCTGCCGACGGGCGTGCGCTTGGCAGCGGTGATGACGATATCCATGGAACTCTCCTGCAAATTTCTTGCCTGCTATCTAGGCCGCGGCAGGCCGCTTATCCAGTGCGCGAGCGGCTCCCATAATTGCGCGCGAGCGCCGCGGCCGACGATCATGCCGACATGGCCGGCGCCCAGATCGCGGCGATCGGGCAGATCGGCAGCGCTGGCGGCGGGCACGATCCGGTCGCTCATCGAGACGAAATCGATCGCCGGGCAAGGCAAGGCGGCAGGATCGACCATCATGCCGCCGACCGACCACGCGCCGCTCCCGGTCTGATTGCCGGCGATGAACGCTTCGAACAATTGCCGGCCCGCGGCGAACGTAAGCGGTGCGCCGGCATTGGCCCAATCTTCCATCGCGATAAACAAGGCGGCGGCAGGGCTGCCCGGCTCCATGCTGGCAAAGGTTTCGTACTTGCCGATCGTGCGCGCGGGATCGAGCCGCCAGAAGCCGGCTTGCAGCACTTCCATCGGCACCAGACCCATGGCCGCGCAGGCCGGTTGCGCGGCCTCCCACAAGGCGGCGATATCGGCGCGCGCGGCATCGCCAAAGCCGTCGAAGGTCCACGGCGCGGCGATCAGCGCGAGGCCGGCGACGGGCACCGCGCATGCCGCCGCCAGCGCGATCGTGCCGCCGAGACAATAGCCGGCAAGCACCGGTGGTTCGGCCAGCTTGGCGATCAGCGGCAGCAGCAATTGCTCGACATGCGCGGTGACATCCATGTCGCGTTCGGCCGGGCCGGGGCTGCCCCAATCGAGCAGATAGGGGTGGAAGCCCTGTGCCGCGAGCCAACGCAGGAGCGAGACGTCGGGCGTGAGATCGAGAATGAAGGGTGGGTTGATCAGAGAGGGGACCAGGATGACCGGCCGCCCACCGCTGCCCTTGGCGCCATAGTCGCGTAGCCGGGCGCGGCCCTTGCGGAAGCGCGCTGGCGCCAGCTTGCGCGGCCGGCCGCGCGGCGCATCCTGATAGGCGCGCAGACCGGCGAGCGCGGCGGCCTGGCGTTCGGGCACGGCGGCGGTTTCGTTGCGCAGCATTTCGATGAACAAAGGCAGCGGCCGCGGACCGTGTTGCGGTGCCGCATGAAAGGATGGTACAGACCGATAAAACAAGGGTCGGGGAGCCTTTCAGGATGAAAAAACAGAACACGGGCGACGGCCCGGTCATCATCAAGAAGTACGCCAATCGGCGTCTCTATAATACCGAGACTTCATCTTATATCACGCTCGAACATTTGGCCGCGATGACTCGCGAAGGCCGCGATTTCAAGGTCGTGGACGCCAAGACCGACGACGACATCACGCACAGCGTGCTCACCCAGATCATCATGGAGGAAGAATCGCGCGGTGCATCGATGCTGCCGGTCAATTTCCTGCGCCAGCTGATCGCGATGTACGGCGATTCGATGCAGGCGATGGTGCCCGGCTATCTGGAAGCGTCGATGGACAGTTTCCACCGCAATCACGAGCAGTTCAAGAGCGCGGTCGAAGGGGCGTTTGCCCATTCGCCGTTTGCCGAGATCGCCAAGCGCAATCTAGAAATGTTCGAGGCCGCGGCCCAGGCGTTCAAGCCGGGCAGCGTGCCCGGTATGCCGGCGGCGTCCGCACCGCCGGCCCCGGCGGGCAATGTCAGCAAGGACGATGAGATCGCCGCGCTGAAGGCCGAGCTGGGCAAGCTCAACGAGAAGATCGATAAGCTGGATAAGTGATTTTGGCGCAGGGCTGACGGACGGCGCGGCGCCTTTTTGGGCTGCCGCGGCGGTGGCGCTGGGCGTGGCGATCGCGGCGGGCGTCGGCGACTGGCGGCGCAAGCGACGCGCTGATCTCGATCGGGTCGGGCTGGTCGACTGGCCGACGCTACAGATGCTGGCGCTGATTGCGGGGGCGATCTGCGTGATCATCGCGCTGCACGAGTAAGTTGAAAGGGAGAAAAGCCCCTCCCCTGAAGGGGAGGGGCTTAGGGATTATCGCGGCTTGACGAACTTCAGCGTCATGCGGTCGCTCTCGCCGATCGCGGCATATTTCGCGCGGTCCTTGTCCTTTTCGGCATAGTTCGGCGGCAAGGTCCAGACGCCGCCGGGATAATCGTGCGTGTCCTTGGGGTTGGCGTTGACCTGGCTCTCGCCGGCGAATTTGAAGCCCGCCTTGGTGGCGAAGGCGATGACCGAGGAGCGGCGCATATAGCCGCTCTTGCCTTCCAGCGCGGCATCCATGTTTTCGGGCAGGCGGTGCTCCTCGACGCCGAGCGTACCGCCCGGCTTCAACATCGCGAACATCTGGTCGAACGCGGCCTGGGTCTGGTCGTTCGCGCCGAAACGCCAATTGTGCACGTTGCGGAAGGTGAGCACGACATCGGCGGTGCCGGCGGGCACGCCAGGCTGGCCAGCGGCGCTCGGGAAGATGGCAGTCTTGAGCTTGGCATAGACTGCGGGGTGCGCGGCCTGCAGCTTGCGCACGCCGGTCAGGCCCTTGTCGCTCGGCGCGGCGGCATACAGCGTGCCGCGGGCCAGCGTGTAGGGCGCGAGGATCTCGGTATACCAGCCGCCGCTCGGCCAGATCTCGACCACCGTGTCGGTCGGCTTGACGCCGAAAAAGGCCAGAGTCTCCGCTGGGTGACGATAGCGGTCGCGCGCGACATTGGCGGGCGTGCGGGTCGGTGCCTTGACCGCGGCGCGCAGTGCCGGGGACGGGGCAGTGGGGGCCGCCAACGCCAGGCCGGCGGGCAGGATCAGGGCAGCGGCTAAAGCAAGCGGGCGCATGGCGGGGGGCTTTCCAAGGGGCGGGACCGATAGTGTGCCGCGCATCGCGGCGGCGATCAATACGGCGATCAATACGGGGATCAATAGAAGTGCCGCAGCGCCAGCGTACGGCGCGATCCATCGCACATGTCGAACGCGACGATCCGGCCGGTCTCGCCGATCGACCAGGCGGCATAGGCGCTGCCGGCATAGTCGGCGGGCACCGGCGTGCCGTCGATCATGCAGATCGTCTCGCCGCCGCGCCAGCCACCCTGCGCCGCCGGGCTGCCGCGCATCACGTGGAGCACGCGCAGCCGATCGTTTTCCGCCGCCACCAGCAGCCCGCTGGTCGAGCGCAGCGGCGCCTGCCCGGCCTCGGCGCCCGGCTTGAGGATCATGCGCCCGGCCTTGGGATCGAGCAGCACGCGGTATTTCTGCAGGAAGCCAGATCCGATCCGACCGGCCATGCCCAATTGCTGCGAGAAGCCGGCTTTGTCCTCGATCTGCACTTCGACCTGGTCGGCGCTGAGCGCGCCGGTCTGCAGCGTATCGAGGATCGCCAGATCGGACACGATCGGCCCGCCCAGCCCGAACGAGATGGTCGAGGTGATCGCGCGGGGGATCAGCTGTGCCGTGGCCCAGGCTTCGCGCGAAAAGGTGATGGCGTTGCCGTCGCCGGTATCGACGATCATCGGCCGCAACCGTCGGCCGTTGAGCGTCACTTCGCCGGTATAGACCAAGCGCGTGGTGGAAATGGCCAACGGCGCGGTGGCGCCTGTGAACGGCATGCGGCCGCTGGGCAGCAGGCGGAAGCGGCGCGCGTCGTAATCGATGTCGAGCGCATAGTCTTGCGTGAGGTCGCGCCCGACCAGCATCTCGACCGGGCGCGTGCTGCCGGTGGCAGTGGTGGGCAAGGTGGCGACGCTGACGCTGCCGCCGGTGCGGGTCAGCCCGCCGAACTGGATCGTGCCGGTATCGATCCAGCCGATCGGCACGGGCCCGCCGATCGCGCTCGCGCTGCCGCCGCTGCGCACCTTGAGCTTGTGCGCCTCGACATAGGCGCGCGACAGCGCGGTGAAGCTGACCCCGGTATCGAGAATCGCGGCGATCGACTGGCCATCGACCAGCACGGTGAAGCGGATCTGGTTGCCGGGAGTGAGATCGAACGGGATCCAGCGCGCCTCGCTATCGGGGGCGAGGATATCGGCGGGCGGCGCGGCGGCCGTCAACGCGAGGAGGAGGGCGGCGGTCAGGACGCGCATGGCGGGCGACGAAGAGGCATGCGGGCGGGGGTGGCACGAAATGGTGGGTGTAGGACAGGGGCTATTTGTCGTTGGGGCGGGGCGCGCGGTAGCGCCTCATCCCGGCATGGCGTCGGTGGATGCGATCGCTTGTTTGGAAGTGGGTAAAAACCGCACGCGGACGCTTTTCAAGACCCGAATATTTCGTTGCACCAAACCTTTTCGGGATCGCGCATCCAAACCGTGTTTTCTTTAGTTTCGAACTTAGCAAGCTGGGTCATGTCGATGCCGTATCGCCTACAGAAGCCGATAATCTCCCACATATCGTCGTCGGTCGGAAAGCGAGTGAAAGTCAGGATTATGTCCCTTCCTACGCCTAAAGCCTCTCGAACAAACGTCATCCGCTCAATCCATCCGATGAACGCCTCCTCATCAGCCTCGTGATAGAACGAGGTGTCGGCCGCGACGATCTGGGGCTGCTGTTCCGTCATGCCTCATGCTGGCACCCAAATGCCCGTTTCGCAATGTCGGCAAATGGGCGTTTCTGCCCGGCCGCATTTGCCCCGTTAGCTGCGGGTCGGCTCCCGGGAGGAGTGATTGCGACAGCAGGGTTTGGAACGGCGATCGATGGTGGATAACGGACAATCGTGCTCTACCATGCGCGTATGTTGCTCCCACCCGCATAAACCTCCATTCACCAATAATTGACCATGCGGCCTTGGCTGAGTTCGTCGAGCGCTGTCTCAGGGACGGTGTTCGTCTCATATCCATTGCGGATGAAGATGCGGAGTTAGTGGAACTTGAGGTCGATTTGCTGGTGGTCGGCGACGGGAGCAACAAGAGTCGGTTTTTGGTCACCTCGGCACATCCCGGTGAGCCGCTCGACGAAGTGAGGGAATTTGCTTCATCGTGGCTTTGCGAGCGCGAGGGTCTGCTTGAAGTTCGGCTCTAGCGTCCGCTTCTGGGCAAAATTGCAGCTTCAAGCGCCGCCGCATGCTGCCAATACGCAATCGTTAGAATTCGGTGCTAAAGCGTTGCGATGAGATTGATCTGCACGATGCGGGGGCACCGAGCCGGCGCTGAAATCTGGAATGAGGGCCTGTCCTTTTCCACCTGCGGCCGGTGCGGCGTGGACATTATCCGCCAGCGGGATGGCCAATGGGAAGCGCTGCCGGCGGGGCTGCGCGTGGCGTGGCATCCTTCGGGGCATCAGGGCATCCATTGGAGCAAGGCGATCAGTCGCGCACGCGCCAGGAAGGTCGAGGTGCGGGCCACCAAGCTGATCGGGCGCCGGCAGGCCGAGACCGACCAATAGGTGTCGACGAAAAAGGGCGCCCGAAATGCTTCGGGCGCCCTGCAATCCTCACCGCGCTACAGCGCGGGGATCGGCTACAATCCGGCGGCGTTAGAGGCCGTTCGACAGGTTGGTGTCGGGATCGTTGGTGCGCATGTCTTCGGCCTGGTTCTGGCCGGTGGCGCGGACCGCGTCGGCCTGGTTCTCGAGGCCGTCCTCGGTCGCGTCGGTGCCGGCATTGTCGGCGGCCTCTTCGAGGTTGTCGGCGACGGCTTCGCTATTGGCTTCGATATTGTCCGCGGTCTGTTCGCGCGGGCTGGAATTGCAAGCCGACAGCGACGCCAGGCCGGCTGCAAGTCCGAGAACGATAATCTTCTTCATAGGTGACCCCATCGTGAAAGGCTGAATGCCGGACAGAGGTAATCACTCAGCATTTGCTTTGTTCCGCAACACGCCGTTTGCCGCATGGAGCAGCGGCAGAGCCGGCGTTACAGGCAGGCTTCCAGGAAGGCATGATCGAAGCCGAACTGCCGCGCTTTCTCCAGCGTGTAGGGGCGCAGGCCCATCGAGCGGTATTCGCCGATAATCTTGCCGTCGGCGCCTTCATCGAGATATTCGAACTTGAACAGCTCCTGCGTGACGATCACCGGGCCTTCCATGCCGATCACCTCGGTGACGTTGGTGACGCGGCGCGAACCGTCGCGCAGGCGCTTGACCTGGATGATCAGTTCGACCGAGTCGGCGATCTGGCGGCTGATCGCTTCCTTCGGCACCTTGATGTCGGACATCATGACCATATTCTCCATACGGGCGAGCGCCTCGCGCGGGGAGTTGGCGTGAAGCGTGCACATCGAGCCGTCATGGCCGGTGTTCATCGCCGAGAGCATGTCGAAACATTCGGAACCACGGATTTCGCCCAGGATGATGCGATCCGGGCGCATACGCAGCGCATTCTTGACGAGATCGCGGATGCTGATTTCGCCTTGGCCCTCGAGATTGGCCGGGCGCGTTTCGAGCGGCAGCCAGTGCGGCTGCTGCAGGCGGAGCTCGGCGGCATCCTCGATCGTCAGCACGCGTTCGCCGGGGTCGATCATTTTCGACAATGCATTGAGCATCGTCGTCTTGCCCGAGCCGGTGCCGCCGGAGATGACGATGTTGAAGCGGCTGGCCCCGGCGATCTTCAGCGCGGTGGCCATTTTCGGGCTCATCGAGCCGAACCCGGCCATCATGTCGAGCGTGATCGGCTTGTCGGAGAATTTACGAATCGAGATGGCGGTGCCGCGCAGCGACAGAGGCGGCACGATGACGTTGACGCGGGAGCCGTCCTTGAGCCGGGCATCGGCCAGCGGCGTGGTCTGATCGACGCGACGGCCGACCGAGTTGCAGATGCGCTGGGCGATCTGGAAAAGGTGCTCTTCGTCGCGGAACTGGATGCTGGCGAGCACCAGCTGGCCCTTGCGCTCGACATAGGTCTGGTCGGGTCCGTTGACCATGATGTCGGTGATGGTCGGATCGTTGAGCAGCTCCTCGAGTGGCCCAAGGCCGAGCAGTTCGTCGACCAGCACCTTTTCCAGCGCGAACTGTTCGCGACGGTTGAGCGTGAGCTTCAGTTCGGCCAGCACTTCGCCGATGATCGGGCGGAATTCCTCGGCCAGCTCATCCTTGTCGAGCGTGGCGGCGGCTTCGGGATCGACGCGTTCGAGCAGGCGGGGGAGCACCTGTTCCTTGATCTTGTGAATCGATGTCTCGAAGCCTTCGCCGCGGCTGCTGCCGGCGTCGCCGGACGTCGCCTGGCGCTCGGCGAGGCGCTGCAGCGCTTCCTGATTGGCCACGGACGTCGTGCCGCCCTGTGCCGCGGCATCGGCCAGCGCATTGATCTCGCCGGGCATCGGCAGCGGCGGGAATTGCTCGCCCCCTACGTCTGGCTCGGCCGGGCGGGCGCTGCCGCCCTGCATTGGCCGAGCGACGCCAAAGGCGGGTCGCTTGCCCGCGGTCGCCCCAGGGCGCCGTCCAAATGCACTCATGCCACCAGCTTCCTATTGATTGTCGTGAAGTCGTAGCGGGCAGAGTTTGACAATCACTTAACCAATCGGGTGCCGTGGGCAGCCGATCGCCGGCGACGCCGAGGCGTTGGTCGCTGGCCGACGGGCTCTGGGAAGCAGCATCGACGTCGCCAGGATCATCGGCGCCGCGCCCAGATCGCCAGCGATGATAGGCCGATAAGATACGCAGCGATGCCTAGCATCGCGCGGAGCTGCGCCATCCACAGCAGGCGGAGCCGGCGCGGGTCAGCGCATTTTCCGCGCGGCGTGATCGAGACGCAGCTGCGGCGGTTTATTCAGATAACGCTAGCGCGTCAGGCGACGCTCTCGGCGAGGACGGTGAGGCCGGTTTCGCTGACTTCGGCGAAGCCACCGACGATGGCGATGGTCTCGGGCTCGCCCTTTTCGGTGCGATAGATGGCCAGCGCGCCGTCGCGGATCGTTGACATGAGTGGCGCATGGCCTTGCAGCACGCCGAAATCGCCTTCGCTGCCGGGGACGACGACCATGTACACGTCCTCGCTGCGGACGAGCTTTTCTGGCGTGACGAGTTCGAAGTGGAGCATGTCATGTCTCACTCCCCTCCCGCTTGCGGGAGGGGCTGGGGGAGGGCCTGTGGGCAGAGCGCGTCTTGCGACAGGCCCTCCCCTAACCCCTCCCGCAAGCGGGAGGGGGACTTAAGTTACGCGTCGTGCGCCATCTTTTCGGCCTTGGCGATCACTTCGTCGATCCCGCCGACCATGTAGAAAGCGCTCTCCGGCAGGTGATCATAGTCGCCGTCGACGACTGCCTTGAACGAGCGGACCGTGTCTTCGACCTGGACGAACTTGCCGCTGATGCCGGTGAAGACCTCGGCGACGTGGAACGGCTGGCTGAGGAAGCGCTGGATCTTCCGCGCACGGCTGACGGTCGACTTATCTTCTTCGCTGAGCTCGTCCATGCCGAGAATGGCGATGATGTCCTGCAGTGACTTGTACTTCTGCAGCGTCTCCTGGACGCGGCGGGCCGTGTCGTAATGCTCCTGACCGACGATCGCCGGGGTCAGCACGCGCGAGGTGGAGTCGAGCGGATCGACTGCGGGGTAGATGCCGAGCTCGGAGATTGCGCGGTTGAGGTTGGTCGTCGCGTCCAAATGCGCGAAGGACGTGGCAGGGGCGGGATCGGTGAGATCGTCGGCCGGCACGTAGATCGCCTGCACCGAGGTGATCGAGCCCTTGTTGGTGGACGTGATGCGCTCCTGCAGCGCGCCCATGTCGGTCGACAGGGTCGGCTGATAGCCCACGGCCGAGGGGATGCGGCCGAGCAAAGCCGACACTTCCGAACCCGCCTGGGTGAAGCGGAAGATGTTGTCGACGAAGAACAGAACGTCCTGGCCTTCGACGTCGCGGAAATATTCGGCGATGGTCAGGCCCGACAGCGCGACGCGGGCGCGGGCGCCGGGGGGCTCGTTCATCTGGCCGAACACGAGCGCAACCTTCGAGCCCTCAGGCGTCGGGTTGCCGTCGGCATCCTTGGCGATGACGCCGGCATCGAGGAATTCGTGGTACAGATCGTTACCCTCGCGGGTGCGCTCGCCGACGCCGGCGAACACGGATGTGCCGCCATGGCCCTTGGCGATGTTGTTGATCAGTTCCTGGATGAGCACGGTCTTGCCGACGCCGGCGCCGCCGAACAGGCCGATCTTGCCGCCCTTGGCATAAGGCGCGAGCAGATCGATGACCTTGATGCCGGTGACGAGAATGGCGCTCTCGGTCGACTGGTCGACGAACAGAGGCGCGCTCGCGTGGATCGGCATGGTCTGGGTGTGGCCGACCGGGCCGCGCTCGTCGATCGGCTCGCCGATCACGTTGAGGATGCGCCCCAGCGTCTGCGGGCCGACGGGGACGCGGATCTGCGAGCCGGTGTCGGTGACGGTCTGGCCGCGGGTCAGGCCCTCGGTCGTGTCCATGGCGATCGTTCGCACGGTGTTTTCACCGAGATGCTGGGCGACTTCGAGGACCAGGCGGTTGCCGTTATTGTCGGTTTCCAGCGCGGCGAGAATCGCCGGCAGTTCGCCCTGGTTGAACGTCACGTCGACGACGGCGCCGATGACTTGGCTGATGCGGCCAACATTGTTGGTGGTCGCGGCGGGAGCGTATGTATCTGCGGCGGTTGCCATATTTGCTTCCTTGCTTCGAACTACTTGAGCGCTTCGGCGCCGGAGATGATTTCCACCAATTCGGTCGTGATCGCGGCCTGGCGGGTGCGGTTATACTGGATCGTCAGCTTGTTGATCATGTCGCCGGCGTTGCGCGTGGCATTATCCATCGCGGTCATGCGGCTGCCCTGTTCCGAGGCGGCGTTTTCGAGCAGCGCACGGAAGATCTGGATCGCGATGTTGCGCGGCAGCAGATCGGCGAGGATCGATTCCTCGTCGGGCTCATAGATCACCGCGGCATCCGACGTCGTTGCCGTGGCCGATGCGGCGGGCAGGGCGACGGGGATGATCTGGCGGCCGGTGGCTTCCTGGACCAAAGCCGACTGGAAGCGGGCGTAGAACAGGTGGGCGATGTCGAACTCGCCGGCCTCGAAGCGCGCCGCCACGTCGTCGGCGATCTCGCGCGCGTCGGCGAAGGCGAGCTTCTTGATGTGGCCCATTTCGTGATCGTGCGCGATCTGCGTCGGGAAGAAGCGGCGAATGACGCGACCCTTCTTGCCGGCGAGATAAAATTTCACCGTCTTGCCCTGCGCTTCGAGCTCGACCGCCTTGCGGCGGGCGGCGCGGACGATGTTCGAATTGAACGCGCCGGCGAGGCCACGCTCCGAAGTTGCCACGATGATCAGATGGACCTGATCGCTGCCGGTGCCGGCGAGCAATTTGGGCGAGCCTTCGCTGACGCCGACCTTCGACGCCAGGCTGGCCATCACGGCCTCCAGACGCTCGGCATAGGGACGGCCGGCGACCGCCGCTTCCTGCGCGCGGCGCAGCTTTGCAGCGGCGACCATCTTCATCGCCTTGGTGATCTTCTGCGTCGACTTCACCGAGCCGATGCGGACCTTTAGGGCCTTCAAACTAGCCATCTATCATCCTCTTTCGTCATGCCGGCCTTGAGCCGGCATCCCGCTGCTTCTCTTCCTACCGTCGAAGAAGAAGCGGGGCCCCGGCTCAAGGCCGGGGTGACGGGTGTGTTTAGGCGAACGTCTTCGCAAACGCGTCGAGCGCCGACTTCAGCCCCGACTTCGCTTCGTCGCCGAGATCGCGCGTGTCGCGGATCTTGGTGAGCACGTCCGGGTGGTTGGCGCGCAGATCGGCGAGCATCGCCTGCTCGTAGCGCACCACCGAGTCGACGGGCACGGTATCGAGATAGCCGTTGGTGCCGGCGAAGATCGATGCCGTCTGCTCCTCGAACGGCATCGGCGCGAACTGCGCCTGCTTGAGCAGTTCGGTGAGGCGCGCGCCGCGGTTGAGCAGTTTCTGCGTGCTGGCGTCGAGATCCGAGCCGAACTGCGCGAACGCGGCCATTTCGCGATACTGGGCGAGCTCGAGCTTGATCGAGCCCGAGACCTTCTTCATCGCCTTGGTCTGCGCGGCCGAGCCGACGCGGCTGACCGACAGGCCGACGTTGATCGCCGGGCGGATGCCGGCGAAGAACAGATCGGTTTCGAGGAAGATCTGGCCGTCGGTGATCGAGATCACGTTGGTCGGGATGTACGCGGACACGTCGCCGGCCTGCGTCTCGATGATCGGCAGCGCGGTGAGCGAGCCGCCGCCATTATCGTCGTTCATCTTCGCCGCGCGCTCGAGCAGGCGGCTGTGCAGATAGAAAACGTCGCCGGGATAGGCTTCGCGGCCCGGCGGGCGGCGCAGCAGCAGCGACATCTGGCGGTACGCCACGGCCTGCTTGGAGAGATCGTCATAGACGATCAGCGCATGCATGCCGTTGTCGCGGAAATATTCGCCCATCGCCGCGCCGGTATACGGTGCGAGGAACTGCATCGGCGCAGGCTCGGAAGCGGTGGCGGCGATGACGATAGAATATTCCATCGCGCCATTCTCTTCGAGCGTCTTGACGATCTGCGCGACGGTCGAGCGCTTCTGGCCGATCGCGACATAGATGCAGTAGAGTTTCTGCTTCTCGTCGGTGCCGGCATGCGCCGCCTTCTGGTTGATGAACGCGTCGATCGCGACGGCCGACTTGCCGGTCTGGCGATCGCCGATGATCAGCTCGCGCTGGCCGCGGCCGACGGGGACGAGCGCATCGATCGCCTTGAGACCGGTCTGCACGGGCTCGCTGACCGAGGTGCGCGGGATGATGCCCGGCGCCTTGCGCTCGACGCGGCTGCGCTCGTCGGAGACGATCGGGCCCTTGCCGTCGATCGGGTTGCCCAGGCCATCGACCACGCGGCCGAGCAAGCCCTTGCCGACGGGGACGTCGACGATCGTCCCGGTGCGCTTGACGACGTCACCTTCCTTGATCTCCGAATCCGACCCGAAGATCACGACGCCGACATTGTCGGCCTCGAGGTTGAGCGCCATGCCCTGCACGCCATTGGCGAATTCGACCATCTCGCCGGCCTGGACATTGTCCAGCCCGTGGATGCGCGCGATGCCGTCGCCGACCGACAGCACCTGGCCGGTTTCGGAAACCTGCGCTTCGGTGCCGAAGCTGGCGATCTGGTCCTTGATGACCTTGGAAATTTCTGCGGCGCGGATGTCCATGGGTTAGCCTTTCATCGCATGCGCGAGGGTATTGAGACGGGTTTTGATCGAGCTGTCGATCATCTGCGAACCGATCTTGACGACCAGCCCGCCAAGCAAAGAGGGGTCGACCGAGAGGTCGACGGCAACGTCACGACCGACCCGGGCGCGCAGCTGATCCTTCAGCGCATCGACCTGGGTCTCGGACAGCGGGTGGGCGGAGACGACTTCCGCCGTGGTCTCGCCGCGATGATCGGCGGCGAGGCTGCGATAGGCGCGGATCACGGCGGGGAGCTGCGCCAGGCGACGGTTCTGCGCCAGCACGCCGAGGAACTTCTCGGTCGTCTCGTCGATATCGATCAGCTCGGCCGAGGCGGCGATGGCCTTGGCAGCGGCGCCGCGCGAGACGATCGGGTTGACGATCAGCTCGGCGAATTCGGGCGACTGGTCGATCGCGGCGCGGACGCGCATCAGGCTCGCCTCGACCATGTCGATCGCCTTCGCATCGCGCGCGAGCTCGAACAATGCGGTGGCATAGCGGCCGCTTAAGCTTGCTTGAATACCGCCGGAATGCTCCACGCGATCTAATTCCTCGGATAGGTAGGACAGATGGCCCCATGGGGAAGGGGGCGCCGCGGGCGGCGCCTCCGATGGGTTGCCGGGCGGTTAGCATCGGGGCGGGGGGGATGCAAGGGTTGGTGGGTGATTGGTTGACTAGGAAACCTGTTTGGGGGCAGGGTGGGGATATGCTGAGCGGGCCATCCTACGTCAAATGCGTGCTATTCCGCGTTTCAAACCCTCACGCTTCCCCGGCGGAGGCCGGGGCCCAGTCGCGATGGTCGATGTAACGGGCGACGGCGCTCGCCAATTTCTGTTCCGCGACTGGGCCCCGGCCTTCGCCGGGGAAGCGCTGGGGGTGGTTCGGGGGTGTTGGCGCAGATGACAGCTTCTTCCGATACCGACCTCGCCGACCTGCTCCGCACCGCCGCCGGCGCGGCACACCAAAACCTGTCTCGCGCGCTGCTGCCGCACGGCGTCACCGCCGCCGAATGGACGCTGCTGCGCGAGTTGCGTGCTGCCGGCGCGGTGCCGCAGGTGCGGTTGGCCGAACGGCTCGGCATGACGCGCGGGGGGATCTCCAAGCTGGTCGATCGGCTGGTGGCCAAGCGGCTGCTGGTGCGCGGGCGCGGGGGCGGCGGGGACCGGCGGGTGCAGATCATCGGCCTGACCGGCACCGGCGTGCTGCTGGTCCCCGAACTGGAGCGGATCGCGGGGGCGGCTGAGGCGGCGTTGTTTTCCGGCCTGTCAATGCGCGAGCGTAGCGCACTCGACGGTGCGCTGCGCAGGGTTGCCGGTCGCACTGCCGAGGTTTAGCGCAAGCGCCAGCACAGCATAGGAGCCGAGACGATGGGCGCATTCGAACAGATGACGATGTCCGACGGGGCAGCGATCGCAGTCTATCATGCGCAGCCCGAGGGCGCGCGGCGTGGCGGGCTGGTGCTGGTCCAGGAGATTTTCGGGGTTACCGATCATATCCGCGATCTCGCGGAGGAATACGCACGGGACGGCTATGAAGTGCTGGCGCCGGCCTTGTTCGATCGCGAGCAGCCCGGGTTCGAGGCGGGCTATGATGCGGAAGGGCTCGCCCGCGGCGTCGAACTGGCGCGACAGCTGCACCCGTTCGACCTGAGCCTGGCGGATGTGCAGACCTGCGTCGATGCGCTCAAGGCGCGGGGGCCGGTGTTCGTCGTCGGCTATTGCTATGGCGGTTCGATCGCCTGGTTCGCGGCGACGCGGATGACCAATGTGACAGCGGCGAGCGGCTATTATGGCAGCATGATCCCGGCCGCGGCGGATGAAGTGCCCAAGGTGCCGGTGATCCTGCATTTCGGGCGGCACGATCACGGCATCCCGATGGAGGGGGTGGAGAAAGTGATTGCGGCGGATCATCCGCAGGCCACGGTGTACGTCTATGAGGCGGGGCATGGGTTCAATTCGGATCGGCGCAAGGATTATCACGAGCCGAGCGCGGATCTGGCCAAGGAACGCACGCTGGAATTGTTTCAGGCCAACGGGGGGTAGCAGAAGGTACCTTAGAGCCGCCCCGCCGCGCTCTTATACACCGCGTTGCGCTCGCGCTTGCCGACGGCCACCACAATGACCGTCAGCACGGTGTCATCGACGCGGTAAACCAGCCGGTATCCAGCGGCGCGCAGTTTGATCTTGTAGCAATCCGGCATGCCTGACAGGCGCGCGGCGGGCACATGCGGTGCATGTAGCCGTTCCTTCAGCTTGGACGTGAACTGCTCGCGGACGTTGGGCGCAAGCTTGCGCCATTCCTTCAACGCACTGGCGAGGAATTCCAGCTCATAAATCTTCAAGCCGCACCTTGATGCGCTCTTCGCCGGCGCGCGCGCGGACCAGTTCGGCGAGTTCCATATCCTCGAGCCGATCCATCAATTCCTCCCACGCCTTGGCGGGGACGAGATAGGCGGCCGGCGTATTGCGGTTCAGCACGGCAACGGGGAAGCCGCCGGCCGCTTCGATCACGGCCGAGGGATTACGCTTCAGGTCAGTAATGCTGACGCCGGCATCGGCCAAGATGGGATCGATCATGGTGCTTTTAATAGCACCTTTCGATGGTTCTTTCAAATGTGAGTGCACGCTCGCTTTGACCGCAAGACGTGGGGTGCCGGCGAAAGGCCGAACCGTTATAATCGCCTCATGACGAACACCCTCCTCGATCCCGAAACGGCCTGGGCGGCTTTCGCTGCCCGCGACCGCGCGTTCGACGGGCGGCTGGTGATCGCGGTCAAGACGACCGGCATCTATTGCAAGCCGAGCTGCGCGGCGCGGCATCCGCGGCGCGAGAATGTCGAATTCCATGCCGATGCGGCATCGGCGCGGGCGGCGGGGTTTCGCGCGTGTCTGCGCTGCCTGCCCGATGCGATCGGGCGCGACCGGATCGCGGTGGCGCGCGCGGTGGCGGTGCTGGAGGCGGCGGAGGAGATGATCGGGCTGGAGACGCTCGCCGCCGAGGTGGGCTACGCGCCGCATCACTTCCACCGGCTGTTCAAGCGCGCCACCGGGGTGACCCCGGCGGCCTATGCGCGCGGGCTGAAAGCGCGGGCGGCGGCGCGGGCGTTGAGCGAGGAGGTCAGCGTGACGGCGGCGATCTACGAGGCGGGGTATTCGGCGCCAAGCCGCTTCTATGCCGATGGCGCGGCGCGGCTGGGCATGACGCCGTCGGCATGGCGGCGCGGCGGGGCGGGGGTGACGATCCGCTGGACGCTGGCCGATACCAGCCTGGGGCCGATGCTGGTCGCAGCGACCGACAAGGGATTGTGTCGCATTTCCTTCGATGAGGATGAGCGGGCTTTGGCGGCGCGCTTTCCCAAGGCGGAGATCGTGGGCGGCGGGGCGGCGCTGGCCGATCTCGCGGCGCGCGTGGTGGCGAGCGTCGAATCACCCGAGCGCGATCTCGATCTGCCGCTCGACGTGCAGGGCACCGCGTTCCAGGAGGCGGTGTGGCAGGCGCTCAGGCGGATCCCGATCGGCGAGACCTTGTCCTATGCCGAGTTGGCGGCGGCGGCGGGATCGCCCGGGGCGGTGCGCGCAGCGGGGACGGCATGTGGCGCCAACCCGGTGGCGGTGGCGGTGCCGTGTCACCGGGTGCAGCGTGGCGACGGCGCGATCGGCGGCTATGCTTATGGCGCCGATCGTAAGGCGGCGTTGCGGGCGCGGGAAGGCGTGAAATAGCGAACCGCTTTGCGGCGAACGGATCGCACGGAATACCCAAGCTCCGACGTCACCCCAGCGAAAGCTGGGGTCTCCCGCGTCTCCTGTCCCCGCCCACCGCTTGAGATCCCAGCTTGCGCTGGGATGACGTCGCGGATTTTGCGCCCGCGACGCGGCACTCGGGCGCTCGCCCCGGCCATATCCGCCTGTTCTCTTTGGCTCCAATGCGGTTAAGACGCTGCGCCAAAGGGGAATCCGATGCTACCGTCCGAACCGACCACGCCGCCCAACAGCCTCGTCTGGCGCATCATTAACTTTCCGCTCGTGCTGCTGGCGCTGGGGATCGTGACGATCGCTGCGGCGGGGGCGCTGGCGAGCCTGATCCGGCCATTCTTCCCGCTCGAGCGGACCGGGCCGCTGGCGGTCGTCTTTTCGCTGATCGTCGCGGCGATCTTCATTACGGCGTACGTGCTGTTCGTGCGCTGGATCGAACGGCGGCCGGCCGATGAGTTCGGCACTAAGGGTTGGGCGCGCGAACTGGGCGCGGGCTTGCTGGCCGGACTGGTGCTGTTCTCGCTGGTGATTGCGATCATCGCCGCGCTCGGCGGCTACCGCGTGATCGGCAGCAATCCAGTAACCGCGCTGTATCCGGCGTTGGCGATCGCCATCACCTCGGGCGTGACCGAGGAGATCGTGCTGCGCGGATTGTTCTTCCGGCTGATCGAGCGGTTGGCGGGCAGCTGGATCGCGCTGGCGTTGTCCGCCGCGTTGTTCGGCGCGCTGCATCTCGGCAACCCGAACGCGACCTGGTTCGCCGGCCTGGCAATCGCGCTGGAGGCCGGCGTGATGCTGGCGGCACTGTATATGGTGACGCGGCGGTTATGGGCGGCGGTCGGGCTGCATGCGGCATGGAACTTCGCACAGGGCGGGATTTACGGCGTGGCAGTGTCCGGGTTCGACATGGGCGGCCTGCTGCGCCCGAATATCACTGGGCCGGAACTGCTGACCGGCGGCGCGTTCGGCGCGGAGGCGTCATTGCCGGCGATCATCGTGTGCACCGCATTCGGCATCGCCCTGCTGGTGGTGGCGCATCGGCGTGGGCGGTTCGTGGCGCCCTTATGGGTGCGGCGTCGTCAGGGCGCGGACTTGCACGAATAGACGATCCGTTCGTTGGGCAAGGGCGGCAGCGCGGCGCGGATCGCCGCCTGCTGGGTCGACAGATTGGCGCGCGCGGCGATGTCGGGCGAGCACGCCTTGACGCTTACCTGACTGCGGATTTTGCGCGCCGCGTCCATTTGCGCGGCGGTGAGCAGGTAGCGCGTGTTGGTATAAAGCTTGGTCGCGGGATCGAATTGCAGCACCGACACGGTCTGGTCCTCCGACGGGACCAGGATGCGATCCCATTTGCTGCCATTTTCGGCATATTGCGTGCGGCCGTTCATGCAGCCGCCTTCGCGCCAATCGAGCGCGACATCGGCGAGCGAGGAGACGGTCACGCGGCTGCGCGCGGGCACCACCGTGCAGATCAATTTGCCGAGTGCGGCATCGCTGTTGACGGTCGGCGCGAGTGGCGGCGGGGCGGGCGGCAGGATCGGCTCGCCGCTCGGGCGGGCGAGAAATACCGCAAGCGCGGCGACGAACGCCAGCGCAGCGCCGCCGGCGACCCATAACGCCGCCGAGCGCTGGCCGCGCAGCTCGAGGAAGCCGGCAGTGCCGAACGCCACCACGCCGAGCGCCAGCAGTAGCGCGGCGATGGCGATGATATTCTCGCGGTTGCGCTGCGCGTCGTCGCGCGCCTTGACCATCGCCGCAGCGCGCGCCTCGGCGGCCTTGCTCGCCGCGTCCGCTTTGAGGCGCGCCGCTTCGGCTGCGGTTGCCGCGTCGGCGTCGGTATCCTGGCGCAATTGCTCGGACAGGCTGGTGCACGGCGTGCCGACGGCGGTGAAGCGCTGGTCGGCGGCGTTGAGGAAAGTGGTGAGCTCGACATCGGCAATGGCGAAGCCGAAACTGGTATCGCCATCCTCGCCGCGGGTCAGCGCCGAGTTCACGCCGATCACGCGGCCGCACGGATCGAGCAACGGTCCGCCCGAATTGCCCCGCGCAATGCCCGCCGTGTGCAGCAGCACCTGCACGTCGGACATCATGCGCCGGCCGGAGAATACGCCTTCCGAGCGGATCGGGGAGAGCGGGCGGATATAGTCCGCAGCC
This sequence comes from Parasphingomonas puruogangriensis, assembly GCF_036663635.1. NCBI lineage: Bacteria > Pseudomonadati > Pseudomonadota > Alphaproteobacteria > Sphingomonadales > Sphingomonadaceae > Parasphingomonas > Parasphingomonas puruogangriensis. The sequence goes on along the minus strand of NZ_JAXOJI010000002.1, from coordinate 327,446 downwards.
GAGCGTGCGGTGGCGAGATCGACGTTGCCGGGATAGCCGAGCGCCGTGACCGAGCCACCTTCCTCGACCGGCCCGGTGTAGAGCGCGAGTGTCGGCAGGCGGACGCCGCTGAACTCGATCAGCGCGAGATCGCGTGCGGTATCGATGGCAATGACCTTGCCCTGATAGGATTTGGCGCCCTCCGACGGCACCACGCCGATCACGACATTGTCGGGATAGCGGGCGGCGAGTTCGACGACATGCGCGTTGGTGACGATGCGGTTAGGCGCGACCGCGAAGCCGCTGCCATGGCCGAAGCCGACCACCTCGTCGTCGACCACGGCGATCGTCACGACGCGCACCACCCCGCGGGCGGAGGCGGAGATATCGTCGGCCCGGGCGGGGGCGGTGAAGCCGAGGAGCAGGAGAAGCGGAATCAGCCAGCGGATCGTCATGCCGCGTCCATAGCCGAGATCAGACCGAGATGCGCAACGAATGGATCGAAATCGCGGTCGCGATACAGAAGGGGAATGCCCTCAATAATGCATCTGGTGGCGATCAGTGTATCGACAGTCTTGCGGATCGTGATGCCTCGCTCGCGTAATGTCCGGTAGTTGCGTGCGGCTTCTACTGCTAAGCGCATGCCGCCAGTCGCCAATAGTGGCAACTTGTCGAACAACCGAAGGGTTTGCGCGAAATCGCGATCGAGTCGGATGCCTTGCAGTACCTCGGTCGCGATAATGTCGATCAATATGACGGTCTGAGCCTCCAATGCATCATCGAGGCGATCGTTGGCCGTACCGGTGTTACGATTTAAGAAATCGATCCAAACACTGGAGTCAGCGACGAGCATCAATCCCGCCGCATTGCGTCCAAATCACCTTCCCAATGCAACTTGCCGCGCAATGATCGCAATTCTTCATAGGCCTGCGCCCGAATGAGGGCACGTAGCGCAAGATCTACCACTTCTCCGGTGGTGGTGGCACCACTGGTCTGCATCGCTTCGGCGATTAAATCGTCATCAATCATGACGTCAGCGCGCATCGTCTGTATCCTTACCCAGGGTCGTCGTCATACCACCCCCTGTTCCACCTCACAAGAAACTGTACGGATCGACGTCCACCGTCACGCGCACTTTGCTCGACCAATCGAGCGCGCCGAGCCAGGTGCGGATGACGTCCTGCACGTCGAGCGCCCGCCTGGCATGGACCAGCAGGCGGAAGCGGTGGCGGCCGCGGAGCATGGCGAGCGGGGCGGGGGCGGGGCCGTAGGTTTCCATGCCGTCGAGCTGCGGCGCGGTGCGGCCGATGAGGGTGGCGATTTCGTGGGCGGCGGCCTTGTCCTCGCTCGACACGACGATGCCGGCGAAACGGCCGAACGGGGGCGCGCCGGCTTCGCGGCGAGAGTCGGTTTCGGCGGCGTAGAAGGCCTCGGCATCGCCGGTGATCAGCGCGCGCATCACGGGCGCGTCGGGGCTGTGCGTCTGGATATAGACATGGCCGGGCTTGGCGCCGCGCCCGGCGCGGCCGGCGACCTGCATGATCTGCTGGAAGGTGCGCTCGCTTGCGCGCAGATCGCCGCCATTTAGGCCGAGATCGGCGTCGATCACGCCGACCAGAGTCAGATTGGGAAAGTGATAGCCCTTGGTCACGAGCTGCGTGCCGACGACGATGTCGATATCGTGCGCCTCCATGCGCGCAACGAACTCCGCCGCCTTGGCCGGCGACCAGATCGTGTCCGACGTGACGATCGCGGTCTTGGCGTCGGGGAACAGCGCTTTCACTTCGTCGGCGATACGCTCGACACCGGGGCCCACCGCGACCAACGTGTCCTCGTTGCCGCATTCCGGGCAGGCGCGCGGCGTGGGCTCGAGATGGCCGCAATGGTGGCAGGTGATGCGTTGGATCAGCCGGTGTTCGACCATCCAGGCGGTGCAGTTGGGGCATTGGAAGCGGTGGCCGCAGGTGCGGCACAGGGTGAGCGGGGCATAGCCGCGGCGGTTGAGGAACAGCAGGACTTGCTCGCGGCGGGCGAGCGTTTCTTCCATCGCCTTGACCAAGGTCGGCGCGATCCAGCGGCCGCGATCGGGCGGGGTCTGGATCAGATCGATCGGTGCGATCGCGGGCATTTCGGCGGCGCCCCAGCGGCCGGGCAGCTTCAGTTCGGCGTAGCGGCCGAGCGCGACTTGCTGGCGGGTCTCGATCGCCGGGGTGGCGGAGGCGAGGATCACCGGGCAGCCTTCGAACTTGCCGCGCATTACCGCCACGTCACGGGCGTGATAATGCACGCCTTCTTCCTGCTTGAAGCTGGTTTCGTGCGCTTCGTCGACGACGATCAGGCCGAGATTGGCGTAAGGCAGGAACAGCGACGAGCGCGCGCCGACGGTGACCAAAGCCTGGCCGGTGGAGATGGCGCGCCAGGCGCGGCGGCGTTGCGAGCTGCGTAGGCCGGAATGCCAGGCGATCGGCTCGCAGCCGAAGCGCGCGGTGAAGCGCTTGAGGAACGGCTCGGTCAGCGCGATTTCGGGCAGCAGTACCAGCGTCTGCTTGCCCTCGCGGATCGCTTCGGCGATTGCCTCGAAATAGACTTCGGTCTTGCCCGATCCGGTGACGCCGTCGAGCAGAGTGGGGTGGAATTCATGGGCGGCGACATTGGCGACGAGCGTGGCCGAGGCGGCGCGCTGGTCGGGGGAGAGCGCGGGCTGGTGATGATCGGGATCGGGCAGGGGGAAGGGGCTGTCGATGTCGACCTGCAGCGCCTCCAGCGCGCCGACCTTGACCAGGCCCCGGATTACCGCGTCGGACACGTCGGCGACGGTCGCCAGTTCGCGGATCAGCCCCTGGCGGTCGCCGATCCGCTCCAGCGCCTGTTCGCGCTGCGGCGTTAGGCGATCGGGCAACTCGCCGGTGGCGCGATATTCGGTGATCGTCTTGACGCCCTCGAGCGCGGACGAGGATGGCATCGCCATGCGCACCACCGCGGCGGCCGGCGCGAGATAATAGTCCGCGGTCCATTCGATCAGCCGGCGCAGCGGATCGGCCAGCGGCGGGACGTCGACCACGCCGACCAGGTTGCGCAGCCGATTGTCGCCGACCTCGGCATCCGACGGCATGCGTTCGGGCTCCCACACCACGCCGAGCAATTGCCGGGGCCCGAGCGGGGCGATGACGATCGAGCCGGGCTGGACGGTCATGCCGTGCGGCACGCGGTAATCCAGCGGCCCGAGCGCGGAGTTGAGGACGAGGACACGGGCGCGGGACGACATGGTGGTGCATATGGCTTTGGCGGGCGCTAGAGGGAAGGGACGCTTTGTGGAGATGCCCGTGCCGATGTTGTTGACTGCCCTGATCATGGCCCAGGCGGCGATGCCGCTGGGCCATGCCGAGCATGAGACGGCGACACCCGAACCGGTGTGCGTGCGGGCGGGCGATCTCCCGCGCAATTTCGCCAAGTGGAACAGCGTGCCGAGCAGCGTGCTGCGCGTCGGCGTGCCGGTCGAGGTGACGGCGTTGCCGGAATCACCTGTGAAATGGGCGGCACCCCCGGGCAAGCCAGGCCGAGGCGCGGTGCGGGGTTTCTCGATTGCTCGGGCGGGGGTGTACCAGCTGGGCTTGAGCAACGGCGCGTGGATCGACGTCGTGCGCCGCGGCAAGGCGCTGAAATCGGTGGCGCATGGCCACGGGCCGCTATGTACGGGCCTGCGCAAGATCGTTGATTTTCGCTTGGCGCGGGGGACGTATCGGCTTCAGCTCGCGGCAATGCCGGAAGCGACGACCAAGGTGATGGTGGTGCTGCGCTAACTTTTCTCCAGAAGGGGGGCAAGGTTAGCCAAGCAGCGGTGGCCTTTGTGGCTACCCCTCCACCACCAGCCTGAAGGAGGCTGGCGGTCCCCCTCCCCCGGTGGGGGAGGAATTGATTATCCCGTCGCCGCTCTTGGCGCGGTGAAGGAATGCGCCGTGCCGCGCCGGGCGCGCTTGGCGGTGTATAGCGCGACATCGGCGGCGTGCATCAGTTCGCGGACCGTGTCGACGCCGGGGCCGGGGCTGGCCGAGCCGATCGTGCCGGACATCGGAAGCAGGGTATTGGCCGATTGCACCGGTGCTTTCAGATGTTCCAGCAATCGGGTGATAGTCGCAGGAGTGTTGGCGATTAGGTCGGGATCGGTCAGCAATAGCGCGAATTCGTCTCCGCCCAGACGCGCGGCGAAGCTGCCGCGAAGATATGGCGCGCGCAAGCGCTGGCCGACCGCGCGCAGCACATCGTCGCCCGCGAGATGGCCGAACGTATCGTTGGTGATCTTGAAATCATCGAGATCGATCAGCACCAGCACCAGCCCGGCACCATCCCGCGCGGCCTGCAACTCCGCCTCCAGCACGCGATTGAATTCGGCGCGGTTGGCGATCTGCGTCACTTCGTCGGTACTGGCGTATTCGCGCAGCTTGCGCTCGACATGATAGGTGTCGGTGACGTCCTGAAACACGCCGACGATCGCCGCCGCGCGCCCCTGTTCGACCTCGACTTCGCCCTGGCTGCGCACGCGGCGACGGCGGCCTTGCGCGGTGACGAAATCGACTTCCACTTCGAACGCTTCACCCGTCTCCATGGTGCGCGCGAGCGCTTCGCTGACGATCGCGCGATCACGCGGCGGATAGAAATCGAGCGACGTGTGCAGCGCCGGCTTCTGCTTCCCATCGATCTCATGGATGCGGTACATGCCATCCGTCCAGGTGATCTCGTCGGTAGCGAGATCGAGCCGCCATGAGCCGATCTTGGCCAGGCGCTCGGCCTGGCCGAAAACGCGCTCCTGGCGGCGCAGGATGCGCGATTGCTGTTGCGCGCTCTCGGCGATCGACACCGCCTCATTGGCCGCGCCGCGCGCCGCGATCAGCGCCTCGGCGATCGACGCCATCAGGGTGAGCGCGGTGATCTGCGCCGGTGTCATGGTCCGCGGCTTGTCATCGATGATGCAGAGCGCGCCGATCGCGTGGCGGCTGTCGCCATCGGCGATATGGATCGGTGCGCCGGCATAGAAGCGGATTTTGGGGCCGTCGGTGACGAGCGGATTACTCGCGAAGCGGGGATCGTTGAGGGCGTCATTGACAATGAACGGCGCATCGTTGCGGATCGTATAATCGCAAAAGGCCACGTCGCGGTCGGTCTGCTCGACATCGATGCCGCTCTTTGCCTTGATCCATTGCCGGTCGCGATCGATCAAGGTGAGCAGCGACACCGGACAGTCGAAGCGCGACGCGGCAAGCCCGACGAGCGCGTCGAAGGCCTTTTCCGGCTCGCTATCGAGCAGGTCGAGCGCGTGGAGCGCGCGCAGCCGACGGTCTTCCTCCGTGAGGGCGGATGCCGATATTTCCGAGAATGCGTTCATCGACTCCCGTATAGGGCGCGGTGCTTAATAATATCTGCTTTATGTCGTTTCGATGACGGTTCGAATCGGCGCGCTCATCGTCGGCTCGCGCCCCGCTCCGGCGAATGATAGGAGCGACGCCATGAAGCAGACGATCCTGGCCTGGCAGGGGCATCTCGCGCAGAACCGGCGGCGCTCGGCGCATACCGTGCGCGCTTATGTCGCCACGGCGCATCGCTTGGTCGAATTTCTCTCCGGGCATTGGGGGGGAGCGGTTTCCAGCGATCGGTTGGCCAGCGTGACGGCGGCCGATCTGCGCGCGTTTCTGGCGGCGCGGCGTGGCGATGGGCTGAGCAATGCGTCGGCCGCACGAGAATTATCGGCGGTGCGCGGCTTTCTCGATTTCGTGGCGGGCGCGGGCACGACGCCCCGGCTGAAGGGGCCGCGGGTGAAGCGGGGCGTGCCGCGGCCAGTATCGCCCGATGAGGCCGTGGCGCTGGCCGAGGATGTCGCGGACAGCGCGGCGGAGCCGTGGATAGCGGCGCGCGACTGGGCGGTGCTGATGCTGCTGTACGGGGCGGGGCTGCGCATCGGCGAGGCGTTGGGCCTTACCGGGGCGGTGTTGCCGCTGGGCGCGACGCTGAGCGTGACCGGCAAGCGCGCCAAGACTCGCGTGGTGCCGTTATTGCCGCAGGTGCGCGCGGGGATCGAAGCCTATGTGGAACTATGCCCGTGGCCGATTGCGCGGGCCGAGCCATTGTTTCGCGGGGCCAAGGGCGGCGTGCTGGATGCGGCGTTGATCCGGCGTGCCGTGCAGGCGGCGCGGTCGCGGTTGGGCTTGGGGGATCGCACCACGCCGCATGCGTTGCGGCATAGCTTCGCGACGCATCTGCTTGGGCGCGGGGCGGATCTGCGGTCGCTGCAGGAATTGCTGGGCCATGCCAGCCTGAGTTCGACGCAAATCTATACGGCGGTGGATGCGGCGCATCTGCTGGATGTGTATCGGAACGCGCATCCGCGAGCTTAGGTTCAGCGACTTGATCCTAGCTCTTCGTCATCCTGGGCTTGACCCGGGGTCCAGCTTTTCTCGCCGGTGACAAGTAAGAAGCTGGGCCCCGGCTCAAGGCCGGGGTGACGGAGAGGAACGCGGCTTCCAGGTGAAGACGCGGTACAGATAATAGAGGGCGATCACCACGGTCAGCGCCACCGCTGCCGGGCCGATATAATCGTGCAATTGTTCGAAATTGGCGCCGAGATAATAACCGGCGCCGGCCAGGATGCAGTTCCAGATCAGGCTTCCCGCTGCCGTGGCCAGCGCAAAGCGCCAGTGCGGCATGCACGCCATGCCGGCGGGGAGCGAGATGATCGTGCGACCGGCCGGCATGAAGCGCATGAAGAACACCACCCATTGGCCGTGGCGCTGGAAGAAACGATGCAGCTTCTCGACCTCTTCCCACTCCATGGTGAGCCAGCGGCCGTGGCGATCGACGAACGGCTTGAGCCGCTGGTAGCCGCAGCGGCGGCCGATCTCGTACCAGAAATAATTGCCAACGACGGTGCCGGCGGTGCCCCACAGGATCAGCGGCACGATCTCCATCTGCCCACGCGCGACGGCGATGCCGCCCAGGCCCATGATCACTTCGGAAGGGATCGGCGGGAAGATATTTTCGGCCGCCATGAGCAGGAAGATGCCGAGATAGCCGCCCCAGGCGATCAGGTTGATGATGAATTCGGTCATGTCCGTCCAGTAAACGTCATCCTGAACTCGTTTCAGGATCCAGGCGCGGTCAGGAAACACACGGGCGACGCTTTTGGGTCAACTGACCGCGCCTGGATGCTGAAACAAGTTCAGCATGACGGTGGATTATCTGGCCGCGACCTTCGCCTCGATCGCCGTCCAGATCAGCGCGGCCGTGTCCGTGCCGTTGAAGCGGTCGATCGCGACGATGCCGGTGGGCGAGGTGACGTTGATCTCGGTCAGCCATTTGCCGCCGATCACGTCGATGCCGACGAACAGCAGCCCGCGGCGCTTGAGTTCCGGCCCGAGCACGCGGCAGATCTCGATCTCGGTCTCGGTGAGGTCGGTCTTCACCGCCGAGCCGCCGACCGCAAGGTTGGAGCGGATCTCGCCTGCGCCGGGCAGGCGGTTGATCGCGCCGGCGATCTTGCCGTCGATCAGCACGATGCGCTTGTCACCCTGCGCCACGTCGGGAAGGAAGGCCTGGATCATGTGCGGCTCGCGCCACGTCATGTTGAACACTTCGATCAGCGCGGAGAGGTTGGCGCCGTCTTCGCCGACCTTGAAGATCGCCTTGCCACCATTGCCGTGCAGCGGCTTGACGACGATTTCCTTGTGCTTGGCGAGGAACAGGCGTGCTTCTTCCAGGCTGCGCGTGACCAGCGTGGGCGGCATGAACTGCGGGTAATCGAGCACGAAGACCTTTTCCGGCGCGTTGCGCACGCTGGCCGGGTCGTTGACCACCAAGGTCTTGTGCGCGATGCGCTCGAGCAGGTGCGTGGCGGTGATATAGCCGAGATCGAAGGGGGGATCCTGGCGCATCAGGATCACATCGGCTTCGTCGCCGAGATCGAGATTGCGGGGCGCACCGAAGCTGAAATGATCGCCGACGACGTTCTGCACCGTGACCGGATGCGCCTTAGCCCAGACGCGGCCGTCGGCGTAATTGAGGTTCTCGGCGGCATAATGAAACAGCGTGTGGCCGCGGGCTTGGGCGGACAGCATCAGCGCGAAACTCGAATCGCCGGCAATGTTGATCGACTCGATGGGGTCCATCTGGACGGCGACGGTAAGCGGCATGCGTTTTTCCCATCTGCGCGTCACCCCAGCGCAGGCTGGGGTCTTCTAGTTTGAGCCGGACGCTCGCCCCCGAGAGACCCCAGCTTGCGCTGGGGTGACGGATTTGTTGGAGGCGATGTAGGAGCGCAGGCGGCGATTGTCACCCGATCCACGCATTCTCGATATGGCGGGGGCGCGTGCCCGGGGCGACGAGGATCACGTCGACACGGATATCGTCGCCCGGGCCGGCATAGCGCGGCATCAGCACCTCCGCCGCGGCGGCGACGCGTGACAGGCGGCGTTCGTCGATCGCGAAATCGAGCTCGGCGGCGGTCTTTCTCAGCTTTACCTCGACGAAGGCGATCAGATTGCCTTTGCGCGCGACGATATCGACTTCGCCGGCGGGGGTGCGCACGCGGCGGTCGAGGATGCGCCAGCCTTTGAGGCGCAGCCACCAGGCGGCAAGGCGCTCGCCGCGACGGCCGGATGCTTCGGCGACGCGGCGGTCATGCATATTTTCTCCCCTTTCTGGAAGGGAGGGGCTGGGGGTGGGTTGCCATCGAGGATACGGACCGCCTGCCCCATGCCGACCCACCCCCAACCCCTCCCTTCCAGGGAGGGGAGCAGAAGAGCGGCGCGGGCATCACCCTTTCAGTTCCAGCGCCCGGGCGTACAGCGCCTTGCGATCTACCCCCAGTTTCTTGGCCACTTCGCTGACCGCCTTGGCCATCGGCAGGCGAGTCAGCGCCTCGCTCAGCGCCGTCTCCGCATCGTCCGCGCTGGCTGGCGCCGCTTCGCCGGGGGGCGCGATGACGACGACGATCTCGCCCTTGGGCGGCGCATCGGCGTAGCGCGCGGCGAGCTCACCGAGCGTGCCGGTGACCGCTTCCTCGAAGCGCTTGGTGATTTCGCGCGTCACCGCCGCCTCGCGGTCGCCCAGGCCCTCGGCGAGTGCGGCCAAGGTTACGCCAAGGCGCGGACCCGATTCGTACAGCACCAGGGTCGCGCGAATCACTGCCACTTCAGCGATGGCGGCGGCGCGCGCCTGCGCCTTGGGCGGCAGGAAGCCGAGATAGAGGAAGCGATCGGTCGGCAGTCCCGCCAGCGTTAGCGCGGCAACCGCGGCGCAGGGGCCGGGAATGGTCACCACGTTATGCCCGGCGGCGCGCGCGTCGCGGACCAATTTGTAGCCCGGATCGGAAATCAGCGGCGTGCCGGCGTCGGACACCAACGCCACTGCCTCAGTGCCCATGCGCGCGATCAGGCCGGGGCGGACGCCTTCGGCATTGTGATCGTGATACGGCGTCATCGGGCGCTTGACGCCGATATGGCGCAGCAGCTTGGCCGTCACACGGCTGTCCTCGACAGCGATTATCGCCGCGCCGGCCAATACTTGCGCGGCGCGGGGCGATAAATCGCCGAGATTGCCGATTGGGGTGGCGACGATATAGAGGCCGGGCATAAGTTCTGCGTTCATAGGGGATAGTCATGGCAGAGGCCGCATCGATACCGCAACGGGGGAGCACGTTCTTTCGCTTCGTCGCCATCGCCGCGGCGCTTGCTTTGGGCGCCTGCCAGTCGGTCGTGCCCCGCGGTCCCCAGCCGATCAAGCGCCCGCCCGTGGCGCGGCCGTTGCCGACGGGGCCGAGCCCGATCGACCAGGGTATCCCGACCGATACCGCGCGCCATCGCATCGCCTTGCTGGTGCCGATGAGCGGCGCCAATGCCGGGGTCGGCCAGAGCCTGAACAATGCGACTCAGCTGGCGCTGCTCGACACCAAGAACGAGCGCATCCGCATCACCACGTATGACACGGCGGCGCTCGGCGCGGCCGGCGCGGCGCAGCGCGCCATCGCCGAGGGCAACCGACTGATCCTCGGGCCGCTGCTGGCCGAGGACGTCAAGGCGGTCGGCCCGATCGCCAAGCGCGCTGGCGTGCCGGTGGTGAGTTTTTCCAACGACGCCAGCGCGGCGGGCAACGGATCCTATCTGATGGGCTATGTACCCGGCCAATCGATCGCCCGGGTGGTCGATTATGCGCGGGGGCAGGGGATCACGGCATTTGCCGGGCTGGTGCCCAACGGCCTGTATGGCGAGCGCGCCTCGACCTCGTTCCTGCGCAGCGTGGAAGGCGCAGGCGGGCAGGTGGTCACACTGCAGACCTATGACCGATCGAGCGGGTCGATCGCCGCGGCGGTATCGCGCATGGCGCGCAATTCGCCCTACCAGGCCGTGCTGATCGCCGATGGCGGCAGCAATGCCGCGGCGGCGGTGCCGTTGTTACGCAGGGGCGGCGGGGCGTCGGCGCGAGTGCTGGGCACGGAATTGTGGAATTCCGATTCGTCGATCAATGCCAAGCCGGCGCTGAACGGCGCGTGGTTCGCCAGCGTGCCGGACAATCTGTACCGCCAATATTCCGCGAAATATCGCGCGCGCTTCGGCAAGGCGCCGTTCCGGCTGTCGAGCCTGGGCTATGACGCGGTGCTGCTGGCGGTGCGCATCGCGCGCGACTGGACGCTCGATACGCCGTTCCCGGAGGATCGCCTGCGCGATCGCGGTGGGTTCGGCGGGATCGATGGCGCGTTCCGCTTCGGGCGCGACAATATCGCCGAGCGCGCGCTGGAGGTGCAGGAGATCCGCGGCGGGACGTCCGTGACGGTATCGCCGGCGCCGAGCGGGTTTGGGAAGTGACCTAAGCCCCTCCCCTTCAGGGGAGGGGCTTAGGAGGCTTTCGTCTCGATCTTCACCACGATCGGCAGGATGGCATCAAGCAGCAGCATCCCCGCCTCCGTCACCAGCAGCCGATCGCCCTCACGCTTGGCCAACCCTTGCGCGGCGAGCTTCTCCAGTGCCGGCAGATCGATCAACTCGGGGATCGTCGTCTCGCCCAGCCGCGCGATGCGGGCCAGATCCACCCCCTCGCGCAGGCGCAGCCCCATCAGCAACGCCTCGGTCGCGCGCGTTGCGGGGGTGAGCGGGTCTTCCAATTCCATGCCGTGCTGGTTGCGCGCGACGGCGGCGAGGAAATTCTCCGGTTTCTTGCGCCGCACCGTGGCCAGCCCATTGCGGCGGCCGTGCGCGCCAGGGCCGATGCCGGCATAATCCTGGTAGCGCCAATAGACGAGATTGTGGCGGCTCTCGGAACCCAGCCGGGCGTGGTTGGAGATTTCGTAGGCTGGCAGGCCCGCGGCGGCAGTGATCGCCCGCGTCGTTTCGAACAGATCGGCGGCGCTGTCGCCATCGGGGATCAGGATGCGGCCGGCGGCGGCGTCGGTGGCGAAGCGCGTGCCGGGTTCGATGGTCAGCTGATAGAGCGACAGATGCTCGGTGCCGAACGAGAGCGCGCGCGTCAATTCTGCTTCCCAGTCGGCGAGTTTCTGGTCGGGGCGGGCGTAGATCAGGTCGAAGCTGACCCGGTCGAACAAGCCTTGCGCGGTGTCCAGCGCGGCGAGCCCCTCGGCGACGCCATGCGCGCGGCCGAGGAAGACCAGCGCCCGATCGTCGAGCGCTTGTAGCCCCAGCGACACGCGATTGACGCCGGCGGCGGCGATATCGGCGAAGCGCGCCGCTTCGACCGAGGAGGGGTTGGCCTCCAGGGTGATCTCGATATCGTCGGCGAAGGTCCAGGCCTTCGACGCTGCCTCGATAACTGCCGCGGTGGTTTCGGGCGGCATCAGCGAGGGCGTACCGCCGCCGAAGAAGATCGAGCCGAGCGTGCGGCCGGGCAAAGCGGCAGCTTCGTGCGCGAGATCGGTGAGCAACGCCGCACGCCAGGCTTGCTGATCGACGCCACCGCGGACATGGCTGTTAAAGTCGCAATAGGGGCATTTCGACACGCAAAACGGCCAATGGACGTACAGCGCCAGCGGTGTTTCGGCGGGGTTCATGGGGCCGCCCTATGCTCGCCTATCTGAGGAGAGGGAAGATGCGACGTCTTTTGTGGCCGCTGCTGTTGCTCGCCGGCTGCTCGAACGGGCCGGCGCGCGTAGTCGAGCAACGCAGTTTCGCGGGCGTGGCGCCGCGTGGCGAGGCGCTTCTGCGCGGTGCGATGATCGCGGGGCATGACCGTGCGCGGCGCGCAATCGGTGCGGCACCGCTAGCGTGGGATGCGACGCTGGCCGACGATGCGCGCGGTTACGCGGAAGAACTGGCGCGAACCCGGCGGTTCGCGCATTCGGCCGAACCGCGCGGCGCCACGCCGCAGGGCGAGAATCTGTGGACCGGCACGCGCGGCGCGTACGCCTATGGCGAGATGATCGGGCATTGGATCGACGAACGACGCTTTTATCGGCGCGGCGTGACGCCGAATTTCAGCACCACGGGCAAGTGGCAGGACGTGGCGCATTACACGCAGATCGTGTGGGGCCGGACGACCCGGTTCGGCTGCGCGATGGCGCACAATACGACGGACGACTATCTGGTGTGCCGTTACACGCCGCCGGGGAACGTGGTGGGGCAGGTGCCGTGAGTAGCTCCAACCGTCATCCCGGACTTGTTCCGGGATCCCGCTGCCTCGCCCTGCACACAGTAGAAGTAGCGTCATCCCCGCTTTCGCGGGGATGACGGAGAGTGCGGGGTGAGGCTATTCCTCGCCCGTGCGATAGGCGCAGAACTTGTTGCCATCGAGATCGCGGAAATAGGCGCCGTAGAACGCCTGATTGCCGAGCCCGCCGCGCAGGCCCGGCGCGCCTTCATCGCTGCCGCCCATCTCCAGCGCCTTGGCGTGGAGCGCATCGACCTGCGCGCGGCTGTCCGCCATCAGCGCGACCATCGTGCCATTGCCTGGGTTAGCGGTGCCGCCGTCATACGGCTTGGTTACCGCCAGCATGGGCTTGTCGCGGCCCGCGCCGTATAGCGTGAAGCCGCGTGCATCGGGCATGGTCATCAACCGTTTGCCGCCCATCACCGCCGTCAGGCCGTCATAGAAGACCAGGGCCTTGTCGATGTCGTTGCTGCCGAGCGTGGTATAGCCGATCATGCGCCGGCCTTCGGCGCTGCCGTTGTCGGGGCGGGCGGCGTGAATTCGCCGGGCGAACACTCGCCGTTGCGCTTGGCCGAGACGTTCATCACCAATTTGCCGCCATCGGCCGCCGCGCCGACGGTTTCGATCGTCATCTTGATATTCTGCTCGGTGGCCGTGTTGGTGCCATCGGCGGTGATCTTCACGTCCTTGCCCTTGTCCTTGCAATTGGCGGTGAAGGACAGTTTCGATCCGGTGATGGTCTTGTCGGCGACGGTGCAATTGCCCTGCTGCCCGCCCATGTTGGTCAGGTTCTTCTCGATATCTTCCTGCGCGGCGAGTTCGGGCGTGATGCACACGGACATGCCGGAGACGGCGTCCATCATCTGCTGCATCTGCGTCTTTTGCGCCGGCGTGACGCCGGGGCCGGCAAAGTCGACGATCTCGATCTTCTGGGTCCAGCTGCCGGGCTGGCGCTTGGGCGGAGTCGAATCGGTCTTGTTACAGCCGGCCAGCAGGTAAGCGACGGCCGCGGTGGCGATGATGATGCGCATAGTTCAGGCTCCCCTAGTTTGGGCGAGACCTTGCGCGTTCCTGCCGTCGGCGCAACCCGATAGTGCGGGCGGCCGGCGGCGGATGTCAGTCGACGAAGGCGCGCTCGATCACATAGGTGCCGGGTTTGGAGTTCGATCCTTCGACGAAGCCCAGCGATTCGAGGCGCGCGCCGAGTTCGTGGATCATTGCCGAGCTACCGCACATCATTGCCCGGTCGGTTTCGGGATCGAGCTGGTTGGCGCCGCCCAGCGGGTGCGAAAACAGCGTGCCGTCCTCGATCAGCGTGCCGATCCGCCCGCTGGTGTGGAATGGTTCGCGCGTGACCGTGGGGATATAATGGAATTGCTTTGCAGCCTGCTCGGACACCAGCGGGTCGTCGGCGAGCAAGGCGACCATCTCGTCATGGAAAGCGAGATCGCTGACCCGGCGGACGCTGTGCACCACCACCACCTGCTCGAACAGATCATAGACCTGCGGATCGCGCATCAGGCTGAGGAACGGTGCCAGGCCGGTGCCGGTGGAGAACATGAACAGGCGTTTGCCCGGCAGCAGCGCATCGGTGACCAAGGTGCCCACCGGCTTGCGCGCGAGATACATCTGGTCGCCGGGCTGGATCAGCTGCAGGCGGCTGGTCAGCGGGCCATCCTCGACCTTGATCGAGAGAAATTCGAGTTCCTCGGCATAATCCGGGCTGGAGATCGAATACGCCCGCATCAGCGGCTTGCCGGTCTCGGTCGGCAGGCCGACCATGACGAACTCGCCCGAGCGGAAGCGGAAGCTGGCGGGACGATCGACCGCGAAGCTGAACAGATGTTCGTTCCAATGGCGCACCCAGCGCACGTCGACGGTGCTGAAGGCGGTATGATCGGGAATCGTGACGGGGGGGCGGTCGAGCGTTGTCATGCGCCGTCCCCTGCCGCGTAGGGGGGGCGTGCTGCAAGATATTTTATATGGGCAGGGCTATAGAAGAGTTGGCGGCACCCATTTGGCTCCCCTCCCTGGAAGGGAGGGGCTGGGGGTGGGTCGGTATGGGGGGGGCGGGCGCTTCTCGTGAGCAACCCACCCCCAACCCCTCCCTCCCAGGGAGGGGAGAAGAAGCGTTGCCGCCAGCAATTCGCCGCCCCATATTCGTGCCATGGCAATTCTGATCCGCACCAACCTGGACGAACCCGAAACCGGCCAGGCGTTCATCCCGCATCGCCCCAACCGGCCCGACAAGGTGGAAGGCGGCAAGCGCTTCAAGCTCGTCTCCGAATATACCGCGGCCGGCGACCAGCCGACGGCGATCGCCGAGCTTGTCGCGCAGACCGAGGCGGGCGAGCGCGATCAGGTGCTGCTTGGCGTTACGGGGTCGGGCAAGACCTTCACCATGGCCAAGGTGATCGAGGCGGTGCAACGGCCGGCGCTGATCCTGGCGCCGAACAAGATCCTAGCTGCGCAGCTCTATGGCGAAATGAAGAGCTTCTTCCCCGAGAATGCGGTCGAGTATTTCGTCTCCTACTATGATTACTATCAGCCCGAGGCATATGTCGCGCGGTCGGACACCTATATCGAGAAGGAAAGCTCGACCAACGAATCGATCGATCGCATGCGCCACTCGGCGACGCGCGCGTTGCTGGAGCGCGACGATGTGATCATCGTCGCCTCGGTATCGTGCCTGTACGGGATCGGCTCGGTCGAGACCTATTCGGCGATGATCTTCGATCTCAAGAAGGGGCAGGTGGTCGATCAGCGCGAAGTGGTGCGCAAGCTCGTCGCGCTGCAATACAAGCGCAACGATGCGGCGTTCCAGCGCGGCAATTTCCGGGTCAAGGGCGACAATCTCGAAATCTTCCCGTCGCATTACGAGGACACCGCGTGGCGCGTGTCGTTCTTCGGCGACGATATCGAGGAGATCGTCGAATTCGATCCGCTGACCGGCAAGAAGATCGCCAGCCTCGATTATGTCCGGGTGTTCGCCAATTCGCATTACGTGACGCCAGGGCCGACGCTGAAGCAGGCAACCGAGGCGATCAAGTTCGAGCTCGCCGAGCGGCTCAAGGAACTGGTGCCGGAGGGCAAGTTGCTCGAGGCGCAGCGGCTCGAGCAGCGCACCAATTTCGATCTCGAGATGATCGCCGCCACCGGCAGTTGCGCGGGGATCGAGAATTATTCGCGCTTCCTCACGGGGCGTATGCCCGGCGAGCCACCGCCGACCCTGTTCGAGTATCTGCCCGAGAACGCCTTGCTGTTCGTCGACGAAAGCCACCAGACGATCGGCCAGATCAACGGCATGTCGCGCGGCGATCACCGCCGTAAGCTGACGCTGGCGGAATATGGTTTTCGCTTGCCCAGCGCGATCGACAACCGGCCGTTGCGCTTCAACGAATGGGATGCGATGCGCCCGCAGACCACCTATGTCTCGGCGACGCCAGGCACGTGGGAGATGGAGCAGACCGGCGGCGTGTTCGCCGAACAGGTCATCCGCCCGACTGGCCTCATTGATCCGCCGATCGAGATCAAGCCGGTCGAGGAGCAGGTGCAGGATCTGATCGTCGAGGCGCGCAAGACCGCCGAAGCCGGGTATCGCACGCTGGTGACGACGCTGACCAAGCGCATGGCGGAGGATTTGACCGAGTTCATGCACGAGGCGGGATTGAAGGTCCGCTACATGCACAGCGATGTCGAGACGCTGGAGCGTATCGAGCTGATCCGCGATCTCCGGCTGGGCGTGTATGACGTGCTGATCGGCATCAACCTGCTGCGCGAGGGGCTCGATATCCCCGAATGCGGCCTCGTCGCGATCCTCGATGCCGACAAGGAGGGGTTCCTGCGTTCCGAGACGTCGCTGATCCAGACGATCGGCCGCGCCGCGCGCAACGTCGACGGGCGCGTGATCCTCTACGCCGATCGCATCACCGGATCGATGGAGCGGGCGATGAACGAGACGGATCGCCGTCGCGAGAAGCAGCGCCTGTATAACGAGGCGCACGGCATCACCCCGACGACGATCAAGCGCAACATCGGCGACATCATCAAGGACGTGTCGAACCGCGACCAGGTGACGATCGAGATCGAAGAAGACCGCCCGCACATGGTCGGCCACAATCTGCGTGCGTATATTGAGGATCTGGAGAAGCAGATGCGTGCGGCGGCGGCTGACCTGGAGTTCGAGACGGCGGGCAGGTTGCGCGACGAGATCCGCAATCTGGAGCAGGAGGAGCTGGGGCTGCCGGTCGATCAGCAGAAACTACCCGTGATGGGGCGGAGCAACGAGGGCAAGCCGGGCACGCGCAAGACGCGCTATGGAAAAAGCCAGAAGTTCAAAAGCAATCGCCGGGCGTAGCCTTGTTTACCGGAATGACGTCTGGCGGTCTGACGGCGGTAACGGGCGGCAGGGGCATCGTTATCAATTAAGTCGGAGGTTGAGATGCCAAACGACAAAATTGACGGCAAGGTTGCTGTCCTGTATGAAGGACAGCGGTATTCGATCGAACAGACCAGCGTTTTTGCGGATTGGCTAAACAATCTGCGCGATCGGGCAGGACGAGCGAGAATTTTGGCGCGTGTGCGTCGTTTGGCGGATGGCAATTCGGGCGACGCAAAATCCGTTGGCGACGGCGTATTCGAACTCCGAATATTCGTCGGGCCCGGCTACCGCGCTTATTTTACCTATCGGGACAACGTGGTCGTCCTGCTGTTGACGGGCGGAGACAAGGACAGCCAGGTGAAAGATATCGATAAAGCGAAACTGCTGACGGATCGGATAGGCGATGACACTGGAAACCAAACCATTTGATCCGGCGGACTACCTCGAGACCGAGGAAGATATCATCGCCTATCTCGACGCGTCGATGGAGGGCGGCGACCCGAAGCATATAGCACGCGCTCTAGGCGACGTTGCACGTTCCAAGGGCATGACCGAGATGTCGCGGAAAACCGGCGTGGGACGACAAGCGCTTTATGCCGCTTTGTCAGAGACTGGCAATCCGACGCTCGAAACGCTCACCGCCGTGCTCGCCGCGATGGGGCTACGACTAAGTATCGATCGCGCTGCAGCCTGATCAATAAGTCGATGGCGGCGGTGCGTCGGAGATGAAGCCTTCGACGCTGAGGTCCTCTTTGGTCGAACCGTAATAGCTCGCCACGCGGTCAGCATAGGCCTGGTCGAAAATGGGGGCGCTATTGGCCCAGCTGGGGCCGCCTTCCAGCACGCGGCGGTCGATGGTCACGACATAGGCGTCGGCGGCGGGGTCGAACGACAACAGGCTGAACGGCAGCGGATAATATGCCTTGCCCATGCCGAGGAACCCACCGATCGTCAGCACCGCATACATCGCCTGGCCGGTGCGCTTGTTGACCATGAAGGCATAGACATAGCCGAGCTTGTCGCCGTCGCGGCTCTTCACCGCCATCGTATCCGCCTTGTTCGACTGGATCAGCAATTGGGTGGGTTCTGCGGGGGTGGCCATCGATGAGTTCCTTTATATCGCTATCGTAACAGGCGAGGACGCGCGCGGTTCCTAATCTTCGATCAGGCTGGTGTGTTTGGTTTCGGGGAGCAGCAGGAAACCGATCGTGGCCAGACCGATGATCGCGGTGACGTACCAATAGAAGCCCGATTCCAGGCCCTGCGTCTTGAACCACAAAGCGACATATTCCGCGGTGCCGCCAAATGCGGTGTTACCGATCGCGTAGGGCAGGGCGACGCCGAGCGCTCGGACGTGGGCCGGGAACAGCTCCGCCTTCACCAAGGCGCTGATCGAGGTATAGGCGGACAATAAGGTGAGCGGGATCAGCGTCAGCGCGAACGCGCCGAGCGGCGTCGCGACCACGGCCAGCGCGCTAAACACCGGCACCGACCCCGCCATGCCGCCAAAGCCGAACAGCAACAGCATCGGGCGGCGCCCGAAGCGATCGGCGAAATGGCCGAACAAGGGTTGCATGACCATGTAGACGATCAGCGCCGCGGTCATCACCATTGTCGCGGTCTGGCGATCGAAGCCGGTGGTGTTGACGAGGAATTTCTGCAGATAGGTGGTGTAGGCATAGAAGGCCAAGCTGCCACCGGCGGTAATCCCGACGACCAGCATGAATTCGCGCGGATGCGCCTTCCACAGCGCCGCCGCGCCGGATTTGGGGCGGTCCTTGGCCAGCGCCTCGAACGCGGCGGTCTCCGACAGGCGGCGGCGCAGTACATAGACCGCCAGCGCCAGGATCGCCCCGAGCGCGAAGGCGATGCGCCAGCCCCATGCCTCCATCGCCGTCTCGCTCAGCAGCGCCTGCAGCAGCAACGTGACGCCGAGCGCGGCAAGCTGCCCGCCGATCAGCGTGACATATTGGAAGCTGGACCAGAAACCGCGATTTTTCCGCGTGGCCATTTCCGAAAGATAGGTCGCGCTGGCGCCATATTCGCCGCCGACAGACAAGCCTTGCAGCATGCGCGCCAGCACCAGAATGGCAGGCGCGGCAATGCCGATCGTGGCGTATCCGGGAACCAGCGCGATCATCAGCGAGCCCGCGCACATCAGCCCGACCGACAGCGCAAGGCCCGCCTTGCGACCGTGATTGTCGGCATAGCGGCCCATGATCCAGGCGCCGATCGGCCGCATCAGGAAGCCGACCGCGAACACTGCGGCCGTGCTGAGCAATTGCGCGGTACGATCGCCCGCCGGGAAGAAGGTCGGCGCGAAATAGACCGTCAGCGCGGCATAGGTATACCAGTCATACCATTCGACCAGATTGCCGGCCGATCCGCCGATGATCGATTTTAGTCGCTTCGTGTCCATCATCCCCTCCCAATGTGCCTCCGTCGCCGATGCGCGCGGCCAAGGGAAGGATTTTGTCGCCCAGTCCGGTTGAGCGCAGGGCCGTGAGCGCGCATAGCGTCGCCATGCGTCTGCTTGCCCCCCTGATCGCCGCCAGCGTCCTGGCCAGTTGCACCGCGGTGCCCGCGCCAAAGCCGGTGCCCGCGCCGCGACCGTTGCCCACCTACGCCCCACCGCCGCCCAAGCCGCTCTCCAGTGACTGGCGCGACTGGCCGTATACGCCAGGCGACTGGCGCTACGTGCAGGAGCCACGCGGCTCGATCGCCTCATTCGGGCCGCCGGGTGCGGCACCTGCCTTCACGATCCGATGCGATCTGAGCGTCAATGCCGTGCAATTGGCGCGAGCCGGGATGTCCAACCAGCCGGTGGCGATGACGATCCGCACCTCGACGAGCTTGCGGACTCTCACCGTGCAGCCCAGCGGCGGCATGCTTGCCGTGTCGCTGGCGCCGCGCGACGGATTGCTCGAAGCTATGGGCTTCAGTCGGGGTCGGTTCGTGGTCGAAATGGCCGGCTATCCGACCTTGGTGCTGCCGTCCTGGGCGGAGATCGAACGCGTGACGGAGGATTGCCGGCGCTAAGGGCAGGCTGTTTCCTATCCTAAGCACCGCCCCGGCGAACGCCGGGGCCCAGTAGGGAAGATGGGGGTAACGAAGCGCAACGCGCATAACTCCGGTTCCGCGACTGGGTCCCGGCCTTCGCCGGGGAAGCGGCAAAGAGGGGAGAGCGCCTTAATCCCGCTCGA
Source organism: Parasphingomonas puruogangriensis (assembly GCF_036663635.1). Lineage (NCBI taxonomy): Bacteria > Pseudomonadati > Pseudomonadota > Alphaproteobacteria > Sphingomonadales > Sphingomonadaceae > Parasphingomonas > Parasphingomonas puruogangriensis. Next base: position 307,244 of record NZ_JAXOJI010000002.1, on the reverse strand, counting down.
GTCGTTCCAGTCGCTCCGCCACCAGGGGCGCGACCTTGTCGGCGATCTTGGCGACCCCTTGAGCGGTTGGGTGCACACGATCGCGCTGCATCAGCGCGGGATTGCCGATCACGCCATCGAGGATGAACGGATACAGCGCAGCGCCATATTGCGCCGCGAGATCGGGCCAGATGCGGTTGAACTGTGCGGCGAAGTCGGGCCCGAGATTTGGCGGCGCGACCATGCCCGTCAACATCACGGGAATACTGCGCTTTTTGAGCTCGTCGAGCATCGCCACCAAATTGGCGCGCGTTTCCGCAGGCGAGATTTGCCGCAGCACGTCATTCCCGCCCAGGCCGAGCAAAACGAGATCGGGTTTGCGGGGCAGGTTGTTCAGTGAAAAGGTGAGGCGTTGTCGCCCCGCTGCGGTGGTGTCGCCGGACACGCCGGCATTGACGATTTTGGCGTTGATCCCGTCGGCGCGCAATCGAGCCTGCACCGCATCGGGAAGGCTCTGCCCACGCTGCAGGCCATAACCGGCATACAGGCTGTCGCCGAACGCCAGCACGAGCCGCTCCTCGCCCGCCACCGGCGCCGGGCTCGGCTGCGCAGCGACCGCCGCGTTGGCCTGTACGGGGGACGGCGCCGGCGCGGGCGTCGGTTCGCTATCGCAGCCGGTCAGCAACATCGCTTGGAGAACCAGCGCGCCCGCCCCATATCCATATCCACCACGTTCCAAGGCGATCTTTCCCTTCATGCCAGACCTTAACGACGCCGATATGGTGATCGCTGCCCGGGGTGTCACCCTGACGCTTGGCGCCAGTGACGCACCCACGACGATTTTGCGCGGCATCGACCTGGATGTCGCGCGCGGCACCAGCCTGGCGCTGCTTGGGCCGTCCGGTTCGGGCAAATCCTCGCTGATGGCGGTGCTGTCGGGGCTGGAGCGCGCCAGCGCGGGCCAGGTGCAGGTCGCCGGGCTCGATTTCACCACGCTTGACGAGGACGCGCTGGCCCGCGCGCGGCGCGGCCGGATCGGTATCGTGCTGCAGGCGTTCCACCTGTTGCCGACGATGACCGCGCGCGAGAATGTCGCCGTGCCGATGGAGCTGGCCGGCATGGCCGACGCGTTCGCGCGCGCCGATGCCGAACTGACGGCGGTCGGGCTTGGCCATCGGCTGAATCATTATCCGGCGCAGCTTTCTGGCGGTGAGCAACAGCGCGTCGCCATTGCCCGCGCCTTGGGTCCGCGGCCGGCGTTGGTGTTTGCCGATGAACCCACGGGCAACCTCGATACGACGACCGGGGCGGCGATCATGGATTTGCTGTTCGCGCGCCAGGTCGCGGCGGGCGCGACGCTGATCGTGATCACCCATGATGCCGGGCTAGCGGCGCGCTGCGATCGCATCCTCGAGCTGGCCGACGGCCATATCGTCGCGGACCGCACCAAGTGAGCGAGTGGGCGACGGCGTGGCGGCTCGCCCGCCGCGAGATCGACCTCAAGTTTCGCGGGCTACGGTTGCTGCTTGCCTGCCTGTTTCTCGGCGTCGGCGCGCTGGCCGCGATCGGCAGCTTAACCCAGGCGATCGAGCGCGAGCTTAGCGCGCGGGGCGGGCTGATTCTGGGTGGCGATGTCGAGTTCGCGGTTTCGCAGCGGCCGGCGGATGCGGATGAGCGCGCGGCGATGGCGGGGCTGGGGACGGTTTCGGAGACCGCCAGCATGCAGGCAACGGCGGTCGGCGGAAGCGCTGCGGATCCGGTGATCGTGCCGATCGAGCTGAAGGCGGTGGATGGGGCGTATCCGCTGTATGGGACGCTGGAGTTGCGGGCGGGGCGGAACAACATCTCCTTCACTTCTCGCGCCCAACCGTCATCCCAGCGAAAGCTGGGATCTCAAGCGGCCCGCGCGGGACAGGAGCCGCACAAGACCCCAGCTTTCGCTGGGGTGACGCATGAGGCTGCTGGGGTGATGCGAGGGGGGAATGCGGAGACGGTCTGGATCGCTCCCGCTTTATCCGAACGACTGGGCCTTAAACCCGGCGGCGTGTTCAAGATCGGTAGCGCCAATTTCACCATCGGCGGCATCATCGCCAACGAGCCCGATCGGCTCGGCGAGGGCTTCACGCTGGGCCCGGTCGCGATCGTCACGTCAGAGGGGCTTGCCCGCACCGGGCTGATCCAGCCTGGTAGCATGTACACGAGCAAGTATCGGCTCAAGCTGCGCGACGGGGTCACGCCGCAGACCGCCGCCGATCGTTTCAAGGCGCGCTTTCCGGCCGGCGGCTGGGAAGCGAAGACGCGCGATCGTGCTGCGCCGGGCGCCGCGCGCTTTGTCGAGCGGATGGGGCAGTTCCTGATGCTCGTCGCGCTGTCCGCCTTGGTCATTGCGGGGATCGGCGTCGGCAACGGCGTGTCCTCCTATCTCGCCAGTCGCCGCGGCAGCATCGCCGCATTGAAGGTGTTGGGGGCGACCTCGGGCACGATCGCCAAAATCTATATCCTGCAGATCGGCGTCGTTGCCTTGGCCGGTATCCTGGCCGGCCTGCTCGTCGGCGTGATCGCGGTGCCGGGCATCGTTGCGCTCGCCGGCAACGTCCTGCCGGTAGCGCCGAGTTTTGCGATCGAATGGTTTCCGCTGGCGTTGGCGGCCGCTTATGGGCTGCTGATAGCGTTGGCCTTCACCGCGCCGCCCTTGGTCGCCGCCGGCACGATCCCCGCCGCCGGGCTGCTGCGCGGGGTGTTCGACGAACGCCGCGCGCCGCTGCGCCGCACGTTGCCGTGGATGGGGGGGGCGGGGCTTGCCGTCGTGGCGCTGGCGTTGCTGACCGCCGAGCAACCTGCGCTGACCGCGGGCTTCCTCGCCGCGGTTGCCGGCGTGCTCCTGCTCCTCGCTGCATTTGGTTGGTTGGTGCGCAAGGGCGCCGCGTCGCTGCCGCGCGCGCGCCGCCCGCTGCTGCGACTTGCCATCGCCGCACTGCACCGGCCCGGCGCGCGGACCGGCGCGCTGGTCGTGGCGCTGGGCCTTGGCCTCACGCTGTTTGTGCTGCTCGCGGCGATCCGCACCAGCATCGACGCCAATATCGCGCGCACCGTACCGCAGCGTGCGCCAGCCCTGTTCGCGCTCGACGTGCCGCGCGACCGCGAGCCCGAGTTCCGCCGCACGATCCTGGCGGTCGAGCCCAAGGCCGACATCGCCACCGTGCCGGCGCTGCGCGGGACGATCACCGGTTATGGCACGACGCGGGTCGCCGATCTCAAGGTGCTGCCCGAAGGCGCCTGGGCGCTGCGCGGCGAGCGCGGCCTGACCTATGCGGCGACGCTGCCGGAGGGCAGCGAGCTCACCGCGGGGCGCTGGTGGCCGAAAGACTATGCCGGGCCGCCTTTGGTGTCGCTCGACGAGCGGCTCGGCACGGTGCTTGGCCTCAAGGTCGGCGATCCGATCAGTTACAGTCTGCTTGGCGTCGAGCGCAGCGCGCGGATCGCCTCGTTCCGGCGGATCAGCTGGGATACGCTCGGCTTCAACTATGTCATGGTGTTCTCGCCCAATGCGATTTCAGACGCGCCGCACAATCTTGCCGCAACGATCGATCTGCCCAAGGGCGCCGAAGCCACGGTGATGCGCGCATTGTTGAAACCGTTCGCGTCGGTTTCGGTGATCGAGGTGCGTGGCGTGCTTGGCCAGTTGCGCGACATCGTCAGCCAGATGGCGGCGGCGATCACTGCCGCCACCTCGGTCGCGGTCTTCGCCGGTATTGCCGTGCTGATCGGCGCGATCGCCGCCGCGCGCGAGGCGCGGACCTATGACAGCGTGATCCTGCGCACTCTAGGCGCGACGCGCGCCCAGGTGCTGGCGAGTCAAGCGATCGAATATGCCTTCCTCAGCGCGGCACTGACCGTGCTGGCCTTGGCGTTGGGGCTGGGCGGGGCGTGGTATGTCGTCGTGGAACTGTTCGAGTTCGAATGGCTGCCCGACTACGGCACCGTGGCCGTAACGCTGGCGATCGGCGTGGCGAGCGTCATGACTCTCGGATTGCTCGGCGCCTGGCCGATGCTGAGCGTGCGGCCGGCGAGGGCGTTGCGGCAGTTATGAGGTAGAAGCATCTGATCTAGCCGCTTCCCCGGCGAAGGCCGGGGCCCAGTAGCGGAGGTGGGTATAAAGGAGCGCGACGCCAATCGCTTTCGGTTCCACGACTGGGCCCCGGCCTTCGCCGGGGAAGCGTCTACCTTAGGAAGGCGCCTTCACTTTCCCTGGCCGCTACGCGCCCACATGCCGCGCAGCGCCCGCCCAAGGATCGCCGGCAAGCCCGGCCGGATCAGCAGCCAGTCGCGGATCATCGGCCCCGGCGCGGCCCCGATCACGCTTTTGTAGCCGCTATCCCCGGCGCCCCAGTCGACCGTGGTCATGCCGTCGTCGAGCGCGTGGGCAAGGTTGCGATAATAGAGCAATTTCCCGGGCGAATGCTTGGCGAAGGCCGGGTCATAGCTGTTGGCGATGGCGTATTTCAGCGCGCCGGCGTTGAGATCGAACGAGAAGGCGGCCGGCACGCCGTCAACGCGCAGCACCGCCGCCCACAGCATCTCCGCCAGCACGGGATCGAGCGCCGTCGCGCGCCAGAACGCGCCATGCCCGGTCGCGGTGAATTTGGCGTCCGAGCCGTCGGTGCGGGCGGCGATCCAACTCTTCTGTTCAACGGCGGCGAGGTCGTCGAAGCCGCCGTGTGCCCATGCCCCGCCCGATACGAAATCCCAGTCGAGGCGGCCATGCTCGCCGAGATGCTTTTCGTGGAAGCGGTTCTTGCGCAGCGTCGAATTGCGCGGCCAGGTGCCCTCGTCTCGCGCGCCCGCCATATCGAGCAGATAGCTCTCCGCGACCAGGCGGTCGAGCGTCACCCAGCCTTGCGCACGCGCCGCGGCCAATAAGGGTTCCAGCGAGGCATCCCCGTCATAGATCGGGCCAATTCGCAGTGCATTGACCGTTCCGGCCAATTGTTCGACCAACACGGCATAGGCGCTATCGTCGGCGTCGAGGTGCGCCGGAAAGCTGCGGAACGGCCAGTAACAGCCCGGCATCGCCGCCAGCCGCGCGATGCTCGGGCCGAACCGCGCCATCGGTAGGGCGATCACCGGTACGCCGTCCGTCTCGACCACGATCGTCCGGGCGGTGCCGCCATAGGCTGCGATCGCGGCGGCGAACCATTGATAGCGCAGAAATTTGTGGCTGTCCGGCGCCTGCGCCGCGACCGGGTCGATCGCGCTCGCCAGCCCGTCGAGCGTCGTCGCGCGCGTCAGCGGCGCGAGGCGGTGAAAGTCGGCGAGCAGCATCGGCTTGGTCATGGCCTTCTTGCCTAATGCCGAGGCGTTACCATCCGGTTGGCGCTTGACCGCCCGGCGTCGCTGCCGCCACAACATTTCCATGTATTCCTATTTTACCATCGCCCAGGCGATCCAGCTGTCGCTGAGCCCGGTGTTCATGCTCGCCGGCATCTGCCAATTGCTCAACGTGCTGGCCGGGCGGCTGTCGCGCGTGGTCGATCGCGCCCGCGCGGTCGAGGCGCTGCACCCGGGCTCGTCGGGCGCCGAACATGATCGCCACGTCTGGGAATTGCGGCTGCTTGACCGACGCATGTCGGTGATCAACGCGGCGCTGGTGCTGGCAGTGTCGAGCGCGGTGATGACCTGTATCGTGGTGGCGTTGCTGTTCATCGCCAAGCTCGTGCAACTGCATATCGGCACGATGGTGGCGATTTCGTTTGTGTTGGCGATGGGCCTGCTGATCTCATCCTTCGCGGCGTTCCTGATCGAAGTGCGCATGTCGCTGACGGCGATCCATATCCGGCCCGAATTGCTGGAAAAAGAACTGGGTTAGCGGACGCCGTCCAGCCCCGGCCCGACATCGGCGGCTGGCAGGTAGCGCGGCGCGACCCGTGCCTTGCTTGCCTGCTCGTAGGCATAGCCCGCCGCCAGCACGCGATCGTCGCCATACGCCGTGGCGATGAACGACAGGCCGACCGGCAGCCCCTTCACCAGCCCCATCGGCACGGTGAGATGCGGATAGCCGGCGACGGCCGGCAAGGTGCTGGCGCTCGGCCCGTCGGCATGATCGCCGCTGACACTGTCGCTGAGCCATGGCAGGCCATAAGTCGGCGACACCAAAATCGTCGCTTTGGCAGTCTTGAGCATCGCATCGATCCCCTCGGCGCCGGCCAAACGCAGCGATTTCGCGCGCAGGCCGAGATATTCGGCATCGTCCAACCCGCGCGTCTTGGCCGCCATCTCGAAGATTTCCTGCCGGAAGAACGGCATTTCCGCGCCCGCATTAGCCGTGTCGAAGGCGATCACCTGATCGAGATTGCGCGTCCGCACCGCGGCCGGGCTGTTCGCGAGATAGGTGTTCAGATCGGCTTTCAGTTCGACCTTCAGCACCTCGAACTCGGCGTCGCCCAGTCCCTCGAGCTTGGGTTGTTCGACATCGACCAGGATCGCGCCGGCCTTTTTGAGCACCAGCAATTGCTGCTCGTATTTGTCCTTCAGCGTTGCCGTCATGTCCGGCCGCAGCACGCCGACCCGCACGCCGCGCAACGCCTCAGTAGATAGCCCCCGCGCGTAATCCTTGGCGTAGCGTGCGGCCTCCTTGGTCGTCGGATCGGCGGGGTCCACCCCGATCATGGCCGAGAACAGGATCGCGGCATCGCGCACGTTGCGCGCCATCGGCCCGGGCGTATCCTGGCTATGGCTGATCGGCACGACGTGGCTGCGGCTGACCAGACCGATCGTCGGCTTCAACCCGACCAGCCCGTTCATCGCCGCCGGACAGACCACCGATCCGTCGGTTTCCGTGCCCAACGCGGCGGCGGCGAAGTTCGCCGCCACCGCCGCGCCTGAGCCACTCGACGAGCCGCAGGCGGTACGGTCCAGCGCATACGGATTCCGCACCAGCCCGCCGATCGCGCTCCACCCGCTGATCGACGCGGTCGAGCGGATATTGGCCCATTCGCTCAAATTGGTCTTGCCGAGGATCACCGCGCCGCGGGCGCGCAACAGCGCCACCACCGGCGCATCGCGGCGCGTGACATTGTCCTTCAGCGCCAGGCTGCCTGCGGTCGTGGCGATCGGATCGAGCGTTTCGATATTGTCCTTGATCAGCAGCGGAATGCCATCGAGTGGCCCGAGCGACTTGCCTGCCTTGCGCCGTGTGTCGGCGGCGCGCGCTTGCGCCAGCGCATCCGGGTTGACCGCGATCACAGCGCGGAGCGTCGGTCCGGTGCGATCCATCGCCGCGATCCGCGCGAGATAGGCAGTGGTGATCGCCTCGCTGGACGCGCCCTTGCCAATCGCGGTCTGCAACTCGGTGATCGAACGCTCTTCGACCGGTGGCGCATGCTGCGCCGTGGCGGGCGCGGCAAGCAGCACAGTGGTGGCCAAGGACATAAGAGGTCGCTGAACACGCTGCATGATACACCTTTCATCCATCGTGCCGGGAGTTGGCACGAAATACGGCGCGTGGGACAGCGACTATTTCGCCGGCCAGCAATGTGTTGGGGCCCGTTCGATAGCCCATAGTTCCCCTGCGAAAGCAGGGGTCCAGAGCCACAGGCGGCGCGCTCTGGGTCCTGGGCCCCTGCTTTCGCAGGGAAACAAGCTGGGTTGAACTGAAACGCTCGCAACGCTGGACCACCGCATCGTAGGGCAACGTCAGCAAGGTGGACCGTCACAAATGAAAAGAGGCTGCCGGGGGCCTCACGGCACCCCGGCAACCTCCTAACATGGTCAGCGGCCGGAAGCTCCAGCTTGGAGGACCATGCGGACCGCTAAATTCCGATAGACGGCAGCGTTGCTTGGGGGAGAATACCCCCCGCCGTCATCCCAAAGAATTTAGCGGTGCGTCCCCCGAACGAACTGAACCGACCCCATTGCTGAACCATGAGACATCGGATCACCTCCTTTCGCATTGTTGAAACACCGTACCCTGCAGTGGGTACGAGGGCGAATGTGAGTCATCTCGCGATGCGTTACAAGTCTTGATTTTATAATCGTTTTGCACGATTATCCTGGGCTGCCGAAAACCGCGAAAAGTTACCCCGCAAGGCCACCGGTCAGGCCGGGTTCGGCGCCACCTTGTCCTGCGTGTTGGTCAGGAAATCGCTCGCATCGTGCCGTTCGTGGAGTTGTTCGGACGGCGGACCGGACAGGCGATTGACCATGCGGCCGCGTTTGACTGCCGGACGCATCCCGATCGCGTCGGTCCAGCGCTGTACGTGCTTATAGTCCTGCACCTGGAGAAACTCGCCCGCGTCATAAGCGAGCCCCTTGGCCAGGGTGCCGTACCACGGCCAGATCGCGATATCGGCGATCGTATAGCTATCGCCGGCGATAAATTCGCTCTCCGCCAGGCGGCGGTCGAGCACGTCGAGCTGGCGTTTCACCTCCATGGCGAAGCGGTCGATGGCATAGGCGATCTTGGTCGGCGCATAAGCGTAGAAATGACCGAAACCGCCACCGAGATAGGGCGCGCTGCCCATCTGCCAGAACAGCCACGATAAGGTTTCCGCGCGCGCGGCCGGGTCGTCAGGCAGGAACGCGCCGAATTTTTCGGCGAGATGAACGAGGATCGCGCCGGATTCGAACACGCGGATCGGCGTCGCGCCACTGCGATCGAGCAGCGCCGGGATCTTCGAATTGGGGTTCACCTCGACAAACCCACTGCCGAACTGGTCGCCGTCGCCGATCTTGATCAGCCACGCATCATATTCGGCGCCGGCATGGCCGAGCTCGAGCAACTCTTCGAGCAGGATCGTTACTTTCACCCCATTGGGTGTACCCAGCGAATAGAGCTGCAGCGGATGCTTGCCGACCGGCAGATCCTTGTCGTGCGTCGGCCCGGCGACCGGCCGATTGATGCTGGCAAAGGCGCCGCCATTCTGCTGGTCCCAGGTCCACACCTTGGGCGGTACATAGGCTGTTTGCTCGGTCATGACGGCTCCATCTCGGTTGGCTTCCCTTGTCGGCGCGTGGCGGCGAACGTGCCCGAAAGCAATTCTTTGTCGGTCGAAAGAGCGAAGGTGAGCACCGAAACGACAGATAAGGGCTTTGTCGCATCGGCCCAGATGGTAAGGGGAGCCTTCGCCCGTCGGCCCCGACCTATGGCCAGACGCGCCACGTGGAGCAATGTGATGTTTAAGAAGAGCCCCGCGACCCTGGAAGTCCGGGTGGCTGTCCCCGGCGACGTGCCGGGCATTCTCGCGCTGATCAGCCGGGCCTATCCGGGTTTCGGCAATTACAGCGCGGGCCAGGTTAGCGGCCAGATCAACAACTTCCCCGAGGGTCAATTCGTCGCCGTGCTGGATGGGGAGATCGTCGGCTATTGCGCTTCGTCGCGCATCGACGAGGCCATCGCTTTGTCGCCCCACGATTGGGCGACGATCACCGGCAACGGCTTTGGCAGTCGCCACGATGCCACGGGTGACTGGCTGTATGGCATCGAAATGGCGGTCGACGACCGCCAGCGCGGCATGCGCATCGGCAAGCGTCTGTACGAAGCACGGCGCGTGCTGGCCGAGCGGCTCGAGCTGCGCGGCATCGTGTTCGGCGGGCGCATGCCCGGCTACACCAGGGTCAAGGCCAAGGTCGACGGTGCGGACGACTATCTCGCGCGCGTCGCCGCCGGCGAGTTCCGCGATCAGGTGATCAGCTTCCAGCTCGGCAACGGCTTCACCCCGATCGGCGTGCTGCCGCGCTATCTGCCCTATGACAAGGCGTCCGAAGGGTTCGCCGCGCACATGGTGTGGCGCAACCCCTATGTCGATCCTAACGAGCCGGCGGCTTTCCGGGTGCCCCGCCACGTCGAAAGCGTCCGGCTGGCGACGGTGCAGCTGCAGGCCCGGGCAGTGAAGGATTTCGACGAGTTCGTGCAGAACGTGGAATATTTCGTCGATGTCGCCGCCGATTATCGTTCGGACTTCGTCGTCTTCCCCGAGCTGTTTACGATGTCGCTGCTGTCGTTCGAAAAAGAGGATCTGTCGCCGATGGAGGCGATTGACCGGATGACGGAGCATCGCGAACCCGTGGTCCGCGAGCTATCCCGCATGGCGTTGCGCTACAACATCAACATCGTCGGCGGATCGCACCCCACCCGGACCGAGGATGGCAGCATCCAGAACGTCGCCTATGTGTGCTTGCGCGACGGATCGGTCCATGCCCAGGAGAAGATCCATCCTACCCCCAACGAGGCCTATTGGTGGAAGATCAAGGGCGGCAGTTCGGTCGATGTGATCCAGACCGATATCGGGCCGGTCGGCGTGCTGATCTGCTACGACAGCGAGTTTCCCGAGCTGGCCCGCCGGCTGGTGGATGAAGGCGCGCGCATCATCTTCGTGCCGTTCTGCACCGACAATCGCCAAGGCTATATGCGCGTGCGCTATTGCGCGCAGGCCCGCGCGATCGAGAACCAGTGTTTCGTCGTGCTGTCGGGCAATGTCGGCAATCTGCCGGGCGTCGACAATATGGACATCCAATATGCGCAATCCTGCATCCTGACGCCGTGCGACTTCCCGTTTGCCCGCGATGGCGTGGCCGCCGAGGCCAGCGAGAATATCGAAACGGTGACGATCGCCGACGTCAACCTTGCCGACCTGACCTGGGCGCGCGCCGAGGGCACCGTGCGCAACCTCGCCGACCGGCGCTTCGATCTCTATCGCATCGACTGGAATCGCAGCACGCCACGCGATGTGCCGCCGCCCGAAGATCGGCCCCGCGGCTCCAAGGCGCCGGGCGGCGGCTGACCGGACTGGCCAAGCGCTCAGGGACGCGCGGCGGCGTGCCATATGGCACGCCGCCGCGTCCCTTAGCCGGGCGAGGCGGCGGCGCCGGCCAGCAACCCGCCGTCGATGTTGATCTCGGTCCCGGTCACATAGGTGGCCTCGTCCGACGCCAGCAGCACGGCGATCGCCGCCACTTCCTCCGGCATGCCGAAGCGCTTGAGCGGCGTATCGGCGACGAGCGCCTGCATCCTGGCCTCCCGCGCGGGTCCGGTGCCCAGCTCGGCTCCCATATCGGGGTCAGGATGGCGGCGGGGTGGATCGAGTTGCAGCGGATCTTCCACCCCTGCTGTGCGCAATAGAGCGCGACTGTCTTGCTGTGGTTGCGGATCGCCGCTTTGGACGAGGCATAAGCAGCCGCGAGCGGGATGCCGACCAGCCCGGAACGGGACGAGATATTGATGATCGCGCCGCTGCCCTGCGCTTTCATCGCGCCGATCGCATAGCGACAGCCGAGAAACGTCCCGTCGAGATTGACGCTGTGCACCGCGCGCCAGTCGGCCAGGCTGGCATGTTCGGGATCATGGGCGATCATGCCGGCTTCGAAGCCGGTCACGCCAGCATTGTTGACCACCACGTCGACGGCGGGGACGATCCCGGCCAGCCGAGACCAGTCGGCCTCCTCGCGCACGTCGAGCTTTTCGAAGCGGCACCCGATTGCGGCCGCGGCTGCCGCGCCGGCCTGTTCGTCACTGTCGGTGACGATAACGATGGCGCCCTCGGCGTGAAAGCGGCTGGCGATGGCGTGGCCAATGCCACGCGCAGCGCCGGTGACGACGCACGTCTTGTTGTTCAGTTGTTGCATGATGTTCTCGCAACAGAGTTTTAGGTGGGCGGCGCACGCCGCCGGCGAGGATCTTGCCGCTTTAGCGGTGACGCTGGATCACTTCGAACACTCCTGAGAACGGCGCGATGCTACCCCAGGCGTAGGGCGCGGGCAATTCTCTATTCCTGGGGAAAGCTCAAGCGTCGCCATAGCTGCTTCCTAGGCGGGTTATCAAAGGCCATGCGCCGTTGCATCTCGCCAGCGCTCCAGCTACTTTGCTAGCGTCGCGAAAAACGACGGCGTGGTTGTCCATGCTGTCGCGCACAAGCGGGTCATCGACCGGCTAGCGGCTCCACAACCATCAGGGCAGCCGGCATCGATACATGCCGTCTGCGGGCCAGGAGCTTTCGTCGTGGAAGAACCCCTTACGATCATCGGTGCCGGTCTCGGCGGCCTTATGCTGGCTTGTGTCCTGCGACGGCATGGCATCGCTGCGGTTATCTACGAGGCCGAACTTTCCCCACAGGCACGCGCGCAGGGCGGGTTGCTCGATATCCACGTGCAGGGCGGGCAGCGCGCACTGGCCGATGCGGGGCTGCTCGAGGCGTTTTACCGTCTGGTCCGGCCGGGCGAGGACGCCAAGCGCGTCGTCGACCAAGACGGGGCGATCCTGTTGGACAGGCCTGGCGACCCCGGCTCCAGCCGCCCGGAGGTCGATCGGGGTGACCTGCGCCAGCTGCTGATCACGTCGCTACCCGGAGACGCGATCCGCTGGGGTCACAAGCTGGACAGCTTGCGCGCTACGGGCGCAGGGCGGCATTGTTTGGGCTTCGCCAATGGCACGCAGGTCACGGTCGGTCTGCTCATCGGGGCGGACGGCGCCTGGTCGAAGGTCCGGTCGCTGCTGTCGGAGGTGCGACCTGGCTATACCGGGACCTGCTTCATCGAGACGCACCTGCCGGCCGAAGATCCGCGCGCCGCGGCCGCAGCGGCGACGATCGGCAGCGGCACGCTGATCGCGGTGGCGCCGGGGCAGGGCATCATGGCGCACCGCAACGGCGATGGCAGCATCCATGTCTATGCCGCGCTCAACCGACCGGAAAGCTGGGTGGCCGCCGTGCGGCAAGCGGGGCCCGGCGCAGGCCCTGGCCAAGTGGCAGAGTTGTTCGATCGCTGGGCACCGCCGCTCAGGGCGCTGATCGCCGCGGAAGAGGTCACGCCGCTGCTCCGACCGATCTATGCGCTGCCGGCGGGCGATCGGTGGCAGCGGGTGCCTGGCGTCACGCTGCTGGGTGACGCCGCGCACCTGATGTCGCCCTTCGCCGGAGAAGGCGCCAACCTGGCCATGCTGGATGGCGCCACGTTGGCCCAGGCGCTGATCGCCCATCCAGGCGACAGCGAACGCGCATTGGCCGCGTATGAGCAGGAAATGTTCCTGCGGAGCACCCCCATTGCCGCGCAAAGCGCGCGAAACCTGGAGCGGTTTTTCGGGCCGAAGGCACCTGCTAGCGTGGTCGAACTGTTTGCCGCACTGGAGTGAGGATTCGGGGCCGCCAAGCGCTTCCGTTTGGCCGTTCGCGAGCGGCGTATTCGAGCTCGGAAACAGCCGTTCCAGCAGGCCGGTGTTGCGATTGCTAGCCGTGATCGCGGCTCGTGCCGGCGGGTGACGGAGGAATATTGCGATAACCGCGATTTGCCATGAGCAGTTCTTCGGGGTGCCAGGCCGGCTCACGCTGGCCGAAGTAGCTCCGAGATCGAAGATCGTCCGTCGAACGCCAAGATCCGAACCGCGACCGTGCGTGCCGCCGCGTTGCTCATCGGCCGGCTGGCGCGCATGGCGCAGGTGACGAACTTCTCGATCAGCGCGTCATCGGACAGCGGGTTGTCCGGATGTCCGATCGCGTGCGGCACCGCATGGTCGAGCTGCGCGCCCGAGCGTAGCGTGACAAGCAGCGCGCCGCTGGCGGCATGCCGGCGATCCCAGGCGGGATTGCGATATTCGGTCACGCGCGATGCCAGCCCGATCACATCGGCATCGCCGCGCGCGCTATCGTCGAACGCATCGAGCGATATGCCGCCAGCGATGAAGGCGGCGGCGGTGGTGAAGGGGATGCTGAACTTCGCATCGATCGCGCTCTGTGGCGCGGCCTTGTCCGGCTGGGGGCGGATCAGCATTTCCTGGATCGGGCCGATTTCGGCTGCGATCTGGGCGATGTCGCGCCAGTCGCAGCGCTCGCGCAAGGCCAGCGCCGCCTCGATATAGGCATGCGTGCCGCGACAGCATGGCCAAGGCTTGAAGCTGACCTCGTCCCCCAAGAAGCGCGTGCCGAGCTCGGCAGTAAGAATCTCGCGCGCCGCGCCGCCGCCATAGATTGCGAAAAAGCCGGCGCGCCCTTCGAGCGGCGCGGCAAAAGCGCGCGCGCCGGCCTGTGCCAGCAATGCAGCCTCCACCGCCCCGCGCGCTGCGAACGCCTCGCGCACGCCGCGCAAGGGCGAACTCGAGTCGTATTTGATCTCGCCGGGAAAGCTGCCCTGCATCAGCGCCAGTCCCATGGCGTGACGGACGCCATCGGCGTCGAGCCCGAGCAATTTGGCACACGCCGCTGCCGAGGCGATCAGGCCAACCAACGGCGGCGGATACCAACCGCCCTCTTCATAAGCACGCGCCGGCGCCAGCGAGAGCCGGCAGGCCAGATCGCTCCCCGCCGCCATCGCCACCAGGAAGCGCGCACCGTCGATCGACGGATCAGCATCGGCCAAGGCGAGCAATGCGGGGACCAAGGCTGCGTTGGGATGGGCCGGGCCGGGATCGAACGTGTCGCCGAAATCGAGCGCATGCGCCAGCGCGCCATTGGCCAAAGCGGCCGCCGCCGGGGGGGCGGAGAATGCGCTGCCAAGAAGGCGCGACGGGCCGGGCCCTTGGGCCAGCGCGACCGCGCGATACGGCGCGGCATCGCGCGCCATCCCGCTCGCGGCGAGCTTCACGCCGAGCGCGTCGAGCAGTGCGCGTCGGGTCGCATGCTGCGTCACCGGACCGAGCTGCGCAGCCGAGAGCCCGGCGATGTGCTCGGCGACCCGCACCGATATTGTTTTGTCGCAAAACATTCTATGCAATCGCTTTCATCGAAACTATCGTCGATGCAAGCTGAAATTGGGAGATGGAAATGACGCTGCGCACTTTGGCCCTGGCGGTTGCGCTGGGCACGGTTTCGGCGCCCTCCCTGTCGCTGGCGCAGCAGCAGGAGTCAGGTCAGGGTGCGGGCGCGAACGTCTTGCCCGGCGGTGCACGCTGGGCAGCAGAGATGCCGGCCAAATGGAACGGCACGTTGCTGCTATACAGCCGAGGCTATTCACCGGCCCTGGGCACGCCCGAAGTCGCTCCCAAACCCATTCGGCGGCTCCTGCTCGATGCCGGTTATGCCCTAGCCGCGTCGGATTACGGCGCGGGCGGCTGGTCGATCGAGGAGGCCGTGCCGGCGCAGCGCGCCACCGTCGCCGCCTTCGCCGCAGCGCATGGCACGCCGAAACGCGTGATCGGCTGGGGTTATTCGATGGGCGGGCTGGTCACCACGGCGCTGGCCGAGCAGCCCCGCCCGGCCATCGATGGCGCGCTGCCAATGTGCGCGTCGATCGGCGGCGCGGTGGGCATGATGAACATGGCGCTCGACGGGGCCTATGCCTTCCGCCTGTTGGTCGCGCCCGATGCCGGCATTCGCCTCATCCAGATCGATGACGACCGCGCCAATTCGATGCGCGTCGGCGCTGCGGTCGAGCGCGCGATGCAGACGCCCGAGGGCCGCGCGCGCACCGTGCTGGCCGGTATATTGGGTGGAATTCCCGGCTGGACCAGCGCCGACAAACCGGAGCCGGCAGTGGACGATTACGACGCGCAGGCCGACGAGATCGGGCGTAGTTTCGCCCGGGGCATCTTCCTGCCGCGACAGGATCAGGAACAGCGCAGCGGCGGCACCTTTTCGTGGAACACGGGCGTCGATTATCGTGTCCAACTGGCGCGATCGGGCCGCCGTGCGCTGGTCGAGGCGCTGTACCGCAAGGCGGGGCTCGATCTCGATGCCGATCTCGCTCGGCTCGATCGCGGCGAGCGCGTTGCCGCCAAGCCGGCCGCGGTCGACTATATGATCCGGCACTATACGCCGAATGCCCGGCCGACCGTGCCGCTGCTGGCGGTGCAGATGATCGGCGACGGGCTGACCTCGCCCTCGCTGCAGCGCGGCTATGGCGAGGCAGCGCGCGGGCGCAACGTCAAGAGCGCCTATGTCCATGGTGCCGGCCATTGCACCTTCACGCCGGCGGCGACGCTGGCGTCGATCCGCTATCTTGACGCGCGGCTGGCGCTGGGGCGGTGGGGGACAGCCCCGGCGACGTTCGTGCGCTACACCCCGCCGCCAATGTTGCGCCCGTGCGTGCGGGGGAAGATATGCAAGTGACGCGGTCAATTTAGCCTGCACGATATCTCATCCCCGGCCTCCGCCGGGGAAAGGCGCAAAGAGCGCGATATTACTCGATGCCCTTGCGCTCCACTGTCCAGGCCTTGTCGGTGCACAGCCCGCAATCCTTGCCGCTGAACACCGTCGCCGCCTGCTTGTCGCCGCGCAGCTGCCACTCCAGCCAGTCGACGGCGACCTGCGCGACACGCCCGCCATTGGGCTGGAGGAACGTGCCGCCATGGCCGACCGGCAGGTTGAGCAGCATCGCTGGGACATGGCTAATGTGGCGGACGTCGTCGGTGCCGTTGGCATAGGCAATGTCGCTGGGGCCGCCGAGCACATAGAGGATTGGCGTGTGCAACGTCTTGAGCAGGGATTTGTCGACCGTCATTCCGGCGATCGGGTTGCTGCCGTCGGTGAACACGCCGCTATTGTGCACGATTACCGCGCGCACCCGCGGATCGCCAGCGACTTGCATCGCCTGCAGCCCGCCGCAGCTATGCCCGGCTACCGCGATCAATGTGGGGTCGATACGCCGGTAATAGGGGCTTCCTTTGCGGCCATTTTCGGCCAGTGCCCAGGTGATGCCGGCGCGCACCTCGTTTGCGCTGGTCTCCACCGCGAGTTTCGGAGGGCCAGCATCCCGCGGTCGCGGCGGCGCAGCGGCGACGCCCGGGCCGCTCAGGACGCGGCCCGGCGCGATAGCGACATAACCGTGCGAGGCGATCTCCGCGAGATGGAAGCGCGCACTGGCCCCATCGTCGCTGCAGCCGCCATTGCCCCACACCAATATGCCGAGCTTGCGCGCGCCCAGCGCGGCGAGATTGGCAGGACGATAGACGACATGGCCGGCCAGCGTGCCCTCAACGAGCTTGACGGCGGGGTAGGGTCCGGTGCCCCGGGAATCGGGCCGAGCATTGGCCTCGCCCCGCATCTTGGCATAATCTTGTGCCGCACCGGCCTGAGGTGCCTGTTGCGCCGCTGCGATGGCGGTACTGCCGCACACTAATAGAACGACCAATCCAAACCGCATTTTGCTCTCCTATATTGTTATAGAGAAAAGCTATTATGCCCGACACGGCCTATGCAAGCGGTTTCATGCGCTCTCCCGTGCAATCACACGGAATCCTACATCGATCCGCGTCTCGATCTTCTCGTTCGCCGCGCGCGCACGCAACACGCGCAATACTTCGCGCGCGATCCTGGCCCCGTCGATATCCACCGAGGTGATGGTCGGGCGCATGTCGCCGGCCATGCGGAGATTGCCGAACCCGGTAACGGCAAGCTGGTCCGGTACGCGAATCCCGGCCGCCTGCGCTTCCACGATCAGCCCCTGCGCGATCCAATCCGATCCGCAGACGACCACGTCGGGGCGCTCCGGCAGGTCATCAAGCGCGCGGTAGCTAAGCCGGCCCTGACCGAAATGACTGGGTACGTTGACATCGAGCCGAGTCGGCTCGGTGCCGCCGTCGTGGATCCAGCGTTCGGCAAAGCCCCTCGCGCGGCGTTCCGACCGTGACGAACGCGGCACCACGAGATGCGGCCGGCGATAGCCGCGCCCGCGCAAGAATTTGGCCATTTCGGTGCCCGCTGCGCGGTGCGAAAAGCCGACGGCCACGTCGATCGGGTCTTCGGGCAGCCCCCAGGTCTCGATGACGGTTACCGGATTGGCGCGCAGCCGTGCCCGCGTTTCCGCATCGGACACGATACCGGTCAGGATGATCGCATCGACGCGCCGCGACAGCGCCATATTGATCTCGGCGTGGAGGCGCTGATTGTCGGCCCCGGTCAGCGCCAGCACCACACTGTTGCCGTCGCTCGCCAATTCCTCGATCATCGCTTCGACCGTATCGTTGAAGATCGACGCGGCGATATCCGGCACGAGCGCCGCGATCAGCCGCGAGCGGCTGCCGGCGAGCGCGCCGGCGTTGAGATTGGGCACGTAATTCACTGCCAGGATCGCGGCGCGGATGCGCACCGCCGTGGCCTCGGCCACCACCTCCGGATTGTTGAGAAAGCGCGATACGGTCGCGGCGGACACGCCTGCATGGGCGGCGACATCGTCCAGTCGTGGTGCGCGGGTGGCCATAATGCTCTATGGCCCAAGCCGCAGTTGGTTGCAAAATTGTGATTGCAAGCGCTTGCATGGCGCGTTATCAATATTGTTATGGCACATGACTTCGATCCTTTGGCTCCCGAAACGTTCGACAGTGCGAACGCCGAATATGCGCGGCTGCGCAGCGAATGCCCGGTTGCCCATACCGATGCCTGGGGTGGATTTTACGCGCTGATGAAGCATGCCGACGTGGCCGAGGCGGCCAGCGACTGGAAAACGTTCATCACCTCCCAACAGAATGTCATTCCCAAGGTCGCCTTCACAGGGCGGCGGCCGCCATTGCATCTCGATCCGCCGGAACACACGCCCTATCGCCGGGCGCTTGCGCCGCTGTTCACCGAACGACGCATTGCGCGGCTCGAGCCCGTCATCCGCACGATCTGCCGCGATCTCCTCGCCAAGATGCGCGACGCCGGGGGCGGCGATGTCGTGGCCGATTACGGTGCGCATATGCCGATCGCGACCTTCGCGCACTGGATGAACCTGTCGGCAGAGGCCGTCGCCGAGCTGACTGCCGTCGGCCAGCGGTACAATATCGCGGTGCAGTTCGCTGACATGGATGCAACCAAGGAATCGAGCTTGGTGCTGTACGACATGGCGCGCGCCATCGTGGCCGATCGTCGCGCCAACCCGATGTCGGAAGATGAGGATGCCACCAGCGCGTTGCTCGCGGTGCGCGTGGATGGCGAACCGTTGCCCGAGGAACTGATTGTCGGGACGATCCGGCAGGTGCTGGTCGTCGGCATCATTGCCCCCAGCGTGCTGATCGGTTCGATCGCGGTCCATCTCAGCCGCGCTCCGGCGCTGCAGTCCGAATTGCGCGCCGATCCATCGCTGATCCCCGCCGCAGTCGACGAATTTCTGCGGCTCTATACGCCGTATCGCGGTTTCGCGCGTACGGCGGTCGAGGATGTCACGATCCGCGGCTGCCCGATCCCGGCCGGTGAGCCAATCGCTTTGGTCTACGCCTCGGCCAATCGCGATGCCGACGTGTTCGACGATCCCGAAGCCTTCAAGATCGATCGTCCCAACATGAAGGATTCGCTCGCCTTCGGCCGCGGCCCGCATACCTGTATCGGTGCTGGCCTGGCCAAGCTCGAGTTGGTCATTGCGATCGAGGAATTGCTTGCCGCTGCGCCCGGCTTTGCGCTTACCGCCGAACCGCGCCCAACGCGTTTCCCCGAAATCGGCGCGCTCACCGCGCCAATCGCGTTCGAGGCGGCGGCATGAGCCACGTCTTCCTCGCCGTCGGGGATCTGGCGATGGACCGCGAGGTCTATGACGAAAGTTTCGCTGCCACACGCGACCTGCTGGCGGCGGCCGACATCACGTTCGGGCAAATCGAGACCAGCTTCGCGGCGCAGGGCGTGCGCCTGCCGCAAGCGCGCCATGCCGTGCTGGCCAGACCGGATGGCGCCGCAGCGCTGGGCCGCGCGGGCTTTGATATCGTGTCGCTCGCCGGCAACCATGTGTTGGACTGGGGCAATGACGCGTTCTTCGAGACGCAGGCCAATCTGCAAGCCGCCGGCGTCAAGACGGTCGGCGCCGGCGCCAATATCCTCGAGGCGCGAAAACCTGTCCGGTTTACGTTGGGCGATGGCACGACGGTCGCCGTGCTGGCTTATTGCAGCATTTTGCCACAGGCCTATTGGGCCGACGAGCGCCGCCCGGGGTGTACCCCGATGCGTGCGTTCACCGTGTACGAGCAGGTCGAGCACGACCAGCCGGGCACGCCGGCCCGGATTCACACCTACCCGCATCGCGACGATCTGGCGGCGATGGAAGCGGATATTCGCGCCGCCAGGGCCGAGGCCGATCTGGTCATCGTCTCGCAGCATTGGGGCATCCATTTCGTCCGCGCGACGATTGCCGACTACCAGCGCGACGTGGCCCGTGCGGCGATCGCCGCCGGGGCCGATGCCATCCTTGGCGGCCATGCGCATATCCTGAAAGGGTGTGAATTGATCGACGGCAAGCCGGTATTCTACTCACTGTGCAACTTCGCTACCGATCTGCGGATGGACCCTGCGCACGCCGCATCCAAGAGCTTCAACGAGATCCGCGTGCTGGCCGAGGAATGGGAGCCCGATTTCGATAGCCTGTACAATTTTCCCACCGCATCGCGCCTGTCGATCGTTGCGCGCCTCGAAATTGCTGGTGGCAAGATCGTCCGCGCCGGGCTTTTGCCGCTCTATATCGACACCGACGCCGTGCCCCGCTTGGTCGAACCGGGGAGCGCGCGCCATGCCGAGATCGTCGAATATATGACCGCGATCACGGCCGAGGCCGGGCTCAATGCGCGCTATACCGTGACCAACGACATGGTCGAACTGGGAGCGGTTGCATGAGCCGCTGGCAGCGCTTTCCGCTCGAGGGCTATGTCCTGCTCTATTTCCTGGCCTATCTGCCCAACGTGATCATCACCAAGTTGGTGACGAGCACTCCGCATGCCGGCCTGGGCCGTCCGCTGACCGGGCTGGAGACGCTGCCCGCGTCCCTCATCATCAGCACGGTGCTGACCTACATCTTCATCTGGGCTTCGGGTTGGCACCGCGATGCCAATGCCGTGCATATTGCCGGCGCGCGTGTGCCTGTGCCGACCAAATATACGTTGCTATCCGGTCTGGGCACCGCCTTAGTGCTGTTCACCGTGCCCCTGTCCTTCACTTTCGAAGGCGTCTCGATCCCGTTCATCCAATTGCTGATGCGCGGTGATATCCTGCTTATCGCGCCGCTGGTCGATCTGATGTTCGGCCGCAAGGTGCGCTGGTGGAGCTGGGCGGCGCTGGCGATGGTGCTGGTCGCGCTGATCATTACCTTGTTCGATCGCGGCGGTTTCGATCTGCCGCCGCTCGCGATCCTTACCGTGATCCTCTACACCGCCGGCTATTTTCTCCGCTTGGCGGTGATGACCAAGGTGTCGAAGACCGGCGAACCGGCGTCGGTACGGCGCTATTTCGTCGAGGAAAAGGTCATCGCCTTGCCGCTGTCGGTGGCAGTACTGGCGGCGATCTCCGCCTCCGGCATCGGCTCGCAATCCGGGGCGCTCGGCTGGGGCTTTATCTCGGTGTGGAGCGATCCGGTGATCTTCCCGCTATTCGCCATCGGCTTGACGCTGACCATCATCTCGGTCTTCGCCATCATCATCCTGCTCGATGCCCGCGAGAATGCTTATTGCGTGCCGCTCGAGCGCGCCGCCAGCCTCGTCGCCGGCGTGGGCGGCGCGGTAATCCTGGCCTGGTTCTGGGGTCTGCCGATGCCGCGCCCAGCCGAGCTCGTCGGTGCCGCCATCCTGATTGCCGCCATTGTACTGCTTTCGCTGGCGCCGCGCCTGTCGCGGCGCGTTGTCCCGGCCCGCGCCGAGACTGTCTGACCACCACTATTTTGCCGAGCCGCAACATTAAGCGGCAGGCGATCATCGGGAGAGAGAGAATGATGAACACCCATGCGCGCCGCGTCACCTGGCTGAGCAAGGCCGCATTCGGCGCACTCGCCATCGGTCTGGCCATGCCGGCCCTTGCCCAGACGGCAGAGGAAGTCCCCGAAACCGAACAGGCAACCGCGAGCCCGGCCGAGCAGGGTGCGCTCGACACGCAGGCAGCGGAAGACATCATCGTCACCGGCAGCCGCATCCGCGGCGTCGCGCCGGTTGGTTCGAACGTCATCGCCATTGATCAAGCGAAGATTGCGCAGGAGCCGGTGATCTCGACCAACGATCTGTTGCGCCGCGTGCCGCAGGTCGTCTCGCTCGGCGCCAACCGCGCCGGCGGCTCGGCGCAGAACGGCGCGGCCAACGCCACCCGCGGCGCCGGCATCAACTTGCGCGGGCTCAGCACCAACGCAACCTTGTTGCTTTATGACGGTCGCCGCTTGCCCCCGCAGGGCACGCAGGGCCAGTTCACCGATCCCTCGGTGCTACCCTCGATCGCGCTGGGCCGCGTCGAGGTCGTCGCCGACGGCGCTTCGGCGATCTACGGTTCTGATGCCATTGCCGGGGTGGTCAACTTCATCCTGCGCAAAGATCTCGACGGTATCGAGGGTCGCGTACGCTACGGCTTTACCGACAGCAATTACGACGAAAAGCAGGCCGCCCTGATCGCCGGCAAGAAGTGGGACGGCGGCTATGCCATGCTGGCCGGCGAATATACCGCCAATGCGGCGCTGTACGGCAGCGATCTGGATTTCTACCAAAACGACAATCGCGCCCGGGGCGGCCGCGACCTGCGCGTAACCAATTGCGATCCAGGCACCATCACCGTCGGCGGCGGCACCTATGCCATTCCCACCGGCGGCGTGACCGCGGCCAATGTCGGGTCGCTGGTGCGCGGGACCGCCAACCGCTGCTTCTATGGCGGGCTAGATCCGGTGATTGCCGAACAGCAACGTTACAGCGTCACGGGCGCCTTTGGGCAGGAGATCACCGACGGTATCCGCGTGTTTGCCGACGGCTTCTATTCCTATCGTAAGGGCAAGCTGGCGATCAACCCGACGATCAACGCCACGGTGCGCAACACTAATCCGTTCTTCGTCAGCCCGGTGGCCGGGGCGACCTCGGTGCAGGTGGCCTATTCGCTCGTGCCGACGATCGGCCTGCAATATAATCCGTTCCATTCCGAATCCTGGAACGTGTCTGGCGGCGTCGAGGCGAAGCTGTTCGGGGACTTCAAGGGCACGGTCTATTACGCCCATGGCGAGTCCGAGGAAGTTGCCGATCGCCGCTATTCGGGCGTCAATGCCCGTGCGCTGGCTGCGGCACTGGCCGATACCAATCCGGCGACCGCGCTCAACCTGTTTGGTGGCCCCAACAATCCGGCGACGATCGCGCGGCTAACCGACAATCTGTTCGTCATCACCGGCCGCACCCGGCTCGATGTGGTCAATGGGCAGGTCGACGGGTCACTGTTCGCGCTGCCCGGCGGCAATGTGCGGATCGCGCTCGGCGGCGAACATCGCGTGGAATATACCTATAGCGATCTGCTCACCGGTCAGGCGGCCACGCCGGTCAGCGTCAACGATGCCGGCAGTCGCACGGTCAACGCCGCGTTCGGCGAACTGTTCGTGCCTGTCGTCGGATCGGCCAATGCGATGGCGGGGATCGAACAACTCTCGCTGTCGCTCGCGCTGCGCTACGAACATTACAGCGATTTCGGCAGCACCACCAATCCCAAGTTCGG
This sequence comes from Parasphingomonas puruogangriensis, assembly GCF_036663635.1. NCBI lineage: Bacteria > Pseudomonadati > Pseudomonadota > Alphaproteobacteria > Sphingomonadales > Sphingomonadaceae > Parasphingomonas > Parasphingomonas puruogangriensis. The sequence goes on along the minus strand of NZ_JAXOJI010000002.1, from coordinate 283,947 downwards.
CCTGACCTACAAGCCGTTTCGGGGCCTGACGCTGCGGGGCAGCTACGGCACCTCGTTCCGCGCGCCGACCTTTGCCGAAAAGTCCACCGTCGCAGGTGGCGCCGGCCTGTATTTCGATACGCTGCCGGGCCCATCGGGCAACCAGATCGGCATCGGCCTGGCCGGCGGCAATCCGAACCTCAAGCCGGAGACGGCCAAGACCTGGTCGTTCGGCGTGGAAGCCGCGCCGGTCGAGATGCCGGGCTTGCGCGCCAGCGTGACCTATTTCCGGATCGACTATACCGATCAGATCCAGGCGCTGCGCGGCACCACCGGCCTGTTGACCAACCCGCTTTACGCCAGCTTCGTGCAGTTCAATCCGAGCGCGGCGACGATCGCCGCGTTGGTCAATTCGGGCTTGCCGATCAATGCCGCGATCGATCAGTCGCAGGTTACGTTCATCGCCGATGGCCGCCGCCAGAATCTCGGCACGACGCTGCTGCGCGGGCTCGATTTCGGGCTGAGCTATGATTGGAGCCTCGGCAACGTGAAGCTCGATGCCGGAATCCAGGGTACGTATATCCTCGATTACCGTTTCGAAGCGGTGCCCGGCTCCGGGCTGGTCGATGTGCTCGACACGTTCGGCTTCGCGCAGAAGTTCCGCACGCAGGCCGATGTCGGGCTCCAATGGGACGGGCTGCGCTCACGCTTCACCTGGAACCATCTGGCCGGCTACGACAACAATACGGTCGTTCCGATCCAGGCGGTAAGCAATTACGATACGTTTGATCTGTCGGTCGGCTATGCCTTTAACGATCACCTCACGCTGACGGGCGATGTGCGCAACCTGTTCGACGAGAACCCGCCGTTCGTCGATACCACGGGCGGCTATGATCCGCAGTCGGCCAATCCCGTGCCGCGCATCTTCTCGGTCACGGCACAGGTCAAGTTCTGATGCTGGCCGCCGCGGCGGCGGCGGCCTGCGCCGCGCTCGCCGGCCCGGCGCCGGCCAGCGTGACCATCGTCCGGGCGACGATGGTCACGCCAACCCCGGTCTGGACCCCGATTACCGCCAGCTTTTACAAGCCGGAGCCGGTGCGCGTGCCGTTATGCCGCGTCGAAGGCACGATCGAGGGCAATATCGGCTTCGAACTATGGCTGCCTGCCGAATGGAATGGGCGGCTGCTGGGGGCCGGCGTCGGCGGTGACGCCGGCGTGTTCAACTATAGCGACATGAGCCGCCGCATCGCCCAGGGCTTCGCCACGGTCACTACCGATAGCGGCCACAAGACCACGCAGCTGCGCTGGATGGCCGACCCCAAAGCGCGGGTCGATTACGAGCACCGCGCGACGCACCTCACCGCGCAGGCTGCGAAATCATTGGCGCGCGCCTTTTACGGTCGCGGCGTCGACAAGAGCTATTATCTCGGCTGCTCCGGCGGCGGGCGCCAGGCGCTCAAAGAGATGCAAAATTACCCTGGCGATTATGACGGCGTCGTGGCCGGCGCGCCGGGGCCATATATGCCGCTGCAATCGGTGCGCATGATGTGGGGCGCGCTGTTGCAGAAGAACGATCCCGCAGGGGCACTGGGCGACAGCGATTGGGCCTTGTACGAGCGGCGCGCCACTGCTGCTTGCGACAAGATTGACGGCGTCGCGGACGGCATCGTCGAGAACCCGTTGCGCTGCACGTTCAAGCCCCGCGACCTGGCGTGCAAGCCGGGCCAGAGTGCGGATTGCCTATCCGGGCCCAAGCTGGCGATGTTGCAGACGATCGTGCAGCCGATGCCGGACGAGCGGGGCAGGGCGATGGATTGGGGCCTGTATCCCGGCGTACGCACGCGGCCAGGGCCGCCATCGCCATTGTTGCGCGCGATGTGGGCAGACGGGGTCTACAACGATCCCAAGTGGAACGAAGACGGCTTTCGCCGCACCGCCGATCTTGCAGCCGCCAATCGGCTGATGCCCGAACTGCGCGCCGATAAGACGGCGATCGCGCCGTTCGTCCGCGCTGGCGGGAAGGCGATCCTCTATCAGGGCTGGGCTGACCCTTCGACCAATGCCGGGCCAACACTGCATTATTACGGCGCCCTTGCCCGCGCACAGGGCGGGATCGCCAAGCTCGACGATTCCGTGCGGTTGTTCATGGTGCCGGGCATGTATCATTGCCGTGGCGGACCTGGCGTCGATGCGTTCGGCGGCTCCGGGCAAGCGGGTGAATCCCTCGATCCGGAGCGCGACGTGTTGTGGGCGCTGATCGGCTGGGTCGAACAGGGCAGAATTCCCCAACGGCTGATCGCTGCCAAACGCGACGGCGGCACGGTCCGCTTCACCCGCATGCTGTGTCCGTTTCCGCAATCCGCACAGTATGACGGGCGCGGTTTAGCTGGTCAGGCGACGTCCAGCAGCTGCAAGACCGACCCTGCCTTGGTGCGTCTGATCTCCGCCAAATAGGCTCGCCGGCTCAGTCCACCGCCGTGGGCGTCTGGCGACACCACCCGCAGGAACCAGAGCGACGCAAGCCACCAAGGTCGGTGCGGGGCTGGTTAGTCGAGCAACCCGCCGCCAAGCATTCGGATGCGCCCCGCCCATTCCTGCATTTCGGCTATCGGGGCTGGAAGCAGGGCAGCCAGACGCCGTGTTTCCGCGGCAATATCGCGTGATTGCCGAGGCTGAGGCAGGCGCGGTCGGCAGCAACGTTGCCCCCGCCGTGATCGCCGACGCGCGTGGCATGCCGTCGTCATCCCCCATTTGAAAAGTGCGTCAGAACGAAAGTCCGCTTTGGGGAGGGGGGAGGGCGGCTTGAACGACCGGGAGGGGATTATTCTGCTCACCCCTATGCCAGACCCGCCGTCTCGGTTGGATCTTCCCCTATCCAATTCCCAAGTCTTAAATTTCGTTAATGTTATACTCTGTCACAGAAACGTAAATACTGCCCCTTAGTGCCGCGATTGTGGAAGCGGCGAAATAATAAAAGCAGCGTCGCGCCAAGCAACTTTCCCGTTCTGATGTTCTGTCCGGCCTAATATTTGGCGTCGTTTATTAATCATCCTGATGTTTTCACAAATATACCCCGTGGAGTAGTGCGCGGGGTTGGGGGTATTTTATCGTGTCCATACGTTATCGCCGCTCGAAGAGATCAATTTCATCTTGCATAGCGCTGTCTGCTCTTGCGATCGGCGGTGGCTGGATCAGCTTGCCGGCGCATGCCCAGGCGGCGGACCAGACACAGGGCGACGGCCGGGTAACTGGCACGGTTACGACCCCTTCCGGTGATCTGTTGCGCGGTGCGCAGGTGCGCGTCGAGGGCTCGGACATCGTCGGCGTTACCGACAATGACGGGCAATTCACGTTGCAGCGTATTCCTACCGGCGATCAGCAATTGACCGTTACCTATGTCGGCTATGAAAATGCGCGCCAATCGGTCTCCGTAAACTCCAGCCGCCCGGTCGACGTGCGGCTGGTGCTGCAGCCGAACGACGCCGAAAATGGCGAGGACATCATCGTCAGCGGGACGCGCCCGATCGCCGAGTCCGAGGCCGCAGCGCTCCAGCTCAAGCGTGCATCGACCTCGCTCGTCGACGTGATCGCCGCAGATAGCGCGGGCCGCTTCCCCGATCAGAACATCGCCGCAGCAGTCAGCCGTCTACCCGGCGTCAGCGTGGGTCGCGATCAGGGGCAGGAGCGCTATATCAGCTTGCGCGGCGCACCGTCGAGCTGGACCACCCTGGCCTTCGACGGGGTCAATGTGATCAGTCCGGACGGCCGTGAGACGCGCTTCGACACGATCCCGTCGGCCATCGCCAGCCAGACCGTGATTCATAAGGCGGTGACGCCCGACATGCCGGGCGAGACGGTGGCCGGTAACATCAATATCATCACGCGCAGCCCGTTCGACTATCCGGGCTTCAAGGCGGCGCTCGACGGCGGCTATGGTTTCAACGATCTCGGTCAGGGTAAACAATACAACGTCGGTGGCTTCGTTTCCGAACGCTTTGCCGGCGACACGTTGGGTGTCCTGATCGGTGCGTCGCGCTACGAGCGCGACATGGTCACGGACAATTTCGAGAATAGCTGGGAAATCGCACCGGAAGATCTCGAAGCCGGCGGCGCCAACCGGATCTGGAACGCCAAAACACAGAACAAGCTCTATCGCCTGAAGCGCAGCAATACGTCCTATTCCGGTCGGCTCGAATGGCGCCCGGATGCCAACAGCCAGATCTTCCTGAGCTCGATCTACAGCCAGTTCCGCGATGACGAATTGCGCAACGCCTGGGTTTTCGATCTTGATCAGGATGCCAAGAAGACCGCGAGCAGCACGGTCGGCACGACCACCGGCTATGCCGATATCCGCACCGGGAACACGCCCCAACGCGGCACATTGTATGGCTCGGAAATCGAGAGCACGCTGAACAGCAGCTCATCGCGACAGAGCATCTTCACCAACACGCTGGGCGGCAAGCACGATCTCGATACCTGGAAAATCAACTGGCGCCTCAATTACACGCGGGCCGATGCGCGCAGCAAGCCGCCGTTCCAGTCTTCCTGGGTAAGCCCGGCCAGCTTCACGTCGCGTCCGACTTTGGTCTACGACTTCAGCGACCCGAACCAGAGCAAGGTGCAATTGTTCAATACCGTGCGCAACGCGGACGGCACCTATAGCGCGGGCGCGGCGCGGCCCTTTATCTCGCCGACCGAACTCAACTTCCTGACCATGACGCGCAATCGCCAGTTGGACCGCACCAACGCCTACACTGCCAAGCTTGACCTCGAACATAACCTGTCGCTGTTCGGCGCGGACACCGTGTTCAAGTTCGGCGGTGAATATGACAAGCGCACCAAGACATCGCGCCGCACCGTGCTCGAAGTCACTCCCGCCACGCTCGCCGCCGCGGGGCTAGCCAGCCCGACACAGAGCGATATCAGCATCGACACACCGTATAAGGGCGATTTCGCGCTCGGTTACGGCTTCAAATACTTCTCCAGCGATCTCGGCGAGGCGCTGTTCGACAAATATGTCGCGGCGGGCGCCTCGCGGGTGCAGGCCAATACCAGCGAGGAAAACGACTACCGCGTCAGCGAGGAAGTCGCTGCCGGCTATTTGATGGGTACGACGTATTTCGGTTGGGGCAATATCGTCTACGGCGCGCGCCTCGAACGCGTGAAGAACACCGGCTCGGCCATGGCCAAGACCGCTAGCGGCTACGTTCCGACCAGCGTGTCGGGCAGCTTTACGTCGGTCTATCCCAGCGTGCACGTCAACTGGGATATCAACCGCGACATGAAGCTGCGTCTGTCGGGCAATACCGGCGCGGCGCGGCCGGATTATGATCAGCTGCGGCCCAACTTCTCTTATGACGATGTCGAGGAAGTGGTGTCGGGCGGCAACCCCAAGGCGAAGCCTGAGCGCGCGAAGGGCATCGACCTCTATTACGAATGGTACATGCCATCGCGCGGCTTTTTCTCGGCCGGCGTCTATTACAAGCAGCTCAAGGACATCCTGTACGACGTTGAATTGTCGTCTTTTGGTCTCGACGTGCTCAACTCCAACGGCGTGGATCGGTCGGGCTATCGTTACGCGACCGTCGCCAATGGCGGCGGCGGCCATATCAAGGGCCTGGAATTCGCCTTTTCGCAGCCGTTGGAAGGTCTCGCCCGCAGCGTCGGCCTACCGGACTGGGCACAGGGCTTCGGCGTCCAGGCAAATTTGACGCTGAACGACTCCAAGGCGACGACACCAGACGGCCGCACCACCGATCTGCCCGGCGCCTCGCCACTGATCTACAATTTCTCGGGCTATTATGAGCGTTACGGCCTGTCGGCGCGCGTTAGCTACCAGTGGCAGAAGGCGTATCTCGACTCGCTCGGCGCGGGAGACATTATCGGCGATGCTTATTGGGCGGATGTCGCGCGGCTCGATGCCTCGCTGCGCTATGCCATTAACGAGCGCGTGCAGCTCTATGTCGATGCCAACAACCTGACCAATGAACCAGGCATTCGTTATCAGGGCAGCCCGGAGCGCCAGATCGAACATGAGGTGTTCGGTCGCCGCTACCTGGCAGGCGTGCGATTGAATTTCTGAGCGATCGGAGGCGGCGCTGACCCTCGGGGACACGCCGCCTCCTATCGTTACCGGAATGCCCGAGCAGTATCGCGGGCGGGAAACAGAATGATTAGAACGATCCTTGTTATTGAAGACGATCTGGCAACGGCCGCGTTCCTCCGTTCCGGCCTAGAGGACGCAGGTTATCGCGTCACGCTGGCCGCCGATGGCGGCCATGGACTGGAACTGGCACGACGCCTTGCCTTTGACGGCATCGTGCTCGATCGCATGCTGCCGGTCCTGGACGGGTTGTCGGTGCTCGAAGCGTTGCGCGGGGAGGGGAACGACATACCGGTCATCATCCTCTCCGCGATCGGTTCGACCGACGAGCGGGTTCGGGGGTTGAAGGCAGGGTCGGACGATTATCTGGTCAAGCCCTTCGCCATGACCGAGTTGCTCGCCCGGCTGGAAGTACTGCATCGCCGACGGACCGCGTCCGCGGGCGTGGTTACGCGGCTGACCTGCGTCGATCTGACGCTCGATCTCCTCGCGTCGCGCGCCGAGCGCGCGGGCGATCCGTTGCAATTGCAACCGCGAGCCCTGCAGCTTCTGGAATTCCTGATGCGCAATCAGGGGCAGGTGGTCACCCGCTCGATGATCTTCCAGAAGGTGTGGAATTACGATTTCGATCCCGGCACCAACGTCATCGACGTCTATCTCAGCAATCTCCGCAAGGAAGTTGACCGCCCGGGCTTGGTGCCGTTGCTGCACACGATCAGAGGCGCAGGGTATCGACTGGGACCTGCTATGCCTACCGACAGCTTTGGGATGTCGGCGGACGAGCAGGGTCTGTGAGCAACCCTGCCTCCCCGCGCGGCGTGCGCAACAGATGGCCGTGGCGCTCGACCAGCGGCCGCTTCGTGCTTCTCCACCTGGTGCTCACCATGGCATGCACCTTGCCGATCCTGCTGTTCGTATATGTCCAGATCGACCGGATCCTGGTGGCGGACTTTGCCCGCCCCCTGGAGTTTCGCCAGAGCAACCTCGAAAAGCAACATCGGATCGGCGGCGTTGCCGGATTGACGGCGGCGGTGGAAAGCCGCGCGGAGCGGGCGCATCGCGATCAGACGGCCATCCTGCTGGTCGACGCGCAAGGGCGCAAAATGGCCGGCAATCTGACCGCTTGGCCGCGCGGCGTCGCTGCACCGCAGGATTGGACCCCGGCGTGGCTCGAACGCGAAGGAAGCGCCCATCCAGAAGAGTTTCTGGTGCGCACGGTGCGCTTAGGCACCGGGCAACGCCTGTTGCTCGGGGGGTTACTCGATAGCCGCGCGGACATGCACCGGGCACTGTTGCTGGCGTTGCTCGCCGCCTTCGTGCTGGCGGTGCCGTTCGGCCTGCTCGGCAGCCTGGCGATCGTCCGCGAGATGAATCACATGGTGGCGGCGATTGCCGATGTCGGTCAGCAGGTCGGCGCCGGGGATCTCAGCCGCCGCGTCGAGACCGATGGCAGTGGCGATCCGGTCGATCGGTTGAAGCTGTCGCTGAATACGTTGCTGGAGCGGATCGAGGCGCTGGTCGAAGAACATCGCGTGCTCACCGATGCCCTGGCGCACGATCTACGCTCGCCGCTGACTCGTGTTCATATTCAGGTGTCCGGCGCGCGCACCGACCCACTGGGTGATCCACAACCCCGCTTTCAGGCCATTGCACAGGAGGTGGATTATGTGTTGCGCATCCTGGATGGCGCGCTTGAGATCAGCCGCGCCGAGGCTGGGATCGGCCGAGGCAATTTCAAGCACCTCGATATCGGCGCAATGCTCTTCGACCTGTGCGAGATATATGAGCCGCTCGCCGCCACCAACGGTGTGCGAATAACGGTGACCAGCCCGGCCGGCCTGATGCTGCAGGGTAACCGGTCATTGATCGCCCGCGCCGTGGCGAACCTGATCGACAACGCTCTAAAATACGGCGCCCAGGGTGGTCACGTCGTGCTCGAAGCGATGGTTGCGGACGGTGCGGTGCAACTTTGTGTTGCCGATCGCGCCAACGGCATCCCCGCTGAGCGGCGAAGCGAGGCGCTGCGTAAATTCGGGCGTCTAGATAGCGCGCGCAGTACGCCCGGCAGCGGCCTGGGGCTGACGCTGGCGAAGGCCGTCGCATCACTGCACGGCGGCACGCTGATGCTGGAGGACAACAAGCCCGGCCTGCGCGTCCGACTGATTCTGCCGCTCCATTCCCATTCTTTCAACGCTAATCAACTCGGAGACTTACCATGAGCACCAATCTCTTCAGACAGTCCGCGCGTCGGCCGCTGGTCCGCATGCGGTCCATTTCGGCCGGCCTGTCGCTCGCTTGCCTCCTGGCCGGCGTCGCCATGCAGGGCAGTCCCGCCGCCGCGCAAGAGCATGTTCGGGCGCGCGCCAAACCCGCAATGGTGGTACCGCGCGCGCGCAATGTCATCGTGTTCCTCGGCGATGCCGGCGGCCTCTCCACCATCAATGCCGCCGGGATCCTCGCGCATGACCGCGCGCAATCGCTATTCATCCAGTCGATGCCCCATGTGGGCCTGTCCGATACCTCATCGCTCAACAACTGGGTGACCGATTCCGGCGCTGGCATGACTGCGATCATGACCGGGCGGAAGACCAACAATGCGATGGTTTCGGTCGTGCCCAACGCACAGGGCGGCAGCGTGACGCCGGTGAAGACGTTGCTGGAATATGCCGAGCAATTCGGGCTCTCGACTGGCGTGATCACCAACATGAAAATCTGGGATGCCACCCCGGCCGCCACCTACGCGCACGTCGCGTCGCGCAAGGACAAGGACGAGATTTTTCGTCAGATGCTGGCGCCGCGCTTCGGCAACGGCGTCGATATCCTGATCGGCAAGGGACGTGCCGATGCGCTGGCCTCTTTCGCGGCCCGCCAGACCACGGCCGACCAGGCGTTTAACGCCGCCGGCTATCGCTTCGGCGAAGATCCCGCGCTGGTGCGCCAGGCGAACCGCGCCGCGATCCTGCGCGACACAGATTTCGCGCCGATACCCGCGGTCGAGGCGACGATCGGTCAACTCAAGCGCAATCCCAAAGGCTATTTCCTGATGGTCGAATGGGACATGCACACTGATGACGTCAATAAGGGCCTGCGTCACGTTATCGAAATGGACGACACGATCCGTCGCGTCAGCGCGATCGCCGGCAAGGATACACTGATCCTGTTCACCGCAGATCATAGCTTCGGGCTGCGTATGGGCGGCGGCAAGCGCGGTACGCCGCTGGCCACGCAGTTCGTGGCCGAAGCCGCCAAGCCCAACATGACCGCGGCCACCAACGAGGTGATCAGCGTTCAAGACGGTCATACCGGCGAAGAGGTGATCGCCGCAGCATCTGGCCCCGGCGCGGACAAGGTTCGCGGCTTCCTCCCCAATACGGGGCTCTTTGACATCCTGATGGCGGCGTTCGGATGGAAAGCAGATAAATGAGCTAAGGTCCGGCACTTGAGGATGGGCGAACCCTGATCAGGTGCCGGCTATAGGACTCGGGCTATCAATAGCCCGAGTCCTTCCGATCGGCGGGGAAGGCTGCGATCGACCATCGGCCGCGCTTGGGGCCACTCCTTGAGCGATCGCGACTGCCAGACGCCCAAGCCGGCTCGCGCGTTAGTCGGTGTTCAAGGCAGGCCGCCGGTTATTCCCCGACGGCCATGAAGCGCTCCCAGCATCACGCAGCGATCACGCCCCGTAGAGAACTGGGGTAACTCAAGGCGCGCAGAAGCCAGAAAAGCGCAGAGTTCGTCGCTTTTTAGGATATCAGATCCTAATATAGCGGAAGTACCAAACCTCATGGCCCTGGCGTCGGGCTTTGCGCTCATAGCGTGTTTCCGGCCAGTCGTCCGGGCGCGTCAGGAAGTCGGTCGGCGTGTCCGCCTGCCAGACGAAGTCGCGGCGCTGGTTCATGACCATCATCGACCAGCGGCAATAGGTCGGATCGTCGGTGCCGAGGCGGAATTCGGCGCCGGGCTTAAGCTTGCGATGGATCAGATCGAGCGGGCCGTGATTGACCATGCGGCGCTTGGCGTGGCGCGCCTTGCGCCACGGATCGGGGTGCAACAGGTACAGGCGATCGATCGACTCATCGGGCAGGCGTTCGACCACGTCGAGCGCGTCGCCCATATAGAGGCGGACGTTGGCGAGATCGCCATCGCGGACATGCGCGAGCGCGCCGACCACGCCGTTCAAGAACGGCTCGCAGCCGATAAAGCCGGTGTCCGGATGCGCCATCGCCTGGTCGGCGAGATGCTCGCCCGCGCCGAAGCCGATTTCGAGCTGGAGCGGGCGCGCATCGCCAAACAGCGTGAGCGCATCGAGCGGGCCGCTATCGGGCACGCTGATGCGCGGCAGCAGCTCTTCGACGAGTTCGGCCTGGCCGAGGCGCAATTTGTGGCCCTGGCGGCGGCCATAGAGGCGGCGGGTGGTCATCGGATCGATCATCGGCGCTGCTCTAGCGAACGCACGACGCGCGTCCAGTCGGCGGAGCTATTTGGAGGTGGGATGGTTGGGGGGTAATGGGTAAAAGCAAGAAAGCGGCGACTTCGGTCGTCAAGGCCGATCGCAAGTTGAGCCGCAAGGCCGCGGCGCAGCGCGATACGCCGGCCGTGAAGCGCGTCGAGGCGGCGGGCGACCTTGCCGACCAACCGCCGCTGATCGTGCTCAGTGTGGTGACGATCCTGGTCGGCGCGGTGCTGCGGCGACCGGCGGTGGCGAAAAGCGGCGTGCGCATGCTGGCGAGCCATCTGATCGCAACGGGCCTGAAGAACGTCGTGAAGCATTCGGTGGATCGGACGCGACCGGCCAAGGCGCTCGACAGCGGCGAACATCGGTTCAAGACAGGCGACAGCCGGGAACACGACCAGACGTCGTTTCCCTCCGGCCATACGGCGGGCGCGGTGGCGATCGCCAGCGCGGTGGCGCACGATGCGCCGGGCGCGGCATTGCTGGTATACGCAGTGGCGGGTGCCGCGGCTGCCGCGCAATTGCCCAGCGGCAAACATTATCTGCTCGATACGGTCGCCGGCGCGGTGGTCGGCTATATCGGCGAATTGGTGGCGAGCGCCGCACTCCGGGGTGCGGAGGCGGCGCTCGCCGGGATCAGGCGACCGCAGCCTTCAGCGCGTCAACCAGATCGGTCTTCTCCCACGTAAAGCTGTCGCCTTCGGGCTCGCGACCGAAATGGCCATAGGCGGCGGTCTTCTTGTAGATCGGCGCATTGAGCTTGAGATGTTCGCGAATGCCCTTGGGGGTCAGGCGGACCAGCTTGGGCAGCACTTCCTCCAGCTTGGCTTCCGAGACCGAGCCGGTGCCGTGCGTGTCGACATAGACCGACAGCGGCTCGGCAATGCCGATGGCGTAGCTGAGCTGGATCGTGCAGCGCCGCGCCAGCCCGGCAGCAACGACATTCTTGGCGAGATAGCGCGCGACATAAGCGGCCGAGCGATCGACCTTGGTCGGATCCTTGCCGCTGAACGCGCCGCCGCCATGTGGGGCTGCGCCGCCATAGGTGTCGACGATGATCTTGCGGCCGGTGACGCCGGCGTCGCCATCAGGCCCGCCGATCTCGAACGCGCCGGTCGGGTTGATGTAGATCTGCGTCGCATCGGAGATGAAGCCGGCGGGCAGCACATCGTTGAACACGCCCATGACATAGTCCCGCAACTCGGCATATTTCACCGGATCGGGATTTTGCCCCTTTTCGGAATAGCCGGGCGCATGCTGGGTCGAGACGACCAACGCGGTTGCGGCGACGGGCTTTTCGTCGCGATATTCGAGCGTCACCTGGCTCTTGGCGTCCGGCTCGAGGAACGGCGCGGCGCCCGAGTGGCGGTCGGCGGCCATGCGCTGCAGGATCTTGTGGCTGTAATACAACGTGGCTGGCATCAGGCCAGGCGTCTCGTCGGTCGCGTAACCGAACATGATGCCCTGGTCGCCGGCGCCTTCGTCCTTATTGCCGGTCTCGTCGACGCCCATCGCGATCTCCGCCGACTGGCCGTGAAGATTGTTGTAGAATTTGAAGTCGTTCCAGTGGAAGCCCGACTGTTCGTAGCCGATGTCCTTGACCGTCTGGCGCACTGCGGCCTCGATCTCGGCCAGCGCGCCATCGGCCCATTGGCCATTTTCGAACACGCCCTTGCAGCGGATTTCACCGGCCAGCACGACCAGGTTGGTGGTGGTCAGTGTCTCGCAGGCGATGCGCGCCTGGCTGTCCTTGGCCAGGAACAGATCGACGATCGTATCGCTGATCTGGTCGGCGACCTTGTCGGGATGGCCTTCGGAGACCGACTCGGAGGTGAAGAGAAAACTGGAACGCATGTGGTTATCCTCGATGTGGAGGAGAGCTTCGGCCGTTGCCATGCCTGATATAAAGCTTTCCTTATATCGCCCCACTAGCGAGCGCGGCGACGGAAGGCAAATGCCAACAGGAGCAGCGCCGCCGTCACGATCGCGGCCATCAGGTTGCCGGTGCGTGCGAACCATGTGGGGGGATAGGGCGCGGGAAGCGGCAATTCGATCGCCCCGGCGGTGTTCAGCGGGATGGTGGCGAGCAATGCGCCGTCCGGGCCGATGATCGCAGAAATACCGGTCGGCGTGGCGCGTAGGATCGGCAGCCCTTCCTCGATCGCGCGGAGGCGCGCTTGCGCGAGGTGTTGCGGCGGGCCCCACGAGCCGTACCAGGCGTCGTTGGACGGATTGAAGATGAAGGCTGGCCGATGCGCGCGATCGACCACCTGGCCGGAGAAGATGATCTCGTAGCAAATCTGCATGCCGACCGCGCCGAATTGGGGGATGGCGAGCGCGCTCGGGCCGGGGCCGTCGAGGATATCGATATCGCCCGGGACCAGCCGGTTGAGCCCGATGCGCGACAGTAAGGGGCGGGCGGGCAGATATTCGCCGTAGGGGACGAGATGCGCCTTGTCGTATCGGCCGAGGATGCGCGCGCGGGAATCGATGGCAAAGATCGAATTGGTGGCGGCAATCATCTCGCCTTGAGCATCGAACTGCACGCCGTTGCCGCCGGTCAGCACCACGTCGTTGGGGCCGAGCGGGGCGGCAATGCGCATACGGGTGAAGGGCGCGCTGCCGCGCCAATAGGCCGTGGTGGGATAGCCGTCCTCGAGCATGTAGCGCACCGCGCCTTCCGGCCAGACGATCAGCCGCGGGGCGGGGCCGGGCGTGCCGTTCAGCGCCAGCAATGCCTGCAAATTCGCTTCGGCATAATCGTCCTGCGGGCGTTCCTCCTGGCCGAGATCGGGCTGCACGACGCGCACGCGCGGGGCGGCGGGGTCGGTCCGTGCGGCGGGCGGGGTCGGCGTGCCGAGCATGGCGAGCAGCGCGACGCTGCCCAAGGCGATGGCGGGATAGCGCCAGGCGCGCGCCGCGGCGCCGCACAGCGCGCCGGCCACGGCGATGGTCAGGCCGGACAGCGCATAGGTGCCGACCCAGGCGGCGACGTGCGCCACGCCGGGCAGCGGCAGCCACAGCACAGCGAGCGGGTTCCAGGGATAGCCGGTGAACAGCGTGGCGCGGAGCCATTCGGTGACGATCCAGGCGGCGGCGAACAGCAGCCCATAGACGACGCCCGGGCTCTGGTTCGGGGAACGTCCATAGCGCCAGGCGAGCCCGGCCGCGGCCATCGGGTAGAGCGCGAGGAACAGCGCCAACAGCAGCACGGCGAGATAGCCGAGCCAATGCGGCATATTATCCTGAAACACGAAGGCGTGCTGGATCCAGTTATTGCCAAGCGCGAAATGCCCGACGCCGAACGCCCAGCCGCGCAGCAGCGCCTGGCGCAGCGTCGGCGCGTCGTGGACCAGCCACATCCACGCGGCGAGGCTGGCCAGCGCGACGGGCCATAGGTCGAGCGGGGCGAAGCCGGTGGCGGCGATCGCGCCAAGCGCAAGGGCGAGAAAAGGGGCGAGGCGTTTCACGGGACGCGCTATCGCCTGGAACGCGAAATCGCACAATCCTCCCCGGACGGGGATGTGGCAGCCGCAGGCTGACGGAGGGGGGCGGCAGCGCTCCGCTCCGTAGAGTCCGCTTTCGCAAACGTCCCGTTGCCGGCGCACCCCCTCCACCGTTCGCATGAAGAATGCGCATGGTCCCCCTCCCCGTGCCGGGGAGGATCGTGTACGCCACGCAAATGATCCGCCCCTTCCATCTCGCCTTTCCCGTCCACGATCTCGCCGCGGCGCGCGCCTTTTATGGCGGCACCATGGGCTGCGCCGAGGGGCGGAGCAGCGACGCGTGGATCGATTTCGACCTGTTCGGGCATCAGATCGTGGCGCATCTCGATCCCGACGCGAAGCCCGTCGCGGTGGAGAATGCGGTCGACGGGCACAGCGTACCGGTGCCGCATTTCGGCGTCGTGCTGACGATGCCGGATTGGCAGGCGCTAGCTGACCGTGTCGCCGCCGCGGGCGTGCCGTTCGGGATCGCGCCCTATGTGCGCTTCAAGGGGCAGCCGGGCGAGCAGGCGACGATGTTCTTTCGCGATCCATCGGGCAACGCTCTCGAGTTCAAGGCGTTTGCCGATGATGCGATGCTGTTTGCGACCTGAGGACTGCTAGATGACCGATCCGATCACGATGGATATCCCGCATAAATATGGCCGCGAAGGCGTGCGCGCGAAGCTGGATAGCGGCGTCGACAAGATCGCTGGCGTGGTGCCGGGCGGGGTGGTCAAGGATCACCGCTGGGACGGGGATACGCTGCACTTCACGATCGAGGGACTGGGGCAGCGCGTGGCGAGCAAGGTCGAATTGTTCGACGACAAGGTTCGCGCGACGATCGATCTGCCGCCGTTTCTGGCGCTGTTCGCGGCGAAGATCCGCGACAAATTGGCCAAGGAAGCGCCGAAGCTGTTGAAGTGACGCGCAAACCCAATTGTCACCCCGGCCTTGAGCCGGGGCCCAGCTTCTCCTTCGACGGCCAGAAGTAAGAAGCTGGGCCCCGGGTCAAGCCCGGGGTGACGGTTAGATTTGCTTGGTGACGCTCTACTTCACCCGCACGCGCCAGATCACGTTGCCCACATCATCCGCGACCAGCAGCGCGCCGGCCGCATCGGTGATCACGCCGACTGGGCGGCCCTGTGCGGCGCCGTCCTTGTCGAGGAACCCGGTCAGCACGTCGACCGGCTTGGCGCCCTTGGCGGGATAGCCGTTATCGCCGAACGGCACATAGGTGACCTTGTAGCCCGATACCGGCTTGCGGTTCCACGAGCCGTGTTCGCCGATGAACGCGCCATTGGCGAACTGCCCGCCGAGCTTGGCATCGCCGGCAAAGGACAGGCCGAGCGCGGCGACATGCGGCCCGAGCGCGTAATCGGGGCGCTTGGAATATTCCTGCAGCGCCGGGTTCTGCGGCTCGACGCGCATGTCGGGATAGCCGCCCCAATAATACCACGGCCAGCCGAAATGATCGCCCATTTCGATCTGCGTCAGATAATCGGGCGCGAGATCGGAGCCGAGCATGTCGCGCTCGTTGACCACGGTCCATAGCCGCTTGGTGTGCGGCTCGATCGCCATGCCGTTGGGGTTGCGCAGGCCAGCGGCAAAGACGCGGAAGGTCTTGGCCGCGGGGAACACTTCGAGGATGTTGGCGCGGTATTTTTCGCGCTCGATGCCGTTCTCGGCGATATTCGACGCGGAGCCGACGCTAACGTACAGCGTCTTGCCTTCGGGGTCGGCGATGACGTTGCGCGCCCAATGATTGCCGCCGCCTTGCAGCTTGACGACCAGTTCGGGCTCGGCGGTGATGGTCGTGTCGCCGGTCTTGTAGGGTACGCGGACCAAGGCGTCGGTGTTGCCGATGTACAGCCAGTCGCCTTGCAGGGCCATGCCGAAGGGTGAGTTGAGCCCTGTCATGAACGTGCTCTTTTGCTCCGCCACGCCGTCATTATTGCCGTCACGCAGCAAGGTGATGCGGTTGGCCGAGGGCACACCGGCGCCGGCCTTGCCCATCAGCAGGCCCATCACCCAGCCGGTAATCCCGCCGCCCTTGCGCGGCGGCGAATTGCTTTCCGCGACCAGCACGTCGCCATTGGGCAGGCGATACAGCCAGCGCGGATGATCGAGCCCGGTGGCGAAGGCATCGACCGCGAGGCCGGCGGCGGGGATCGGCTTGGCGCCCGCGGGCCAGCCGACCGCATCGGCGACGGCGATCGTCGGGAACAGCTGCTTGCGTGGTTCGGAAATGGTCGGGCGGGGGCCGGTGACCGCGGCGAGATCGAGCTTCGCGACATCGGGGCGGCTGAGCCAAAAGAGAATGCCGCCGACGACCAGAACGATCAGCAGCAGGACGATAAGGATGTGTTTGCGCATAAGGGCGAGGATAGTCGGGGCGGGGGGAGGGGGCAATGGCCCCTATCCGTCACCCCGGCGAAAGCTGGGGTCTCCATGGGGCGGGTGCTGCGACCCGAACCAGGAAATCCCAGCCTTCGCGGGATGACGGATAGGAGGGCTATCTTATGCGACCGCCGGCTTACCCTCGACATGCCCGGAGGCAAGATCGAAGCGGTCGGCGTTCATCACCTTGACCCAGGCATCGACAAAGTCCTTGACGAACTTCTTGCCGGCATCGGCCGAGGCATAGACTTCCGCCAGCGCGCGAAGTTGCGAATTGGCGCCGAAGACCAGATCGGTGCGCGAGGCGGTCCACTTCTGCTCACCGGTTTCGCGCAGCGTGCCGAGATATTCCTCGTCGCTTTCGTCGCTGAGCTGCTTCCACGCGGTCTGCATATCGAGCAGGTTGACGAAGAAGTCATTGGTCAGCTGGCCCGGACGATCGGTGAACACGCCGTGCTTTTCTGCCTTGGGGTGGTTCGCCCCGAGCACGCGAAGACCGCCAACCAACACCGCCATCTGGGGCGAGCTAAGGCCCAACAGCTGAGCACGGTCGACCAGCAATTCCTCGGTCGGCACGCTGAACTTGACCGACAGATAGTTGCGGAAGCCATCGGCCAGCGGCTCGAGCACGCCGAAGCTTTCGGCATCGGTCTGCTCGGCCGAGGCGTCGGTACGACCGGGCGCGAACGGCACTTCGATGGGCGTGCCTGCGGCCTTGGCTGCCGCCTCGATGCCGACGGAACCGCCGAGCACGATCAGATCGGCGATCGACACCTTCTTGCCACCCACAGCCTTGCCATCGAAGTCCGCCTTGATGCCTTCATATACCTGCAGCACGCGAGCGAGCTGCTCGGGACGGTTTACTTCCCAGTCCTTCTGCGGGGCGAGACGGATGCGCCCGCCATTGGCACCACCGCGATGGTCCGAATGGCGATAGGTCGAGGCCGAAGCCCAAGCCGTTGTCACCAGTTCGGAGATCGACAGGCCCGAATCGGTGATCGCCTGCTTGAGCGTGGCGACGTCGGTGGCATCGATCGGCGCGTAATCGGCCGCAGGGATCGGATCCTGCCAGATCAGATCTTCGGTCGGCACGTCCGGCCCGAGCAGGCGGACGCGCGGCCCCATGTCGCGGTGGGTCAGCTTGAACCAGGCGCGGGCAAAGGCATCGGCAAACAGGTCCGGATTGTCGCGGAACCGCTTGCTGATCTCGAGATAGGCCGGGTCCTTCTTGAGCGCCATATCGGCGGTCGTCATCATCGTCGGCACGCGCTTGCCAGCGGTATGCGCTGCCGGCGCTAACGTCTCGTCGGGATTGCCGACCGGCTGCCACTGATGTGCACCTGCCGGGCTCTTCACCAGCTCATATTCGTGATCAAGCAGCATTTCCCAATAGGTCATGTCCCAGGTGATCGGCGTCGGCGTCCACGCACCCTCGATGCCCGAGGTGATGGTGTGATCGCCCATGCCGGTCTCATGGCCTGAGACCCAGCCGAGACCCTGCGTCGCGATGTCCGCGCCCTCGGGCTCGACCCCGACCAGCTTGGGATCACCGGCACCATGTGCCTTGCCGAAGGTGTGGCCACCGGCGGTGAGCGCGACGGTTTCCTCGTCGTTCATGCCCATGCGCGAGAAGGTCTCGCGCATGTCGCGGGCCGAGCCCAAGGGGTTCGGGCAGCCGCCCGGACCTTCGGGATTGACGTAGATCAGACCGAGCTGGATCGCGGCGAGCGGGTTCTCCAGTGCCTTGCCCGATTCCTCGTCGATCCGGGTGGCGCCGAGCCATTCGGTCTCGGTGCCCCAATAGATGTCCTTGCCGGGCTCGAACACGTCCTCGCGGCCGCCCCCAAAGCCGAAGACCGGGCCGCCCATTGATTCGATCGCGACATTGCCGGCCATGATGAACAGATCGGCCCAGCTCAGCGCCTGACCATACTTAGCCTTGACCGGCCACAGCAGGCGGCGCGCTTTGTCGAGATTGCCATTGTCCGGCCAGCTGTTGAGCGGGGCGAAGCGCTGCGACCCCGACGACGAGCCGCCGCGGCCATCGGCGGTGCGATAGGTGCCGGCGGAGTGCCAGGCCATGCGGATGAAGAACGGGCCGTAATGACCGTAATCGGCCGGCCACCAGGGCTGGCTGTCGGTCATCAGCGCCGTCAGGTCGGCTTTGACCGCGGCATAGTCGAGCGCCTTGAAGGCCTCGGCATAATCGAAATCGTCGCCCATCGGGTTGGCCGACAAGCCGTGCTGGTGGAGGATTTCGAGGCTCAGCTGGTTGGGCCACCAATCGCGGTTGGTACGGCCGAGCAGCGTGCGCAGTGCGGCCGGTTCCTTGCTTGGATCGCTTAACGGGCTGCCTGTGGTGATGGCGTCCATATCCTCAACTCCTCATTGTGTTTTCGGGATCGGTCTATCCGGTCCCGGAAACTATCGTATTAACGTGTCGCCGTTGTGAACCTCGGGGGAGAGAACGGCAATCATTTACGCGATGACTTAAACTGATCTGAGAGAGTGAGTTAAGCGATCAGCGGCAAATGAGGTTGGTCTGGTCTATCCATTGTGCCGTCAAACTGGTCTGTCGAAACACTTCATCGTCATTCCCGCGAAGGCGGGAATCCATATTGGCTCACCCGGCAACTATCTAGCGTCAGGGGTATAGATCCCTGCTTTCGCGGGGATGACGGTGGGTGCGGGATTAGGCATCGACATTTTCGGGTTCGGGGCGGGGCGGGTGCAGGCGCAATTTGGTCACGCGACGCGTATCCGCGGCGACCACTTCGATCTTCCAGCCGCTGGGATGATCGAGGCATTCGCCTTGTTGTGGCACGTGCCCGGCGAGCAAGGCGGCGAGGCCACCGAGCGTGTCGATATCCTCGTCCACTTCGGCCAGCCGTGGATCGATCGTTTCGCCGACATCCTCGAGCTCGGCGCGGGCGTCCGCATCCCAGGCGCCGCCGTCCAGCGGCACGAGCAGCGCTTCGGCCGCCTCGTCATGCTCGTCCTCGATATCGCCAACGATCTCTTCGATCAGATCCTCGATCGTCACGAGCCCCTCGGTGCCGAAATATTCGTCGAGCACGACGGCCAGGTGCACGCGGCTGGCGCGCATGTCGGCGAGCAGATCGAGCACGCCGCGCGACATCGGCACGAACAAGGGCTGGCGGATCAGCCCTTCCAACGTGTCGGGATGATCCGCGCCGGTGGCGAGGATCGCGAAGACGTCCTTGAGATGGATCATGCCGATGATCGTATCGAGCTTCTCGCGATAGACCGGCAGACGGCTGTGACCGGCTTCGGCAAAGATCTTGATCAGATCGGCGAAGGGCGTCTGTTCCTCGACCGCGACGATGTCCGCGCGGGGGACGCCGACATCGCCGGCATCGCGCTCGCCGAAATGCAGCAGGTTGCGCACCATCGTGCGTTCCAGCGGCGAGAGATCGCCCTTGGCGTCGGGCGCGGGATCATCCTCGTGCGCATCGATCGCTTCCTCGAGCTGATGGCGCAGCGAATCGTCGCCCTGTTCGCCGAAGATCATGGCGCGCAACGAGCGCCATATGCTGCCTTCGTTGGTACCGGCGTCCCCGGCGTCGGTGGTACTTTGGCCCTCGGGCATGGTCGCGGTCAGTCCTCACGTATCAGATAGGGGTCGGCGAGGCCGAGCGACTTGAGCGCGTCGATTTCGATCGCCTCCATCGCTTCACCCTCGTGATCCTCCAGATGATCATAGCCTAGCAGGTGGAGCGTGCCGTGCACGATCAAATGTGTGGTATGCGCCTCGACGGAAATGCCTTTTTCCGCCGCCTCGGCGGCGCAGACGCCGTGCGCGAGCACGATATCGCCGAGCAGCACCTCGCCATCGTCCGAATTCTGCCCGATCGTGTCGAGCAGATCGGCCTGCACCATCGGGAAGCTGAGCACGTTGGTCGGCTTGTCCTTCTGGCGATATTGCGCGTTGAGCGTCTGGACCTCGGCATCGGTGGTGAGGCGGATGGAGATCTCGACGGTGGCGGTCCCGGTGGCGAGTTCGCCGTGCGGGGTGCGCTCGACCGTGGCTTTCGCGGCGCGCAGCGCGAGGGCCTCCCAGTCGACGCTATCGTCCCAGGGGGATTCGATGGATAGGGCGGTCTCAAGCATCAGGCGAGATCGGTCTGGGCAAAGTCATTTCCCTTGTAGAGAAGCTTGGCATTATTTGCTTTCGCGCAGGCATAGGCGAAGCAGTCACCCATATTGAGCTTGGCCGGATGTCTACCCCTGCCATATCGAAGATAGGCATCCAACGCCCAGTCGAGTTCATCCGATCCGATCGCGACCAACACCAACCCGGCTCGGTTCGCGACGGCGGAAACCTCGCGTCGCGCCCGCTCGACCCCGAACTCATGCGAACAGCGCAGCGCCGATATCGTCTCCCAGCAAGACATGGCCGACCATATCAGGTCATCAGTGTCTCGTACTATCTGCGCAAAATGGTCGCCATCCGGCTCATCGCCGATAATCGCTACCAGCGCCGACGCATCGACGAAGGTCGTCAAGGCTCTTCACCCCACATCTCGTCAAAGAATGCCTTGTCTGCCTTCAGCCCCGTCGGCGGCGGCAACGGATGGTCGCGCCGATATTGCCGCATCCATTCGAGGAAGTCCTGCTTGGGCTCTTCGTCGCCGAGTTCAGCCTTCTTTCGGCGCAACAGATCACGCACCACCTCCGTCTTGGTCGTGCCGAGCCTAGTGGCGATTTCTGTGGCAAGCGCCGCTGTTTCACTGTCCTTGATGAACAAAGAAGCCATGATGCATCTCCTGGATATCCCAAAGATACGTCAGGATATCCCTAGCTTCAAGCATCCACCCCCTCATACGCCTCCACGATCCGCCCGACGATCGGATGGCGCACCACGTCGCCCGAGCCGAAGCGGCACATCGACATGCCTTCGACGCCCTCCAGCCGGACGACGGCGTCGTTGAGGCCGGAGGCGTTCATGCCGCCGGGCAGATCGGTCTGCTTGGGATCGCCGCAGACGACCATGCGGCTGTTCTCACCGAAGCGGGTGAGAAACATCTTCATCTGGCTCGGCGTGGTATTCTGCGCTTCATCGAGGATAATGAAGGCATCGGCCAAGGTGCGCCCGCGCATGAAGGCGATCGGGGCGATCTCGATCTCGCCGCTGGCGATGCGGCGTTCGACCTGCTCGGCGGGGAGGCAATCGTTGAGCGCGTCGTACAGCGGGCGCAGATAGGGATCGACCTTGTCCTTCATGTCTCCGGGCAGGAAGCCGAGCTTCTCGCCCGCCTCCACCGCCGGGCGCGACAGGATCAGGCGTTGCACGCTGCCGGTGATGAGTTGCGCGACCGCCTGCGCGACGGCGATATAGGTCTTGCCGGTGCCCGCTGGCCCGAGCGCGAAGATGATGTCGTTATTGACCAGTTCGCGCATGTAATGTGCCTGCGCCACCGTGCGCGGGACGATCGTTTTCTTGCGCGTGCGGATCATGATGCTAGGCGCGCCGCTATCTACCGAGATGATTCCGGCCAAGGTCGGTTCGGCCGACATGGCGATCACCGCATCGACCATGCCCTGGTCGACGCGCTCGCCGCGGACGATGCGGTTGTACAGGCCCTGCAGCACGTCGCGCGCTTCGGCCACCGCCTCGGCGCGGCCCTCGAGCTGGATCTTGTTGCCGCGCGCGGTGATATAGACACCAAGCCGGCTTTCCAGTTGCAGCAGGTTCTGGTCGAACTCACCGAACAATTGCGACATGAGCTGGGGGCGGTCGAAGACCAGTTCGGCGCGGCTACGCTCGCCCGATTGGGCGGGGACGGGCTTGCGGCTCATGCAATTCCTTCGCTGGGGGTGAGGCTAAGGTTAGTCAAAGGTTAGGCCTGGACGATTTCGCCGAGACGCCGGAGGGCGGCGTCAAATGCCTATATATGTGGCGGAATCGGCGCGACAACGGTCGGTCGAGACCGCGGGGCATTTTGGAGAGACGAGTCGGCTGCATCCGCCAGCAAGTCTGGCAGAGCCGCAGCGTGTAGGACAGCGGAAATCGCTGCAGGTCAGGCGGCGATTTTTATCCGCTCCACGCCAGACAGCGAATTGGGATCGGCACGGACGATATCGACCTCGACCAAATCGCCAATCGCCGCGTCGGTGAGCAGGTGGATCGATTGCAGCCAGGGCGACTTACCGAGCATCTGGCCGGGGAGCTTGCCCTTGCGCTCGATCAGTACCCGGCACGTGCGGCCGAGCGTGCGTGCGTTGAACGCGGCCTGATCGCGGTTGAGCGCGGCCTGCAGTCGTTGCAGGCGTTCATCCATTTCCTCGGGCGCGATCTGCTCGTCCATGCCGGCGGCGGGCGTGCCGGGGCGCGGGCTGTATTTGAAGCTGAACGCCTGGGCGTAACCGACCTCGTCGACCAGGCTGAGCGTCTCGCGGAAATCGGCTTCGGTTTCGCCGGGGAAGCCGACGATAAAATCGCCCGACAGCGCGATGTCCGGCCGCGCCGCGACGACGCGTTCCAGCAGCCGCAGGTAGGATTCGCGGTCATGGCTGCGGTTCATCGCTTTGAGGATGCGGTCGCTGCCGGATTGGACCGGCAAGTGGAGAAACGGCATCAGCTTGGCCACGTCGCGGTGCGCGTCGATCAGGCCTTGCGTCATGTCGTTGGGGTGGCTGGTGGTGTAGCGAATGCGCGCGAGGCCCGTAATCTTGTCGAGTTCGGCGATCAGATCATGCAACCCGCGCGGGCCATCGGTCCAGGCGTTGACGTTCTGCCCGAGCAGCGTGAGTTCGCGTGCGCCGGCATCGACCAAGGCCTTGGCCTCGTCGACGATCTGCTGCCAGCCGCGGCTGACTTCGGCGCCGCGCGTGTAGGGCACGACGCAATAGGTGCAGAATTTGTCGCAGCCTTCCTGCACAGTGAGGAAAGCGGATGGCGGTACGCGGCGACGGCTGGGCAGCGCGCCGAACTTGGTCTCGACCGGCATGCCGGTGTCGAGCGCGGATTCGCCACGCGCCGCCTTGGCGACGAGAGCGGGCAGGTTGTGATAGGCTTGCGGGCCGACGACGATATCGACCTTGGCCCGCGTGACGATTTCCGCGCCTTCGGCCTGCGCGACGCAGCCGGCGATGGCGATCATCGGATCGCCGCCATGTTTCTTGCGCGCGTCTTTGCGCAGGCGGCCGATATCGGAATAGACCTTTTCCGTCGCCTTTTCGCGAATGTGGCAGGTGTTGAGCACGATCAGGTCGGCATCGGCGGTGTCGGCCGGGGTCAGCCCCTGCGCGAGCATGAGCTCGGCCATGCGGTCGCCGTCGTACATGTTCATTTGGCAGCCGAAGGATTTGACGGCAAAGGTCTTGGGAGCGGGTTTCATGATGACGCGGCTATAGGCTGGGTGAGGCGGAACCTCAAATCCTCCCCGGAACGGGGAGGGGGACTTCCGAACACGCTACGATTGCGTTGCCGGGCCACCCCCTCCGTCAGCCTTCGGCTGCCACCTCCCCGTGCCGGGGAGGAGAGAATTTCACCGACTCCACTGCATAGGCGAACGGCCTGAGCGGCTTGCCCAAGGTCGCGATCAGCGCTTGCTCGATCCGCTGGCGGCTTTCCGCGCCGATGGCTTTTCGCCCGCCGAAATCCGCCGGGAAGAACGGCTCGAGGAAATGTACTCTCAGCGGAAAGCTGCCCTTGCGTGACATCAGACGTTTGGCGTTGTTCACGCCGGTCTCCTCGCCGATCCAGCCAATCTCCTCCGCCACCGCGCCGTAATCGAGCAGCACGGGTTGGACCAGCACGCCGGGCGGCGGCGGTTCCAGCACGCGCAGCATCGGGGTCTTGAACGGCAGCAGCGACTGGCCGTCGGTGGTGGTACCTTCGGGAAACACGGTGACCGACCAATTATCCTCCAGCGCATCGCGCAACTGGTTGATCTGCTCGGCCACGCCGAGGCGGTTTTCGCGTTTGACGAACACGGTGCGGTTAAGCGTGGAGAGCCAGCCGACGATCGGCGCGTCGCGGATTTCCTGCTTGGCGACGAAGGCGGTGCCGCTCTGCCCGGCGATACCGAGGATATCGATCCAGCTCAGATGGTTGGAAATATAGAAGACGTCGCGTTTCAGCGGCGTGCCGACACGGGTGACGCGTGCGCCGGCCAGGCGGGCGGCCCAGCCGAGGAAGATTTTCGGCCAGGGGGAGGACTGACGGAGCAGGCGCCACAGATAGTGGAGCGGGACGGTGAGGAGCAGAGCCAGGACCAGCCCAGTGGCGCGCAATGTGATGCGGAGCGTACCGAGCGCGTCGATCGGTGGCGGCGTGCCGGCGGCGGCGGCGGCGCGTTGCTCGGGGGTCAGCATGGTTTGGCTTGGGGATGGATCGGCATCCGGCTCTCCAGCGAGTCATCCACATTCGTCATTCCCGCGACGGCGGGAATCCATACTGGCGAAACTTGGTATTGATCGTGGTCGCTGCGACGAGGGATCCCCGCCTGCGCGGGGATGACGCCGTTGTAGGATTTAAGCCTTGCGGTCGAGCGCGACGCCGTACAATTCCATGCGGTGATCGACCAGGCGAAAGCCCAAGCGTTCGGCGATCGCCTTCTGCAATTGCTCCAGCTCGGGATCGACGAATTCGATCACCTTGCCGCTCTCGACATCGATCAGGTGATCGTGATGCGCTTCGGGGGCGGGCTCGTAGCGTGCGCGGCCGTCGCCGAAATCATGGCGGTCGAGGATGCCGGCTTCCTCGAACAGGCGCACGGTGCGGTACACCGTGGCGATCGAGATGCCAGGGTCGATCGCCGAGGCGCGGGCATACACCTTTTCGACGTCGGGATGGTCCTCCGCTTCTGAGAGCACGCGCGCGATAACGCGGCGCTGCTCGGTGATGCGCAGACCCTTTTCGTTACAAAGAGCTTCGAGATCAATCTTTCGGGCCATGACGCCAATGTAGGCGCTCTGGGCTTATTGATAAAGAGGAGAGTGATTCTCAATAAGAGCTTATTGCCGCTTCGGCTTGGCGGGGGTGCCGGGGAGCAGGTGCGCTGTGCATTCACAACGATCCCGGCCGTGCCGGGGTAACGGGGCGCCGATGCCATCGGCGATCGGCGCCCTGTAGCTCAACGGGCCGGTGCGGTGACCTTGCGGCGCTTGGTGCCGAGGCCGATCTTCTTGGCCAGCGTGCGACGCTGTTCCGCGTAGTTAGGCGCAACCATCGGATAATCGGCAGGAAGATTCCACTTGGCGCGATATTGTTCCGGAGTCATCTGGTAGTGCGTCATAAGATGACGCTTCAGCATCTTCAGCTTCTTGCCATCTTCGAGGCAGACGATGAAGTCCGGCTTGATCGAGGAGCGTACCGAAACGGCCGGTTCCTGCTTCACTTCCGGCTCCGAAATGGGACCGCCAAGGCCGGCGAGCGCGCCATGCACGTTGGAGATCAGCACGCCGAGATCGGAGACTGCTACGCTGTTGTTGCTGACATGGGCCGCGACAATATCGGCCGTCAGGGTGATGAGCGCATCACCCATTTCGTTTTCTAGTTCCATGGTAGTTCCTTCGACCCGTGAGCGGCTGAATTACATTTCCGGCCGTGGGTGCGCCTATCGTCGTTCGATCGAACCGGCGCAAGTAACATTTTCGTCAAGATCGGTGCATCAGGCTAACGCGCAGCGATATGTAAAGGCGTCCGACACCTGGCCGTTGGTGCCGCGATAATAGCCGCGTCGTTGGCCGACCTTGGCGAAACCGGCCTTACTGTACAATCTTACCGCATCGTTGCCGTCACGGACTTCCAGATGGAGGGTAACTGCACCACGATCGCGCGCGTCGGCAATTGTTGCGCGCAGCAACGTTGCGCCGACGCCACGGCGGCGACAGGACGGCGCCGTGGCGAGCAACAATAGTTCCGCCTCGTCGAGAATGATGCGCGACAAGGTGAAGCCGGCGGGGGTGCCGTCGATCGAGGCGACGGTCAGCCACACACCGGGCAGTGCCATGATGCCGAGGCACTGGCCGCGCGTCCATGCCTCGCCAAAGCGCGGATCGAACGCGTCGGCCATCAGCGCCTCGACTGCCGCGAGATCGGCGGTCGTCCCAGCGCGCAAGTCGATCAGGTTGAGCACCGTGCTCATGCGCGCACTCGCGGCGCTGGTGGCGTGGCATCGGGCGCGCGGCCGTAGATCGGGCGCGGGGGCAGGGTGGTGAACGCGGCCGGCAACAGGATCGCGGCGGCGGCATCGGGCAGGCGGTCGCCCAGCGCCAGCGTGTCGTCGAGCGCGGCGAGGTGGCGGATGCCGCTGCCAAAGGCGGCGCGCTGGCCGAGCGAGGCCAGAGCGGCCGCGGGCTTGAGCGACGCGAACGCCTCCGTGGCGGCGAAAGGCGGGGCGGTGAAGCCTTGCATGAAGACCTCGCCATGGCCCCCTTCCAGCACGACGGCAAGATCGCGCAAGGCGGGGTCGCCGGCAAAGGCTGCGGCGGCGATCAGCGGGAGCGAGGAGTAGCCGTGGATTTCCGCGTCCCAGCCAAAGGCGAGTCCGCGCGCGGCGGCGATGCCGACCCGCACGCCGGTGAAGCTGCCGGGGCCGCAATCGACCAGGATGCGCTGGGCGCGGCCGCCGTCAGGCAGTTCGGCGATCATCGGCACGAGTCGTTCGGCATGGCCGCGATTGACCACCTCGTGCGCGGCGGCGATCACCGCGCCATGCTCGATCAAGGCGACCGAGCACGCGGCAGTGGCGGTTTCGATGACTAGGGTGCGCAACATCAACTTTCCGTCATGCCCGCCAATGCGGGCATCTCTTTGAACCTTGGAGACCCCCGCTTTCGCTGGGGTGACGGCAACAGGTCAAGCGATCAAGCGATCGTATTGAACTTCTCGAACGCCGGGCGGGGCAGGCGATCGAAGATCGTCGCCGGGTCGCCATGGCCGAGCGTGGAAATGAAGTTGCTGCGCACCGCCGGCGTATCGAAGAAGAATGCGGCGTCGACCTTGCCATTGTCGAAGCCAGACATCGGCCCGGTATCGAGGCCGAGTGCGCGGGCGGCGATGATGAAATAGGCGCCCTGCAGCGTCGAATTGCGCATCGCCGAGACGGCGCGGAGCTCGGCATTGCCGTCGAACCAGGCCTTGGCATCGGTGTGGGGGAACAGTTCGGGCAGATGTTCGTGGAATTCGGTGTCCATGCCGATGATCACCGAGACCGGCGCGCTGAGGATTTTCGGCGCGTTTTGCGCGCTGGTACACGCGGCCAGCTTCTGCTTCGATTCATCGGACACGCACCAAATCAGCCGCGCGGGCAGTTGGTTGGCCGAGGTCGGGCCCCACTTCATCAGCTCCCAAATGGCGTGCAGCTCGGATTCGGCGACCGGCTGGTCGGTATAGCCGTTGTAAGAACGCGCGGTACGGAAGATCGTATCGAGCGCCGCGTCGGACAGCTTCTCGGTCATGGTAGAACCCTTTTGGCGGATGATCAGACGGCGCGGACTTCGGTGACTTCCGGCACGTAATATTTGAGCAATTGCTCGATCCCGTTCTTCAGCGTCGCGGTCGAGGACGGGCAGCCGGCGCAGGCGCCCTGCATGCGCAGGAAGACCTTACCCTGGTCGAAGCCGCGATAGATGATGTCGCCGCCGTCATTGGCCACCGCCGGGCGGACGCGCGTTTCGATCAGATCCTTGATCTGCGCGACGATATCGGCGTCTTCCGGATTGTCGGTAAAGGCGTCGTCGCTGGGCACGCTGATGCCGCCGGCATTGCCCGGCTTGAACAATGGGATCTGCGCGCTGAAATGATCGAGCAGCAGCGCGAGCACGTCGCCTTTTAGATACGACCAGTCGACGCCGGGCGCGGCGGTGACCGAGATGAAGTCGCTGCCGAAGAACACCCCGGTGACATCGCCGAGATCGAACAATTGCTGCGCCAGCGGGCTGGCCTCGGCTTCTTCCGGCGTGGCGAAATCGCGCGTGCCGGCGTCCATCACGGTGCGACCGGGAAGGAATTTCAGCGTTGCCGGGTTGGGCGTGGTTTCGGTTTCTATCAGCATGCGCTGCATGTGGCGCGCGGGAGCGGTTGGCGCAAGGTTAGCGCGCGAAACGGAGGGTTGCTGTGGAGCGCAACAGGCTCCCCTCCCTGGAAGGGAGGGGCAGGGGGTGGGTTGCTATCGAGGGAGCGTCTTGCCTGCCCCACACCGACCCACCCCCAACCCCTCCCTTCCAGGGAGGGGAGCATCAACCGTCCAGCCGCCGGATCGCGTCGTTCCACTTGTCGATATTGCGCCGCGCTTCCTGCACGAACGCGGAGCGGCGCACGCAGCCCAGGAAAAAGGCGGCGATCGCCTTGCCCGGCTGGCGCAGGGGCCGCGCGAACTGGATCAGCAGGACGACGCGGGTGCCCCGCGTCTCGTTCCACACTTCGTGGCTGTAGGTATCGTCGAACACCAATGTCTCGCCTTCGGCCCAACGCACGATGCGATCGCCAATGCGCATGCGCACGTCGCCGTCCTGCGGCACGATCAGCCCGAGATGGCAGGTGATCAGCCCTTTGCTGACGCCGCGATGGTCGGGAATGTGCGTGCCCGGCGCGAGGATCGAGAAGAATGCGCTGACCAACCCGGGGATACGCTCGACCAGCTGCTGCGTCTCCGGGCAGCGGGCGAGGTTTTCCGGGATCGGGAAGCCGTAGCCCCACAGGAAGAACGATCGCCACATATCGATCTTGGCGATCGCGCGGTGATCGGGCGAGATCGTCGCCAGGCTGGGCGCGCCGCGCAGCGCGACGGCGACTGCTTCGTCGCGGATCACCTGCCAATGATCGCGCAGCATCGCGGTCCAGGCGAAATCGCGCATGTCGAGCACCGGAGCGTTCGACACCAAGGACGAGGAGGCGATCAGTCGATCGAACAGCCCGCGCAGATGCTTGCCATATTTGATCAGCGCCGGGCGGTTGCGTTCCGCCTGCAGCGGTGCGCCAGGCTCGGGCGCGCTGGAGATGACGGTGAGATCAGGCACGCGCGGGCCGGGCGCGGCACGCCAATTGCCCGAATCTTGCCGCATTCTGCTTTGCGCGCCAGTCACTTGCACGATGCCGTCCTTTCTTGCCAGGCAGCCCGGAAACCCTGACCCGGCGACATGGTCGATCGTCTCGCTGGGGCCAGCATACGCAGAATCTTGGTCCAAAAGATGACGTTACTGGCGGGTTCAGAATTCCCGCGCTACGACAGGGGCCATGCATGTCCTATCGCGCGCCTCGCGCCGTCCGCTGATCCTTGCCCTGCTGCTCGGTCTCGCATTGCCCGCCCAAGGGCAACAGGCCGCGCCGCAGACCGCCGTCGCTGCCGCCAGCGTCGTCCAAGCGGGTCAGGTCGATCGCCGCAACTGGCTGTTTGTCGACAGCGACATCAAGCCCGATCCGGAATGGCATTTCGGTACGTTGCCCAACGGCCTGCGCTATGCTGTGCGCAAGAATGGCGTGCCGCCGGGCCAGGTCTCGGTGCGCGTGCGGATGGACGCCGGGTCGCTGATGGAGACCGACAGCGAACGGGGCTATGCGCATCTGATCGAGCATCTGTCGTTCCGCGGCTCCGAATTCGTGCCGGACGGCGAGGCGAAGCGTATCTGGCAGCGCATGGGCACGACGTTCGGATCGGACACCAATGCCTCGACCACCTCGACCCAGACAGTGTACAAGCTCGATCTGCCCAGCGCCAACGAGGCGCGGCTCGACGAGAGCCTGAAGATCATGGCCGGGATGGTCAGCAAGCCCAACATCACCGATGCCGCGCTGACCGCCGAGCGCCCCGCGGTGCTCGCCGAGCAGCGCGAAGCACCGGGCCCGCAGGTGCGCTTCAGCGAGGCGCAACTGAAGACCTTCTTCGCCGGCCAGCCGCTGGCCGATCGCTCGCCGATCGGCACGATCGACATGCTCAACGCGGCCAATGCCGCCAAGGTAAAGGCGTTCCACGATCGCTGGTATCGGCCGGAGCGCGCGGTCGTGGTGATCTCGGGCGATTTCGATCCGGCGATGTTCGAGCGGCTGGTGATCAAGAATTTTTCCGACTGGAAAGGCACGGGCAAGAACCCGGCCGATCCCGATTTCGGCAAGCCCGATCCCAAGCAGCCGGCCACTGCGGTGGTCGCCGAGCCGACCTTACCGCCGGTGGTGATGATGGCGACGCTGAAGCCGTGGAAATACCAGTCCGACACGATCGTGATGAACCAGAACCGGCTGGTCGATTCGGTCGCCGCGCGGGTGATCAGCCGGCGGCTCGAGACCCGGGCGCGTGCCGGCGGCAGCTTCCTGCGCGCCAGCGTGAGCACCAGCGATGAATCGCGCTCGGCCAGCCTGACCTTCGTCTCGATCCTGCCGATCGGCAACGATTGGGAGGCGGCGTTGAAGGACGTGCGCGCGGTGATCGCCGACGCGTTGAAGACGCCGCCGAGCGCGGACGAAGTGCAGCGCGAACTGGCCGATTTCGATACCGTGATGCGCACCCGCGTCGAGACGCAGGGCGCCGAAGCGGGCGGCTCGCAGGCCGACGACATGGTCGAAGCGGTGGATATTCGCGAGACCACTACGGCGCCGGCGACGATCTATGCCGTGCTGAAGGACGCCATCGCCAAGAAGATGTTCACGCCACAGACCGTGCTCGCCTCGACCAAGCGGATCTTCGCCGGCGATGTGACGCGCGCTCTGGTCAACACGCAGACCCCTGATGGCAGCGCCGCGACCAAGCTGGCGGCGGCGTTGGAAAGCGACGTGTCAGGCCTGGCGGGCAAGCGCAATGCCCAGGGCAAGGTGGATTTCTCCAAGCTGCCAAAGCTCGGCCGCCCGGCGACGGTGGTCAGCCGCGAAAAGATTCCGGATTTCGACGCCGAGAAGGTCGTCTTCTCCAACGGCGTACGGCTGATGCTGCGCGTCAGCCCGGCGGAATCGACGCGCGTCTATGTCCGCGTGCGCTTCGGCGGCGGCTATAATGCGCTGCCGGCCGACCGCGAGACGCCGGTCTGGGCCGGCGACATGGCGCTGGTCGCGGGCGGGATCGGCAAGCTCGGGCAGGGCGATCTCGAGCAATTGACCGCCGGGCGCCGCATCGGGCTCGATTTCGATGTCGGCGAAGATGCCTTCGTCTATGGCTCGATGACGTCGCCGGGCGACCTAGCCGATCAGCTCCGGCTGATTGCGGCGCGCATGGCGGCACCGGGCTGGGATCCCAATCCGGTGACGCGCGCCAAATCGCTGGCGCTGGCCAGCTATGCCGGGTTCGACGCCTCGCCCGATGGCGTACTGGCGCGCGAGCTGGAAGGATTGCTGCACGATGGCGACCCACGCTGGGGCACGCCAAGCGTGGACGAGGTCAATGCCACGACGCCAGCCAATTTCCGCGCTTTGTGGGAACCGGTGCTGGCCGAGGGGCCGATCGAAGTGCAGGTGTTCGGCGACATCAATGCCGAGGCGGCGATCAAGGCGGTCGCGGCGAGCATCGGCGCGCTGCCGGCGCGTGCCGCACCGACCCGCGCCGCACCGCCGGTCAAGTTTCCGGCGCATAACGTGTCGCCGTTGATCCTGACGCATGGCGGGCCGGAGACGCAGGCCGCGGCGGTGATCGTGTGGCCGACCGGCGGCGGCGTCGAATTGGCGTCGGACAGCAATGCGCTCGACGTGCTGGCGGCGGTGTTCAGCGATCGCCTGTTCGATCGCCTACGCTCCGAGGCCGGGGCGAGCTATTCGCCGAGCGTGCAGAGCCAGTGGCCCGAGGGGCTGGCGTCGGGCGGGCGATTGTTCGCGATCGGGCAGGTCGCCCCGAACAATGTCGGGCTGTTCTTCAAAATGTCGCGCGAGATCGCCGCCGACCTGGTCGCCAAGCCGATCGGCGACGACGAGCTGCAGCGCACGCTGACGCCGATGAAGGAACTGATCCTGCGCCAGGCGACCGGCAATACCTTCTGGCTCAACCAGTTGCAGGGCGGGACGTATGACCCGCGGCGGATTGACGCGTTGCGCAATATGTTCCGCGGGATTGGCAGCATGACCGCGGTGCAGCTGCAGCAGATCGCAGCGAAATATCTGCGGCCGGATGTCGATTGGACGATGGCGGTGCTGCCGCGGGGCAAGGATGGCAAGGCGGTGAGCTTGGTTGAGGCGGCGCCAGTGGTGGCGCCGGTGGCGGCGGTTCCTGCGGCGGCGACGACGAAAAAGGCCGGGCGGTAATCCCTATTCCTCCCCCAGCTTCGCTGGGGGAGGGGGACCATTTGCCTCTTCGGCAAATGGTGGAGGGGTATTTCGGCACGCGCAACGGTTGCGGCGTACCCCTCCACCATTCGCTTCGCGATCGGTCCCCCTCCCCGAGCAAGCTTGGGGAGGAATTTAAGTAGCTTTATACAGCCCGTCCAACCTGGCCCCATAGACCTGCTTCAGCACGTGGCGCCGGATCTTTAGCGACGGGGTCATCTGCTCATTCTCGATGCCGAACGCGGTGTCGGCCAGCACGAAGCGCCGCACCCGCTCGGTTACCGCCAGTTCCTTGTTCACCCGCTCGACGGCGTGGCCGATCGCGGTGCGATACTCGCTATTTTCCGCCAGGCGCTTGAAATTGCACACATCGCCATTCTTGGCGCACCATTCCTGCGTCCAATCGGGATCGGGCACGATCACCGCGACCATATACGGCTTGCGATCGCCATAGATCATCGCCTGGGCGATCTCGTTCTGCAGCGTCAACATGCCCTCGACCTTTTGCGGCGCGACATTCTCGCCTTTGTCGTTGACGATGATGTCCTTCTTGCGATCGGTGATCCTGATCCGGCCGGCGGCGTCGATCTCGCCGATATCGCCGGTGTGCAGCCAGGGGGCCTTGCCGGGCTCTGCCGGGGCTGGCTGGAGCACACGTGCGGTTTCCGCTTCGTTGCGCCAGTAACCGTGCATGACGAGTTCGCCACGCACCAGGATCTCGCCATCCTCGGCGATGCGCACTTCGGTATTGGGCAGGGGTGGGCCGACGCCATCCATGCGCACGCCGGCGGCGGGGCGGTTGCACGAGATCACCGGGCCGGCTTCGGTCTGCCCATACCCTTGCAAAAAGGTGAGACCGATCGACTGGAAGAAGATGCCGATTTCCGGGTTGAGCGGCGCGCCGCCCGAGACCATCGCCTTCATCCGCCCGCCGAACTTCTTGGCGATGCGCGGCTTGAACACGCTGTTGACCAGCAACTGGCGGGGGCGATCGATCAGCCGCAGCCGGCCTTCATACTCGCGCACGCCGACATCCAGCGCGACCTTGAGCAGATAGGCCGATACGCCGCCCTGATTCTCGACTGCCTTGGTGATGCGCGTGCGCAGCACTTCGAACAGGCGGGGCACGACGAACATGATCGTCGGGCGAGTCTCCTCGATATTGGCAGCGAGCTTGTCGAGCCCCTCGGCATAATAGATCTGCCCGCCCAGGCCGATCGCGAAATGCTGGCCGCCGGTATGTTCATAGGCATGGCTGAGCGGCAAGAACGACAGGAACACGTCATCGCCCCAGCCGAAATCTTCCGAAATCACCGAGGTGCAGCCGGCCGCATTGTGCAGGATCGCGCCGTGATGCTGCATCACGCCGCGTGGGCTGCCGCCAGTGCCGCTGGTGTAGATGATGCAGGCCAGATCCTCGCGCACGAAATTCGCCTTGGCGGCGGCGGTTTCGGCGCTGGTCGGGTGATCGGCGATCAATGCGTGCCAGCCATGCCATTCCAGACCCTGGGTGACGCGCAATTCGTCGATGCCGATGACGATCTTGGCCTGCGAGGCGCGGATCGCGGCGGGCAGCAAGGTCTTGGCCAGCTTGGCGTTCGACACGATCACCGCGCGGGCGCCCGAATTCTCGATGATATGCGCGTGATCGCGCTCGGTATTGGTGACGTATGTCGGCACCGTCACGCAGCCCGCGGCCATGATGGCGAGATCGCTGATGCACCATTCGGGGCGGTTCTCGCTGACCAGCATGACACGGTCGCCGCGTTCGAGGCCGATCGCGGTAAGGCCCGCGGCCAGGCTGGCGACCTGTTTTGCCGCGTCTGCCCAGCTGAGCGAGACCCAGGCGCCGCCCGCTTTGTGCCACAGGAACGGCTTGTCGCCTTCCTCGCGTGCACGGGTGAAGAACATGGTCACGAGATTGGGGAAATATTCGAGCTGACGCGCGGTCATGGGCTTCTCCTGGACGGCTTCTTTTCGGCCTTAGTGCGGACTCTAGCGCGGTCGGTCCGCACTTGTCGAAGGGCAAGCGCGGTCCCGGAGGATAGCGTGACTATTATTGGGCGAGTGCGGTGCCCACGCTGCGCGGGTCGGCTGCACCGACCCAGCCGGTCGGGGTTAGTTCGGCGGCATTGGCCTTGAGGCCCAGCTTGGCGACCACGACCTTGTGCCCGAGCTGTTCGAGCGGCGCGAGCAGGGCTTCCCGCGCGGTGCCCTGTTCGAGCACCAGGCCGTCCTTGTTGAAGAAGACCAGCCCTTCGCCGATCGAGTCTTGCGCGCTTTCCTTCCAGTCGAGATGCGCGATCAGCGCCTTGGCGACCTGCATGATGATCGTGCGGCCGCCGGCGGCGCCCACGGTGAAGATTGGCTTGCCCGCCGCATCATAAACGATCGTCGGCGACATAGAGGACAGGGGCCGCTTGCCGCCCTCGACGCGGTTGGCCACCGCCATGCCGTTCTTTTCCGGCGCGAAGGTGAAATCGGTCAGCTCGTTGTTAAGCACGTAGCCGTTGGCAATCAGCTGGCTGCCGAACGGCCCCTCGACGGTCGAGGTCATCGTGACGATATCGCCGCGGCCATCGACGGCGATGAAATGCGTCGTGCTCGGTACTTCGCCAGACGGGGCGTGGGTGCGCGGCTCGGCGCCGGGCGGGGTGCCGGGCGTATAGCTGGCCAGCGTCTTGCTGGCCGAGATCAGCCGCGAGCGCGATTTTATATAGGCCGGGTCGATCAGCCCGGCGAGCGGCACGGAAACGAAATCGGTGTCGCCGAGATAGGTGTCGCGATCGGCATAAGCGAGCTGCATCGCCTCGCCGATCAAATGCCAGGCGACGGGCGAGTGCTTGCCCAATTTGGCCATGTCGAAGCGTTCGAGCATGCCGAGGATCTGCAGCACGGTGATCGCGCCGGACGAGGGCGGGCCCATGCCGCAAATCTTGTAGGCGCGGTATTTGCCGCACACGGCGGGGCGCGGCTTGGCCCGATAGGCGGCGAGATCGGCGAGCGTGAGGTCGCTCGGCGAGACCTTGCTGCGGGTGGCGGTGTCGACGATCGTCTTGGCATTGTCGCCCGCGTAGAACGCCTCGGGGCCACCATCGGCAAGCTTGCGGAGGTATTTGGCCAGCTTGGGGTTCTTGACCGGTGTGCCGATGGCGAGCGGCTTGCCATCGTCGCTGTAGAGCTTGGCGATGTCGGGGAAGTCGCCCCACAGCCGTGAGGTCATGGTGATGCCCGCGTTCATCGGCCGGGTGACCTGATAGCCGTCTTCGGCCAGCTTGATCGCGGGGGCGAACAACGTCTTCCACGGCAGCTTGCCCCAGCGCGCATGGGTTAGCGCCATGAGCCGGACATTGCCGGGCACGCCGATCGACGTGCCACCGGGGAAAGCGTCGAAGAACGGCTTGGGCTTGCCGTCGGGGCCGAGGAAGCGATCGGGCGTGGCCGCGGCGGGCGCGGTCTCACGGCCGTCGATCGTATCGATCATGCCGGTCGTGCCGTCATGGTGCAGCAGAAAGCCGCCGCCGCCAATGCCGCTGGATTGCGGCTCGACCACGGTCAGCGCGAGCAGCATCG
The DNA here is from genome assembly GCF_036663635.1 of Parasphingomonas puruogangriensis. Taxonomy (NCBI): domain Bacteria; kingdom Pseudomonadati; phylum Pseudomonadota; class Alphaproteobacteria; order Sphingomonadales; family Sphingomonadaceae; genus Parasphingomonas; species Parasphingomonas puruogangriensis. The sequence goes on along the minus strand of NZ_JAXOJI010000002.1, from coordinate 247,744 downwards.
CCATCGCCGCATCGGCCGCAGTGCCGCCTTCGCGCAGGATTTCCTGCCCGGCGAGCGTCGCGCGTGGATCGGCGGAGGTGACCATGCCTTGCGCCGAAGCGATAGCGGGCAGGGTGAGCGCGGTCAGCGCGAGGAGGAGCTTGTTCATCGCGGCCAACCGTAACGTGGTCGCGGCGGCGTGCAAGCTGCCGCCGCCGTTACCGGGCGCCGATGGCCTCGGCGACCGACCCGAAGCCGTCGCGCTTGAGCAGTGCCGCCAGCCCGGTAGCGATGCGCCGCGGCAGCCCCGGCCCGGCGAAGACCAGCGCGGAATAGAGTTGCACCAGGCTCGCCCCGGCGCGGATGCGGGCATAGGCCTCGTCGGCGCTGTCGATGCCACCGACTGAGATCAGCGGAAGCGCGGCGCCGGTGGCGGTGCGGAAATCGGTCAGGCGGGTGCGGGCGAGCGCGGCAAGCGGCGCGCCGGACAAGCCACCGGTTTCCTTGGCATTCGCCGAGCGCAGCGCGGGGCGCGACAGCGTCGTATTGCTGACGATCAGCGCGTCGATGCCGTGCTCGATCGCGGCGCGGGCAATGCCGTCAATCTCGCGCGCGGTAAGATCGGGGGCGACCTTCAGGAACAACGGCGGACGGCGGTCGCCGTGCCGGCGCGCGGCATCGGCGGCGGCGAGCAATTCGGCCAAGGCGGCGCCGTGCTGCAGATCGCGCAGCCCCGGCGTGTTGGGGCTGGAAATGTTGATCGTGACGTAATCGGCGATCGCCGCCGCCTTGGTGACGCCGGTGACATAATCGCTGACGCGGTCGCTCGCCTCCTTATTGGCGCCGACATTGATGCCGAGTCGGCCGCGCCGTTTGGCCGCGCGGGCGCGGGGCAAAGCGGCGTCGATGCCGCCATTGTTGAAGCCCAGCCGGTTGATGATCGCGCGATCCTCGCGCAGCCGAAAAATGCGCGGCTTGGCGTTGCCGGCCTGGGCGATCGGCGTCAGCGTGCCGATCTCGACGCTGCCCAGCCCCAGCCCGAAGAACCCGTCGATGGCGCGCCCGTCCTTGTCGACCCCGGCGGCCAGCCCGATCGGATTGGCGAATTCCAGCCCGGCGACCATGCTGCGCAACAGCGGGTCTGCCACCGGCGCGCCGCCCTTGCCCCCCCAGGCGGCAAGCGCGGCGATGGTCAGGCCGTGTGCGCGTTCGGCATCGAGCGCGAACAGCGCCGGGCGGAGGAGGGGAAACAGCATGATGCGCCCATGGCATTCCACCGGCGTGCGGTCAAAGCGGCGCGCTGCTGCCGCGCGTGGCGGATTCGTCCAATACAACCACATCGGGTTCGTCCTAAAGGTCGAGCGCGACCCAAGGAATCCTTTCGCAACAGAGGGTTCTTTCCCTCACGGCCCGGACGGTATACCGTCCGGGCCGCTTTTCTTTAGGGCTCATTCAGTATAACATGGCGAGATAAAACGAAACTGGGGGAGGCGGTCTTGCCGCACATGCAGCTCGATTATGCCGTGCCGTCGGGTGATCTTACCGACTATATCACGGTATTCTATCTGTTCGCCGTCGATACGCCGCTGTTCGAGGATCACGAGCGCGCCGATCATGCGCAATTCCGCTTCCGCCTGACGCCGGGCGGCCAGACCTATCGTTTTATCGACGGTACCGAACAGTCACCGCCGGATATTCATATCATCGGGCCGACCAGCGGGCCGATCCATGTGCGCGCGCCCGGCCCGGCGCGGCTGTTCGGCATGGGCGTGACGCCGGCCGGTTGGGGGGCGATGATCGGCAGCGAAGCCTCGAGCGTGCTCAACCGCACGCTCGATGCCACCTTGCTGTTCGGTGCGGCGCGGCTGCGCATCGCGGCAGCGGCCTTGGCGTCGGCGCCGGACATTGCCGCGTGCGTCGCCATTGCCGAACCGCTGATCCGCGAACTGGTCCAGCACGGCGATGCGTCCACCTGCGGGTTCGTGCAGCAGGTCGACGGCTGGCTGTCGGCTTCGACCTCGCCCGATATCGAAGACCTGGTGGTGCAGACCGGGCTGTCGCGCCGGCAGGTGGAGCGCAAATGCAATGCGCTCTATGGCGCGCCACCCAAATTACTCGCGCGCAAATATCGCGCGCTGCGCGCGGCGGTGGCGCTGCACATGTCGGACGAGAATCTCGACGATGTCATCGGGCGCGGTTTCTACGATCAATCGCATCTGATCCGCGAAGTGAAGCAGTTCACCGGCCTCACCCCGCGCCAAATCCGCGCCGATCCGGGCGCGTTGCAGCAACTGACCTTCGCCCAGCGCGTGGCGTTGGACGGGCAGGTCAGCCCGATGGTGAGTGGGACGTAACCCATTCCTCCCCGAGCTTGCTCGGGGAGGGGGACCGCGCGCGTAGCGCGTGGTGGAGGGGTAGGCCGCGAGTGGAGCGCTTGTAGCAAGAACCCCTCCACCACCCGCTTGAAGAAAGCGGGCGGTCCCCCTCCCCCAGCACACTGGGGGAGGAATGAAGGTGGTTGACTAACACGCCCCCATCCCCAAATAGGCAATCGGAACAATTTAGTCCGATTTGAGAACGTCTCGCAACTATGCGTCTTTCGAGCCTTGCCGATTATGCGGTCGTGATGATGTCCGCCGCCGCGCGCCATTGCGGTGGCGTGGCGCGGCTCAATGCGACTCTGCTCGCCGAGGAGACCAGCGTGCCGCTGCCGACAGTGCAGAAACTGGTCAGCCGGCTGTCCGCGGCCGGGCTGATCGAAAGCGCGCGCGGCACCGGCGGCGGTTTTCGCCTGTCGCGGCCACCCTCGGCGATCAACCTCGCCGAGATCATCGAGGCGGTCGAGGGGCCGATCGCGCTGACCTCCTGTGTCGAGCACGCATCGCGCGACTGCAAGGCGGAGGAAACGTGCCAGGTGAAGCCGCACTGGAATGTGGTCAACGGCGCCGTGCGCGGCGCGCTGGCAAGCGTCAGTCTTGCTAGTCTGTCCGTGTTCCCCGGCGACGGGGCACCGCAGAAAGGACTATTTTCTGGGGACCCCGAAGGCCGGGGCCCAGCCGTGGACCAGCAGATGGCGGACGCCACCGCTGTCCGACCGCAACCTTCCCAACTGGACCCCGGCCTGCGCCGGGGCACTGAGGTCTTGAACTAAGATGGCCACGAAGAACGCCGAAGCCTATGAGGCCGCGAACAAGACGTACGAATGGGGTTTCCATTCGGACATCGAACAGGAATTCGCCCCGAAGGGGCTGTCCGAAGACACGGTGCGCTTCATCTCCGCCAAGAAGAACGAGCCGCAATGGATGCTCGACTGGCGGCTGAAGGCGTATCGCCTGTGGCTGACGCTGGAGACGCCGGATTGGGCCAAGCTGGAGATCGATCCGATCGATTACCAGGATGCCTATTATTACGCCGAGCCAAAGGCCAAACCGAAGCTCGGCAGCCTCGACGAAGTCGATCCTGAGATCCTGCGCGTCTATGAGAAGCTCGGCATTCCGATCTCCGAGCAGAAGATGCTTGCCGGCGTGGTGGAGACGGAGGCCGACGGCACGCCCAAGCGTCGTGTCGCGGTCGACGCCGTGTTCGACAGCGTCTCAGTGGCGACCACGTTCCGCAAGGAACTCGAAGCCGCGGGCGTGATCTTCCGCTCGATCTCCGAGGCGATCAAGGAATATCCCGATCTGGTGCGCAAGTGGCTGGGCCGCGTCGTGCCGATCCACGATAACTATTTCGCCGCGCTCAACGCCGCCGTGTTTAGCGACGGGACCTTCGTGTATATTCCGGAGGGGGTGCGTTGCCCGATGGAACTGAGCACCTATTTCCGCATCAATGCCGAGAATACCGGCCAGTTCGAACGCACGCTGATCGTTGCCGACAAGGGTTCGTACGTCTCCTATCTCGAAGGCTGCACCGCGCCGATGCGCGACGAGAACCAGCTGCATGCAGCGGTGGTGGAACTGGTCGCGCTCGACGATGCCGAGATCAAGTACTCGACCGTGCAGAACTGGTATCCCGGCGACGAGAACGGCAAGGGCGGGATCTATAATTTCGTCACCAAGCGGGCGTTGTGCTCGGGGCGGAACAGCAAGGTTAGCTGGACGCAGGTCGAGACGGGCAGCGCGATCACGTGGAAATATCCGTCCTGCGTGCTGTCGGGCGAGAATAGCGTCGGCGAATTCTATTCCGTCGCGGTGACCAACAATCGCCAGCAGGCCGATACCGGCACCAAGATGATCCATCTCGGCAAGGGCTCGCGCTCGACCATCGTCGCCAAGGGCATCTCCGCTGGCCGCTCGGACAACACGTATCGCGGGCTGGTGCGCGTCGCGCCGACCGCGGAGGGCGTGCGCAACTTCACGCAGTGCGACAGCCTGCTGCTCGGCGACCAGTGCGGCGCGCATACCGTGCCCTATATCGAAGTGCGCAACCCGACTGCGCAGATCGAGCATGAGGCGACCACGTCGAAAATCTCCGACGACCAAATGTTCTGCGCGATGCAGCGCGGGCTGGATTCGGAGAGCGCGGTGGCGCTGATCGTCAATGGCTTCGCGCGCGAAGTGCTGCAGCAATTGCCGATGGAGTTTGCGGTCGAGGCGCAGAAGTTGTTGGGGATTAGCCTTGAGGGGAGCGTGGGGTGATCATCTGGCTGTTGCTTTTGCAGGCCGTCGTCGCGGATGGCGCCTCGCCAGGCCGTGAAAAGTATGAACCCTTTCGCAAATGTCTGCTCAAGCAAGCTGCGACGTTGGCGCAGGCAAAGGACGACGACCGGGTCGTTCTGGAGGCGGCGCGCTCTAACTGTATGAGGGTCAATCTCGCGTCCGGGAGCGCTGCGATGTTCGCCGAAATAAAGGCGGGCGCGACCAAGGAACAGGCGATCGACCGTGTCGCCGCCTTGCGGCTGGCGGCCGAGCAGGAAGCCCTGACGCAAATCCGGTCGATCAGATCTAATGGTGAAAAGTAATGCTGAAGATTGAAAACCTCCACGCCGAAATCGACGGCAAGGAAATCCTCAAGGGCCTGTCGCTCAGCGTCAATGCGGGCGAAGTCCATGCCATCATGGGCCCCAACGGCGCGGGCAAATCGACGCTCGGCTATGTGTTGGGCGGGCGGCCCGGCTATGACGTGACTGCCGGCAGCGTGCAGTTCCAGCCCGCCCGTCACCCCGGCCTTGAGCCGGGGCCCAGCTTCGCTGCCGCCGCCGAAGGCAGCGCGATCCCGGATCAAGTCCGGGATGCCGGAGCGTGGGTGGACCTGCTCGAAATGGCGCCGCATGAGCGCGCCGCCGCCGGCCTGTTCCTCGGCTTCCAATATCCGGTCGAGATCCCCGGCGTGTCCAACGTGCAGTTCCTGCGCGAGGCGCTCAACGCGCAGCGCCGCCTGCGTGACGAAAAGCCGCTGTCCGGCGCCGAATTCCTCAAGCTCGCCCGCGCGCAGGCCGATGCGCTGAGCATGGATCAGGAGATGCTCAAGCGGCCGGTCAATGTCGGTTTTTCCGGCGGCGAGAAGAAGCGCAACGAGATGGTGCAGATGGGCATTATCGGCCCGCGCCTCGCGATCCTCGACGAGACCGATTCCGGGCTCGACATCGATGCGCTGCGCGTCGTCGGCGACGGCATCAACCGCATCATGCGCCAGCCGGACAAGGCGGTGATCCTCATCACGCATTACCAGCGGCTGCTCGATTACGTGAAGCCGGACTTTGTCCACGTGCTGGCCGGCGGGCGGATCATCCGCAGCGGTGGTGCGGAACTGGCGCTGGAGTTGGAGAGCGAAGGCTATGCGGCGGTGATGGCATGAGCGCCGCAGGCAAACATTCTCCCCTTCTTCTCAGCGTCCTTCGCGCCTCTGCGCGAACAAAAAAGATTGGTTCGCGCAGAGGTGCTGAGGGCGCAGAGATGGTGCGCTGGTTATGAACGTTGCAACACTCCCCACACGGAGGGATGAAAGCTGGCGCTACAGTGATCTGCAGGCTGTCGCCTCGGTCTGGCCCGTGCCCGCGCCGGAAGTCATCGATGTCCCCGCCGGCACGTCGATCTCGCGCGTCATCCTGCAGGATGACGCGCTCGATGCCGTCGCGATCCGCGATTACCGCGTCATCCTGCGCGCCGGGGCTACCGCGACGTTCCATGTCCTCAACATCGGCGGCAAGCTTGGTCGCGTGACGATCGACGTGACGTGCCACGAAGGCGCGCATTTCGAGCTCGGCGGGGCGATCCTCGGCGGGGGCGATCAGACGCTGGAGATCGTCACGACGCTCAACCATATCGAGCCGAACGCGAGCTCCAATCAGGTCGTGCGCTCGGTGCTCGCGGGCCGGGCGACGGGTTCGTACCTCGGTAAGGTCGCGGTCGCGCGGCATGCGCAGAAGACCGATGCGTCGCAGAGCGTGAAGGCGACGCTGCTGTCGCGCACCGCCACCGCCAATGCCAAGCCCGAGCTGGAAATCTACGCCGACGACGTGAAGTGCGCGCATGGCGCGACGGTCGGCGAGCTGGATGCCAACGCCTTATTCTATCTCGCCTCGCGCGGGATCGCGCCGGCCGAGGCTAAGGCGCTGTTGCTGCGCGCGTTCATCGCCAGTGTGTTCGAGGGCATCGCGGATGCCGGCGAGCGGGAGCGCATCGAAGCGGCAGCGCAGGCGGCGTTGGAGCGGATGTTGTGATACGCGCTGTTCTTATCCCCCTCCCGCTTGCGGGAGGGGTTAGGGGTGGGCTCGCGCTTACCGGTAGCGCTGCGTTTGCCGTTGGCCGGGAGCCCACCCCCGGCCCCTCCCGCAAACGGGAGGGGGGAAGATGAGCGTCCTTCTCGACACCCGCCCGCTCGACCGCGTGACTGATTTCCCTGCCATCCCCAGCGGCTGGGCCTATCTCGACACCGCCGCCACCGCGCAGAAGCCGCAAGTGGTCATCAATGCGATCACGCGAGGCTACGACACCGATTATGCCACCGTCCATCGCGGCGTGTACCAGCGCTCGGCCGACATGACGCTCGCCTATGAAGCCGCGCGCAAGAAGGTCGCAAGCTTCATCGGCGCGACCACGCCCGACGAGATCGTCTTCGTCCGCGGCGCGACCGAGGGGATCAACCTCGTCGCGCAGTGCTGGGCCGGCACGCAGCTCAAGGCCGGCGACCGCATCTTGCTCTCCCAGCTCGAGCATCACAGCAATATCGTGCCGTGGCAGATGGTTGCCGAGCGCGTCGGCGCCGCGATCGACGTGATCCCGCTGACCGCCGATCACCGCATCGATCTGGATGCGATGCAGGCGATGATCACGCCCGCGCACAAGCTCGTCGCGCTGGCGCACGTCTCCAACGTGCTCGGCTCGGTGCTCGACGCGCGTCGGGCTGCGGATATCGCCCACAGCGTCGGCGCGAAAATCCTGCTCGACGGTTGCCAGGCGGTGCCGCGCATGGCGGTCGATGTCGCCGCGCTCGAATGCGATTTCTACGTCTTCTCCGGCCACAAGCTGTACGGCCCGACGGGCATCGGCGTGCTGTGGGGCAGGGGCGACTTGCTTGAGGCGATGCCGCCCTATCAGGGCGGCGGCGCAATGATCGACAAGGTCACGTTCGAGAAGACGACCTATGCGCCGCCGCCGGGTCGGTTCGAGGCCGGCACGCCGCATATCGTCGGCGTGCTCGGTCTGCATGCGGCGATCGACTATGTCGAAAGCGTCGGCCTCGACGCGATCCACGCGCACGAAACCGCGCTCGTCGCCAAGACCCGCGACGCGCTGTCGCAGATCAATTCGGTCACCCTGTTTGGGCCGGAGGACAGCGCTGGGATCGTCTCGTTCAGTATCGAGGGGGTGCATCCGCATGACATCGGCACCATCTTGGACGAAGCGAAGGTGGCGATCCGCGCCGGACATCATTGCGCGCAGCCGCTGATGCAGGTGCTGGGTGTCGATGCGACCGCCCGGGCGAGCTTCGGCGTGTATAATTCGGCCGCCGACGTGGACGCACTAGTGGCGGGTATTCAACGAGTAACGAGGATCTTCGGATGAACGAAGAACGCAGCATAGCGATCGAAGAAGTAAGCGCCGTCGCCGCGCCGCCGCGCGCCCGCGTCGAGGCGCCGGAACCGTTCGCCGCGCCAGCCGAGCGCAAGCGCGACTATCTCGAAGGCTTTTTGGCGCAGAAGCCGGCCGGCGACGTGCCGGGCGAGCCGGGCGGGGCGCTGTACGAGGCTGTCGTCGATGCGTTGAAGGAAATCTACGATCCGGAAATCCCGGTCAACATCTACGATCTCGGGCTGATCTACGGCGTCGACGTCACCGCCGACGGCCATGCCGTGGTGACCATGACGCTGACCACGCCCAATTGTCCGGTGGCGGAATCGATGCCGATGGAAGTCGAATTGCGCGTCGGCGCGGTACCGGGAGTTGGAACGTCCGAGGTCAATCTGGTGTGGGATCCGGCCTGGGATCCGCAGAAGATGAGCGACGACGCCAAGCTCGAATTGGGGATGTTGTGATGGCCACGATCGCTCGCCCGCGCCCTGCGGCGCTCAACCTGACGCCCTCGGCGCACGCGCGCATCGCCGAGCTGATGGGCAAGGCGCCGGCCGAGGCGATCGGCGTCAAGCTGTCCACGCCGCGCCGCGGCTGTTCCGGGCTGGCCTATTCGGTCGATTACGTCACCGAGGCGAAACCGTTCGACGAGCGCATCGACACGCCGGGCGGCACGTTGTTCGTCGATGGCGGCTCGATCCTGTATCTGATCGGCAGCACGATGGATTGGGTGGAGGACGATTTCGCCGCCGGCTTCGTGTTCCAGAACCCCAACGCCAAGGGTGCGTGCGGCTGCGGCGAAAGCTTCACCGTCTAACCGACCGCGCGATCCCGTGGGGACCGCGCGGTTGTTTCCGTTATTCGGCGCTGGCTGGACGGCGACCGCGCTTGGGCTTGTCGGCGACGGCGCCGGCGGCAGCGGCAGTCTCGGACGAGGCGGCACGCGCGGCGCGGCCCTTCTGGCCCAAGCCGATGCGGTGCGCCATGGCGCGGCGCTGTTCCGAATAGGTCTCGGCGACCATCGGATAATCGGCCTTGAGATTATAACGTTCGCGATATTGTTCAGGGGTCATGCCGTGGGTGGAAAGATGCCGGCGCAACGTCTTGTAAGGCTTGCCGTCGATCATCGAGATGATGTGATCTTTGGAAGCCAGAGACTTTCGCACGCTGACCGCGGCAGTATATTCCTGCTCGGGGGCGGTTTCTTCGCCGGCATCAGCGGATGTTCCGGCAGCGCCAGAAAGTTCGCTCACCGTGCTGTACATCGTGCGCAGGAATGCTGGCACGTCTTCTGCCGAAACGCGGTTGTTCTGGTTGCCGAGCCAGGCGATGGTCAGTTCGGCAGCAAGTTCGACGGCGTCGAGTGTTGTGTCATCAGACATGGAAGCGCTCCTGAATTCTTGGTTGCTGGCGGCGCCAGCACGACCCAATTGGTGCGCTCGATATAATATATGGTGTTCCAATGTCGACTGCTAATACTTGTAGTGCTGCGCGAAACTCATCACTTAAATTCAAACAATTTTGGTTCTATCTGCTACACGCTGTTTAAAGTGCCGCGTGGCGGTGCGCGCCGGTCGGGATCGCGCAGTGCCCGCAGTGGGAGCGAAGCGCCGCGCTCGGCGTTGAGCACTTCTCATCAGGGACGCCCAAATGCCGCATGACAGCAACATCGTCTATTGTACTGGGCCGGACAGTCCGCACGCATTCGATATCGTGCCGCTACAGCCGCGCAACGGCACGCTCGACAGCCGCTGCACGATATGTCGCGGCCACGGGCAATGGAATGTCGAGATCGACTTGGTCAGCTTCCGCTGCAAGCGCGCGATCTGCGATCATTGTTCGGGGGCCGGCTGGGTGGAGACGGGCAGCGACCCGATCGGCGTGCCCGATATCGTGCTGAGCGCGGACGGTCATCCGCGCTGGATCGTGCGCTAGCCGGTCAGGTCGGCGACGGGCGCGACACGACATAGGCGGCGCATCCGCCGATCAGCGCCGCGACCAGCAGCGCGGGAAGCCAGCCCGGATGCGCGCCGAGCAGGAACAGCACGAAGCCGAGCGCCATCCCGCAACAGGCGGCGATCTTGCCGCGGCGCGGGATCGCCCCTTCCGCGCGCCACGCGCGCAACGTGGGGCCGAAGCGCTTGTGATCGAGCAGCCAGGCCTCCAGCCGGGGCGACGAGCGGGCGAAACAGCCGGCCGCCAGGATCAGGAAGATGGTGGTCGGCATCAGCGGCACGATCGCGCCGATCACCCCCAGCGCCACGCAGATCAGCCCCAGCACCAGCCAGCCGGCACGCAACGCGCGGTTGCCGCGGGGCGTGGGCGTCGGGCCGTCGGGGGTAGAACTGTCGATGACGATCGCTCTCTGTTTGCCACCGCAACGCGCCGCGCGCCGCCTGGCTGACCTATGGTTTGTGCGAAGGGTTCGCAACAGTCTTCGGGTGGCTCAGGCCCCGGTAACCATCGGGTGGCTCAGCCGTACGGTGTCGAGCAGATGCTCGATCGCGGCAATTTCACGCACGCTGCCGGACGGCGTCACCGACCAATTGCACAACGGGTGCGTCCTGGCGTCGTAGACGCGGACCGGGCCGATGGCCAGCCGCCAGCTGCGCGCACTGCCGCCGCTTTTGCGCGCCAACGCCGCCACCAGCAGATCCTGTATCTCGCTTCCCGTCATGCCGATCCATCTTCGCCTTGTTCGGGCACGCCCTTAGGGTTTGCTGGGGCGATTTGGAACATCGCGGATCACGGGCGGAGGCGGGGGCCAGTCGTGGAGCAGGGCTGGCGGGCACAGCGCGCGATGGCGGTGGCTATCGGCGCCGACGCTCGGCTATGACCGTCGGCAGGATTACAGGAGTATCCCCATGCATCGTCGCCGTTTTCTCGCCAGTGCCGCAGCCGTCTCCGTGGCCGGCGCGCTGCCGCTGCGCGCGGCCGTCGCGGCCGCCAACCGCGATGTGGCGCTGCGCACGATGCTCGATCGCTTCTTCTACGCGCGGCTCGGCGAGTCGCCCGAACAGGCAACGCGGCTTGGGCTGGATACGGGCGCGCGCGCCGCGCTGAAAGCGCAGCTCGACGATCAGTCGGCGGCGGGACGGGCCAAGGATCTGGCCCGCGCCAAGGCCGAACTGGCCGAACTGCGCGCCTTCGGGACGGCCGGGCTGTCGCCGGCAGCCGCGCTCGATTACGAAGTGGTCAGCTACCAGCTGACCCGCGCCTTGGCCGGGGCCAAGCGCTTCACTTATGGCAGCAGCCTCGGCCGGTTCGCCCCCTATGTGCTGAGCCAGCTGAGCGGCCCGTATCGCGACGTGCCCGATTTCCTCGAATCACAGGTGCGGGTCCGCGATGCGGGCGAGGCGGACGCCTATCTCGCGCGGCTCGCTGCCTTTCCCAAGGCGCTCGACGACAGCACGGCGCAGCAGCGCGACGATGCGGCCCGCGGCGTGTTCGCACCGGACTATATTCTCGATACCACGCTGAAACAGCTCGGTAGCCTGCTCGAGGCGCCGGCCGACAAGACGGTGATGGTGGCGAGCTTCGCCGCCAAACTGAAGGCGGCCAACCTGCCCGACGACCGCGTGGCCCAGGCGACGGCGATCGTCGCCCGCGAGATTTTCCCGGCGGTCGAGCGGCAGCGTGCCTTGGTCACCGCGTTGCGCGGCAAGGCGGTGCATGATGCCGGCTGCTGGCGCCTGCCCGATGGCGATGCCTATTACGCCGCGGCGGCCGAGGCGGCGACGACGGTGGCGATGAGCGGCGACGAAATCCACCGCCTCGGCCTGGCGCAGGTCGCCGAGATCGGTGCGCGGATCGACACGATCCTGAAAAGTCAGGGAATGAGCCAGGGGAGCGTCGGCGAGCGCCTCGTCGCGCTGAACAAGCGGCCCGATCAGCTTTACCCCAATACCGATGCCGGGCGCGATGCCTTGCTGGCGCAGCTCAACAGCCAGATCAAGGCGATGCAGAAGCGCTTGCCGGAAGTGTTCGCCACGGTGCCCGCCGCGCCGGTCGAAGTGCGCCGCGTGCCGCCGACGATCCAGGCCGGCGCGCCGGGGGGCTATTACCAGAACGCCTCGCTCGATGGTTCGCGCCCGGCAATCTATTACATCAACCTGCGCGATACGTTCGATCGGCCGAAATTCGGACTGGCGACGCTGACGCATCACGAAGCCGTGCCGGGCCATCACCTGCAGGTCGGGCTCGCGCTGGAAAGCACGGCAATCCCGCTGATCCGGCGCCGCGGCTTCTTCAGTGGCTATTCCGAAGGCTGGGCGCTCTATGCCGAGCAATTGGCCGACGAAATGGGCATGTATGAGGGCGATCCGCTCGGCCAGGTCGGCTATCTGCAATCGTTGCTGTTCCGCGCCACGCGGCTGGTGGTCGATAGCGGCATGCACAGCAAACGCTGGAGTCGCGAGCAGGCGACCGACTATCTCATCGCCACCACCGGCATCGCGCGCGGTCGCAGCCAAAGCGAGATCGATCGCTACACCGTCTGGCCGGGGCAGGCGTGCAGCTACAAGATCGGCCACACGATCTGGACGCGGCTGCGCGCCGAAGCGGAGAAGAAACCGGGCTTCTCGCTCAAGCAATTCCACGCCGTGTTGCTCAAGGGTGCGATGCCGCTGGCGGTGCTGGAGCGGGTCGTGCGGGCCGGTTGAGGGCGCTGTGACTGTGCTCCCGTCGGACTGACTGCCCAATGTCCGATTGGACAGTCAGGCCACGTCCGATTGGACAGTCAGGCCACGTCCGATTGGACAGTCAGGCCACGTCCGATTGGACAGTCAGGCCGAGCATCTGCTTAAACCACGCTCATGCGTATCCTACTGCTGCTCGCCCTTTCCGTGTCCAGCGCCGCCATGGCGCAGCAGGCGGCCACGCCGATCGACGCGGTCGATCCGATGATCGGCACGGGCGGGCAGGGCCACACCTTTCCCGGCGCGACCGCGCCGTTCGGCATGGTGCAATTGTCGCCCGATACTGACACGAGCTGCCAGATCCGCGCCTGCTATCCCCACGCGGCAGGCTATCGCTACGAGGATCCGACGATCCAGGGCTTCAGCCACACGCATTTTTCCGGTGCCGGCCATTCCGATCTGGGCGACATCCTGGTCATGCCGCAATCGGGCATGGCGCAGCTCGATCCGGGCGATCCCGCCAAGCCTGGCTCGGGCTATCGTTCGCGCTTCGATCATGCCAGCGAAGTGGCGCGGCCGGGTTATTATGCCGTGACCCTGGCCGATAATGGGGTGCGCGCCGAGCTGACCGCGGGGACGCGGATCGGCGTGCATCGTTATGCCTTCGCGCCGGGCAAGCCCGCGCATCTAGTGCTCGATCTGCGCTCCTCGCTATACGATTATCCCGGCAAGATTCTATGGTCAGGCCTGCACCTGCGCCCCGACGGCACGCTCACCGGCTTTCGCGAGACACGCGGCTGGGCACCGGGGCGAAAGCTGTTCTTTGCCATGCGCTTCTCAGCGCCACTCACCGGCCACGCGTTGGTCGATCGCGATACCACGGTGCCCTACAAGGGCTTTCAAGGCCTCGGTCGCGATAGCGACGCGCTGGTCGAGAAGCTCGGCCGTGCGCTCGAAGCACGGCTCGATTTCGGTTCGCTGGCCGCGCCGCTCGAGGTGAAGGTGGCGCTGTCCGGGGTTGACGAGCAGGGCGCGGTGGCCAATCTCAATGCCGAGCCGGGCGGGTTCGACGCGGTTCGCGCACGCACCACGGCGGCCTGGACCAACGCGCTCGGCGCGGTGGAGATCGACGCGCCGGCGCCGATGCGGACCAACTTTTATACCGCGCTGTATCACGCGCTGCTCGCACCGAGCGTGTGGAGCGATATGGATGGCCGCTATCGCGGGCCGGACGATCAGGTGCGTGTCGCGACCGGCTATACCTTCCGCTCGACCTTTTCGCTGTGGGACACGTTCCGCGCCGAACATCCCCTGCTCACCTTGGTCCAGCCGGCCGAGACGACCAACGATATCGTGCGTTCGCTGGTCGCCAGCCGCGAGCATAGCCCGGACGGAATCCTGCCGGTGTGGCAGTTCGCCGGGCGCGAGACCTGGACGATGATCGGCTATCACGCCGCGCCGGTGATCGCCGACGCGTATCTCAAGGGCATTCGCGGTTTCGATGCCGATGCCGCGCTGGCGGCGATGGTCGCGAGCGCGGATTATGCGCCGTACGGTGGCTTGGGCGAGTATATCAAGCGCGGCTATGTGCCGATCGACAAGGAGGCGGAAGCAGCGTCCAAGACAGTCGAATATGCCTATGACGACTGGACGATCGCGCGGATGGCGCGGGCGATGGGGCGCAGCGAGATTGCCGCACGGTTCGAAAAGCGCGCGGGCAATTGGCGCAACAGCTTCGACGTCAAGACCGGCTGGCTGCGCGCGCGGCTGTCGAGCGGCGCGTTCCGCACGCCGTTCGATCCCACCGCGATCAATTACGGATCGGATTATACCGAGGGCAATGCCTGGCAATATAGCTGGTTCATGCCGCAGGATCAGGCCGGGCTGATCCGCTTGCTCGGCGGGGATCGCAAGGCGATCGCCAAGCTCGACGCGATGTTCGAGTTCGACAATTCGAAAGTCGATTACAGCCATGCCGAGGATATCGCCGGGCTGATCGGGCAATATATCCATGGCAACGAGCCGAGCCATCACGTCGCCTATCTCTACGCCGTTGCCGGCGCGCCGTGGCGGACGCAGGAACGGCTCGGGCAGATCGTCGCCTCGCAATATATGCCGGCGCCCGATGGCCTGTCGGGCAATGACGATCTCGGGCAGATGTCGGCCTGGCTGGTATTCACCGCGCTCGGCTTCTACCCGCTGGCGCCGGGATCGAACGAATATGTCATCGGCCGTCCGTTCGTCGATCGCGCCGTGCTCAATCTGCCCGGCGGCAAGCGCTTCACAATGGTCGCCCACGCACTGTCGCCGACCAACCGCTATGTCGCGGGCATCACCTTGAACGGCGCGGCGCTCAACCGCAGCTATCTCACCGATGCCGAGATCCGCACTGGCGGTGAGCTGCGTTTCACGATGAGCGCGACGCCGAACAAGATCTGGGCGAGCGGCACGGCGGCGCGGCCCTATTCGATGTCGACGCGGCCGGATTGAGGCTGCCACACGATGTGCCGCGCTGCCGCCGGCACCTGTAACCGGCGCCCGACCGCGACGCCCCTTTGGCCGTCGATCGTGGCGCTGCCGGGCGTTCCAGCAAACGGCCAGTCGATGACGAACCCGCCTGGCGGCCGGGCGTCGCCGGACAGGTCGAGCCGCAGCGTGCCGCGATCGTCGCGCGCCGCCAGGTCGAGCGCGCCGTAGGGCGTGCGCAGCCCGCGTATCGCCGTGCCCGTGCCGGCCAGCCAGGCGCCGTCCAGCCCACCCACCAGCACGATCGTCTCGTCATCGCCGACATAGGCGAACAGGTCGAGCGCGGCGCGGATGAAGTCCGAGGCGACCCAGGCGTGCGGCATGTCACCGATGAAGCGGATGTCGCGGGGGTTTCGGCCGACCACTTCGGCCCAGCCGTTCCACGCCGCCGGGCGGCGATCGGCCATATAGGCGGTGAGCAGGTCATTGGCGCGGGCGGGCTGGCCGAGCCGGACCAGCGCTGAGACATTGCGCAATTCGTACGGCGTATAGTCCGCCCAGGCCGCGCCCGGCGCGGCGCGCGCCATGACGCGATCATATTGCTTGGCAAAGGTGTTGCTCAGCAGCTTGGGATCGAGCCTCGCGCCTTCGCCGGCGGGATCGAGCGCCATCGTCGTCGAGGTGGCATCGAAATCGCCGAGGCTGACCGCGCCGGGGATGAAATCGATCGCGAAACGCTTGGTCGAGGCGGCGATCGCCGCGTGGATATCGGCGGCGAACTGGTCGCGCTGCGCCGCGATCGTGGCGCGCTCCGGCTTGCCCAGCACCGAGGCCGCAAAGGCCGCATCCTTGTAACCGGTCAGCCCCCAGAAATCGTCCCACAGACTGTATTGCGCCTCGGCCGAATAGCCTTCGTGGCTGATCGACGGTGGCAGCAGGCCGTAGAGGTGGCGGCGCTCGGGCGTGAGGTTGGCGGCGCTGCGCTCCGACTGGCGCTGGCTCTCCATGTAGCGGCGCGCGCCGTCCAGTGCCGGCCAGTCGCGCGCCAGCGCGGCGCGGTCGCCGGTGTAGCGATAGAGTTGCGTGACGAGGTGGATATACTCGCCTTGGCTGTCATTCTCCGGCACCGGATCGGGCCCGCGCGCATCGACGCAACACGGCACCTTGCCATTGGCGAATAATTTGGTGCCATACCAATCGGCAAAGGCGCGCACCGGCCCCGGCTGGCCGAGCCGCAGCAGCGTATCGCCGATCATCGCGCCATCGCGGATCCAGCTGCGGTCGTACGACCGTGTACCCGGCTTAAGCGCCGCCCCCTCGCGGCTCATCAGGATATGCGCGAGCGCGGTCTTGAGCGTGTCGGCGACCGCTTGCTTGGGCGGTGGGGCGGTGATCGTGACGGTACCCAGCGCGCGTTGCCAATAGGCAGCGGTGGCCCGCTCGGCGGCGTCGAATGTGGCGCGATTCGGCATGGCGCCACCGATCGCCATCGGCACGTCGAGCGTTTCGCCGGGGGCTAGCGTTGCTTGCCAGTCGAGCGTGGCGGCGGCGAGGTGGGCGGGATCGTCCACCATGAGCGCGCCGCTATCGCTGGGCCGAAGTGCGCCTTGATCGAACGGCCGTGCCGCGACGTTAGTCGGCGGGGTGAGCGGGAATAAGGTGCGGGTGACGGCGGGGTCGCCGGCGATCGCTGGCGGTGAGGTCACGGCGAGCGCGCCTTCGGCCCAGGCGATGCGCGCGATCGGGCTGACGCCGCCCTGCTGGCTGAGAAACTGCGCGGCCGGATTGACTTGAAACGGCCGTATGCCGAGCGCCAGCCGCAAGGTGCGGGGACGATCGCCGGTGTTGGTCAGCCGCCAGCGCGCCAGCAGCCGCGGCGTTGTCTGGTCGGCGACAAGCGTAGTCGCCAGGGTCCAGCCGTCGCCGCGCCACAGGACCTGCGGGATCGGCAGATAATCCCCGCGTAAAGACTGTTCGGGCGTGACGTTTGCCCAGGACACGCGCTTGCCGCCGGCGACGACGAACGGTTCGATCGAGAAGCCACCCTTGGCCACTTCGATCGCGCCATCCTCGCCGATCAGCCCCGATACTGCGCCGCCGTCACTGGCCACCAGCGTCCAATAGGATTGTTCGGTAAAACCGCGCGGATAGGCGCCGCGCGGTGCCGCCTGGGCCAGGGCGGCAATCATCGCATTGGGCGTGGCACCCCATTCGGGCGGCATCACGCGGACGCTGGTCAGGTCGGGCCGACCGGCGGCGGTGAGGCGCAGATAGCGTGTCTCGGTGCCGGGCAGAGCGAGCGGATCGTCGCCGCCATCGCCTGCCGTCACGGAGCGCAGCGTGCGCCAGCGGCGGCGATCGTCCGACGCCTCGATTGTGTAACGTGGGGCGAACCGTGACCCCCAGGTCAGGGTCAAGCCGCCCAACTCGCGCACGCCGCCAAAGTCGATCGTAAGCGGACGGGCGAGCGTCCGCCTGGCATCGAGCGCGCGCGCATCGCTGGCGCGGGGTGGCGGCAGCGGGGTGGGCACGGGCAGGGGGGTGAAGGCGAGATCGGCGATTTCGATCCGCCCGGCGCCGCCATCGCGCCCGCGCACGACGACGATCTCCATCCCTTCGGTGCGGCGCAGCGTCTTGTCGGCGCTCGGGCCCCAGGCGAAAGCGATGTCGCGTGGGCGGATCTCGATCGTCTGCCAAGCGGGCGTGGGGCGGAAGTTCGGGCGCCGCACCCACCACACGTTCTTGCCGCTGGCATCGGTGAACTTGATCTGCACATCGTTGACGCCGCCGGTACCGCGCAGCTTGAAGCGCAGCACGAAATTGGCCGGCCAGTCGCGCGGCTCGTCACGCCGCGCGACGGCATAGCCGGACACGGCGGCGAAATCATAGTCGAGCCGGAAGCCGTCCGCACTGGCGGCAACCTGCGATGTCACGCCATCCGAGGCGGAGGCGCTCCACGCCGGCGCCTGCGCGGCCAACACCAGGGCCAGCGCGAGCATCACGCCAGCCAGCCGCCGGTAAAGCCGGCACGCTGCAGCCCGCGGCGGATATGCGGGTTGCGCCGCATCGTGCGCCAGATCAGCCCGGTGCGGTGGTTCTCGATCCCGCCGACGATCGGCCCCTGATCGATGCCGAGATAATCGCCGTCGACCCAGCCGATCCCGGGCACGACCTTGCCGTGGCGCAGCGGCGCGCTGGCGTCGGTGAGTGTCGGGTTGAACGAATCGAGGAAGCCGTATTGGCCGTAAATGCCGCGGCCATAATTGCGGTGCATGGCGGCGATCGTCGGTACGACGATTTCCGGCGCGAAGGCGATCGAGCCCAGCGCGGCGGTCGGCGCGATCGTGCCATCGTCGCGGTCGCCCGGGCCGCGCGCGGAATAGGAGAAGAATTCGCGCTCCTTGCCCGCCAGCGTGAGCTTGAAGTCGCCCGGCCCGTCGCACGCGGTCAGCCCCCAACAGTCGGGGCCATAGCCTTTCCAGCCATGCTTGTTGTCGATCGCATAGCCGCGCTGCGCATAGGTGGCGCGGCGGCTATTCTCGAAATAATCGAGCCCCTTGGCGGCTATGAAGCCGTCGCGGATGCCGCGGAAATCGATCCACATCTGGCTGTATTGATGGCCGAACAGCGGCGGGAATTCGAGATAGGAATGGCCGCCCTGGCTCGTCCAGCTCGGCTCGAACCGTGCCGACCAGCCCTGCCATGTACCCTCCGGCAGCGCGTGCGTCGGCGAGCCCAGCGCCAGAATGTAGAGCAGCATGCCCTCGTTATAGATATTCCAGTCCGAGGCGATGAAGCCGTTTTCGGGATGCCAACCCATCGACAGGAACGGCGTGTTGCGCACCGCATAGGTCCAGTCGACCGCGCGGTAGAGCCGTTCCGCCAGCGTGCGGATTTCGCGTTCCTCGGGATGATCGCGATCGTACCAGCTCTGCGCGAACAGCATGCCGGCGAGCAGCAGCGCGGTATCGATGGTCGAGAGTTCGGTGCCGCCGAACCGCGTGCCGGTGCGCATGTCGAGGAAGTGGTAGAAGAAGCCCTTATAGCCGCTCGTGCCGCTGGCCGCTTCGCCCTGCGTCGCGCCGGCGAAGAAGCGCAACGTCGCCAGCGTGCGCGTGCGCGCCGCGGCGCGCGTGATCCAGCCATGCGTCACGCCGATCGGGTAGACGGTCAACGCGAAGCCGACCGCGGCGATCGAGGCGAAGGACGGGGTGGGCCAGCGATCCGGCATCAGCCCGGTGGCGGGATCGCTCCGCTCCCAGAAGAAGCGGAAGGAGCGATGCTGGATATCGTCGATCAACCGCTCGGCAGCGGATCGACGGGCAAGGCGGGGCGCAGCAAGAACGGGGGCGGTAATACCGGCGGCGGCGAGGCTGGCCGTGCCGAGGAACTGACGTCGATCGATCACGTGATACTCGAATTCGAGAAGATGCCGGAGCGGCGAGGGGCCGCTCCGGCGAGGGAAGGTTAGAAGCGATAGCCGACGCGGAACTGAATGCGCCGCGGCAGGGTCAGCAGATCGCGACCGATATCGGCCGGGTCGAGCGTATCAGCCACCCGCCCGGTTTCTGGATTGATTTGGTCATTGAAGAAGTCGTCGAACCCCGAGAAGTTCTTGTTGTTGAACGCGTTGAGGAGATCGACCGCAACTTCGGCATCGCCGCCCAGGATATGGACGGTATTCTTCAAGGTTAGGTTGACCTCGCAGAAGGCGAACACGCCGCCGATGCAATTTTTGTTCGGGTAGCGGCCGCTGAACGTATTCAGCCCCGATGTCGCGCCGTTGGTGCCGTCGGTCAGGCGGAACGCCTGGCCGCTGCCGAACGTGCTGAGCGTCGAGAACTGGAACCCGGCCGGCAGATCGACGACGCCGGAGAACACGACACGATGCCGCTCGTCGCCATTGCGCGGACGCCAGCCATATTGATCCGGCGTCGGCGCATCCAGGCTGAACAGATCGCCACCATTCTGCTCGCCCTTCGATAGCGTGTAGGCAACATTGACGCCCCAACCGCTGGCGCGGCTATACGGCTTGTCGATTGTCACGAAGAGCGCCTTGTAGCGCGTATCGAGCCCATCCAGACCGACGATCGCGTTGGCAAAGCCGAACGGTGCGAGCGGCGTGATATCGCAGCATCCGCCTTGTCCGCCATTCTTTCGAGTTGCGTAAATGTTGGTATAGCCGTTGCGGCCACGCTGGTAAGAGCCCGTGACTGAGACCTGTACCGGGCCGAGTTGCTGACGGACCCCAAGGCTGATCTGGTCGTTGACCGGTGGCTTGGTGTCGTTCTTGACCGCGAACAGCTCCGGCAGGCCGGCGGGCGTGGCGCTCGCCCGCAACGCGAGCAGACCTTCGCGCGTGAGGTAGCTTGGGTCCCACACCACGGTGTCCAGCCCGTTGCGCGGCTGGCCGTCGCGCGAGAAGCGGAACACGCCGATCGGATTGATCGTGCGCGATTGCTCGTCGATCGTGTTGTTGAAATTGTTGCGATCATAATAGCGCCCGAGCCCGCCGAAGATCACTGTGCTTTCGTCGTCATTGATGTCGAACGAGAAGCCGATACGCGGCGCGAAGGCGCCGGCAAACGGTTTACGGTTCTTGCCAGTGGAGATGTAATCTTCGGGATCGAAATAGGCCGTCTTGGGCAGCGCTCGGAGCGCCGCGGCGGCATTGGCGCTGGTCTTGAACTCGTTATTGTTGCCGTTGGTCTCGTAATCCCAGCGCAGGCCGAGATTGAGCTGCAGCTTGTCGGTTACGTCCCAATCGTCCTGGATATAGAAACCGAGCTGTGTATTGGAGCCGCGCACGATGCCGTTGCCCAGCCCGAGCCGGGCCTCCGCCGGGAAGGTGAAGTCGGTATCATTGCCCGGGATTTGGACGTCTTCTGGGCGTTCTACGGTGTCGATGCGGAACACGTAGCTCGGCTGCAGATAGGCCAAATTGGCGAACTCGATATCGGTCAGCTCAACGCGCGCGCCGACCTTGATCGCGTGCTTGTCGAGCCCGGTATAGGTGAAGTCGTCGCGCAGCGTGTAGCTCTGCTGCTGCTCGCGCCGCGATGCCTCGCGCCCGCCGAACAGGATGACCGTGTCGTAATTGTAACTCGGCTGCTCGGGGTTGAGCGAGGTCGGGTTGCTGAGGTAATTCAGAAAGTTGATGTTGACCTCGTTGATGAAGCTATCGCCGCGATAGGTCCATTTGGCGAGATAGGTATCGACCACGTTGATCTTATTCTCGGCAAATTCGTACGAGATGTTGCCGCCGAAGCCCTGGATATCGGTCTCCTCGCGACGGCTGTACGACAGATCGAAGGTCTGGCGCTCATCGGGCGTGAAGGTCAGCTTGCCGAAGAAGAAATCGCCGCGGAACGGGCTGACGAAATTGCCCTCGAAGTCGCTCAGCCGCCGGCCCGACGCCCGCTCAAACGCGGCGACATTATCGGCCGAGCCGCTCGAATCGACGATGAAAGCCCGGTCCTGATCGTTGCCTTCATAGGTGGCGAAGAAGAACAATTTGTCCTTAATGATCGGGCCGCCCAGCGCGATGCCGTATTGCTTGCGCTCGAATGCCGGCTTGTCGCGGTTGTTGCGGCGGTCGAGGAAGCTGCGCTCGGTAAACTTACGATCGGTATATTGACCGAACACTTCACCGTGAAATTCATTGGTGCCCGATTTGGTCACCGCGGTGATGATCGCCGAGCCGGCCTGTTCGTATTCCGCCTTGTAATTCTGCGTCAACACGCGGAATTCCTGCACCGCGAGCTGGCCGAACGGGTTGCCGCGGCTGTTCTGCTGCCCGGCGATGCCGCCTTCCCGCAGCTTGTTCTTCAGGCTGACGCCATCGATGAACACATTGACCTGGCTGGCGGTCGAGGCGCCCGACTGGATGCCCTTATCGGTTTCGCTGTCATTGTAGCGCACGCCTGGTGCCAGTGCGGCGAAGCTTAGGAAGTTGCGGTCGGTCTGCGGCAGGATGCGGATTTGCTGCTGCGACACGTTGGTGGCGATTTCGCTGGTCTTGGTCTCTATCAGCCGATTGCCGACGACGACGATATCGTCGCCGCTTTCGGCTACCGGCGTGTCGCTTGCCGTATCAGCAGCGTCGGCCGCGCCGAGCACCAGGTTGAGCGTCAGCGCCTGGCCGATCGAGACGACGACATTCTGGCTGACAGTGCGGCCGTCGCCGCTGGTTGCGGTGACCGTATATTGCGCCGGGCGCAGACCATTCAGCGTGAAATTGCCTGCTGCGTCGCATTGCGCGCGGAAGGTCTGGTTGGTGCCGGCATTCACCAAGGTGACGGTGGCGCCGGCGACGCCCGCGCCGCTGGCGTCGCGCACCTGACCGCGTGCCGACGCGGTAGTGGTCTGCGCGGCGGCGGGCGCGATGGCGATGGCGCCGGTCGCCAACATGGTGGCGCCGGCGAGGGCGAGCTTGAAGTTCCTGGTCATGTCCTGTGTTCCCCTGCGTGATGCCCCTTTTTGAGGCTTGGAAGGCTAGTGCTGTCGCGCACGACGAGCGTCGGTAGGACCGGCTCGATCGTACGTTCGACGATACCGTCGATGAGATCGGCGAGCCGCGCGACAGCGCGTGCGCCAAACCCGGCGGTGTCGATCCGCATCGTGGTGAGCGATGGCGAGATGAGATGGGCGAGCGGGATATCGTCGAACCCGGCGACGGCGACCTGCTCGGGCACGGCGATGCCGGCGCGCTTCAGCGTCATCAGCGCGCCGATCGCCATCATGTCATTGGCCGCGAAGATCGCGTCGACCTGGCCGATGTCGCGTAGCAATTCGGTGGCGGCGGCGACGCCCGTTTCCTGGTGGAAATCGCCCGGCAGCATCCTGACGGTTAGTCCCGCGCGGGCGGCCGCCTGCTCGACGCCGCGGCGGCGCTCGAGCGCGTCGAGATTGTCGGCGGGGCCCGCGATGTGCACGATGCGGCGACGGCCGATCGCCACCAGATGGTCGATCATGGCCATCGCCGCGGCATGATTGTCGAGCTGCAGCGCGGCATGGTCGCCGTCATCCGGGCCGCAATTGACCAACATGGTGGGCAGGCCGGCGGGGAGATGCGCGACGAGCACGTCCTGCGGGATATGCGGCGCCATCAGCACGAGACCGTCGACGCGACCACGCATCGTACGCAGCACGTCGATCCCTCGGCCGGGCCGGTCGTGCATCACGGTAAGCAGCAATTGCAGATCGCGCGACGAGGCCTCGTGATCGATCCCGCGCAGCAGTTCGGAGAAGAATTCGCCGTGCAGATCGGGCAGCACCACGCCGATCGCGCCCGATCGCGCCAGGCTGAGATTGCGCGCGCCGGCATGCGGGACATAGCCGAGCCGGGTCGCCACGCCTTGCACGTGCAGCCGGAGCATGGGCCGGACATTGGCGTGCCCGTTAAGCACGCGCGACACCGTCGCCACCGACACCGCGGCTTCGCGGGCGACGTCTCGGATCGTGGCGTGCGGCATTCCTCGTCGTCATCCTCTCTGTCGCGCCAATGCGTCGTCCGGTCCAAGGCCGGATCATTTTCTGTTGCTGTAACCGGTTACAAGAACATACAAGCTGATTCAATAGATTGTTGATCGACATCAGTTCGATCCTCAGCAGGGAGAGATTTGATGCACGGCCAACCGCTTTCGCGACGGGCACTTCTGTTGGGCGCAGGCGCCGTGGCGGCCTGGGCAGCATCGCCGGCGCGGGCCTTGTTGGCGAACGTCGGGGCGGCGGCACTGCCGGCGAACGTCGAAGCGTTGCTGGCGCAGATGACGGTGGAGGAGAAGGCCGGACAGCTGACGCTGATGGCCGCGGCCTGGGCCGGCGGCGCGGCGACGGCGCTGAATCCGGCCGGCGCGACCGCCAATTTCGACGGGCAGTTGGAGGAAGTGCGGCGCGGGCGGTTGACCGGCGTGTTCAATGGCAATGGCGTGGCCATGGCCAGGCGCATGCAGACCGTGGCGATGCGCGAGGCGCGCTTGAAAGTGCCAATGGTGTTTGCGGCCGACATCATCCATGGTTTCCGCACCGTCTTCCCGGTGCCGCTGGCCGAGGCCGGCAGCTTCGATCTCGAGCTCGCCCGCCGCACTGCGCGCGCCGCCGGCGCCGAGGCAGCGGCGTCGGGCATCGATTGGACCTTCGCGCCGATGGTCGACATTGCCCGCGACCAGCGCTGGGGCCGCGGCGTCGAAGGGGCGGGGGAGGATGTGCTGCTCGGCCGGCTGATGGCCGATGCCCGGGTGCGCGGGTTCCAGGGCACGAAAGGGCTGGCTGCGCCCGACGCGGTGGCCGCCTGCGCCAAGCATTTCGCCGCCTATGGCGCGGGCGAGGCGGGGCTCGATTATAATAGCGTGGATGTGTCGGAGCGGACCTTACGTGAAGTATATTTCCCGCCGTTCCAAGCCGCGCTCGCCGCCGGCGTGCCCACGGTAATGGCCTCGTTCAACGAAATCGCCGGCATCCCCGCCACCGCCAATCCGTGGCTGCTGACCGAGGTCCTGCATGAGGAATGGAAGTTCGACGGGCTGGTCGTGTCCGATTATACCGGCGACGAAGAACTGATCGCGCATGGCTTTGCCGCCGATGCGCGCGAGGCGACCCGGCTGGCCTTCCTGGCGGGTGTCGACATGAGCATGCAGTCGGGCTTCTATATCAAGCATCTGCCCGATCTGGTCGCCACCGGCGAAGTGCCGATGGCGCGGCTCGACCAGGCGGTCCGGCGCGTGCTCGCACTGAAGGTAGCGCTGGGCCTGTTCGACGATCCGTTCCGCCGCATCGATGCGCGACGCGAAAGGACGCAAGTGCGCACCAAGGCAATGCTGGCGCTGGCGCGCGAGGCCGGCGCCAAGTCGATCGTCTTGCTCAAGAATGACGGCGACCTGCTGCCGCTGCCGCGCGCGGGCAAGCGCATCGCGCTGATCGGCCCGTTTGCCCAAGGGAAACACGATCTGGTCGGGCCGTGGAACGTCTATGGCACCGATGCCGAGGCGGTCGACCTGCTTACCGGCGTGCGCTCGGCGGTGAAGGATGCCGCTTCCGTCACCGCGACCGATGGCTCGGGCATCGATGCGCCGTTGCCGGGCGGGATCGACACGGCGGTCGCCGCCGCGCAGGCGGCGGATGTCGTCGTGCTGGCGATCGGCGAGAGCCAGCGCATGTCGGGCGAAGCGCAGAGCCGCAGCGACATCGTCGTGCCGGCGGCGCAGCAGGCGTTGGTCGCGGCGGTCGTCGCCACCGGCAAGCCGGTCGTCATATTGCTCTCCACCGGGCGCGGATTGGCGCTGGCGGGCCCCGTGATCGAGGCCCCGGCGATCCTGGTGACGTGGTTCCTGGGGTCGGAAGCGGGCCATGCAATCGCCGACATCCTGTTCGGCATGGTAGCGCCGTCGGCGCGCCTGCCGGTCAGCTTCCCGCACGCCACCGGGCAGCAGCCCTATCATTATGCGCACAAGAGCACCGGCCGGCCCAACGGGCCCGGGCCGCTGGCTGAATATAAAGCGCATTACCGCGAGTTCGCCAACGACGCATTGTTCCCGTTCGGGCACGGCCTGACCTACGGCAAGATCGCTTATGGTGCGCTCGATCTCGGCGGCGACACGCTTGCCGCCAACGGCGCCCTCACTGTGTCGGCGACCGTCACCAATAGCGGCACGCATGCGGCGGAAGAAGTCGTGCAGCTCTATGTGCAGGACGTTACCGCCAGCATCACCCGCCCGGTGCGCGAACTGAAGGCGTTCCGGCGCGTCGCGCTGAAGCCCGGCGAGAGCAAGACGATCGACTTTACGTTGCGCCGCGCCGACCTGCTGTTCATCGGCCGCGACCTGCAGCCGACGGTCGAGCCAGGCCGTTTCCGCCTGTGGATCGCGCCCTCGGCCCAGGCCGAAGGCGTGGCCGGCGTGTTTACGCTGGCCTGAGCTCGCGCAGCGTGTGGCGGCGCAGCGGGTGCGCCAGCATCGCCAGCACCGAAATCGCGATCAAGACCGCCGGCGCGCCGAGCATCAGCCAGCGGATCGTCGCCGCTACCGCCGGCGCCTGCACCGCGCCGGCGACGAACCCGCTGGCGCCATAGACCGCGCCGATCGCCAGCCCGGCGATCGCCAGTGCGATCTTCTGCGCGAAGGCGAACGCACCAAAGGCCAACGCCTCGACGCGCACGTCGCCTTGCGCTTCGCCCCAATCGACCGTGTCCGGCAGCAACGCCCAGGCGGCAAGGTTGAACCCGGCAAAGGCGATGCTGGCGGCGACCAGCAAGGCCAGCGTGGTGACGACGCTGTCGATCGGCTGCCAGATGAACACGGCCAGCCCGACCAAGCCGAGCGCCGCCGCCGCCAGCCACGCGCTGCGCGCGCCGACGCGCGTCGCCAGCAGCGTCCACAGCGGCAGGACGAGCGCGCTCGCCACTCCCATCGCCGCCAGCGCTTGGGGCCCGCCGCCCGGATAGGCCATCACGTAGCGATAATAATAAGGCACCGACTGACCGAGCAAGGCCGCGGCTGCCCCGGCTGCCGCGACGGCGATGGTGAGCGTGACGAACGCCCGGTTGCGCAGCAACGCCCAGGCCTGCCCGGCAAGCGATGACGGGGCGGCGGCGAGGATCGCCCGCTGTTGCTCGGGCACCTTCAGCACGACGATCAGCAGCAGCGGTACGCCGATCGCCGCCATCAGCGCCGCCGCGGCCGGATAGCCATAGCTTGCCGCCAGCGCCGGCAGGCCGAGCGCGACGCAGGCCGCCGCCGCCGCACCGAACATCATACGCATCCCCGCCAGCAGCGTGCGCGCCGCCGGCGCCGTGCTCAGCCGCGCGGTCCAGGCCGAATAGGGAATGTTGGTAAAGGCGTAGAGCGTGCGGAACAGCATCTGCGCGAGCAGGATCCACCCGGCGGCCTGCGTCGGCAAGGCGAACATCACGACGAAGGCTAGGCCGAGCGGCACCGCGCCCCAGCCGATCAACCGCCGGTAGGGGATCCGCGTCCGCTCCGCCACCGCCCCGGCGGTAAGGTCGGCAATGGCATCCCACAGCGTGCCGGCCATGAACACCAAACCCGCCGTGACCGGTGGCAAGGCGAGCACATCGATATAGAAGAACAGCAGGTACAGGCTGATGCTCTGCCAATAGAGATTGAACGCGAAATCCCCCGACGCAAACAGGATCAGGCGCGCGCGCGCCGGGCGCGGCGGCGTCTGCACTAGGCCGGCCCGCTGTCGCGCAGCTCGGGGAACAGCCGCTCGACCTCGGCCTGCAGCTCGCTCGACCCGGACCGGAGCCCGTAATGATCGAGCAGCGTGCGGACCAGCGCCGCGCGGTGCGGGCCGACCCCGGCCAATGTCTCCAGCCCGGGCCGGTTGGGATCGGCGAGCCGATCGGCAATGTCGCCGAGCGTCTTGTAGCCGGCCGCCGCCAGCACCCGGCGCAGGCCCAGCGGCAGCACCGAGCGACTGACCGGCAGGTCGCGCTCGTCGGCATCCGGCGTCGCCCCGTACAGGCGCGTCCGCCCCGCTTTCTCCCGCTTCAGCGCGCGCCGGATATGACCGAGTTGACCCGAACTGAGCCGCAGCGCACGACCGATCTCACGATACGGGGTGCCCGCCGCGCGCAAGGCGCGCGCCTCTTGAAGGTTGAGCGCCGCCTGCTCAGCTCGGGTGATCATCGTCTACGCGTTACCGTCAGGCGATCGTCGGCACCATCCCGCCTTCGGCGCGAATCGCTGCACCGTTGGTGGCGGCGGCCAGCGGACTGGCGAGATAGGTGACGATCGCACCGATTTCGTCGGCCTCGATCAGGCGCTGGATCAGCGACAGCGGTCGCAGCTTTGCAAAGAACTCGGTTTCGCGCGCCGCTTCGGTCGCCTCCTTATTGTCGACCACCGAGTGAATGAAGTCGACGATCCCTTCCGAGCGGGTCGGCCCTGGCAGCACCGAATTGACCGTCACGCCGGTGCCGCGGGTTTGTTCGGCCATGCCGCGGGCGATCGACAGCTGCGCGGTCTTGGTCATGCCGTAATGGATCATCTCCGCCGGCGGTAGCAGCCCGCTTTCGCTGGCGATGAAGATTACGCGGCCCCAGCCGCCGTCCAGCATGCGCGGGAAATAGTGCCGTGCGAGCCGCACGCCGCTGACCACGTTGACCTCGAAGAAGCGGTGCCATTCCGCATCGCTAATGTCGGCGAACGGCTTGGCTTCGTAAATGCCGAGATTGTTGACCAGGATATCCACCGCGGGCGCGGCGGCGATCAATGTCGCGGCCCCCTCGGCAGTGCCGGCATCGGCGAGCACCGCACGGACCGCGCCGACCGTCGCGACATCGGCCGCCGCGGCGTCCAGCTTGTCCTGGGTGCGCCCGGTGATCACGACCTCGACGCCTTCCGCGGCCAGCCGCTTGGCGATCGCCAGCCCGATTCCGGCGGTCGATCCGGTGACGAGCGCGGTCTTGCCGGTCAGTTTGAGGTCCATCTATGCTTCCTTGCGGCCGTTACGGGCCCCTAAGATAGGGACGCTCAGCAGCCGTGCACGGAAAATGCGCTTGTTGGCAGGAGCGGCAAGTTTCTGGTTGCGCTGTTGCGTGCGTTGGCAGTTATTCAACCCATCGATCCGACGTCGCACAAGCGCGCGGGCGCAGGGCAGGGGACGGGGAACATGCTGGACAGTTTGTGGTCGACGATCGGCGGCGTGCTCGCGCCGCACGGACCGGCAGCGACGGCGGCGAAAAGCTATACGCCGGGCGATTTCTCGATCCATTTTTTCCTGCAGCTTGCGGTGATCCTGATCGCTTGCCGCGTCGTCGGCTGGCTCGGCCAGAAATTGCTGGCGCAGCCGCAGGTGGTCGGCGAAATGATCGCCGGTGTGGTGCTCGGGCCGTCGCTGCTCGGGCTGCTATGGCCCGATCTGCAGAACGCGATTTTCCCCAAGGAAACCCGCAACGTGCTGTATGCGGGCGCGCAACTCGGCGTCGGGCTGTACATGTTCCTGGTCGGCACGACGCTGCGCATCGATCACTTCAAGGCCAAGGCGAAGAGTGCGGCGGGCGTCTCGCTGGCGGGGATCGCCGCGCCGTTCGCCGTCGCGATCCTGATTACACCGTTCCTGCTCGACGTGCCCGGCCTGTTCGCGCCCGGAATCTCGCTGACCAACGCGACCTTGTTCCTCGGCGCCTGCATTGCGCTGACCGCCTTTCCCATGCTGGCGCGGATCATCAACGAACGCGGGCTGGCCAGTTCGTCGCTCGGCACGCTGTCGCTGACCGCCGGCGCGTTTGATGATGCCTGTTCGTGGTGCGTGCTGGCGATCGTGCTGGCGACGTTCGGTGGCGGCGCCGGAGTCGCCATCCTGGCGATCGGCGGCGGGCTGTTATGGGCGACCATCGTCATCCTGTTCGGCGCGCGGCTGTTCGCGCTATTTGCCGCGCGGGTCGAGCGCGACGGCGGTATGCGTGACGGCGTGCTGGCGATCGTGCTGATCGCATTTTGCAGCTCGGCCTTCCTGATGGACATGGTCGGCATTCATGCGATCTTCGGCGGCTTCATTTTGGGCGCGGTGATGCCGCGCGGGCTGTTCGCCGCGGAGATCAAGCGCAAGATCGAGCCGCTCGCGGTGGTGCTGCTGCTGCCGATGTTCTTCACCTATTCGGGGCTCAACACGCGGATGGACATGGTCAATTCCGGGCCGCTGCTGCTGATTGCCTTGGCTATCCTGGCGGCATCGATCCTGGCCAAGGGCGGGGCGTGTTATGCCGCCGCGCGGCTTGCGGGGGAGGACAATCGCACCGCGCTGGGCATTGGCGCGCTGATGAATTCGCGCGGGCTGATGGAGCTGATCATCATCAATATCGGGCTGCAAAAGGGCATTATCGGGCCAACCCTGTTCTCGATGCTGGTGCTGATGGCGATCATCACGACGATGATGGCCGGACCGCTGTTCGAGGCGGTGTACGGCAAGAAGGCGCGGGAAAGCGGCGAGCTCGAATCGCTGAATGCGCCGGCGACCCCGGTCTAGCATCGGCCGCCGCCCAGCTGGATCAGCAAGCGGCGCGGTGCCAACCGCGCCGCGGCGAAGGGCGGAGGATGGAGCGATGGTCACCCGTGCCGCCTGTCGAGACGGATTGGCGACGACGCTCCTAGAACTGGCCGCCGATATTGAACGTGATCAGCTTGCTGTCGTCGCCCGGGGCCTTGAGCAACGCCTTGGCGATATCGACCCGCAGCGGCCCGAACGGCGAATTCCAGTTCACCCCGACGCCGACCGACAGGCGCGGGCTGGCGGTGTTGCTCGAATAGGTCTCGCGGTAGGTGCCAAGCGAATAGCTGTAGGCGGTGCCGGTATTGGTCGTCGTGCTGTTGCCGTCCGAATCGAGATACAGCAATTCGCCAGCGCTGTTGGTGTATTGCCGCGTGCCGGCGACGCACGCAGTCGAGGTGCTGATCGAGGCGGCGCAGGTATCGGTCAGCGTCGGCGTCTTGCCGCCGAACACGGCGCCGACATCGACATAGACAGACGGCCGCAAGCCCAGTTCGCGCGCGCCGGCGCCGAGCGGTAGCTCGACCTCGAGCCGCGCCTGGTAATAAGCGGTGCCGCCGAGCGCGGTCTGCGTCGTGCTGCTGCTGTCGGTCGAGAGCGTCGCGGGGATCGTCGACGTGTCGTAATAGGTGCGGGTGACGCGCGGGCCGACGCCGCGAATGTCGAAGCCGCGCATTTCGGGACTGCCTAGATAGAAGCGATCGGTCAACCGCACATCTTGGCCCAGGCCCTTGATATAGCCGCCCTCGGCATGCGCGAGCAGGATGAACTTCGATCCGAGATCGAAATATTTCGAGGCGTTGACGGTGGTGCGGAGATATTTGGTGTCGCCGCCGAGCCCGGCGAAATCCTGGCTGAAGGTGAACTTGCTGCCCGCGGTCGGGTGCAGGCGGCTGTTGAGGCTGTCGTAGAGCAATGAATAGCCGACCGACGAGGTCCAGCGATTGCCGACCGCGTCGCACAGATACTGGCCGGCCAGCGCCGGGTCGCACGCGCCATTGGTGTAATAGGTATCGGCATCCAGCGTGACCTGGTCATAGGTCAGGCCGTAGCGCCCGGTGGCCGACCAATATTCGGTCAGCGGGACGGCGGCGCGCAGCTGGAAGCCGGTGGAAATCTGTTCGTAGGTCGTATTGTCGTCGCTGCTCGAGCCGTAAGGGCTGTAATCGCGGCGGAAGATATCGCCGCCCAGTGCGATATTCTTGTCGAACAGATAGGGCTCGGTGAAGCCGAGATTGACCGACTTGGAATAGCTCGAATAATTCACCCCGGCGCGCAGCTCCTGGCCCTTGCCGCGGAAATTATGCTGCGTGATGTTGGCCGAGACGATCATGTTCTCGGTGCTGGAATAGCCCGCCGACAGCTGCAGCTCGCCGGTCGATTTTTCTTCGACATCGGCGGTCAGCACGACCCGGTCGGGCGCCGAGCCTGGGGTCTGCTTGAGTTCGAACTTGTCCTGGAAATAGCCCAGCGAGTTGATCCGGTCCTGCGAGCGCTTGACCTGGAAGCTGTTGAACGCGTCGCCTTCCGACAAACGGATCTCGCGCCGGATGACCTTGTCCTGCGTGTTGGTGTTGCCGTTGATGTCGACCCGTTCGACATACGAGCGCTTGGCCTCGGCGATGTTGAAGTTGAGCGACATGGTCAGCGTTTCTTTGTCGCGGTTGAACTCCGGGTTCACCTCGGTAAACGCATAACCGAACAGGCCCGCCGTCTCGCTCAATTGGTCGACCGAATTCTCGACCTTCTTGGCGTCGTACCAATCGCCCTTCTTCATCGTCAGGCCGGCAGCAAGCTTGGCATTGTCGAAATCGCGGATCGAGCTGTCGACCGTGACGTCGCCGAACTTATAGCGGTCGCCCTCCTCCACCACATAGGTGATGATGAAGTCTTCCTTGTCCGGCGTAAGCTCGGCCACCGCCGAGGTGACGCGGAAATCGGCATAGCCTTCGGTCAGGTAGAATTGGCGCAGTTTCTGCTGGTCATAGGCCATGCGATCCTGGTCGTAGCTCGTCGCCGAGCTCAATAGGCGGAACAGCCGCGCCTGTTTGGTCGCCATCTGCTCGCGGAGCTTGTCGTCGTCGAACACCTCGTTGCCGATGATGTTGATCTGGCGGACCTTGGATTTCGGCCCTTCGCTGATCTCGAACACCACATCGACGCGGTTCTGATCGAGATTGACCATCTTGGGCTGGATCGACGCGGCGAAACGGCCCTGGCGGCGATACAGTTCGACGATCCGCGCGATATCCTGGCGCACCGCGGTGCGGGTGAAGATCTGCCGCGGGGCGAGCTTGATTTCCTTGCGGATCTTGTCTTCCTTGAGGCGCTTATTGCCCTCCAGGATGACGCGGTTGATGATCGGATTCTCGCGGATGCGGATGATGATGTCGCCGCTCTCGACGCCGGCGATCGACACATCGGCGAAAAAGTCGCTGGCCAGCAGGTCGCGCAGCGCCTGATCGAGCGATTCGTTGGTATAGGCCTGGCCGACGCGCAGCTTGGTATAGGACAAGACCGTCTCGGGCTCGATGCGCTGCGAGCCTTCGACGCGCAGCGACTTGATCGTGCGCACCACTGCCGGCGTCACCGTGGCCGGCACCGGCGCCAGCGTCGGTGCGGCCTGCGGCGCGCCCTGCGCGCTCGCCGCGACGGGCAGGCCGGACAGCATCGTGCCGGCCAGCAGCAGCGCCACGGAAGGGGCACCAAATTCGAACATCATTACCTGCGTCTCCGGGGGTGAGCCGCGGCGTCTGAAGGCGCGATGTTTCCCTGGAATGTGCCGATATGTCCGCTGTGTAACATCAGGCAGGCGGCATCGCCCGGCGGCGCTCGATGTGTCGTGGTGATGCGATCAGGGAAATACTTCGGACACTGACGCGGCCCAGCAGGTGCCGGCGGGCAGCGGCCCGGTCGTCCCAGCTTAGGAGCTTATCATGCGTTTTGCGATCAAAGGGGTTCCGGCCACGGAGCCGATTACCGTGTCCGCCCCGCAGGTGCTGATCGACAATCCCTTCGCCCCCGAAGTGTTCGCCACCGGCTGCGCGGGCCTGACCAATTTGAACGGCGTCATCGTTCTGACGCTGGAAAGCGCGCGCTCCGATCACGCGCGCCAGCCGCCATCGATCGATCGCGTAGTGGTCGGCCGGATCGCGCTGACCAACGGCGCGGCGCAGGAGCTGGTCGCCGGGCTCAACCAGTTTCTCGAACAGCAGGGGCTGAGCCCGAGCAAGGCGCTGGCCGGCGGGGCGACGTTCCAATGACCCGCGTGATGGCCCGCCCGGCGCAGGGAGCGACGGATATATCCGTCCAGCCAGGCTGGAAGATCGCCTTTCGGTTGGTCGGCGAGAAGTGTATCTTCCCGGTCTTAAATTCACGAAACCGTATCAATCGAGTTACGTTCCGTATATAACCGTGTGACCCATACAACATCCGAGCATGGCGAGGATGTCGCCCTCACTTAGACGTTGTCGAACTCCCGAACCAATTGCAGATCGTTGCCTCGGCGCTGATTCATCCTCGTTCGAATCTACCGCACGACAATCTAAATTGGTTCAGGGAGTAACCGACAATGCGTCTTGTTTTACGCAATCGCCTTTTGGCATCTACTCTATTGCTGGGGATCGCGGCGCCTGCTTGGGCGCAGGCTGATCCGGCAACGCCGGTGGTGACCGCAGACGATCCGGCGGCGCCGGGCGAAGACGAGACGATCGTGGTTACCGGCTCGCGGCTCGGCGGGCTGCAGCTGCAGCAATCGTCGCCGATCGCCGTGGTCACCGCCAAGGAGATCGCGCTGTCGGGCCAGGTCAATGTCGAAAATATCCTGAAGGATCTGCCGCAGCTCGTGCCGAGCAGCACGGGGGCGTCGAACAATCCGGGCGGCGGCGTGGCCACCGCCGATCTGCGCGGGCTGGGCGCCAATCGCACGCTCGTGCTGGTCGATGGCCGGCGCTATGTCTCCTATGATTCGAACCAGATCGTCGATCTCAACACGATCCCCGCGGGCCTGATCCAGCGCGTTGACATCGTCAGCGGCGGCCGCTCGGCGGTGTACGGCTCGGATGCCATTGCCGGCGTCGTCAACTTCGTGATGAAGAAGGATTTCAGCGGGGTCGAGGCGAACGCCAATTACCGCATCAACGAGGCCGGCGATGGCGGTACGTTCAACGGCAACGTGCTGATCGGCGGCAATTTCGCCGACGGCCGCGGCAATGCCACGCTGTATCTGGATTACACCAAGCGCGATGGCATCCTGCAGTCCGCGCGCGACTATTCGAGCCAGGCGCAAGTCGACGACGGCGAAGGCGGCCTGATCAACGGCGGCTCGGGCTCGATCGAGGGCACGCGCTTCACGATCAACAAGGTCGCCCGCAAGTTCGAGACGGACGGCGGCTACAGCGCCTACGATGCCGCCACCGACGCGTATAATTACGCCCCCTATAACTACCTGCAGGTGCCGCAAAAGCGTTTCCTGATGAGCGCGCAGACGCATTACGAGGTCAGCCCGGCGTTCAACGTCTATGCCGAAGGCCAGTTGATCAACAACCGCGTCGACAACAAGCTGGCCCCGACGCCGTATACCGGTTCGGTCCAGCTCGACGCCGATTCGTCGTTCCTGTCGGCCAGTTCGCAGGCCATGCTGCAGAGCCTCGACACCGACGGCGACGGCTATGTCACCTCGACGATCGCCCGCCGCCTGACCGAAGTCGGTGACCGCGTGTCGAGCATCGACAATACGGCGTATCGCGCGGTGCTTGGTGCCGATGGCGATATCGGCGGCGGCTGGAACTACGACGCTTATTACAGCTATTCCAAGACCCGGTCGGTCGAAACGCAGACCGGCAACGTCTCGAACAGCCGCGTGCTGCAGGCGCTGAAGACCACTTATGATGCGAACGGCAACCTGGTCTGCTCGGATACGAGCAATGGCTGCGTTCCGCTCAACATCTTCGGCGCCGGCAATATCAGCGCCGCGGCGGCCGCGTTCATCACCATCCCAGTGCAGAATACCAGCTCGATCACCGAGCAGGTCGCCAGCGCGTCGATCTCAAATAAGAATCTGTTCGATCTGGGTGCCGGGCCGGCCGGCGTCGTGTTCGGTACCGAATATCGCAAGGAATTCGGCAGCTACAATCCGGACTACGCTTTGTCTTCCGGCGATGTCGTCGGCTTCAATGCCGGTGAGGGGCTGAGCGGCGGCTATGACGTGAAGGAGGCCTATACCGAGGTCGCCGTGCCGCTGCTGGCGGACCTGCCGTTCGTGCATCGTCTCGAAGTGAACGGCGCCTATCGCTACTCCTATTATTCGACCGCCGCGAAATCGGTGAACACCTATTCGGGCGGCGCGATGTGGTCGCCGATCCGCGATCTCAGCTTCCGCGGGCAATATTCGCGGGCGGTCCGCGCGCCCACCGTGGCGGATCTGTACAGCGGCTCGGCACAGGATTTCCCGGCCGCGACCGATCCGTGTGCCACGGCGGCCGCGCTGACCAACGCAAACCTGAGCGCTAGCTGCGTTGCATCGGGCCTGTCGGTGGGTGACTTGGGCCAAGACTATTACGGCGGCAGCTCTCAAATCCAGAGCATTACCGGCGGCAACTCCAATTTGCGCGAAGAAACCTCCGACACTTATTCGGTGGGCGTCGTGTTGCAGCCAAGCTTCGTGCCTGGTTTCTCGCTGACGGTGGATTACTACAAGATCAAGATCGCCAACTATATCTCTTCTGCGGGCACGCAGAATCTGATCACGGCCTGCTATGGCGATGCCGGCAACAACTATACGGCATATGATAGCAGCTATTGCGCTTTGTTGCCGCGAGACGCCAATAGCGGCGCAATTACCGACGCGGTCAACACGCTTTCCAACACGGGCGGCGTGAAGACACGGGGGGTCGATTTCGAGGCGCGCTATGCCACGACCCTCGGCTTCGGCGCCTTCGGCACCGACTCCAGCCGGCTCGATCTGCGTGTCAGCGGTACGCGCCTGATCGACTTCAACTTTAACCCGGTCGCGGCGATCCCCGGTCTGACCATCGATTGTGCAGGCAAGTTCGGCCTCAGCTGCGGCAATCCCTATTCGAAGTGGCGTCTGTCGGCCCGCACTACCTACGAGACCGGGCCGCTGACCGTATCCTTGCTATACCGCTATCTGTCGCCTGTGGACGACGACAGCGCGTCGACCTATTCGGTCGAGCATATCAAGGCGTATAATTACTTCGATCTGACCACGGCCTTTGCGGTCAAGCCGGGCTTCACCTGGTCGGTCGGCGTCAACAACCTGTTCAACAAGCAGCCGCCGATCCTGGGCGACAACCAGGAGCAGGCCAACACCTATCCGTCGACCTACGATCCCTATGGTCGTGCCTTCTTCGTGAGCACCAGCGTCAAGTTCTGACCTGACACGGGGGCGGGCCGCCGCCCCCAATCGCTGCGCTGGCCGTGCCCCGTCATCCTTTGCGATGGCGGGGTTTCGGTCGTTGCCGCGCCGGAAATACCGCGGACAAGTTTGCCATCCATAGCGGCCGCGGCGAATGATCGTCCGGAGAAGTCCCATGCCCACGCCCGCGCCCCTGCCACTGCCGCCGGGCTGCGCCATCGGCCGGCATCTGCCGCGGTATCAGCACCGTGATGTCGCCGGCCAGGCGTTCCAGCACTCGGTATGTCGCTGTTGCGGGGCGGCGATCGTCAAATCGGCGATCACCCGGCGTTGGATCGTCTCGGGGTTGCTGGGTTAAAGGCGGGTGGGGCCCGCCGCGGGTCAGGCGGGCAGGGTGACCCGGGCCAGCAGGCCGCCCTGCGCGCGGTTCTCCAGTGTCGCTTCGCCGCCATGCGCACGCGCCACGGCACGAACACTGGCCAGGCCTAGACCACTACCGCCGCTATCCCGATTGCGCGATTTCTCGGCGCGGAAGAACGGCTCGAAGGCTTGGTGCAGATCGGCCGGCGCAAGGCCCGGGCCGTTGTCCGCCACTTCGATGATCACCGCCTCTTGGTCGCGCCGCAGGGTTACCTCGGCCGCGCCGGCATATTTCACGGCATTTTCGACCAGATTGGCGAGCAAAGCCTTGAGCGCAGGCCCGTCGCCTTCGATGGTCAGGCTCGGGCCGGGGTGCAACACCACCTGTTCGCCGCGATCGGCGCATTGATCGGTGATGCTTTCCGCCAGCGAGCGCAGATCGAGCCGTTGGCGTCGCACATCGCGCGTCATATCGCGGACGAACGCCATTGCCGCGCCGATCCGCTGGCTCATCTCCTGGATATCCTCCTCGCTGGCGATCCGCACATCGTCGCTGGCTTTTTCGAGCCGCAGCGACAGGCGCATCAGCGGGGTGCGCAGATCGTGCGCCACCGCCGCGATCAGCATCGTGCGATCCTCGACGTAGCGATTGAGCCGCTCCTGCATCACATTGAACGCCGTCGCCGCTTCGGCGATTTCCGGCGGGCCGGACAAGGGCAGGGGCGGCGCGCGGGGATCGCGTCCTAGGCGCTCCGCCGCTGCCGCGAACAGCGCGATCGGCTTGGCCACACGCCGGGCCATGGCCCAGGCGATCGGCGCCGCCACCGCCATGGCCACAAGGAACCACAGAATTGTGCGGGTCCGCCACGGGCCAGTCGCCCCGCTGGCAGGACGAATCACGCGCCACATCCGCGGCGCGGTCTTAACCCAGACGGTGAACGATCCGAACAGGCCAATATCCATCGCAAAGGAGCGCGGCATCGGGCCAGGCATGCCCATCGGCATGGGGGGACGAAACGCCCCGACCATCAGCGGCGGCCCGTTACGACGGCCTTCGACCACCACGGCGGCGGCCGGCAGGCCCAGATCGGCCGCGATCAGCCCCGCCAGGCGCCGGTCGCGTTCGTCGTCACTCAATTGCGGCGCTTCGTGCGACAATGATGTCGAGAGCAATCCGGTCGTGTCTCGGCCGGCCCGCGCGACCATCGCGATGCGGTTGGTGGAATAGATGGCCGGCGTCGGCGGTGGCATCAGCAGCACCGCAGCGAAATTGAGCAGCTGGACGAGTAGAACGGTGAGCAGGATCAGCACGAAGATGCGCAGGAATAGCGGCCAGGGCCGCTGGCGCCTGGCGGTCACGCGCGCACGACGCGCGGCACGAAGAAATAGCCTTCGTTGCGGATCGTCCGAATGATCTCGTCACCGCGCGACCGCAATTTGCGCCGCAACCGGCTGACCTGCACGTCGATCGCACGGTCGAAAGCCTCGGTATCGGGGCCGCGCGCCGCCTCGAGCAACGCATCGCGCGCCAGCACGCGGCGTGGCCGCTCGATAAAGGCCCGCAAGACGGAGAATTCGCCATCGGTCAGGTCGATCAGCGTCCCTTCGGCGTCGAGCAATTCATGGGCGGTGAAATCGACGCGCCACCCCAGAAAGGTAAAGGCTTGTGTGTCGGTCTGCTCGGCCACGTTGCGCTCGCGCAAGGCGGCACGCACGGTGGCAAGGATCTCGCGCGGGCTGCACGGCTTGGCGAGATAATGGCTCGCGCCGATCTCCAGCCCGAGGATGCGATCGGGTTCGTCGCCAAGCGCACTCAGCATCACGATCGGTGGGCCGCCCTTGCTACTCAGCCGGCGGCAGGCCGATACGCCGTCCTCGCCGGGCATCATGACGTCGAGCAGCACGAGCGACACCGTATGTTGCGCGAGCACGATATCCATTTCCTGCGC
The DNA here is from genome assembly GCF_036663635.1 of Parasphingomonas puruogangriensis. NCBI lineage: Bacteria > Pseudomonadati > Pseudomonadota > Alphaproteobacteria > Sphingomonadales > Sphingomonadaceae > Parasphingomonas > Parasphingomonas puruogangriensis. The sequence goes on along the minus strand of NZ_JAXOJI010000002.1, from coordinate 208,956 downwards.
ATTGGCGGCGGTCTTCACGTCATAGCCGTGCAGGCCCAGGCTTTGCGCCAGCAAGCTGCGGATCGAATGGTCGTCATCGACGACGAGCAAAGTCGTCTTGGTATCGGGGAGCGGGCTGTTCATCGTGGTCGGGCTACCAAGCGGATGTGTTTGCAATATTTCAGCGGGTGCGCGGCGCACGATCGTGACCGCTTGCGTCCGCATTGCCGCGCGATCGTTACAAGCGGACATATTACAGAAAGATGCAAGATGCAGGAGCGGCGACATGATCACAAACCATGCCGGCTTCGACGATCCCCTCATTTCCTTGCGCCAAGCGAGCGATCAACTGACCGATGAAAGCGCGCGCGTGATCATCGTCGATGACGATCCCGGGCTGCGCGAACTGCTCACCGAATTCCTGATCGATCACGGGCTGCGTGCCGAGGGCGTGGATAGCGGCGCTGCGCTACGCGCCAAGCTGAGCCAACGGCCGTGCGACCTTATCGTGCTCGACATGATGATGCCGGGCGAGAACGGGCTTTCCGTGCTGCGGGCGCTGCCGCGGGGCGGCGGCGCGCCCGGGGTGATCATGTTTTCGGCCTTGGCCAGCGAAGTCGATCGCGTCGTCGCGCTGGAACTGGGGGCCGACGATTATGTCACCAAGCCGTCGAGCCCGCGCGAGATCCTGGCGCGGATCCGCTCGGTGCTGCGGCGGCGCAGCGCGGGCGGGGTCGGGGTCGGCGCGACGGCCAGCGCTCCGGTCACGGCGCCGCCGCTCCATGTCGAAACATACGCCTTTGGCGGCTGGACGCTCAATTGCAGGATGCGCACGCTTCGTGCGCCGGACGGCACGGCGGTGCGGCTGACCGATGGCGAGTTCCAGTTGCTCAACGCCTTTGTCAGCAAGCCTCAAAAGATCCATTCGCGCGACGAGATGATGATGCATGCCGGCAAGGGCGACAGCATGTTGCGCGGTCGCACGATCGACGTCGCGATCAGCCGGCTGCGCCGCAAGATGCAGTCGTTCGACCATGCCGAGATCATCCGCACGGTGCGCGGCAACGGCTATTCGTTCCTGCCGGAGATCACCTGCACCTGAGGCTATAACGGTGCCGTCAGCGCGCTTCGACCGTAGACCGCTATCCGCCGCATTTATCCATCGGCATCGATACGTAATCGAGCCGCACGTCGGACAGCGTCAGCGCGCTACCCTTGTTGGCCGACAGCGTGAATGGCGCCGACAACGTCTTCATCGCGGCGCCCTTGGCGGCGAAGCATTTCAGCGGCACGGCCAGCGTGGTCCAGGTGCCGGGCTGGGCGGCGCCGAGCAGGCCGGCAATCGGCACGGCGGTGGAGCGCGCGGTGTCGGCCAGACCGAGCGTCGCCACGCCCGTTGCCGGCCGGTCGAGCCGATATTCCATCACCAGGCTTAGCTCGCCATTGCTTTCGCGATCGAGATCGATCGGCTGGGGCGGGACGATGCGCAGCGCGGCCGGGCCACTCCAGACCAGCGCCAGCGCATCTTCCTGCGCGCGCCGATCGACGTAGCGGGCGGCGAGCCGGCCACCGGCCGAGGCGGCGGCGGCGCGGCCCAGCGTGACGCTGGCCTGGCCGGGTTCGTCCAGCACCATCGTCCAGCCATCGGGCAGCCGGCCCTTGGCGTAAAATTGCCCGATTGTCGCAGCGGCCATGCCCGCCGGTCGCGTCTCGTCGAGCGTGCCGACATGCCCGGGGGCGGCGTAGCGCAGGCCATAGCCATAAGCGAACAGCGGATCGTAGCCGGGATCACGCCGGTTGAGGACATATTGGTCGGGCCGCTTGGGCCAGGAAAAGCTCAGCTTGCCGCGGAAATCGAAACGCGGTTTGCCGGCCGTGTCGGCGAACAGCACGTCCGCCACACCGCCGCCTTCGCTGCCCGGCAGGAATGCCGCAACGAATGCGTCGGACGCGTTAAGCTCGGCATTCACCCAGAGCGGCCGGCCCGACAGGAACACCGCTACTACTGGCACGCCCGCCGCCTTGAGCTTGCGCAGCAGTTGCAGGTCGGATTTGTCGCCGGGGCTATATTCCAAATTGGGGATGTCGCCCTTGAATTCGGCATAAGGCTGTTCGCCGAACACCACGATTGCCGCATCGGGCTTGGTGGTGAACGACCCGTCCGGCGACAGAATGGCCTTGCCACCGCTCTTCGCCACCGTCTCGCTGATGCCCGACCAGATCGACTGCGCGTTGGGAAAGTCCTTGTTGGTCACGCCGGTGCCTTGCCAGGTGATGGTCCAGCCGCCGGCCTGCTGGCTGATATCGTCCGCCCCGGCCCCGGCGACCAGGATATTGGCGCTGGGCTTGAGCGGCAGCACGCCTTCGTTTTTGAGCAGCACGAGCGACTCGCGTACCGCGGCGCGCGCCACCGCGTGATGCGCCGGTGCGCCGAACGCGTCGAATTTGCCGGCGAAGGCGCGCGCCGATGGCCGGCCGCGATCGAACGTGCCCGCGCGCACCTTCACGCGCAGGATCCGCCGCACCGCATCGTCGATCCGCGCTTGCGGGATTTCGCCCGATTTGGCCTGCGCCAGCGTGTTCTCGTACAGCTTCTTCCAGTCCGGGCCGGAATACATGAACATGTCCATCCCGGCGTTGATCGCCGCGGCGCAGCTTTCGTTGCTGCAGCCCGGCACCTGGCCGTGGCTGTTCCAGTCGCCGATCACGAAACCGTCGAATTTCATGCGCTCCTTCAGCACGTCAGTCAGCAGGCTCTTATTGCCACTCATCTTGACCCCGTTCCAGCTCGAGAAACTAACCATCACCGATTGCGTGCCGGCCGCGATGGCCGCCGGATAGCCGCCCAAATGCACATCGCGCAGCACCTCCTGCGAGGCGCGCGTGTCGCCCTGATCGCGCCCGCCGGTGCCACCGTCACCAAGGAAATGCTTGGTCGTCGCGATCAGATGATCGGGCGACAGAAAGCTTTTGGTGCCCAGCTTGCCCTGCACGCCCTCGATCATGGCCTTGGCGTAATCGGCCGGGATCTGTGGCTCCTCGGCATAGCTTTCGTAAGTGCGCCCCCACCGATCGTCCTGCACCACCGCCAGCGTCGGCGCGAAGGTCCAGTCCTGCCCGGCGGCAGCGGTCTCGATCGAGGTCACTTCGCCGATGCGCCGGATCAGATCAGGGTCGGCTGCTGCACCAAGCCCGATATTGTGCGGAAACAGGGTGGCACCGATGATGTTGTTGTTGCCGTGGACCGCATCGGTTCCCCAGATGATCGGGATGGCGGGGCGCCCGTCGCTGCGCTTGATCGACGCATCGTAGAATTCGTCCGCCAGCTTCAGCCACTTCGCGGGTGGGGCGAGTTCGTCGTCATATGGCCCCGAATTGCCGCCGTTGAGCACCGATCCGATCTTGTAGGTTTCGACATCCACGGGCTTGATGCTGCCGATATCGACCTGCAGCAATTGCCCTACCTTGTCTTCCAGCGACATTTTCGCGAGCAGCGCAGCGACCCGCTTTTCCACCGTTGTCTGGCGCGGCACCGCTTTGAGCGCGGGCCACAAGGCCGGATCGGCCACCGCCGATGTCGGCGCCGGTCGATCCTGTGCCGCGACACTCGCGCTGACCAGGGCAACGGCCAAAGCGGCAAGCGCAATGCGCGACGGATGCGGTGTCATGTGGATCTCCAAAAGGAAGTGTCGCGGACCCGGATGTTACCGGGGGAAGGACGGTGCGGCGGCGGCGAGCGCCACCGTGCCGGTCAATGCCCGATCGCCGGCAAAACGTCCGATCGCGATGGCGTAACGCCCCGCATCCTGGCGCCAGCCCTTGGCGGTCGTGTCGAAGCGTGACAGCGTCTTAGGCTCGGCATCGATCGTCACGCGCTGCGTTTCGCCTGGTTCAAGCCGCAGCTTCTTCCAGCCGGCGAGGCGATAGGCGCGCGCCTTGCCGGGCGGTTGCGCGTAGAGCTGCGGCACGTCGGCGCCGGCGACCTTGCCGGTATTGGTGACATCGAAGCTGACGCGCAGCGCGCGGCCCCCGCTGAGCTTGAGATTGGCGTAACGGAAGTTGGTATAGGATTGGCCAAAGCCGAACGGGAAGAGCGGCTTGAGCTGCTGCCGCGCATACCAGCGATAGCCGACATCCGCGCCTTCCGGATAGTCGATCGGATAGCTTTCGAGCGCCGCCTTGCTGTCCCCGGCAGTGCGCCGCGCATCGACCGCATGTTGCGCGGCGAGCCCGACCGGCGCCGCCCGCGGCGCCTGCTCGGCACGCTCGGGGAAAGTCATCGGCAATCGGCCCGACGGGTTGACCGCCCCGGTCAGGATAGCCGCGATCGCTTCGCCGCCGCGCTGCCCGGGATACCAGGCCTGCAGCACGGCGGGTACGCGATTGATCCACGGCATCAGCACCGGCCCGCCGGTTTCCAGCACGACCAGGGTCTGGCGATTGGCGCCCGCCACCGCATCGATCAGCGCATCCTGATTGTCGGGCAGCGCCAGCGTCTCGGCGTCCTGCGCCTCGGTCTGCCACTGCCAGGCGAAGACGATCGCCAGATCGGCGCCACGCGCGGCTGCTGCGGCGGCGGCGGGATCATTGCCGTCGATATAGGTAACCTCGGCGCCCGGCACGGCGGCACGGATCGCGGCCAGTGGCGAGGAAGCATGCCAGGTGATGCGGGCGAATGACGCCGCCTCGCCCTTGGTCAGCTTGATCTCGACCGGCGCGCCGCCGACCGAGCGGACCTGCGATGAGCCCCCGCCGGAGAGGACGCCGACATCGGCATGCGCGCCGATCAGCACGATCTTCTTCGCGGTCGTCGCCAGCGGCAGCAGATTATTGCTGTTCTTGAGCAGCACGATGCCTTCTTCGGCGGTGCGCTGCGCGACCTCGGCATGCGCGGCATAATCGATCGGCTGCACACTGCTCGGTACCGGATCGTCGATCAGCCCGCTGGCGATCACGCCGTACAACACGCGCCGCGCCATATCGTCGAGCCGGGCCGACGGTATCCGTCCTGCCGCGAGCGCTTTTTCGAGCGGGGCGGCGAAGTAGATCTGCTTGTCGAGTTCCTGGCCCGATTCCTGATCGAGCCCGGCGAGCACCGCCTTCTCGGTCGAATGCACCGCGCCCCAATCGGACATCACCCAGCCCTTATAGTTCCAATCGCGCTTAAGCACCTGGTTGAGCAGGAAATCATTCTCGCACGCCCAATCGCTGTTCACCTTGTTATAGGCGCACATCACCGATCCTGGCCGGCCGCGATCGATCGCCAGTTCGAACGCCAGCAGGTCGCTCTCGCGCAGTGCCGCTTCGCCCAATCGCGCGTCGGCGACGTGCCGGCCGGTCTCCTGCGCGTTGAACGCGAAATGCTTGATGGTCGAGACGATATGGTTGCTCTCGACGCCGCGGATCGCTTCGCCCGCCAGCACGCCGGCGAGCAACGGATCCTCGCCAAGATATTCGAAATTGCGCCCGTTCCACGGATCGCGCGTCAGGTTGACGCCGCCGGCCAGCAACACGTTGAAGGTCTTGGCGCGTGCCTCGGCGCCGATCATCGCGCCACCCTGATAGGCGAGTTCCGGGTTGAACGTTGCTGCGGTCGCTAGGCCGGCGGGCAGGGCGGTGGCGACATCGCCTTTGCGCTGCTCGATCTGGTTGGCGACGCCGAGGCTGGCGTCGCTTTCACGCAACGTGGGGATGCCGAGCCGCGGCACGCCCGGCATATGCCCAGCCGAGGGAACCATGCCCCGCGCCGCGGCGTCCTTGACGAAGGGCGGGAAATAGGTGCGGACGAGGCGCAGTTTCTCCGCTCGCGTCATGGCCTTGACCAGCGCGTTGGCGCGTACCTGCGGCGGCGCGGCGCGATCGGCCGCTGCCTTGGGTAGGGTGCCCTGCGCGGAGAGCGTGGCGGGTGCTGCGGCCAGCGCGGCGGCAAGGGCGAAGCGAGCGACTGCGGTCATCACGATACTCCAATCGATAGGGCCCGGCGCAGCCTACCGCCGGCAGAAGAAGGGGCGGCGACACGCATAGGCTTGCGTGACGCCGCCCAAGGAGCGACCCGGCCGGGGTAAGCCGGGTCGCAAGGGAAGCAAGATTAGAACGCTGCCTTGACGCGGGCGCCAAACGTCCTGGGGGCCTGCAAGTTGGACAGGAATACCGGCGGATAGCGCGTCGGGCCGAACGTGGTGGCGTTGGTGCGGATCGCGCGATCCTCGACATTCTGGACGAACGCCTCGATCACGAACTTGTCGCCCGGCGCGTTGTAGCGCAGCGCCAGATCGGTGCGGCTATAGGCCTTTTGCGTGTCGAACCGCGTGCCGTAATTGACCGGCACGCCGCCGACGACGCGATCGGTGCGATCACCATTGAAGAAGGTCAGGAAGCTGGCCGTTTCGTAATGCACCGTGGCGCGCGGCGTGATGCTGCCGCCATTGGCGAGTTCGAAATCATGCTCGTAGGTAGCGGTGGCCGAGAAACGCGGTGCGTGCGCCAGTTCGTTGCCCTTGAGCTGGCGGATCGCGGTGACGTCGCTCGAATTGTCGAACCGGCCGTCGATCGTTGCGAGGTCTTTGAGCTTGGTCTTCTGCAGCGAGGAGGAGAATTGCAGACGATCGTGGTTGGTCACGTTGGCAACCAATTCGGCCTCCAGACCGTAAGCCGTCGCGCCCTCGGCATTCTCAGTGACGATCTGGCTGGCGATGGTATTGCCATTGGCGTCGCGCGTGGTGCGCACCTGGTTGACCTGATAGCCGGAGAAATCGGAATAATAGGCCGCCGCGTTGAACGTCACACGCCGATCGAACAGCCGTGTCTTGAAACCGACTTCATAGTTGGTGATCGATTCCGGATCGGTGGTTTCGCCGCCATCCTGAATATTGCCCGATTTGAACCCGCTGCTGACGCTGGCATAGCCCAGCACATTGTCGGTCAGGTCGGCGTCGAGCCGCGCCAGATAGGTCAGCTTGCCCCAGCTGCCTTTCACGTCGTTGCTCGAGATCGAGAAATTGCCGCCTTGGGCGTTGAGCAAGGCGACCAATTCTGCGGCGGTCGCATTGGGGTAGATGCCGAACAGATTAACGCCGCACGCCACGTCGCCGGGCGCGGCGCAGCCGAAGGCAGTGACGTTGCGGCCGCCGACATCCTTCTTGTAATCCTTGGTGTAGCGTAGCCCGCCAGTGGCGCGGAACCGGTCGTTGATGTTCCACGTCAGCTGGCCGAAGCCGGCATAGGAATCGATCTGGCGATTGGCCTGGATGAAGCTGCCGACGAACGCCCGGGTCGCGCCGTTGCGATACCCGTCGCGCTGGTCGACGTCGAAGCGGATCTCGTTGCGTTCATGCGAGAAATAGCCGCCGATGATATAGTCGAAGACATTATCGCCGGTCGATTTGAGCTGCAGCTCGTGGCTCATGAAATTGTAGCGCGAATTGACGGTGCGGTTCTCGCCGAACGCGCCGATGAAATTCTGCAGTCCGGTCGCCGGATCAAACGTGCCGTCCGGCGGCAGCGCGCCGGCATCGGCATCGGTCTGCGTGCTGCCGCCGATGCGTGAATAGCCCGCAATATAGGTCAGCTGCATCTTGTCAGTGACGTCGAGGTTCATCGTGCTGCGCAGCGCCCAGGAGTAGCGATCGGTGTCGGGCGCGGTATCGCTTAGCGTCGAATAGCGATCGGTGCCGGCGCGCGGCGTTTGGAGCAACGCGATGACCGGCGCACCGCGATCGAGGAAGCCTTCGCCGCTGAGGAACCAGCTGAACGAATCGCTTGGCCGCCAATAGGCGCTGACACGGGCCGATTCCTGCTCGACGGCATAATATTTCTTGCCCGTGGTGACATATGCCGCGCGATCGACATTGGGCACGTTGGGGGCGGGCTGGAAATCGGCATAGCCGTCATGCCGTTCGGTGACGAAGGCGAAGCGCAAAGCCAGCGTATCGCTGACCGGCACGTTGATCGCGCCGCGCGAGCCGAAGCGGTTATAGTCGCCGGCGATGGCCTCGACATTGCCGTAGAATTTGTCGAATGTCGGCTTGGCGGTGACCAGGCTCAGCGCGCCGACCGTGGCGTTGCGCCCGAACAAGGTGCCCTGCGGCCCGCGCAGCACTTCGGCACGTTCCAGATCGTAGAACAGCACCGAAGCGCCCTGCGAGCGCGGCGAGTAGATGCCGTCGATATAGATCGCGACCTCGGGATCGGCGACTTCGGTATAGGCGCTGTCATTGCCGATGCCGCGCAGCGTGAGCAACACGGCGGACTGATCGCCCTGCTGGGTGAATTGCAGCGAGGGCACGAAGCGCGCGAGATCGGTGACGTTATTGACCTGCTGGCGGTCGAGCGTCGCCTGGCTAAACGCGGAGATCGCGATCGGGGTGCTTTGCAGGTTGGTCTCGCGCCGCGTTGCAGTGACGACGATATCTTCGATCGCGCCGCTATCGGTATCGACTGGCGGCTGCGTCTGCGTTTCGGCTTGGCCGCTATTGGCGGTCGGGCTCGGCGTATCGGTCTGCGGGACGGTCTGTCCGAACGCGGCCGTGGCCAGAAAAAACGATGTCGCCAGCGCAGTGCCGGCGCCAAACATATGCCCCTTCATGTCATCCTCCCAAATACGCCCTTTGTGGGTCGCTATGGCGTTTCCACCAGAGACCGACATCGATGTCAAGAATGTTTTGACATCGATGTCGGTTTTGCGTTGATGGCTATTCTCGTTCGGGTGGAGCTAATCTAAAGACGTGCACATGCAGGGGTCGAGCACGGAGCGAAAGGCGGCGATGACGGCAGACCGCGCGGGTGCGCGGCTGTTCCGCTTGTCGATCGGCGTGTTTTTCTTCGGCGGTTTCCTGACCTCGTTGATCAGCCTACTGGTGCCCCGGCTGCAGCTGTTGTTCGATCTCGGTTATGCCCGCGCGCTGCTGGTGCAATTGTCGTTCCACGCCAGCTATCTGCTGTTCGCGCTGCCGATCCTCGCGGTGATCGTGCGCGCTGGCTATATGCGGTCGATCGCGACCGGGCTGGCAGTGATGGTCGCTGGCTGTCTCGGGCTGATCTATACGCAGTTCGCGCCCAACTTCACCGCCGTGCTCGCTGCCTTGCTGCTGCTGTCGGGCGGGATCACGTTCCTGCAAATCGCGTCCAACGCGGTGGTCACCGTGGCGGCGCCGGCGCAACAGGCCGCCGCCCGGCTGACGCTGCTGCAGGGGTTCAATTCGCTCGGCACGGTGCTCGGGCCCTTGCTCTGCGCGCAATTCCTGCTGCCCGACGCCAGCGGCAATTTCACACGGGCCGGGGCGGACGCGGTGGTCGTGCCGTTCATCGTCTCCGGCGCGGCGCTTGCCTTGCTATCGGTGGGCTTCGCGCTCAACCGCGATATGCTGGGGCCGGTTGCGCATATGCGGCTGCCCGCATCGCGTTACCTGCCGCTGTTCCTGGCCGACCGCCGGTTGCAGCTCGGGACGGCGGCGATCTTCGTCTATGTCGGCGCCGAAGTGACGATCGGCACCTTGCTGACCAATTACCTGATGCAGCCGACCATCTTGGACGCGGCGCCGGTCACTGCCGGACGGATGGTCGCGCTCTACTGGGGCGGCGCGATGGTCGGGCGCTTCGCCGGCGCCTGGCTAATGCGCCGCTGGAGCGCTGCGGCGATGCTGGTGGCGGTCGCCTTGGGTGCCACCGTGCTGACCGCGTCGGGTGCACTGGGTTACGGTTTGCCCGGCGCGATCGCCTTGCTCGCCGTTGGGCTGTGCAACGCCATCATGTATCCCACGATCTTCGCGTTGGCCTTGCCCGACGACCCGAAGCTGACGCCGATCGCCGCAACCTTCCTGTGCGTGGCCGTGGTCGGCGGCGCGATCATTCCCTATCTGACCGGGTTGCTCGCCGACCGTCTGGGCCTGGGGCCGTCTCTGTTGCTGCCCGCCGCCTGCTATCTGGGCATTGCCGGATTTGCGTGGAGCTGCCTCGCAATGCGCCGCGCGTCGGCCAGGATCGCGCTGTCGTGAAGCCGATCACGATCAAGGACGTCGCTGCCAAGGCCGGCGTCTCGCCCAAGACGGTATCGCGCGTGATCAACGGCGAAATGCACGTGCGACCCGAGATCCGCGATATCGTGCTCGCGGTTGTCGCCGAGCTCGATTACCGGCCCAATCCGTTTGCGCGCAGCCTGTCCAGTTCGCGCTCCTATCTGCTCGGCCTGTTCCTCGACGATCCGGGCTCGGGCTACGCCGCCGACGTGCAATTGGGCGCGCTGATGCGCAGCCGCCAATGCAGCTATCATCTGGTGGTCGAACCGGTCGACTTAGACGCCCCGAACTGGATCGCCGAGATCGCCCAGAGCATCCGCGCGCTGCGGCTGGACGGCGCGATCCTGACCCCGCCGATCTGCGACAATCCTGCTTTGCTGGACATGCTGGAGGCCGCCGAACTCCCGTATGTCCGCATCTCGCCGCGCGGCGATGCCGATCGCTCGGGCATGGTCGAGATGGATGATTTCGCCGCGGCGTGCGACATGACGCGGCATCTGATCGCGCTAGGCCACCGCGATATCGCCTTCATCAAGGGAGACCCCAACCATAGCGTGTCGCGCAAGCGCCATGACGGCTTTTGCGCAACGATGGCGGCGGCGGGCCTGGTGGTCGAGCCGCGTCTTATGCTGCAGGGCGATTTCTCGTTCCGCTCCGCCCTGGCGCCGGCCACGGTCTTGCTTGGTAGCGATACGCCACCAAGCGCAATCTTCGCCAGCAACGACGATATGGCGCTGGGCGTTCTGGTCACGGCGATGAAGATGGGTGTTGCCGTGCCCGACCGGCTGTCGATCGCCGGGTTCGACGACGCGCCGACTGCCCGCGCCGGTTGGCCACCGCTGACCACCATCCGCCAGCCCAAGGCGGAAATGGCCGCCGCCGCAGTCGATATTTTGGTGGATCCGGCCTATCGCCTGGCCGCGACCGACGCCCGGTTCCGACGGCTCCTTCCCTACGACCTGATCTGCCGCGAAAGCACTAGCGCGCGGGCGATATGATCCGCATTTACCGAATTCGCCGTTGGCCGCATCGCCCTATGAAACGATGCGGCCTGGTGGACCCCGGAACAGGTCCGGTTTGACGGATTAGCAGGCCAGCACGGCTTTCACACCCGTCGAACCGGAGAGGCGATCCGTCTTTGCAGATCAGCCCGCGTTCGGTGCGTCGCAGGCGCCGAGACGCTTGCCGGAGACCTGGGTCTTTGTAATGACCTTGGCACCCTTTTGCGCGCCGCCCATCGCCGGCATGTCCATCGTCGCTTCGCTGACGACGTCATAGCTGGTGCTAGCGAAAGTGCCCGACATGGAAGCGCGCATCTCCCCGGTCGGCATGCCCGGCATGTTCTTGCACACCAACGTGCCATCCATCTTGCCGCCGCCCATTTCGAACTTCTCGTATGTGCAGTTCTTGGCCGCACCGAGCATGTCCTGCGGGGGCTTGGCCGCCTGTTCCGGCGTCAGGCAGGTTTCAACCTTGGTAGATTTCGACTGCTGCTTCATCGCGTCCGCCATACCGGGGGGCAGGCCGGGGCCTTCGATCGACAGGATCGCAACCGTCGTCTCCCACTTGCCGGGCTCCATCTTCACCGCATCCTTGGTGGCGGCGGCGACATCGGCAACGGAGGCATTCTCCGCCTTGACGGTCGGGTTGGAGTTACACGCTGACAGTAAGGCGATGGCAGGCAGGATGATTGCGACACGCTTCATATGTTCTTCTCCTTGCGGGACTGTCCGGTCGATCGAGCAGGTTAACTGGGCGGAAACCAAGAATAAGTCCTGACCCGATGCGGCGGCGAATGCCGGCATCGGATTGATCGACAGGTATAGAGATCACGCGAACAGATGACGAAGGGCCTGGAATCGCCGAACATCATCTTCCCATGGTTGCAGCAGGTGACAATTGTGTCAAACATCTGTGCGTATGCTGTGAGCGACAAAAGCTCTACCTTTGGGCGAGGCTGCGCCTTCAGACTGCCGCACCTCATGCCGCCGTCCGGCGAAGGAGCCAACCTAGCGATGTTGGAAGGGGCCGAGTTAGCGAGTGCCATCGTTCGGCATCCCGGCGCCATCGGGGCGGCACTTACCACCTCCGAAGAGCCGATGTTTTCACGAGCGGCAGCGGAGGCGATAGCTGCACACGACATGTTAGAGCGCTGCCTTGGCGACCGTGCGCCATCCGCCTTTCTCGACTTGATGACGGGCGTGAACGAGCAGGACGGCGACCGGTCCTGAAGCTGGAACCGGTCACGGGTCGTCCTTACCTTGCGCTCGCTGGTCTCCACCGTCGGACGAGATCGATTGCGCCGACCGGATGGTTTAGCGAGATGGCCGTGCTAGGGGTGCGAACATGTCACATGCCCGAAGCAATACCGGTACCGTCGATGTCGATGGCCTCAAGTACGACTGGCAACTGCAGCGCGAGCCGCAATTGTCGGATGACGATGGTTGGAAGGGTATGACGATTTGCCTGCTGCAGAGAGATACCCAACGCGAGGCGTTGGTGGAATTTCCTGCCCCGAAGCGCTTGTTGAAGGGGCTGCCGCGGGGGCGTCTCCAGATTGACGATGCAACCGTTTCTCGGAGCGTTCGTGCGGCGCTGGCGGCGGGGTGGGAGCCGATGTCGCGCGGCAAGCCCATGGTATTCACAGTAGACGCCGAGGGCAACTGACGGATCGGTGCGGGTCGGATCGCGGGTCAACTTAGAACACGGCGTTGCCCGAGCAGTCGCTCGTTTCTCATTTGGGACTTACCGAAGCCTCCGAAACGCAGTCATGAGCGTCCGACTATATTTGCGGTGCGTCGGGGTCTCCCGGTGGCAACCAGCGGCCGAAGGAGCAATGCCAAGACCGGCCGCTGGCGTGAACGTCAGCTCCCCGAAATAGACGCCGTCGAGCCCGTCGTACAGGTCGACGCGGACGTAGTCGAACGGCGCGGCCAGCGCTCGGGCAGCAGCGGTCATGGCAGCGAGACGTCCCGGATCGGGTAACATGTATTGTTCGGGCGGTACGAGACCGTCATCCGCGTCCATCGGCTCGAAGCTCGGGACCCGGAGCACCCTGCTCCATGGCGCGCCGAAGCGTCCGTGATCCACCTGACACATTAAAGGTTCGCCGTGGATGCAGTGAAACTTGTAATCAACAGGCGGCAACGCCCCCGCTGCTGGTATCATTGCCTCAACGATGATGTTCCGGGAAAGTCTCCAATACTGCATCTCGCGCATGATGGGGGCGTAGTCGAGCCCGGCCAATTCGTGGATCGTGCTCAAGTCGGCCATTGACGTAACATCACGTAAGAAGACGGTGCCGCCGCTGGCATGCGATGGCTTTGCGATCGTATTGGTACCGATGAAGGGTTGGAGCATTTCATAGAGGTGATCTATCGATTGCACCGATGCCATCGGGATGATCGCCAGCGTTTCGGGCACGCGCAGCGCCGAATGGAGCCGCCTAGCCTCCGCCTTGGCAGTACGCTTGTCGACGAACCTTCGCTGGAGCGCAGACCACCGCGGATCAATCATGCGCGCAACGATCAGATCGTTAATGGACGCGGCGGGGTCGTGCGGCGAAAGCGGCCACCGGCCGAACTTTTGTTCGAAATGTGTACCAGCAATCAGGTGATTGAAGGCACGGGAGATCGGGGCCGACCGCGTGAATACACGCCAACCCTCCTTCGTTATATCGCTGTCTTTTATATTGAAGATTGGTGGGTCGGACATTCTTGTCCTACTGGCATAGGCCTCCGCGGCGCGGAACAGAAACTATATGGCACAGCTGCGATCGGCAGCCCACGAAGTGGCGATACCGGATCGTTTGACTATCGCAGTGACACCAACGGCCGGCTGGATTTTCGAGCGCCTCATATCCCTGATTTCTCGGCATATATACGCTCCGGGCTTCAAAGCTCTGCTCCGAGCTCCTCCACCCCGCGTTTATAACTGATACTTTCTGAGCATCGGCATCGCGATGCGGTTCGCCAGAGCCTGCAGCAGTCCGAACGGGCGCCGGCGGCCGGCTGGCAGGTGGTGCGGATAGAAAGCGGTGAATTCCATTTCCGGCGTGGCCCCACGGTGGCGTTTGAAAGCGGTGGCACCGGACGACATGTTGAAGCGCAGGCCGTGGCGCGCGGCGTAGCGCGTGCCGGCGTGGAACGACAGGCGATAAAGGCCCAGCGCCTGATCGGCATGCGTGTCGTAGCCGAGCAGCGGCATGGTCGCGTCAGAACCGGCATGGAACATCGCACCGAATCCTTGAATCACGCCGCCGCGATCGCGCAGCACAAGGTAGCGGAGCAGGCCGATGCGCGCCGTCAGCATGACGAAGGCAGGGGTGAAGGCGGGGTTCAGTTGCGAATATTTCTCGCGGTATAGCAACGCGTAGAGCGCGGCGATGCGGGCGGCATCCTCGCCGGCAACCTCGGTCAGTTCTTGATATGCAAAGGTGCCGGCTGCCCACAGCCGGTCGTCGCGCTTCGTGTCGCGGCGGGGCAGGCAGGCCTGCGCGACATCGTCGACGATGAAAACCTGCCGGCTCGGCAGCAGGATCCAGCCCGCCGCCTCAAGCGCGTCGATGAGCGGGGCGCTGTGGCGCCGGGTCAGCGAGCGGATGGCGAGAAGATGGGTGGGCCAGGCGTCGGTCAGCGCGTCAGTCTGCGCCGACGCCAGCGCCGGATCGAGCGCGACGGGGAGGTTGGTCGACATCATCCAGTTATTGACGTGTACGACGCGGTCGACCTGACAGCGGTCGAGCAGCGCGCCGATGCTCCTGATCAGCAGGCGCAACGGCGGGATGAGCGCCCGGTTCGGAAAATGGCCCAGTTCCTCGAGCGGATAGTCGCGATAGCCGACGCGCGGCGAGCAGACGAACGTGCCGCCGCGCGCGCCATCATTGACCGTCAGTGGCAGCAGGTGGTCGCCCCAACGGTGCAGCGTGACGTGCGTATCCAGATTGTCGATCAGCGCGCGCGATCCATCGCGCTGGAACGCCCCGACATAGTCCACCGCGATGCGGTTGCGCGCCTCGGCATCCATCAAGCGATCGTGCCCGCGCGGACGCGATAGATGATCGCGCGATCCGACGCCGACAGGCGTTCGGATAGCGTTTCATCGACCGTGAGCTCGGGCAATGGCGGCGGCATGGCATTCATGAACAGCCGCTCGCACCAGCGCGCGCCGGGTGATGCGACCGCGGCGATGCCCTGCCAGCAGGCAAGATAGTCCGCCGGGCCGCAATAGGAGCCGAAATCGGACAGCGAGAAGCCGTCAAATCGCGCTGGATCGAGCCGTGGCAGGTCGGCCAGCCCGCCCTCCAACACGCGCAACCGCGGCAGCGCTGCGCGGACCCGCTCGTAATTCTCCGGCCGCAAGTGAACCGGCAACGCATCGTCCGAGCGCAGCCGGCCGCGGACCGCGATCGTCGCGGTGTCGCTGTCGCGGAACAGGAAGGAACGCGAAGCGCGCGCGAAATCGCGGTCGAGCTGATCGCCGACGGCGCGGGAATCGGGCAGGAACGCGCCCGCGGGTTCGCGCATGACCAGCCGCCAGACCAGATCGCGCCCTAGCGTTTCGATCGTGCGCAGCAACGATTGGCGCGCGAAGCCGTCGCGCCATATCCTGGCCTGGTCGTCGAGCGTGTCGGCGCGCATCAGCGCAGCGACCGCGCGGCGGCGGAAGAGCGCTAGGAAGCGCGCGTTGAGCGCGAGCAGTCGTTCCCATTGGCCGGCGTACCAGACACCGGCAGCGATCAGACGCTTATGGCCGTCCCAATAGGTGCGCGCGGCTGAGGAAAGATTGGCGCGGAGGTCGGCATAGACGGCGCGCCGCTGGTCGCTGTCCGCCAGCCCGAGAAAGGCGAGATAGTCGGCATGGTCGAGCCGCTCAAGTGCGGCGACCTTAAGCGCGAGCAGCGCATTCTGGACCGGGTTGGCGTCCAACGCGACCACCGCGTCCGCACCCGACAGCAACATGTCGAGCGGCCGCGTTCCTGAACCGGTGACGCACAGGACGTGCCGCGCGCCGGCGAGCGCGGCGAGTTCGGTCTCGCCATCCTCATTCGTCGAGGAGAAGTTGAGGGTGGAGAAGAAGCTCATGCCGAACCTCGCGATGCGCGACGCGCCGACGATAGACAGTGAATTGAACGATGTCTATTATCGCGGAATGCAGCTGGCTTCCCTTGCCATCGTCGCGCGCGCCTATGTGGCTGCGCGCTGGCGCATGGCGCGGTTGCGCAGCCCGAACGCGGTCCGGCGATACCAGCAGCGGCAGCTGGCGCGGCTGATCAGGGACGCGGCACGCGACCTGCCTTTCTATCGCGCGTACACGGGCGTGCCGTTCGACGCGTGGCCGGTGCTCGACAAGGCGGCGCAGCTTGCCGATTTCGCAGCGCTCAACCAGGCCGGGCTGACCGCCGACGCGGTGCGTGCGGCGTTGATACGGGGTGAGGAACGGATCGGCGGGCACCTGATTGGGATGAGTACGGGTACAAGCGGCAATCGCGGCGTGTACGTGATCACCGAGGCCGAGCGGTTTGTGTGGCTGGGGACGATCCTGGCCAAGACGCTGCCTGATGCCTTGTGGCGTCGGCACCGCGTCGCGCTGGCGCTGCCGGCCGTCGGGGACCTGTATCGATCGGCGACGGTCGGCAGCCGGATCGCCTTGCGCTTCTTCGACTCGGGCGCAGGGCCCGATACCTGGGTGGACGCGCTGGGAGACCATGACCCCGATACGATCGTGGCATCGCCCAAGATCTTGCGTTGGCTGGCCGAGCGCGGACGGCTGCACGCGACGCGGATCTTCTCAGGCGCGGAAGTGCTCGATCCGCTCGACCGCGTCGTGATCGAGGGCGCGACGGGGCGGCGGGTGCGGCAGATCTATATGGCGACCGAAGGGCTGTTCGGCGTCGCCTGTGCGCACGGGACGCTGCATTTGGCCGAGGACGTGGTGCATTTCGACTATGAGAGGCCCGACCCGGCGGGGCCGCTGGTCACGCCGATCGTCACCGATTTCACGCGGCGGGCGCAGGCGATGATCCGGTATCACATGAACGATTTGCTGGAACTGGACCCGACGCGGTGCCCATGCGGATCAGCATTCCAGGCGGTGAAGCGCGTCGAGGGTCGCGCCGACGACGCCTTCCTGCTCGCCGATGCGTCGGGCGAAGTGCGGATGGTGACTCCGGACCTGATCCGCAACGCGGTGGTCGATGCCGATCCGGCAATACTAGATTTCCGCGTGGTGCAGACCGGGGTAGCGGCGATCACGGTGTCGCTAGACAGCGCGCTGCCCGCGTTGGCGGCGGAACGGGCGCGGCTGGCGCTGGAGAGGGCGCTGGGAGGGCGGGGATTGCGCGCGGCGATCACGCTCGAGCGTGGCATCGAGCCGGACTTCACGCGCAAGCTGCGCCGCGTCAGGCGCGACTGGCGGCCTGACCTGCCAGCCGGAGCTGCCGCAGATTGGGCTCGAGCGGACGGCCGTTAAGCCCGGCCCAGATCACCGGTCCCCACAGGTCAAGCGGTCCGCCGTGATAATCGGGGCCGCCGAACCGCGCGCAGGCGTCCGCCTGGAGGCGCAGCATGTGCAGGTCCTGCGACAGTACGCGGCGGTGGAAAGCGATGATGAACAGCCGCTTGAGCCAGGCGGGCGTGCGACCGCGACGCGTGGCAAAGCAGGCGAAGGGGCGGGTTTCGCTGGCGCCGACTGGAGAGAAGATGACGATGATCGAGGCGTGGACGCCGCGCCTGTCTTCGAAGCTGATTTGAACCTGGGTCGGGGCACGATAGCGGCCCCACGACGCGGTTCGGCCGCCCTCGGTCAGCCGTTGGAGCCAGGTCATGCCCACGCGCGGCTCGGTATAGCGCGCGGCCGCGCCGTCCGGGCGGACGGCGAAGTCGATCTGCACGCCATCTGGATCGCCTGCGCGGCGGACCAGGCCTGGGTGCAGGAAATAGGCGTGGATCGGATCGAGAAGGTTCTCGATCGCATCGCCGATCGCCGCGCGCGACGGTGGCAGGGGCCACCAAAAGCGGTCAAAGCCGGTGTCTTCCACCTCTTGCGGTAGCGCGGGCAGCGGATCGGGGGTATTGGCGAGCGTCGTCCAGATCAACCCGGTCTCCTCGCGCACGGGCAGAGCGGTCGCATGCGCATCGGCCAAGTCGGCGCTGCCCGGCACGCGCCGACAGCGGCCCGCGCCGTCGAAACGCCAGCCATGATAGGGGCATTCGATCGTGTCACCGACGACGCGCCCGGCGGAGAGCGGCACGTTGCGATGCGGGCAGCGATCCTCGAGCGCCGCAACGCCCTCCGGCCCCCGGAACAGCACCAGCGGGCGTTCCATCAGCGTGACCGCCAGCGGCTGGCTTCCGAGCTGCTTGGCATAAGCGACAGGGTGCCATCCCCGGGTCAGCGCGGCGGGCCAAACCGCGGTCATACGGCCGCCCTCGTGGCGATGACGAAGGTGTAGAACCAGGCGCCGTCGCAGGCGTCCAGCCGCGCTTCGAGCGCGGCATCGCGCGTGAAGCCGTGGGCGAGCGGCAGGTCTGCGCCGGTCTTGTTGAAGAATTTCCGCTCGCACACGCGCCCGCCGGTGCGGACGCCGCGCGCTAGATCACGCCAGACCAAAGCCTGCTCGGCCACGTCGCAATAGGAGGAATAGTCCGATAAGGAGACGGCGTCGTACGCGCCCGGATCGGCCGTGGCGATCGCGTCCTGCAGGCTGGCGGTCCGCAACGTAAGCCGGTCGAGGCGGTCACGGATCGTCGCGTGGCCCGCCGCGGTCAGATAGGGCGGCAGCACGTTCACGGGGTATGCGCCGGCCAGCAGCAGCCAAGCGAAGGGGAGTTCGGCCAAATGCAGATCGCGCGCGGCGTGATCGAACCGCGCGCGCGCATAGCTGGTCATGTCGAAGTCGCGCGGCACGAAGGCGATGCCGGGCTCGCGCAGGCCCCAGCGCCACAGTGGCCGCCAGCTGAGCGCCCGCAGCAACAGCCGCCACTGGCCGTCATTCCATTCGTTGCGCCATAGCGCCCATTGCTCGGTCGGATCGGGGGCGGCGAGCAGCTGATCGGCCAGCGCGCGGCGGCGCGGCCCCGCCAGGCGGCGGAAGCGCCGCAGGAAGCCCTCCCACCTGCCGCAATACAGTAGGCCGTCGGCAACGCATCGGCGGTTGCCCGCCCAGAAGGCGCGTGCCGCGGGCGAGACATAAGGCAGCAGCGCGTCGAGCTGGAACAACCGGTTCACATCCTCGTGAAGCCCCACGAACGCCGCGAAGGCGGGGTAGTCGAGCTGGCGATAGGCGGCGACGAAGAGTTCGGCCAGCGCAGTCTGGGCGGGGTTTTGGTCAATCGCGGTGACCGCGGCAGGATCGGCGAGCAGCAGATCGAACGCGCGCGAGCCGCTGGCGGTGATGCACAGGACGTTCGCGCCGGCCGGGTGCAGCGCGGCGATCTCGCTCGCGGCGTCTTCGTTGCAGGCGGAATACCAGATTGTCGCAGGCGCGAGGCGGGCGGCAGTCATTCGGCGACGATCTCGGCGGCGCGCTCGGGGCAATGGCAGGGCGTCAGCCGTAACTCGGGATTGCGGGTCGCGAGGCGGTGCAGCGTGGCAAGCGTGGCGCGCGCCTGCGCCGTGTTCCCCATCAGCGCGGTGGTGAGCCCGGGCGGCGGCCGGTTCTCGCGGATCGCCTGCGATGACCAAGCTGCGTCGGCGACCAACAGGTGGTGGCCCCAGCGTGCGTCGCGCAAGGCGAGTCCCCAATGGCCTGGGCAGTGGCCGGGCAGCTCGATCGCCAGCAGCGATCCGTCGCCGATGATGTCCGCGCTTGTGTCGAACGGCGCGAAATCGCGCGGCAGCGGGCGGCGTGGCGCGTCCTCGAAAAAGCGCGCGCGTTGCGCAAGATCGGCAGGCAGCAGCGCGGGCAGCAGGCCGCGGCGGACGGCAGCGAGGCGGCCGCGACGACGAAGATCCTCGATCCCGGCGCGCGCGCAGTGGATCGTGGCATTGGGAAAGGCGTGGAGCCCGGCGATATGGTCGCCATGGAAGTGCGACAGGATAACGTGGTGAAACGACGCCGGATCGTGGCCGAGCGCGGCGCACTGGCTGGCCGCGTCGGCCCCGGCGGGAAGATCGACCGGGGTCGCCCAGCGGTACAGCGCCTCGGGCAAATGCGCGGTGGCGCGAAGGAAAGCGGGATCATACCCCGTGTCGAACAGGATCGGCCCAGCGTCTGGGTGAACGATCAGCATGGCGACCGCCGGAAAGTCGACCGGGCGCCAGCTGCCGCCGCGCATCGTCATCACCTGTGGGTGGCGACAGGCGCCGGTGAGCAGCGGGATCGTCGTGACCTCACGCATCGGCGCGTTGCCCTGCCAGCGCCCAGTCGATCGCGGCAAACGGATCGTGAATTGGCGCCCAGCCTAGCGCCGCGCGCGCCGCGGCGAGATCGAAGGTCTGCGACCAGCCGAGCGCGGTGGCGGCGTACACGGTCAGCGCCGGTTCGGGCGCGCCGGGGCGTATCCGCGCCACCGCCTCGGCGAGATGCGCCAAGCCCAGCGCCAATCGCGCCGGGATGGGCACGAGCCGGACGGCGCGGCCGAGACGGTGGAACGCATGAGCGGCCAGGTCGGCGAGCGGGATGGGCCGACCGCCGGAGATGTTGAAGGCGCGACCGCTGACCGCCTCGGCACGCGCCTCGGCGGCAAGGAAGGCGGTGCCGACGTCGCGCGCGTCGGTCGGCTCGATCAGCGCGCGGCCGCGGCCCGGCAGCGGCATGACGCCCGTGCGCGCCGCATGGATCAGGCGCGGCAGCAGCACGGTGTCGCGCGGCCCGATCACCGCGCGCGGGCGGAGCGTCACGGTGGCGAAGCCGATGCCGGCGGCGGCGCGGACGGCGTGTTCGGCGGCGAGCTTGGTCGCGGCATAGGCATTGATCGGCCGCACGGGCAGGGGCGTATCCTCGGTCAGGTGCAGCTGAGTTCGCGCACGCGTGTAGATGGACGGGGTTGAGGCGAACAGGAAGCGTTTTACCCCCGCCGTCCGGGCGGCGGCGAGCAGGCGCTCGGTCGCGGTCAGGTTGGCGGCGACAAAGGCCGCCCGGGGACCCCATGGCGACGACAGGGCCGCGAGGTGGATCACCGTGCCGACCCCGACCAGCAGCGGTGCCGAGTCGTCATGGACGAGGTCGGCGGCGATGAAACGCGCGCCGTGCCGCTGCAGCGTCGCGCCACGCGAGCGGTCGCGGCCAGTCGCGATGACATCGCGCCCGGCCGCCAGCAGCGCGTCGACGAGCACGCTGCCGAGGCCGCCGGTGGCGCCGGTAACGAGCACGGTCTCGCTCACCACCGGATCACCGCACCACCCAGCGATACGCCCGCCGAGGTGCCGATGACGAGACCGAGCTCGCCCGTGCGCAGCCGCCCTTGCGCCCGCGCGGTGGCGAGCGTGAAGGGGATACTGGTCGCGATCAGATTGCCGACCGACGCGAACAGATCGATGGTCTTGGCCTCGCCGTCGGGAATGGCGCGTTTGAGATGCTCAAGCGCAGCGCGGCTGGCCTGATGCGGGAGGACGCAGTCGAGCTGATCGGCGGCCACCCCCGCTCGGCTGAGCAAGTCATGGAGAAAACCGGGAAAGCGGCGCGCGGTGGCGCGGAACAAGCCGGGCCCGTCCATCCGGAACCGCGCGTGCGTCAGGAATGTCTCGAGATCATCGTCGGGCCGCAGCCGCGTGCCGCCGGCCTCGAGCCGGCACAGGTCGGCGCCGTCGCCATAGGTGCAGAACGCATTGGCCAGCCGGCGATGCGGGCCGTCCGCCTCGAGCGCGATGGCTGCCGCGCCATCGCCGAACAGTACCGACGCCTCGGGATCGGCATAATCGAGCGCGGCGCTGGCAATGTCGGCGCTTACGATCAGCGCGCGCCGCCATTCGCCCAGCGCGAACCCGGCCAAAACGCGGTCGAACGCGATTAGGAACGACAGGCAGGTCGCGTTGACATCGAACGCCGGGATGCCGCTCGCCCCGAGCCCGAGGCGTCGTTGGACCAGCGCGGCGGTTCCGGGGATCGGCTGCTCCATCACGCCGCAGGCCGAGATAATGACGTCCAGCGAGTCGCCGCGCCAGCCGGCGTCGTCCAGCGCGCGGCATGCAGCGTACGCCGCCATCGCGCTCGACGTCTCATCGGGGTCGGCGCGGTGACGGAGGGTCACGCCGAAACGGGCGGCGGTGCTGCCGGGGGGCTGCGCCGTCAGCCGGTCGAGCTCGGCGGCTGATATCGTCGCCCGTGGCAAGCAAGTGCCGGCGCCGGCGATGCCGAATCCACCCTGCGCCATCGTCACGCCTCCTGCTTCGCGCCAATTGATCGGCGGGATGTCTGCGCTATATTGAACACCGCTCAGTGAAAGGTAAACAGCGTTCAATTGCGAGGAGAGCCGTTGGGTCGACGATCAGACCACAGCCGCGTCGAGCTACGCGAGATCATCGTCTCAGAGGGGCAGCGGCAGATGGCCGACGTTGGTTTTGCCCGCTTTTCCGCGCGCGAGGTAGCCAAGCGCGTCGGCTATTCAATCGGTACCATCTACAACGTCTTCGGCAGCTATGACGCGCTGATGCTCGCCATCAATGGGCGCACGCTCGACCTATGGCTGGACTATCTGGAGACGCGGCTCGACACAGCGAAGCCCGATGACGATCGGCTTGGCCGTGCAATCGATGCATATTTCGAATTCGCGATCGGGCATCGGCACGCCTGGGCGGCGCTGTACGATTTTCGGCTCCCCGACGATACGGCCGCGCCGGACGACTATGTGGCGAAGGTCACCGCGATCATGGCGATCGTCGAACGAGAGGTAATAGCGGAGATGCCCGCAGAATCTCGGGGCGATGCGGCCAGCCTGACCCGCTCGCTCCTGGCGACGGTTCACGGACACTGTTTCTTCACGTTGGCTGGTACGTTCCGAATGTTGGGCGAGGTGGATCCGCTGGCGGCAGCGCGGGCGCGGGTCGCCGATGCGCTGGCGAGCCATCAACGAATTCGGAAGTAGCCCGCGCTTGAGAGCCATGCCTTCGAAGGCCATCCATCACTGCTGAAGGCTGCCATCAATGGATGTCCGGGTTTGGGCCGGTCCAAAGTGAAATCTGCGGCGCCCGATCGTCATTTTTCGACCAATCGTATATCGGCGATCTCGAGGCGGAACGGGCCGTCGTGCTGCGTCGCCCCGATCAACACCATTTGCGCGGTAGTTGGATCGAAATTCGCCAAGTCGGCAAAGCGCAGCGTCAGCTCAGCCCAATCCTTCCCGATCGTGATCGGCGCAACGCTCGGCCGCTGTCCGCCAGTGGTCGAAAACCCCATCACCGCGAAGCTCTTGCCCTCGCCCCGGGCCCAGAGGCGCAGCGCCTTGGCGCGGCCCAGGTTGGCGGGCTGGAATTGCTGATCGGCCGGGTAAAAGGCAATGCCAGCCCAGGGGGCCATATAGCCCGGCTTGATCTCCCCGGTCACGACCAGCGCGGTCTGTCCATTGGGCGCCGCGCCGCCGAGGGCAGTCGCCAGCGTCGATTTGCCGCCCATGATTGTATCGGTCGATACGCTCCACCCTGCGCCAAAGGGCGATGTCATCACCACCTTCCCCTCTGCCGCGCTGAACTGCGCGATCCTCCCATCGGCCGGAAGTGCGATCGGTGGCGGCGCAACCGCAAGGGATTCGGTGGCGATCGCGGTCCGGCGCGCCGCGCGCAGCGCGCTGACGGTAGCGCCATCCTTCCAGATTTCGACAATATCGTGGACCGCGGCGATCGTGCTGGTCGGATCACCGTCGACGAGCACGAGATCCGCCTTCAGCCCCGTGGCGATCCGCCCGCGATCGGTCAGCCGGAATGCCTTGGCCGGCGCGGCGGTCGCTGCAGAGAGCGCCTGGATCGGCGACAAGCCGCCCTTGACCAGTAATTCCATCTCGCGGTGCAAGCTGAGTCCGTACCATGTCCCAGGATTGCCGGCGTCGGTCCCGGCCAGGATCGGCACACCCGCTTTGGCGAGTTTGCCAACGTTGGCGGCTTCGATGGCATCGAGCTTGGCCGAACGATCCGGCCCGAAACTTTGTCGCACCATGCTGACCGCGGACTTGGGCAACAATCCCGACAGGCGCGGATGGTCGAGCAAGGTCGCCGTCCCGGACCGGCCGCTGAACACCTCCAGCACGGCATAGGTCGGCACGATGAACACCCCTTTGTCCTTGGCCAATGTAGCGAATGTCGCACCGCCATCCTGGTCGGCAAAAAGATGCGCGAGCCCGTCTGCGCCGGCATTGATCGACTCCGTAGCCGTCGCCAGCGTTTGCGCATGCACCACCGCCAGCTTACCACGCTTGTGCGCGGCCACGATCAAGCCGCGGATGGTCGGCAGATCGAGCGTCGGGACCGCCCGACCGACGATCGTACCCGGTTCATCGACGATTTTGATGTAATCCGATCCTTCGGCGATCCGTGCGGCGACCCAGGCGTCCGCCTGTTCCGGGGTAGTCAGGGTGGGGACGGGCAGGCCATATTCGGTGCCATGGCCCTTCGGCACCGTGGCGAGAAAGCCGGCGGTGAAAATATCCGCCATGTTGGCATTTTCGCCGTGCGCCATTCGATCGCGCACGGCGCGGGTTGATTCGGGCGGGCTGAACATGTCGAGCTGGGTGGTGACCCCGAACAGGAGCGCGTCATCCTGGCCCGCATAGGCATGAACATGACTGTCGATCAGGCCAGGTAACAGCGTCTTCCCGCGTCCATCCATGACTCGCATCGTCGGCGACACCTTGCCACGGTAATCGATGTCGGCGATCGTTTTGCCTTCAATCAAGACCGAGCGTTCGCCGAGTTTTCGGACGCCGTCGAAAACCGTTACATTCCGAATGAGCGTTTGGGTCGGCGCGACCGCTTTCGGCTGGGCGAGCGCCGGTCCGGCGGCGATGCAGGATAGCAACAGGATCGCACGGGTCAGTCTCATCGGAATCGAACTCCCACGTTTGTGCATTGGTTTCTATCGATCCATGGCTATGCCGCAGGCGTGCGGCAGCGCAGTGACATCTGTCACCTGTCGCGCGTGACACCCGCCACTGCGCGACCCGCGCCCCGTTGCGCTACAGCGCGTCACAACCAGCCATTGGCGCGCGCGATACGGCCGGCTTCGATCCGGTTGGCAGCGCCAAGCTTGCCCGCCGCGTCCGACAGATAGTTGCGCACCGTGCCGGGCGACAAATCGAGGCGGCGCGCGATTTCCTTATTGGACAGCCCTTCCTCGGCCAGCCGCAGCGCATCGCGTTCGCGCGGAGTCAGCGGATCGACGCTGGCCTCCCACGCGGTCGCGGCAAGTTCGGCGGGAATGAAGGTACCCCCCGCCGCAACGACGCGGATCGCCGCGGCGAGTTGCTCGACGGGCGTGTCCTTGAGCAAATATCCGCGCACGCCAGCCGCGCGGGCGCGCGCCAGATAGCCCGGGCGCGCAAAGGTCGTGACGATGACGGTGCGCGTCGCCAGTCGCTGCTCGGCGATCGCGAGCGCGACATCGAGGCCGCTGAGCTGCGGCATTTCGATATCGGTCAGCAAGATGTCCGGGACTAGCGCATGTACCAGATCGAGTGCTGCCGCACCGTCGGCGGCGCGCCCAACGATCGTCACATCGGGCTCCATGTCGAGCAAGGCGGCAATTGCGCCCAGCACCATCGCCTGATCTTCTGCCAAGACGATGCGGATCATGCCGGGACCGTTGCGATCAGCCGCATGCCGCCGGTGCCGGGGTCGATCGTCAGCGACCCGCCGGCCGCTTGCAGTCGCTGACGCATGCCCGTAAGGCCGCGCCCTTCGGTGAAGCTGCGACCATGCCCGTCGTCGCACACCGCCAGCCGTGCCTCCTGCCCCGTCATCGCCAGATCGATCGTACAGCGCTGCGCCTCGGCGTGTCGTATGACATTGGTCACTGCCTCGCGCAGCGTCATCGCCAGCACCGCGCCTGCGCCCGATGGGATTGCCGCAAAGTCGCCGGTGATGTGCGGACTGACCGATGCTGCCGCCAACGCGGCGCTGGATGCCGCCGCCTCATGCGCCAGACTGCCCCCCGCTTGCCCGGCAAGTGCTGCCCGCACGTCTCCCAATCCTTCACGCGCAAGCAGCGCAATGGCGCGGCATTCGGCCTGCGCTGAAGTTGCGTCGGCGACGACCAGTTTTCCGGCCAAATCGGCCTTCAGCGCTACCAATGTCAGCGTGCGCCCGACGACGTCGTGCAAATCCCGCGTAATCCGCTCGCGCTCCGCGGTTCCGGCAAGGCGGCGTACCTCTTCCTGCGTCGCCAGCAGTGCCTGGGTGCGCGCGTAAAACGCCTCGCGCGATATCGTCGCGCCGCCGGTCATTACCAGCAGCAAGACGCCCGGCAGCCACCACAGCAGCGGCTGCCCCCAGGCGAACCCAACCGCCGCCGTCGCCAGCACAAGGACGGCGAGCCCGATGATCGCGTGGCGCGCCGGGCGCATGCGACCGGCTTCGGAACCCGCATAGATCGAAAACACCGTCCAGCTCCCGCCGAACGGAGCGAGCATTGCGCCGATCGCGAAGATCGCCGCAATCGTCCCCAGCAGGCGCATCCCGTTCAAGCGATGACTGATAAAATAGGTTGGCAAGAACACCGCGATGCCGATCACCGATGCGATCAGCTGGACGTGCGTCGGCGGCCGCCACAGCCACGGCATGGCGTAAAACGCGAGATAGACCAGCCACGGCCACGGCCCATCCCACCAGCGCTCGGTCTTGGTCTGCATGACGCCGTCGTCGCGCGTGGGGAGGGGCGTCGTCAAGCGGGGCTGCGCCGCCAACCGGTCCATGCCCATGCCGCGGCGACCACGGTCATGCCGGACAGAATGATCACGTGCGCGGCGGTCGTGCCGATCGTGTCCGCGCCCACGATGCGTCGCGCAATCTGGCCAAGATGATAGGACGGCAGGAACTCGCCGACGATACGCATCCATCCCGGCAGCATCGCCGAAGGAATCCACAGGCCGCCGAGCACCGCCGATCCCAGGAACAGCGCATTGGCCATGGCAACAGCGCCCTTGCCGCCCATCCGCATCCCGATGCCGAAGCCGATCAGCGCGAACGGCACGGTCGATGCGAGATGGACGATCGCCAGGATCACCCCCTGCGCCGCGCTCAATCGCACCCCGCCGATAATGCCGAGCGCGTAGATCATCGCGACGGCGGCGGCGGTTGCTGCAATCGCGGCGGTCAGTTTGGCGACGACATAGGCCCCAGCTGGCATTGGCGACACGCGCTTGAGTTCGATCAGGCCTTGCTCGCGCTCCATCGCCACGCCCGCGCCAAAGCCGAACAACGCTGGGCCGATGGCCGCGAACACGCCATATCCGGCCAATGTCGCTGCCACCTCAGCCGATGACGGCGACTTGGCGATCGCCAGCGTGAACAGGCCGAAAAAGGCGGCAGGGGTGATGACCGACGGCAGGATGAACTGCGGCAGCCGCCACGATCGCTTGAGCTCGGCAATGCATTCGCGATACCAGACCCCAATCGGCGAGGCGAGCGCGGTCATGCAGCAATCCTCCGGTCCGGCGTCAGCAAGGCTGCAATGGCATCTTCGAGTGCGGCATCGGCCACGCGCAGATCGGCAAGCCCGACATCGGCTTCGCACAAGGTTCGCAGCGTCGCGACCGCGTTGTTCGTGACGATGCGCAGCTCGGCGCCGTCGGCGCCCGCATCGCGCACGCCCGGCAACATCGCTGCGCGCGCCGGCAGTAGCGATGAGCGGCAGCGAATGACCGAGCCGCCGGCGCGGGCGCGCAGCGCCGCCGGCGTATCGTCAGCGACGATCCGCCCTGCATCAATCACGATAACGCGATCGGCAAGCGTATCGGCCTCCGCCAGATCGTGGCTGGTTAGCAGGACGGCAGCGCCATCGGCCGCCGCCTCGCGGATCGTGGCCCACAGCGCGCGTGTTGAGGCGCGGTCCATGCCCGCGGTTGGTTCGTCGAGCACGAGCAGATCGGGCCGCCCGCAAATCGCCATCGCATATTGCACGCGCCGTGCCTGCCCGCCCGACAGGGCGCCGCAGCGGCGGTTGGCCAGATCGGCGATATCGGCAATCGCCAGCGTCTCGGTCACCGCACGCGGATCGCGGTAATAGCCCGACTGGAGCGTGATCATCTCGGTAACGGTCATCACGTCGGGCAAGCCCGCTGCCTGCAACATGACGCCCATCCGCGCCCGTGCTGCTGGGCGGGTGGGATCGAGGCCGAACAAACGCGCTTCGCCTGTATCGGGCCGTAACCGCCCGGTGAGCAGACTGACGCTGGTCGTCTTGCCAGCACCGTTCGGGCCGAGCAGGGCGGTGACTTCCCCGGCGCGGATCGCCAAATCGAGCTCATCGAGCACGCGCCGACCGCCAAGCCGCTTCGATACCGATTCAAGTGTCGCTACTGCAGATATGTCCTGCACCATATGAGCACCTCCTTTGCCGGTATCCTAGTGGATGGCAGATCAGGGCTGCATTGCCGGATGTCAGGATATCGAGGTGACGTTTGTCATGGTCACATAGCGCAGGTTGGCGGGCGATCGACCGTGGAATCAGTCGCAGCAACGAGATGAATGAACGGGGGAATTGCGAAGCGACGAACTAGCCGCGAAGGTCCACAACTGGCCTCCACGCCGTGAGCCGGACAGTCAGGGTACGCCCATTGAAGACGTGTGGTAATTGGACGAGACTCGGCGGATGACTAGGCATCGTCGCACATCAACTTTGCTTGCGCTTGCGCTGTGTGGATGTGCGACTGCCGATGTAGTGCGCCAGCTGACTGCCAATTCGGTACCTTCGGCCAAAGACCTGAGTGACGCCATGGGCGCGGCGATGGGCCCGGTGCCGCCCTTCGTCGACATGCTAGGGGGATGGCAGTGCCCAATTATCCAGGAACTTCGGTGCTCTCCCACCTCACGCAGCAGCCGCTATCAATGCTCTTACCTTGATGGAGACAGCCGACTTACGGCAGTGGTAGAGCGCAGTCTCTCGCGCAGGGCCGCAGAAGAAGGCGAGTGGCGATGGGTACGCGGGAAGAAAAGGTGCGGCATCCTCTATTAGCAACGCCACCGGCCCCCGCCGTTCGGTCACCACGGAAACACGCCCCGAACAGGACGTTCGATGGCGATGAAAAATGGTGGAATTCGGAAAGCGGGCAAGACGCTCTAAGCGTCGGCTCGAGGGTGAGCTTAACCGGCACCTTAGTCTATGACCGAGCGTCTGTGCGATCCAAAGTCTGTTGATCCGTAGCCGCACCATAATGGTCGGCGACGAAATCGACGAACAGCCGAATACGGGCAGGCATGTTCGTGCCGCCGACGAAAACTGCGTGAAAGACCTCGCGGTCGCCCGGGTTGAACGACTCTAGCAAAGGAACGAGACGGCCCTCGGCAAGCGCTCGGGCGATGCCGAAATTGCCGAGCCGCGCGATGCCGACACCATCGAGCGCGAGTTGCAGCAGCGTATCACCGCTATTGGCCTCTATCGAACCGTGTACCGCGCGCGATATGATGTTCCCGTCCTGTCGAAACGGCCAAACCGGTTCGCTACGACGGAAATTGAAATTGAGGCAGTCGTGGTGGGCCAAATCCTCGGGCGCCTGTGGCGTACCGCGCGTGGCCAGATACGCTGGCGCGGCAACGATCGTTCGGCCATTGTCGCCGAGACGTCGGGCCATCAGAAGGCTGTCGGGCAAAGGCCCGGACCGGATCGCGACGTCGGCCTGGCCCTGCGCGACATCGAGCTTTTCGTCGCTGAGGTTGATATCGACGACGATCAAAGGATGGCGACGTATGAACGCTTTCAGCAGCGGCACGATGCACACCTGTCCATGCGACACCGCGGCGCTTACCCGGATGCGTCCACGGGGCGCGCCTTGGTCGGCAATCAGTTGTTCGACCTCGTCCAGGTCCGCCAAAATCCGTCGCGCGCCGGCAAGATAAGTGCGGCCCTCCGCGGTCAACGTCAACGCGCGCGTCGTGCGCAGCATAAGCCGGGCACCGAGGCGCGCCTCGATCCGATCGATCGTGCGGCTCACCCCGGAAGGGGTCAGCGCAAGCTGCCGGCTGGCCGCAGAAAAGCTGCCGGAGGCTGCCACTGCCGCGAATACAGTCAAGTCACCGGCGCGGTCATATGTCGCCATCTTTGCTCCTGGGGCAAAAGGTCTCGGACTTCGTTACGGCTAATCACTGTTGTCTGGCTCGTCTAGTTTTCCCTCAGCGCAATAACGCGCACAACAGGGGACCAGACATGAAGACGTATAGCATCGCCCGCCAGCTCGCTTTTGCGGTGGCTACTATGCTCAGCCTTTCGAGCACGACCGCGCTAGCGCAGATCGCGCCACGCTTTCCTTCTAGCTTTCAGACGCGCGAAATCGCGACCAACGGAACGACGATCCATGTCCGCGTCGGCGGGTCGGGACCCGCAGTCGTCCTCCTCCACGGATATGGCGACACCGGCGACATGTGGGTACCGCTCGCAGCCGACCTCGCGCGCGATCATACTGTCATCGTGCCCGACCTGCGTGGCATGGGACTGTCCGCGCGCGCCGAAGACGGTTTCGACAAGAAGACCGAGGCGCAAGACATCGCTGGCGTGATGGATGCGCT
Organism: Parasphingomonas puruogangriensis; assembly: GCF_036663635.1. Taxonomy (NCBI): domain Bacteria; kingdom Pseudomonadati; phylum Pseudomonadota; class Alphaproteobacteria; order Sphingomonadales; family Sphingomonadaceae; genus Parasphingomonas; species Parasphingomonas puruogangriensis. Next base: position 178,318 of record NZ_JAXOJI010000002.1, on the reverse strand, counting down.
CAACGCGCCGCGCGCCGATGTCGTCGCGCACGATATCGGTAACATGGTCGCCTACGCCTTTGCCGCGCGTCATCCCGACCGCGTCACGCGGCTGGTGCTGATGGATGCGCCGGTGCCGGGCATTGGACCGTGGGAAGAGGTGCTAAAGAACCCGCTGCTATGGCACTTCCGCTTTGGCGGGCCGGACATGGAGCGCCTCGTCGCCGGCCGCGAGCGCATCTATCTCGATCGCTTCTGGAATGATTTTTCGGCGAAACCGGCGCGTTTCACCGAGGCTGCTCGGGCGCATTATGCCGCGCTCTACGCCGGACCAGGCCGGATGCACGCCGGCTTCCTCCAATTCGCCGCTTTCGATCAGGATGCCATCGACAATCGCGCGTGGCTTGCCGGGCACGGCAAGCTGACCATGCCAGTGCTGGCGATCGGCGGCGAGAAATCGTTCGGGCGAATGATGGCCGTCGCCGCACGCGGCGGTGCGGTCGATGTCGAGGAGCGCGTCATTCCCGACGCCGGCCACTGGCTGATGGAAGAACAGCCCGAACGAACCGTGAAAGCCATCCACGACTTTCTGGACGGCCATCCGGTTGCTCTACGTAACTCGCGCCTGGCGCCATCCGCACTATCGGCCGATCAGGCCGACCGGATGCCAACGGCGGGTGCCGGCGCGGGCACATCTGGGTTGAATGGGATCCGCACCGTGCTGCTCGCCGGCGATCCAGCCAAGACCGGCCCTTACACGTTGGAGATCCGCGTGCCCGCACATACCAGCATCGCCGCGCATACCCACCGCGATGATCGTACGGCGACGGTCGTCGCAGGCACTTGGTACTTCGGCTATGGCATCGACGCGTCGGACGCGCCGCTGCGCGCGCTTGGTGCGGGCGCCTTTTACACCGAACCCGCCAACGCCGCGCATTTCGCGCTAACGCGCGACGAACCAGCCATCGTCCGTATCAGCGGTGTTGGCCCAAGTGACACCACCTACGCCCCCGCCGTGCCGCATTGAACTTCAAACGCCAAGCTGGGGAAGCCGATGGTATTTTCTCTCCCAGATATGCTCGAGGTCAAACTCACAGGCGCGGCGGATGCTAAATACACGCGCATGGTGCTTTGGGGATTGAGGCACCAGACGGTGGATACGCGTTAAGCAGGTTGGCGTCAGAATTGTGTAGTTGCGGCCCGATGTGCCGCTAAGGCTCAGTCATTCTCACCTTAGGCTAGGCCGGCGGCACATCAATAATTGAGGTTGAAGCTGATCAACCCGCCCATCCACGCGATCCACACGATGCCAATCAGCGCCAGTGCGACGAGGACGCCGCGGACACGCTCGCCCCAGTTGCGGCCCGGCCGCGTGAGCAGCGACACGTTCCATGCGCCGATGATGGCCCCGACGATTGGGACGATCGCGGCGACCTGCATGGTGCGGATCCAGCCATCGAGGCCGTCATTATAGACCTCGACCTGGCTCTGCGCGATTGGCGCGAGGATCGTGTACCAGCCGCCGAGATAGAGCAGATCGCCAAGTGCGGCGATGCGCGTCAGCCGGCGTGCCAGCGCTGGGCGCCCGGTGAGGGTGGCGGGCAGGTTATGGACCTTGCGCAGCCGCGCGGCGACGAGCCAGAGCAGGACGGTGGCGAGCAGCACGAGGATCGACAGGCCGGCGATCCAGATGTTGAGCCCGGCATTTCGCGCCAGCGGTACGGCCTGAGCGTAGGAGACCGGATTGGCGCTATCGACGATGGTGCGGCGGCCATCGACATTGGTCACCAACAATTGCTGCGTGCCGCCCACTTCGCGCCACAGCTCGGGCGCGACTTCGCGGAACTTCTTGTCCTCAATCGACGCCAGGCTGATCGTGCCATCGGGATTGGCGGTCACCTTGTCCTGCTGGAGCAGGTAGAACAGGCTGATGAAGCCGGATTCGACGCGGCGCGAGCTTTCGTAATGACCAGCGAGTGCTGCGGCATGTTGAGTGGCGCCAGCGATGGCGGGCTGATCCGGGCGCTGGGGCGCAGGAAAATAGCGATCCATGAACAGATCGAACAGGCGCGAACGCGCGCCGTAGACGGCATCGTTGGCCCCGCGGCTGTTGAAACTAACGAAAATGCCGACCTTCTCCGCTGGCAGCATGTTGAGATCGGTATGGAACACGATCGTGTCGCCGCCATGCCCGAGTACGAGGCGGCCGTTACGGTTGCCGTAGAAGAAGCCGTGCGCCAGCGTGTCGAAGCCGGGGCGTGGTTGCGTTTCCGGGCGGTGCATCAGTTGCACGGTCTCCGGGCGCAGGATCTGCGCGCTGCCGAAGCGACCATCCTGCATTTGCGCGATCATGAAATTGGCCATGTCGACGCCGCTGGCGCTCACGCTCCCCGCAGGCGCGGTCGTCACGAGTTCGAACTTGGCCGGCGGCTGATCGCTCTCGCGATAGCCCTTGGAAACAAAACCGGCGAGTTCCGGCGGAACGGGCTGTACGAACGTGGTGTGGCGCATATCGAGCGGGCTTAGGATATGCCGCTGGACATAGGCGGCGAACGGCTCGCCCGAGACGCGCTGGACGATATAGCCGGCCAGCGCGACGCCGTAATTAGAATAGGCTGGGACGGTGCCGGCCGGGAACAGCATCGGGCGGCGGTTTTCCTTGAGATAACGTTCGGTCGTCTTGAACCTTTTGGGGTCGGTATCGAGCAGGTCCTTCAGGCCTTCCTCGAACCCGCCACGGTGCATCATGAGGTCGTTCATGGTGATCGCGCGACCCGATTTGGGGGTTATCTTGAAATCGAGATAGCGGTTGATGTCGGCGTTGAGATCGATCTTGCCCGCCTCGACCTGCTGCATCACCGCCGTCCAGGTGAGCAGCTTGGAGGTCGATCCGATGCGCATCATCGTGACGTCGGGATTCATCGCCGTCTTGGTGGCGACATCGGCATAGCCATAGCCCTTCTTGACCATGATCTGCCCGTCCTTGACCACCACGACCTGCGCCCCGGCGATTTTGCCGGCTTTGAGCGCAGCGGGGAAATAGCCGTCGAGCCAGGCGCTGAGATCCGCCGCGGTAAGAGTCGGCGTGGCCGGCCCTGGCGTGGGCGCGTCGGAAGCCGGCGCTGGCGTAGCCGGGGCGGGGGCAACCGGCGGTTGCACCTGCGAGGTGGCGGGGATCGCCATCAGCGCGGCGGCAAGCAGCGCGGCAAAGCCAAATTTCCTGATCATCAACGGGCCTTCCGGTTCATGGACGGGGCGGTTCGGGCGCGAAGGCCAGATCGCCATAATCGAAGCTGAAATCGGCGATCGGCGACACCGCCTTGGCAGTGATGCGCGCGACCTTGCCGTCCGCGTCGAGCGCGAAGGTCAGATAGGCAGGTTCGATCGCCGGATCGTCGAAACGCGCGATGAACGTGTCATATTGGTAATGGTCGAGCCGCCCCGCCATGTTTGGGGTGGGCGTGAAATCCACTTTCAGCCCCTTGGCGTCGGACGTCACCGCAATCGGGCCATACCAGGGATCGACATAGCGGCCGGCATAACGGGCGAGGGGGAGCGAGGGGCCGATCCTGGCCGGCGCGGCGGTTTTCTGGGCGACCACGGCCTCGGCCGCGGCGATGCGTTGCGCGCGATACGTCTTGAAGCGCGCCGGCCAATCTTGATGGGGTAGGCCGAGATAATGATCGAGCAGTTCGTACATCAGGCCGTGGCGCGGCTCGGCATCCTCGCTGTTGAGCTCGATCGAAAAGCCGACCTTCTTTTCCGGGATCAGCACGACCACCGAAGTCTGGCCGAACAACCCGCCGGCATGCCAGACGACCTTGGCGCCATGATAATCGCGTACTTCCCAGCCGAGCGCATAGGCTTCGTATGATGGCTGTGTGCCGGCGACGATTGCAGGCAGGTCGGGTATCGGGATCGGCGTGACCGGCGTGTGCATCTCGCGCGCTTGCGCCATGCTCCACACGCGTTTTCCGCCGGGAACTGTGCCCTGATTGAGCTGCACCTGCAGCCAGCGCGCCATATCGTTGGCGCTGGCCGCGACCAGACCGGCGGGCGCGGAGGCTTGGGGCAGATGATCCTGCTCGTCGAGCATGCGCTGTTCCCCGGTACCACGCACCGCGCCGCCGAAGCGGGCATGCGGCTGGGCGCGATTGGGGTTGGCGAAAAAGCTGGCGAAATCGTCGGTCGCGCGGGTCATGCCGGCGGGCTTGAACACGTGATCGCGGACATAGGCTTCCCAGCTCTGCCCGCTGACCGCTTCCACCAATTGCCCGGCGACGATGTACAGCACATTGTCATAGGCATAGCCGCTGCGGAAGCTGGTGGCCGGTTTGATATAGCGCAGCCGCCGGACAATTTCGGCACGCGAATAGCTGCCGCGCGGGATGTACAGTAGGTCGCCCGCACCCAGGCCCAGCCCGCTGCGATGGACGAGCAGATCGCGCACGGTCATCTCGCGCGTCACCCAGGCGTCGTTCATCTGGAAACCGGGCAGGTGATCGATCACCTTGTCGTCCCAGGCGATCTTGCCGGCATCGACCAAGGTAGCGAGTGCCGCTGAGGTCATCGCCTTCGCGGTCGATCCGATCATGAACAGCGTGTCGGGATCGACCTTGGCCGGCGCGCCGAGCTTGCGTACGCCATAGCCCTTGGCGAGCACGACCTTGCCATTCTCGACGATCGCCACCGCCATGCCGGGCGTGCCTGCGGCGCTGCGGATCGCCTCGATCCGGGCGTCGATGTTCGCCGGCGGGTCGGCTCGGGCGGGCATGGCGAGCGCGAGTAGCGGCAGAGCGGCGACGGCAGCGAGCTTGGTCATGAGGCCTCCGGCTGTAGGGCGGGCGGCTGCAGGCGGCGATACGCGACGATGACCAGCAGCGGCAGAACGTAGATCAGGATCAGCGCCCAGGCGAGCGCGCGATAGCCCGAGGCGATCAATGTCACCAGTCCGACCCGCTCGGCAATCAGCATGCACGGTACGAGCAACGCGAGCGCGGCGACGGCGCGGAACAACGGAGTGAGGGTCACGCCGCGGGTGCGCGCGATACGTTCGTTGATGGCATGTACCGCGCCAGTGCCGCTTTCCAGCAAGGCGGCGAAGATCATCACCTGGAACAGGATGTGGAAGGCGGGATGGCCGAGCCGCACCAGCATGTAATCGGACGGCAGCACCGCGCCGGCAATGTCGGGCAGGAACGCTGTCATGCCGACGAAGAACAGCAAGGCGGGTAGCATCGCGAGCGGGCCGGCGATCAGGCCGGCGATCACCGCGTCGCTGCTTTTGCGAAAATGCCGCGTCACCGGCAGCACGATCACTGCGCCGATGACGTTGTAACCGGCATAAGTGATGCCGCCCATAGCCCAGTCCGCCGAGGGCAGGGTGGCGAAGGCGGTGGCGATGCGGTCGCCGACGCCGGCCAACAGGAGCACGAAGAAGAGGGCATAGGTGAGATAGAGCAGCACCGACACCCACACAAACACGCGCTCGACGCTGGCGTTGCCGAAAGCCACGCAGGCGACGATACCGAGCATGAGCGCGAGCGTGCCGGCGATCGGCGGCAGGCCGAACGTGGCGGCCGCGATCGCGCCTGCCGCGGCGCCGAACACGGCCAGGATCAGCACGATGAACACGGCATAGGCCAGCTCGAACGCGATCCAGAAGCGGCCCAGCAAAGCCTGGAAGAAGTGGCGATAATCCCGCGCGCCGATCTTATGGGCGAAGTGGAACGTGACGGCAGCGACCACCGCCCAGATCAGCGTCGCCAGCAGCATCGCGGCGAGGCCGCCCCAGGGGCCGGCGGGCAGGAAGAATTCGGCGATCTCGCGCCCGGTGGCATAGCCGCCGCCAATGATCACTGCCTTGAACGCCAGCCCGGGGAGTAGGAAGCGCCGGAAGCGATCACGCGTGATCATGCCTGGCAGGCGTCGAGCAGGCGCTCGAAGGCCGCGCCGCCGCGGATCGGGTCGGCGGTAGGCAGGCCGAGCCGCGCCTCCGTTTCGGCGATCAGGCGTTCGGCCGCCTCCTGCCCCAAGTCAGCGGTGTTGAGGCTGATGCCGGCGCAGCGGATTGCCGGGTTGGTCAGGCGGCCGAGCAAGAGGGTCTGCTCGATCACCGCATCGATCGGAGGCACCGGGAAGCCGGGATGGCCAAGGATCGTTTTGCGGCCGGGCTGGTGGCAGACGACAAAGAGATCCGGCTGGCTGCCGTGCAGGAGCGCCAGCGAGACCGGCGCATAGGAAGGGTGGAACAGCGAGCCCTGGCCCTCGATCACGTCGAGATGATCGGGTGCTGCGGCAGGGCTGAGCAGTTCGACCGCGCCGGCGGCGAAATCGGCGATCACCGCATCGATGGCGATGCCCTGGCCGGCGAGCATGATGCCGGTCTGCCCGCTGGCGCGGAACGTCGCATCGACGCCGCGTGCGGCCAAGCCGCGGGCGATGGCCAGCGCGGTGTATTTCTTGCCCAAGGCGCAGTCGGTGCCGACCGTCAGCAGCCGGCGGCCGCTGCGCTTGAGCCCCGTCGCCACGGGCAGGTCGGCCGGGGGCACGCGCAGATCGATCAGCTGGCGGCCGTGCCTGGCAGCCGCTGCGGCGAGTGGCGCGATGCTGGTGAGCCGCGCATGCATGCCGGCGACGATATCCAGCCCAGAGGCGAGCGCGGCGAGCAATTCTGGCATCCAGCTGTCGGGAATGATGCCGCCGGGATTGGCCACGCCGATGACCAGTGCGCGCGCGCCTTGCGCTGCCGCGTCCGCCGGGCTGAGGCGGGGCAGGCCGGTCGTCACGGTGGCGGTGGCCAAGCTCCATTCGCCGAGGCATCTTTCTGGTGCCCAATCGCGCAACCCGAAGGCGGTCTTGGCGAACCCCGCCTCGACCGTGTCGCCGAGGAACAGCAGATAGGGCGCAGGCAGTGCCCGAAGCGCACCTATACCGACCTGTCTTTCCAATACCGTAGTGCTGAACACCAGCTTAGAAGCCGGCGCCGAGCGTCACGCCGAAGGTGCGGGGGCGTATGATCCCGGCCGCGGACGCGCCAAATGGGATCGTCGGCACCGGCGGCAGATCGAGCGAGGTCTTGCCCTCACTATTGCCAAGGTTCTTGGCATAGATTTCCAGCGAGAATTTGCCGAACAGCAGGCCGGCCCGCGCGTCGGCGACCTGGTAACTGGCGATCGCCGGCTGCCGACCGGTCGTGGCCACCAGCCCGGCATCGAACGCCGCCGCCTGACGCGACAGCGCTCGCAGCGAACCGCCGACATATGCCCGTGTCCCCGGTGTCAGTGCCCATTCGTACTGGGTGTCGGCGCTGATGCTATACTTCGGAACATAGGGCAGCTGATCACCGTCGCGACCGCCAGCGTTAGCGGGTGTGTCGTCCTGCAACCGTGCGTTGGTATAGGCACCATTGATCGAGGTCGTGAAGCCCGGCGTAGGACGCAGCCTGGCGGTGAATTCGAAGCCCTCGCTCTTCGCCTTGCCGCCGTTGAAATTGCCGCCATAGGGAACACCGTTTGCGAGTGTCTGGCCGAAGACCTGGATGTCCTTCCAGTCTACGTGGAAGGCCGCGACGTCGATCGAAAAACTGCCATCGCTCGTCTGGCCCTTCACCCCGATTTCATAGCTGAGCACGGTGTCGGAGCGGAACGAGCGGAACTCCGCGGGGGCGCCAGGGGCTTGCACGTTCGGGCCGCCGGGGCGGAAGCCCTTGGCGACGCGCGCATAGAGCGATGCATCGTCGCCGAATTTCACCTTCGGCGCGACCGAATAGGTGAACACGCCCTCGCTCGACCGCGCCTCCGGCAGGACCAGCGGGCCGCCAGCTAGCAGACCGTCTCCGCTCTGGCTCGCCCGCTGCTTGTTGTGGCTGTAGCGACCGCCAAAATCCAGGTCGAAGCGCGGCCCGAAATGGACCGTCGCATTGGCAAAACCGGCAATCTCGCGGTAGCGCGAGGGGACCTGCGCGATGCCGAGCACCGGCAGCCCGGCGATCGGCGTCACCGTCCCTGGCGTGACCGCGGTAAAGACCTGGTCGATCAGCCCCCGCTCGCGCGTATAGAAGCCGCCCACCACCCATTCAAACCGATCGTTCGACGGGGATTGCAGTCGTACCTCCTGCGTGAAGCGCTTCACCTCGGTCGTTTGCCCTTGATAGAATTCGTTCGGGCCGATGACGTCGACCAGCTGCGGGCTGAAGAAATAGGTCAGGTCGCTCCGGAAGTCCTGCTTGAGCGTGCTGTAGCTCGTTGCCGATACGAGGCTGGCGAAGCCAAAATCGTAGTTGATGACGCCGCTATACACGCGGTAGCGGACCTTGCTTTCATTGGGAACGAACTGCGACTGAGTAGGCCGTCCATACAGCGTGCGCCCCGTCAGGGGATCGGCGTCCACCGTGTCGGGCGCGTCGACATCGAGGTTCTGGATATAGGCGGAAAGCTGGATCGAAAAATCGGTCGTCGGCTGGAACAGCAGCGAACCCCGCCCGCCATAGCTTTTCGAACTGTTGATGTTCCGCTCGACGTCTGCGCCGTCAGTCCCGACCGAATCGATGAAGCCGCCCAGATTGCGGTAGAAGCCGGACGCCCGCACCGCGAGGGTGTCGCTAAGCGGCACGTTGACCACGGCGCTCGCCAGGTAGGATTCGTCGCCGCCCTTGGTGGTTTCGACGGTGGCCCGGCCGCGCGCTTCGATCCTGGATGTGTCAGGCTTGTTGGTGACGAACTTCAGGATGCCGCCGAGCGCGTTCGCGCCGTAGAAGGTGCCTTGCGGCCCGCGCAGCACTTCGATCCGGGCGACATCGAACGTATCGAAATCGCCGGCCAGGATACCGCCATTGACCAAGCCAGTGGACGACCCGAAGATCGTCTCGTCCTGATAGACCGCCACGGTAGAGGCGACGCCGCCGGTGTTGACGCCACGCAGCACCAGACGGCCGAAGCCGGGGGTCGATTGATTGAGCTGCAGCCCCGGGATGAGTTTCAGATAATCCTTGAAACTGGTCGCCTGCTGCCGCTCGAGCGTGTCGCCGCTGACGACCGAAACGGATTGCGGCACGTCGATCAACAACTGTTCGCGCTTCTGCGCAGTGACGATGATGTCGCGTGGCTCGCCGGCCTCGGTCGCGGCGTCGTCGCTTTCCGATTGCGTCGCTTGCGCGGTAGCAGCGCTGCTGAGCAACACTGCAGCGATTGCGCTGGAAACACCTAAAGCTCGCCGAAATGCCGTCACCGAAGCTCTCCCGCCTTTTGCTGATCGTGCAGACTATTGTCCTGATTAGAGAACTGTCAACCCAATTCGGCTTCTTTTATCGTTAGTGAGCGATTGTGGTCGATTAGCAACAGCATCACGCAGGCAAGGACGGCAACCAGCGCGAGCAATACGAAGAAGCCGCTGTGTACGGTACGGCTCCACAGCGTGCCGACCAGGCCGGCGGCAAGACTGCCGGCGAAGCTGGCCAGGAACCAGGCGGCGACCGTGGTCGCGCCTAATCCCCGCGGCGCGAGCCGGGCGAACAGGCCGAGGCCGGTGGGGAGGATGTGCAGTTCGCCCAGCGTCAGTATGACGAAGAACAGCACCAGCGACAGCCAGTGCGCCGGGCCGCCCACCGCTTCGACCGCGGCGAGCATCAGATAGGCGGCAGCGACGATCGCCGCGCCCAGGGCCATGCGGCGGGCAGGTCGCTCGACTGCGCCCGCCGCGCTACGGCGCCGCCAGAAGGCGAGCAGGAATGGGGTCATTGCCATCACCAGCAAAGGATTGAGCGACTGGAACCAGGTCATCGGGATGGTCATCGCGCCCGCCCGGCGATCGATGCCGACATCCGCCCACAGCGCCAACGTGTTGCCGACCTGCTCATAGGCACCGCGGAAGACGGTAACCGACAGCGCGATGGCGAGCAGCGTCAGGATCGTCTTGCGCGGGAAGCGGGCGCGTGGCGCCTCGACATGGGCAATCGGCTGGCGTGGCGCTTGGCTGGGCAGGAAACGCTGGCCCCAGATATAGAAACCAAGGCCGCCAAGCATGCCGATGCCGGCGGCACCGAAGCCCCAATGCCAGCCGTAGAGCTCCCCCAGGGTTCCGCAGATCAACGGCGCAAGGAAGCCGCCGATGTTCACCCCGACATAATAGACGTTATAGGCCGAGCCGGCCCTGGCATCGCCGGGCGCATAGAGATCGCCGATCTGGCTCGGCAGGCTAGGCAGGAACAGGCCGTTGCCAAGCGCGATGGTGATCAGCGCGGGATAGAAAAGTGGTTCGAACGCCATCATGAAATGGCCCGCGGCCATCACCGATCCGCCGATCAGAATGGCGTTGCGCTTGCCCAGGAACCGGTCAGCGATCACCCCGCCGACGATCGGCGTGAAATAGGCACAGGCGGTATAGGCACCGTAGACCAGGGAAGCCGAGCCCTGCGACATCATCAGCTGCTTGGTCATGTAATAGACGAGCAGCGCACGCATGCCGTAATAGGAGAATTGCTCCCACATATTGGTCAGGAACAGCACGGTCAGGCCGCGCGGGTGGCCAAACCAGGTCTGCTCCTCAGGGGCGCCGGTTGTCATGCCGCGAGCGCCGCGCCGGCCCCCCACACGTCCGGCCCGGCGTGAAGCGTGCCGTCGGCATAGACGACGCTGGGGATGTGATCCTGCGCAAGGAAGGTCGGGCCGTCGAGATCGACCAGATCGGCGATCTGGCCGAGCACGAAGGCGGGGGCGGTAGCAAGGCTGGTGCCGATCATCGTGCCGACCATCACGCCGAGCCCGAGCCGGCGCGCCTCCGCGGCCATCAGCAGTCCCTCGGTCAAGCCGCCGCATTTATCGAGCTTGATGTTGACCACGTCGAACCGGCCCGTGGCGGTGGCGAGATCGGCGAGCGACAACAGGCTTTCATCGCCGGCGATCGGAATGGCGGATCGGAAGCCCTCGAGGTCGGCATCATGGCCGCGCGCGAGGGGCTGCTCGAGTAGCGACACGTCGTAGCGGACCAGGCCCGTCACGAGCGCATCGAGATCGTGCCGCGCGAAGCCCTGGTTGCCGTCCACACCGAGCCACACGTCGGGGCGCGCGGCGCGAATGGCCGCGACGCGCGCGAGATCGAGATCAAGCTCGCCGGTCAGCTTCACCTTGAGCGATTTGGCACCGACATAGCCGGTCGCCATCGCCGCCATCGCCGCCGGCGTATCGGCACTCACGGTGAAGGTGGTGACGATCGCGCGCGGTGGGGTGTCGAGCCCGGCGAGCTGCCACACCGGCTGGCCGGCGCGCGCCGCTTCGAGCTCCCACATTGCCGCGTCGACCGCATTGCGTGCGCCGCCGGGGGGCAGGATCGTGCGCAATTGTTCACGCGTCGGCCCGGCCTCGATCGCGCCGCGGGTACGCTCGATCTCGGCCCGCATGTGTGCGAGATCGTCGCCAAGATAATAAGCGCCGGCACCTTCGCCGCGCCCGCGATGCACATCGTCGTCGAGCGTGACGACGAGGACATCGGCGGATTCGAACACATAGCCCGAGATGCGGAACGGCTGGGCGAGGCGCAGCGATTGGGTGGCGACGCCGAGCGACAGGCGCGACATCAGTAGTTCACCGTCATGGCAAGCAGGCTGTAGGTCGAGGCGACATACAGCACGGTGATGGTCGCCAGCAGCACCAGCACGCTCCACAGCTTGCGCGTCCAGCGCCGCCCGTCGCGCCACGTCAGCCACGCGTTCCAGGCGGCGATGCCGACCGCCCCGACGAACACGATCGCGCCCAGGATCTGGAGCAGCCACAGCCACAGGTCGGCGCTGGCGGTCATCGTGCTGATATCGCCAAACAGCACGGTAATGAGCGCTACCCAGCCCCCCAGCATGGCCAGGACCAGCCCTGCCATGATGCGGGTTGCCCGATACGCTTTCAGGGCGGGACCTGCCACGGCAGCTTTCGCGCGGTAGCGGCGGCGCACGTACCAGCTCGCCGGCCAGTAGAGCAGAGTGAGCAACAGCACCGCGAGACTGGCGTAGAGCGCGGGCATCAGCCACCCGGCCGAACGCGCGGCAGGCACGCGATCATACACCATGAAGGGCGAGATCAGGTCGAAACTCCAGCGCACCGGCTTACCGTCGACCAGTTTGGCGGCGAGGCGATCATGCCCGTTACGATCGCGCCACACGAACGGGGCGATCTCGTCCCATTGCTGCACCGCGCCGTTTGCGCCCTTCAGCGCCGGAATGACCAACGCGCCTTTGTCGTCGACGTTGATCTCGACTTGCCCGACCAGGTTGAGGATATTGATGAAGTTGGTGACGGACCGCCGGCTGACTTCCCAATGGCCGACCATCATCCGCGCATGCTCGGCGGCAGTCTTGGCATCGACGCGGCCGTCGCGGATGGTCGAGGGGAAATAGCGGTCGGCAAAATCCTGAAACAATTGCCCGCGCACGACGTGCGCCGCGCCGTCGCGACCGGCGCTGTTGAACGAGACGTAGAAGCCGACACGCTCGTTCATGAACAGGTGTAGCGAGGTGTGGAATTCGTTGGTGTCGCCGAGATGCGCGATGACCTTGCGGCCGTTAATGTTAGTCTCGAAAAAGCCGAGTTCCATACGGTTGAGCGGGGGTATGAGCGACATCGGATTGACCCGGTCGAGCGGGCTATCGTGCATCATCGCCGCGGTTTCGGGCTTCAGAATGCCGCGACCGCTGTCGAGATGCGCGATCATGAAGCGCGCCATGTCGATGCCCGAGGACGACATGCCACCGGCTGGTCCCGGGCCGACGAACTCGAAGCCCTTGGCGGGCAGCGAAGCGCGCTCATAACCAATCGCGGAATCGGCGCGCAGCTGTTTCGGCAGGGGCTGGCGGAAGCTGGAGTTGCGCATGTTCAGCGGCGCGAAGATGCGGCGTTCGACATAGTCGTCGAACGGCATGCCGGACACGCGCTGAACGATATAGGCGGCGAGCGCGGTGGCCCAGTTGGAATAATCCGGGGTGGTCCCGGCATCGAAGATCCGCGTCGGCACCCAGGCCTTGAGATACGCCTCCAGCGGCATGTTGATCTTGGGATCGTAGAAGATGATGTTCTTGAGCACCTCCTCGAACCCGCCGGTGTGCGTCATGATCTGGCGCAGGGTGACCGGCTGGCCGTTGCGCGGCGGTATCTTGAAATCGATATAGGCGTTCACGTCGCGATCGAGATCGAGCTTGCCCGCCTCGACCTGCTGCATCACGGCCGTCCAGGTGACCAGTTTTGAGGTCGAGCCCGGGCGGAACAGGGTGCGCGCCGGATCGACCGGGCGGCGCTTGGCGACATCGGCATAGCCGTAGCCGCGCGCCGCGATGACCTGGCCGTCCTTGACCACCGTAACCACTGCCCCGGCGATATCGCCGTTATGCAGAGCATAGGGCATATAGCCGTCAAGCCAGGCGTCGACATCCGTGGCGGTCAGCGCGTGGCTGCCGACCGGCGCGGGCGGCGGCGGCGCGGCGATCGTCATGGGCGGCGTCAATGGCGTCGCCAGCTGGGGCGATTGCGCCACCGCCATACTGCCGAACAGCATCGCCGCGATCGCGATCAGCTTTCCTACCCGCATCGAATTTCTCCTCAGCCATTGCCCAGCCGTCAGATCTTCTATAAATTCTGTATCGTTGATCTGATTGGGACATGATGATCCCGATTAGAGAATTGTCAATCCACGCGGAAGGATAATGTCTTGCCATCGCCGCCTACCTTGGGCGCCCTGTTGCGCGGCTTGCGTTCGCGCGAGGGGTGGACCCTCAAAGAAATGAGCGCGAAAAGCGGTATTCCGGTGTCGACGCTGTCCAAGATCGAACATGACCGGCTGACGCTGACCTATGACAAATTGCAGTCGCTGGCCGCGCGGCTGGGGCTGCGCCTATCCGATCTGTTCGCCGAGACCAAGGACGAGGCCGTGCAGCCGATCACCGCACGGCGCAGCCTGGGTGATGTCGCGCGCTCGGTGCGGGTCGAGACACCGAATTACGATTATTATTATCTGTGCACCGAATTGCGCCGCAAACGCATGATCCCGGTGATCACGAAGATCCGCGCCCGGACGGCCGAGCAGTTCGGCGAGCTGGTGCGGCACAGCGGTGAGGAATTCCTCTACGTGCTGAGCGGCAAGGTGGTGGTGCAGACCGAATTCTACGATCCGGTCACGCTCGGCCCGGGCGAAGTGCTGTATATCGATTCGAACATGGGCCACGCCTATCTGGCGGCGGAGGATTGCGACGAAGCCGAGGTGCTGGCGGTGATGTCCAGCCCCGAGGAGGAATTGATGCAATCGCTGCTGACGATCCACGAAGAACAACGCCAGGGGGCCACCGCCGTGAACGAGAATATGCCGACAAGCGCGGCGCGCACTACCGGGCGTGGCCGATGAGGCGCGTGCTGCTCGCCTTGCTGGCGTCCTCGCTGATCGTCGGCGCGCCGGCTGCCGCCAAGACCGACGATTATGCCGCGCGCGTGGCGCGTGTGCTGCGCGCGACGCCGCTGATCGACGGGCATAACGACTGGCCCGAGGCGCTGCGCGAACGCGAGGGTGCGGCGCGCTGGACTACCAATCTCAACGATCTGTCGGGACGGCCGGAGCGCTACAACACCGATATCGCACGGTTGCGCAAAGGCCTGGTCGGCGGGCAGTTCTGGTCCGTCTGGGTGTCGGCGGAGTTGCCGGGCAAGGAGCAGGTCGAACAGACGCTCGAGCAGATCGATCTCGTGAAATCGATCGTGGCGCGCTATCCGCAGGTCTTCGCGCTGGCGCGGACCGCGGACGATATGGTGCGGGCGCATACCGCGGGGCGGATCGGGTCGCTGATCGGCGTCGAGGGCGGTGGACAGATTGACGGCAACCTCTCCGTGTTGCGGTCTTATGCGGCGCTTGGTGCGGGCTATCTCACGCTGACGCATTCGCGCACGATCGAATGGGCGGATTCGGCGACCGACGATCCCAAGCATAAGGGCCTGACCGATTTCGGCAGGCAGGTGGTGCTGGAGCTTAACCGCCTCGGCATGCTGGTCGATCTCAGCCATGTCAGCGAAGCAACCATGCGCGATGCGCTGGCGGTGACCAAGGCACCGGTGATCTTCTCGCATTCCAGCGCCCGCGCGATCGACGATCATCCGCGCAACGTCTCCGATGCCGTGCTCAAGCTGGTGCGCGCCAATGGTGGCGTGGTGATGGTCAATTATGCGCCGATCTATGTCTCGGACGCCTATCGCCGCTGGTCGGCGGATGCGGCGGCGGAGAAGACCCGGCTCAACGCGCCGCCGTTCGGTGGGCTCGACATCGGCCAGCCGGACAAGGCAGCAGCGGATTATGCCGCGTGGGCGAAGGCGCATCCGGCGCCGCGCGTGACGCTGTCCGAGGTTGCCGATCACATCGACCATATCGCCAAGGTGGCGGGCGCGGATCATGTCGGCTTGGGGTCGGATTTCGACGGGGTGGGAGATACGCTGCCCGAGGGGTTGCAGGACGTGTCAACCTATCCCGCCTTGCTCGCCGAACTGATGCGCCGGGGGTGGAGCGATGGCGACGTGGCGAAGCTTGCCGGCGGCAATGTGCTGCGCGTGATGCGTGGCGCGGAGCAGGTCAAGGCGAGCCTGGCGGGGGCGGGCAAGCGGTAGCTCAGATCGGCAGTTCGTGCGTCGATTTGATGTCGGACAGGGCGACGGTCGAGGTGATTTCCTGGATGCCGGCAAGCTTGCTCAGTTTGTCGAAGAAGAAGCGCTCATAGGCATCGATATCGGGCGTCACGATGCGCAGCATGAAATCCGTCTGCCCCATCAGCACATAGGCATCGAGCACCTCGGGAAAAGCGCGAATCGCCGCGCTGAACTCGTCGAGATTGGCGCGGCCGTGCGCGTTGAGGCGCACTTGCGCGAAAATATGCGCGTTTAGCCCAACCTTGCGGCGATCGACCAAGGCGACGCGCCCGCGAATGATCCCCTCTCGCTCGAGCCGATCGACCCGGCGCCAACATGGCGACGCCGACAGCCCGACCTTGGCGGCAAGCTCGGCCATGGTCTGAGTGCCGTCCCGCTGTAATTCACGCAGTATCTTCTTCTCAAAGGGGTCTAGATCGGTCATTTTAACCGATCTAGACAGTCTTTCGGCAAATTCTACCCCGATGAGCACTAGGGAAGGGTGAACGAGGCAAGATTTGCCGCCGCTGCCCGCAGATAACGTCGCGACAGCATTTGGAGCGACGATCATGGTTTCGAGCACGTTGGCAATTCCATCACCCGAACAGGTGCATCTGTTTGACCGGGCACGCGACGGCTTCGACGGCGCCATCGTGTTGCATTCGACCGCCCTCGGCCCTGCCGCGGGCGGGTGCCGGCTGTGGCAGTATGCCGATCGCAGCGCGATGATCCAGGATGCCTGCCGGCTGGCCGAGGGCATGACCTACAAGAATGCGCTGGCCGGACTGCCGCTTGGCGGCGGCAAGGCCGTGCTGCAGCTGCCGGCCGATCCAGCCGACCGAGCGGCGTTGTTCACCGCCTTTGGGCGCGCCGTGCGCGCGTTGGACGGCTGCTATGTGACCGCCGAGGATGTCGGCACCAGCGTAGCCGATATGAGCATCGTCGCGAGGGAAACGCATCACGTCGCCGGTCTGCCGTTGCGTGCCGGCGCGGTGGGCGGCGATCCCTCGCCATGGACTGCGCGCGGCGTGCTGCTGGCCATGCAGCATGCCGTGCGTCGGCGGCTGGGGCGCGATCTTGCCGACTGCACCGTGGCGATTCAGGGCGTTGGCCATGTCGGCGCGGCGCTCGCAAATCTGCTGCATAAGGCAGGGGCAAAGTTGATCATTGCCGATCTCAACTCTGCGGCGGCGGCGCGCGTCGCCGTGGCGCTGGGTGCCGAGATCGCTACTGCGGACTCGATCCTGTGGCGCAAGGCCGACGTCTTCGCGCCCTGTGCGTTAGGGGGCGTGCTGAACCGGCGTACGATCGGCAAATTGACGGCGACGGTGGTGTGCGGCGCTGCCAACAATCAGTTGGGCGGGCCGGACGATGCGGCGCGGCTGGCCGATCGTGATATCCTATATGCGCCGGATTTCGCGGTGAACGCCGGCGGCATCATCAACGTTGCCGCAGAGTATTTCGCGTGGCCCGTAGCAGCGGCCACCGAGCTGATGGATCGGATCCCGGCGACGTTGCACCATGTGCTCGAGATAGCGGCGCGGCAGGGGCTATCGAACCACGCTGCGGCGGAAAGCCTTGCCCAGCAAATGATCTTGGCCGGTAGCGTCGACCGGCGATCCGCCGCGTGAGCATGGTCGACTGTTCCAGTGGGCATCGTTTCGACGTCCGCGGCAGCGCGTCTCCCGACTTTCCGTCGCGCGTCCTCGACTTGTTTGCGCAGCGTTCACTGCGTTTCGATCGCGTGGTGATTATCGACCGTGGGGATGTGTACGCACTGATCATCCGGCAGCGTGGTCTGACGTGGGACCAGGCCACCATCCTGCTTCACAAGATGCGCGCCATGGTGGTGGTCGCAAGCGCCGAGTTGCGCGCCATCTAGAGATCCCGGCTTCGGACCATATCCAGCCGCGTGCCGACCGGCGGCGCGAACAGAATGCCGGAAGCTGAGGATTATGCCCGGCTTTGGGGGCAACCTACCGTGCCTCTGCAAAACTGTACGGTCGTCCGAGCCGGGCGGCGATTAGGGTGCTCAGGGGGCCCGATCTAGAAATTTACCGACAGCCACGACAGTCTGTGTGCCGCGTCTGGGCAATTCTTTGTCTGATAAATTACAACGGCAAAGCCATCGCAAGATTGGTGACCCCTACGGACGCGGATGCGCCTTGTTAACTTATTGGTATAAAACGATAAAAGATCGTTTACACCTATTAGTGCCATCAGAGATACCATCAGGATGCCGGGATGATTTGCTGTGCTTTGATACGATCCACGGTGGTATTGATTGAAGGGGGAGGGGCTTCGCTCCCATTCTATGATGGCAGCTGGGCCTTTAGCCGAACCGCAACTTTCCTTTAGCGCTGATGCGAATAATCACTGGTTCGATTGGCCTCCAAAGCCGCGATAGTCCACGCTTTGGCGTCTCGGCGACTTTGCTGCACCGACCATCAACCGCGTTTTCATCAGTTCGATCGATCAAAGGATCGCCACTGCACGTCGCGCAAGGTCGACGTGCAACAGACGGCCATAGGCATCAGCAAGCAGCACGCCTCCCGCCGTATCATCCTCCGCTATGGGCGCTCTCGCGACGCAGCGTAACGCGTCTTCGGCCGCGTGGCGCAGGGTCAGCCGCATTGCCTTGGTGCCCGATGCGCCGTTCACGATCATCAGACCGGGCGTGCCATCTGCGGGCGGGCCGATACGGTGCCGGCCGAAATCGCCGCTCTGGATTGTATCGAGCGTACCGTCCTTGTTGTCGCGCGCTGCCATCATGCGAACCACTTCCCGCTCGGCCTGATCGGTCCAACTGACGAAGGGCAGCGTCACATCCTGGGACGTCGGCAATTCCAGCCAGTTGAACCCCCGCATCGGATCCCAGAACCAGTCCGCCGGCGGCAAAATACGCACGCTTCCGCCCGAGGTCGCTGGCTTGCCGATCCGCGTCTCGAGCGTGCGCGTATCTCTGAGCTGGAACATTTCCAGTAAGTGGCACCGCTCCGGCTGCGTCGTGCGCGTGATCCAGGCATGGCATTGCGGCTGGTGCAGGAAGCCAATGGCGCGCAATTGCTCGGTTAGCTTGCAAGACCACAGGAATTCGATCGCGGGGGCTTCAGCGCACAGCTTGACGAGATCGAGCGCGCCGATTTCGCCGCCGATCTGCACCAGCCATTCCCCGTCCGACGTCACGTCATGATGCGCGATCAACCGAACCGTGCCGATCTCGTGGAACTGGCGCCGATGGCTGGCGAAGCGTGTCAGCCGGCGTACGTCCACGGTCGCTCCGGGTACCTGCTGCACCATGATCACGTTCGCCCCGCTACCGACCGCGACCAGCCCCACGACGTCGCCGACATTGCCCTGCCAAAGCGGCTGTCCCCTGCGGTCGAGCAGTTGCAAGAGGCTATTCTCGCGCCAGACGACAGCATCGCCATTGCGCAGCAGGCAAGCATGTCGCACCGGTGCGGCGTGTGCGGCCGGTGGTGGCAGATGCCAGTTGTCGGACGGCTTGGCTGGGGCCGCATACATCTTGCGCAATTTTGCCAGGTCGGTGGCGAAGACCTCCTGCCGGGCTTGGCGGAGCAACGCGGTCAGCGTCTCGAAATCGCGCTGCGCGAGACTGGCCGACGCCCCTTCGATGATTGCGCGCACAAGCCCATCGATCACGATCGGCGCAGGACCCTGCCAGAATGCGGCTTGCTCGATCCGCTTACTGTCGGCTAGCCGCACCATGCTTTGCAACAGCGCGAGCAGATCGCCGCCGACATCGTCACCCTCATTCCGGACCCACGATTGCACACGCTGCAGCGCCAGCGCGAACGGTGCGACGCCATCGGCCATCATAGGAAAATCGGCGAAGCCCTGCCGCGCAATGTCTTCCTCGGTCCAGCGTGCGGTCAATAGCGTGCGGACCAGCACCTCGGCCGGAATGGCATTGCCGGCGAGCTCAAGCGCACCCTGCAACCATTCGCGCCGCCGCTCGATCAGTATCTTATCGGTCTTGGCGAGCGCGTCGGTTACCTGAAGCGCGCGCAGATGCTGGTCGGTAGCGATGAGCATGTCGGTCCATGCCTTGACCACGCCGGTGTGATAGTCCGCGTCGTGCTTGCGGCTGTCCTCTGCCAGCGTGTCGAAACAGCCGGTGCGGCGCGCCAAAGCAAGCGCGGTATCGCTCTTGCCTGCCTTGTAGAACAAGCGGATATAGACCACTGGATCGAGCTTCGCGTCGAGCGCGAGCTTCGCCGCGTCCGAGTAGAGCATGCCCTTTTCGAGTGTCAGGACCGCCGTCAGGTGATCGCCGAGCAATTGCGCATGGACATAGGCGGCACGCCGGTGATCGCCTTGCGCCTCGAGCGTGGCGGCGAGCGCGGCATAGCGCTGGCGCATCGTATCGAAAGTGCCACCCCCTAGGATCGGCATGCTGAAAAGACCGCTACCGATGTTAAAATCGAGCGACGACCGGATGCCGGGTAGGCGCGCGGGGAATCCGGAGCGCTTTGTCTTCTGGCCGGGATCGCCGAGCTTCAGCGCCAGTTTCAGCGCGCTGTCCACATCACCTGATTGCAGCAGCTTCTCGACCATTTGCATCCGGCTGCCGAACGCCGCGATCAGCCCCTTGCCGAGCGGTGTGTGCCAGCGCACCCAGCCGGCTAGGTTTTCGAGCACGCCGGGTTCAGCGGCCGCGGTACCCGCTCCACCTCTACCGGTGCCGTCACCGCCCTCGCCGATCGCGGGGCCGCCGAACAGCTTGCCCCACGCTTGACGAGCGATGGCACCCAGCCGCGTGCGCTCGTGCAGCGCCCGCAACGCCGCCTCGGTAGTGTCGAACGCGGCGATCCCGCCCTCGGCGATCACCAGTTGGGCATGCGACACCCGCATCGGCGCGTCGCCATCCACCGGGCGAGCAAAGGAAGAATGGGTGGCGGCCGATCGATGCACTACGACCGCTGGCATGTCCCATAAAGCCGCCAGAGGAAGCGCTTCCAGAGCATCGAGCGCGATCGTCCGCGACCGCGCGCCCCACCACAGTTCGACCCTCTGCGGCACCGCCTTTGGCGGTACCGGTCTTGCGCCGACATGCCGCTCGGCGACGTAACTGCTCAGCGTGGCGCTGTCCGCCACCAAGCGGAGCGCCGTCGGCAGCACCGCTGGATCGACCACGCGCTCGGCAACGAATGTCGCCACCAGCACTTTGGTGTCGCTCAGCGTACCTGTCCAAATCCCTGCGATATAGTCGCGGAGCGGCCGCAGCCGCCTGAGATCCGCGTCATTATGTCCGACGATCACAACGCCGTCGCACATCACGTCCGGCGGATGGGTCGGTCGCTCGGGAAATGCCGGCCCAAGTCCGCGCCGGCTGCGCGTGGCGGCGGCACTGCGCTCAGCCACGGAGCACCCCCTGCGCATCGAGATCGATCGCCTCTTCGATCAGATCGGCCAAGGCCAGGCGCGTACACGCGTACGGCACGTCGCGTCGCGGCCGCCGATAGGCTAGCAGCTCCGCCGGCGCCCCGCTCTCGTCGAGCGTCACCGCCAGAATGCCGTCATAAGTGATCTGCAACTCGCCCACCCGCGTTGCATCGTCGCCCAGTCGCAGCACCGTCTCGCGCACTCGCCGCTCGTCGCCCCGGATCGCGATAACGCGCACGGTGCCGTCACCGCCGAAGCGCGCGTCGGACCAGATCGTGGCGACGACCTTGTCGTCGTCCATCTTGGCGATCAGCGGCGTCTCGTAATTGGCGAGCAAGAAATCGCGACCGCCATCCCCGGCTACCGTCCAGTGATTGGGCTGCGTGCTATAGGCCAGGCTGGCGTGCGATCCCGAATAGATCATGCCGCACAGGGTATCGGGGTCGATCGGGGAGTCGCCTTCGGCATAATCTCTGATGGCGGAGTTGTTGGTCCGCCGCACCTTCAGCACGGGTTTGCCATACTCAACCGCGCGAATGACGTGGTGGGCGCCGTTGCCGTGGAAAATCTGCGTCTGGGAGTGGATCACGCGGAAGGCGGTCGCCGAGCTGTCCTTTGTGAAATCGAGGGCGAACTTGCGGCCATGCGTCGAGTAGAATCCGACGCCGCCGCCCTCGTCGAACAGCATCGGCAACGCGTAGCGATGCTGGCCACGGAACAGATGTGCTGCGACCGCATCGCACGATCGGATATCGGACGGTCCGATCGGGTTCATCCCGGTGCGCACGCTGATCATCGCCAGCGTCAGGGTTTCCCGACCTGCTCGATCATGCTGCACCAGCACGCTGAGGTCGCCACCCTGCCGCAACCGAACGCCGGCCAGCCGCATATCCGGCGCGATCGGCAAAAAAAACGCGTCCGTCCGCTCGGCCCGAGTAACACCCATCAGGACCAGCAAGCCGCGCGCGACACGCAGAACCTTGCCGCTGCCATGCGGCGCGATCAGATAGAGCGGTTCCCACCCTGACCGCGCCGTGCGCTGCAATTTAGGGAGCTCAGCCTGCGCGGGCTTGAGCGGCGTAAACGGCGTGTTGAGCGCGGATAGGCAAATCGCGTTGGCGGGGAAATCGAGCGCCGCGCGGCGCGCCTCGCGGCCTTTGCGCCGGATCGCGATATCGGCGATGCGGGCCTCATCCGCCACCGGCGCGCGCACAGCGAAGCTGAGCGCTTGTGGCGCGTGGCTGACTGCACGCTGCGACAAAGCGGTCGGCAGGCGATCGGCGGCACCAATAGTCCAGTCGACCAACCGCCGATCGGCATCGCGCTTCGGCGCCTCCGCCAGCGTCTCCCACAGCGCGTGTGCTTCCTCCACGTCCTCGACGCTGGCCTCGCGGTGGCTGGCGGCGCGCAGGAAGCGCTTGATCGTATTGATCGACAGCGCATCAAACCAGACCGCCCCGTCGGCGCGTGGCACGAAGCACCAATGGAACGCTGCATTACGCTCAGCGGCCACACGCCCGAGGAAAAAGATCGCCGCCAGTGCGAGAACGCGGCCATGCCCCAGCAGTCCAGGCCCGACCGACACGGTCAGGCGATAGACCGGGGTCGCCCCCGGATCGGCATATTCCTTCTCGTGATACAACGTTTCGGATTCGGCCAGCCGGCGCAGGAATTCGATCGGCGCTTCGGTGCGCAGTAGCAATTCACTCTGTACGATATGCGCGATGTCGCCGCGCAAGGTGAGACCGCCAAGCCCTTCAAAGTCGCCCTGCGGACGCAGCGCGACATCATCGAAGCTACCGATCAGACGCTCGAATTGCGAAAGCTGCCCATGCAGCACTTCCCGCAGCGGTGCGGACAGTTGATCGAGCACCGGACCGAACGCCGCATAAGCCGGCGGCAACGCGTCGCGCGCCGCCTCGCTCACGCCGCGGCCAGACGATAATGCGACAGCGGCATGCGAGCGCCGAGCGCGTATAGATCGGCCTGGCTGGTCAGCGCCGCATCTTCGGCGAAGTGGGGGACGATGATCGCGAGGCCGCGCAAAGCATAAACCGCCGCCAAAGCCTGACGCAGCGACGCCTGTGCGTGCGTCGGTGCGGCGATTTCGACGCCGACCGGTAACCACCACCCGGCGGCTTCCTCATAGAGAGGAACGCCGTCCAGCGCCGGCAGGATCGCGTCCGCCGCGCCATTCCCATCGTGCACTGATGCCGCGAAAAGCACGATCCAATTGGCGCCATGATCGACCGTCACCTCGTCGAACAGCGCCGATTTAAGGGCCATCTGCGCGATCACATCCTCGACCACGCCGACCCCGCGCACGATCGTTGCCGTTACCTCCTGCACCGCCGCGACGCGACGCCAGTGCATCATCCACCCCCGGTTGGCGGCTTCGGACCCCACGGCCCCTGGGCTACGTTCGGCGTGACGCTCGACGTCGCAGCGACGAAGGTTGGTCCAGTTGCGGTCGCAACTTTGGCTTCCGCCTGCGGTGCCGCAACCGGTGCATCTAGGACACTCTTGATACTGGTACGCAGCACCCGCAATTGCTGCGGCATGTCGTCGCCCGCGAAGGCCGCGTCGATCCGCGTCAACATCGTCTCCAGCCGCACCAGCCAAATCTCGTACAGCCGGTCTGTGGCTAGCGCCGGGCGCGCGTCGAGCAGCTGCGTCGCTTGCGTGGTCAACCGCGCGGCATGCGCGGTCGGGCCGTAAGTCGCGTGCACTACGCTTTCGCTCAGCACAGGATTGAAGCTGTGCTGGAGTTCGGCATGCAGCAATTCGCTCGCCTCGGCTTGCTGCGCCTTGTCCTGCACCAGATAGGTGATCGGCCACAGATCCTGGGGTCCCGCCGCCGCCGCGCCGCGCAGCAATGCCGCGGCGGCGATCAGCTTTTGCGCCTTGACGATCTTACGATCCGACATCGTCACGCCGATCAGCCGCATCTTGCGAACGAGATGCGCGTAGCTTTCGATTACGGGCGACAGATCGATCGCCAGCGCCGCGCGGTGCAACGCGGCGATTGTCGCGGTATCGAGCGGCGTGCTCGGCTCACCGCCGGCATTCATCCGCCAGCCGGTGCGCAGTAGATCGGGCAGCTCATCCTCACCCACCGGATCGACGAACATCGTGATCAGGAAGCGATCGGCAAACGCGGCAAGTTGCGCATCCTCAGGAAGCGCGTTGGACGCGGCAATGCAGGAAATCAGCGGCGTTGTGATGCTATACTGCCCGCGACGATAGGTGCGCTCGTTGAGAATCTTGAGCAGCGTGTTGAGGATGGCGGTCGATCCGAGAAAGATTTCGTCGAGGAACGCGACCTCGGAGCATGCCCGCCGTCACCGGCTCGACCCGTCCGTCCTTCAGCGCGTTGAGGTCGAGCGCGCCGAAGAGTTCGGAAGGCTCGGTGAAGCGCCCGAGCAGATATTCGAATGTTGTCGCGTCGATCGCCCCCGCCACGGCCTGCACCGCCGCCGACTTGCCCGTGCCCGGTGGCCCGATTAGCAACACATGCTCGCGCGCGACCAGCCCGAGCATGATCAGCTCGAGCACCGCCCGCCGCGCGACGAAGCGTGAGCTCAGCCGATCGATATGCGCATTTAGCGCCGCCACGGTTTCGACAAAGTCGACCGGCTGATCCTCTACGCCACTCATGGATTCGTGCCCCCCGACTTCACACGGGATTTGCAGATGTTGTTGGCAATGCGCAAATTCTTTTAGGGCTTGCTCGGGCGATGAGGCTCGTGCGGTCGTGCTGGTGGAGGAGCCCGGTTGATGTCCGACGATGTTCGATTGTCGAAAATGCTCTCCCTTTGGCTGAGGCACCATCCAGAGAAAGCCGGCATAACGCTGGACCCGCAGGGTTGGACGGACGTGGACGACGTCCTTGCCGCGATCGTAAGGGCGGATTTGACCTGTGACTGGCTAAGCCTGCTGCGCGTCGTTGACGAAAGCGACAAGCAGCGCTTCGAGTTGTCCGGCGACGCCTCGCGTATCCGAGCGCGGCAGGGCCATTCGGTCGTTGTTGACCTCCGCTGGCCGCAGGTTTTGCCTCCCGAACTGCTCTATCATGGCACGGTCGAGCGGTTTCTGCCTGCCATTCTGACCGAGGGCCTCTGTCCCATGCGTCGGCACCATGTCCACCTCTCCCCAGACCAGGACACTGCGACCCGTGTCGCAAAGAGGCGCGGCGCGCCGGCGATTCTGACTGTGCGGGCGCACGCTCTGGCGAAAACAGGCCAGCCATTCTTCCTAACTAGCAACGCGGTGTGGCTTACGAGCGCAGTGCCGCCAGGCTTCCTCGAGTACAAAGAGCCAGCTCAAAGCGGGGATAGAGAACACATAGGTTGGTAGCCGTTCCACCGGAACGAACATCGGCGTTTGGGGTCTTCTGGGGGCTCAACCAAGGGCCAGCTTCGGCGCGCATTACCGACTACCAGTTTGCGCCGAAGCCGTTCGCTCGCACTTAGTCCAAAGGAGAAACAGAGGCATCTTCTCATTGATGCGCGCCAGCGGGCATCCGTTCATTGACAACGCGGCCGTCAGCTAGCGACGCCTGAATCGTTCTCCCTCATATGTACGCACCGCGTTGCCACGTTCGAGTTCGCGGTTCTGATCCCATAGCGCCCGCTTGCCTCCGGCTTCGTCCGCGCGGCGCCGATCGTCGAGCAGCATCGCTAGCTTCAGCTTCGCGATCCTTTTGTTGGCGAATTGCGAACGTTGATCCTGCGACAGCGTCGCGAGACCGGTGGGCAGATGGGTTGCACGGACGGCGCTGTCGGTCTTGTTGACATGCTGCCCGCCTGGTCCCGAGGCGCGCAGCGTCTGATAGCGAATGTCATCGTCGCGCAAGTCAGGCGTCTCCGCATCAGCCCGAACGCGTCGCACCCCGACGAACCAGTTGCGGCGCTTGTGCAGCGAACGAAACGGACTGGTGCCGACCCAACGGATCGTGCCGATACAAGCCGCGGCGAACTCTTCGGCCTCCGCTCCAGAAACGCGCAGCAGCGCCGATGCCACGGGCCCCGTTATCGGCTCGACCAGCTCGCACGCCACGCCCGCCGCCGCTCCTTCGCGGCAAAGGGCATGGGCCAATTCGGCAACCACCCATTCGCATTCCTTCGGCCCCTGTCCCGAGGATAGATGCAGGATGATTTCGGTCATGTGCGCCTCGTCTTGTAGGTGAGGAGCGGTCGGAGTGTCGCGATCAGATCGATCAGTCCCGCCTGCTCGAGATCGCGCACGACCCGGTGGATGTCCTTGTACGCTTGGGGCGCCTCCTCATAAATCAGGTCGCGGTCTTCGCAGATCACCCGACTCCCGAGTTTGGTGCGCTCCAGATCTGCAATGCTGAAGCGGCGGACGAGCTTGTCCTTGGCCTCGCTGCGGCTCCATTTGCGGCCTGCGCCGTGGGCCAGCGAATGCAGTGCCTCGTCCGCTCGCTCCAGCCGGGGACGGACGAGATAGGTCATGTCGCCGCGCGATCCGGGTATCACCACCAGCCCCTTGTCCGCCGGTGCCGCGCCCTTGCGGTGCAGCCAGCCGCCGCGATGCGATGTGACGCTGTTGTGGCAGATGTCGAGCAAGCGTTCGCCAGTGGTGCCGAGCCGATCGAGGAAGCGCTCTGCGATCAGTTCGCGGTTGAGCACGGCCCAGGCCATCGCATCGTCATGCGCGGCGAGGTAGCGGGCGCACGAGTCCTCGCCGGCGATCAAGCCGGAGACATTGTGCCGCGTCAGGTGCTGCTCAAGGATTGCGTGGCCCAACCCGCGCGAGCCGCTGTGCACCATCAGGTAGAGCGCCGCTGGATCGACTTCCGTGTCCCCGTGTAGCGTCTCGACCCGAAGAAGTTCGGCGAAATGGTTCCCACCGCCGATGGTGCCGAGCGCTTCACCGGCAAGGTCCGGAGACAGCCCGGCTTGGGCCAGGCGGGCGGCATGATCGCCCGGCCACGGCTCCTCCAAACCCCGCAGCTTGCGCTCGGCCGCGTCCAGCCGGAACTTGCGCAGCGGCATGGCCACGCGGCACAGGCCCATCCCGCAGCCGATGTCGCTGCCGACAAGGTGCGGATAGACATGGCTGGGCGACCAGAATGCAGCGCCCACCGCGATGCCGCGGCCGGCGTGCAGGTCCGGCAGACCGACGATGCGGTCGATGCCTTCGAGCCGCGCTGTATGGTGGAGTTGGTCCACCGCGGCCTGCTCGATCCAGCTCTCGGGAGAGGCGACGATGTGGATGGTTGCGCGGGTCATAGTGCAGCATCCCTCCATCCGAGGTGCCGTTTGCCCGGCGCGACGATCTCGCCCTGATCGCGCCAGAACCACACGCGGTCCTTCAACACCCCGTCGCGGGGATCGACATAGAATTCGCGGCCACGGCAATTGCGACGGTCGGGACGCAGAACGCGCCCCTCCCGCAGCAATTCGCCGTGCCGTCCGTGCGAGATCCCGAACAGAACGAAATCGCGCAGATGCTGGCGGACATGCATCTTCACAGTGCTGCCAGTGTCGAGATGCTCGCAGATTTCGCTGAACACATCGTCCCAGCGCCGGCCGACCCGCCGCTGGATGAAGCGGACGAGCGGCGCGAGATTCTCGTTGAGCGATTTCGTGTACGCAGCCTGCTCCCTGGCATGCCGCTTGAGACCGATTTGCTTGAAGTCGTTCTTGTCCTTCTTGAGTTTTACCGGAGGCGCATGCCCAGCTCCCCAGCGGGGACGCTCGACAATGACCTTGAACATGTCAGCGCGCATGGCGGACCTCCCACAGAGCGGAAGCGCCAATCGGCAGACGAGCAACATTAGAAATTATTGCGGCATGGTGGCCGCAGAAAAGGGTCAGGCGACCGCAGTCACCCGCAAGGGACTTGCCCATGTGATATGTTCCTGAACTCGGAAATAGGGAGTGATGACGGGTGCGGTTGCGGTTCGCATGTGCTCACTCCTTTCGTCAGTTCGAGAAACAGTGCGGCGGCCTCTATGCCAACTGCGCGCAGCAATCAATGGCTGGCGCGAATGCAGTGGCATCAAATCACAATCTTCTACGGTGTCGGTCGCAGCGACTGCGCTCGCGGCGTAAAAGTCAGTTGGGTTGCCAACGACACGCTCATGATTTCTTACAAAGATGCTAAGTATGCGGATGCAGATCGGGCCGCCCATTTTTTGGGCAGGACCGTTTTCCACCCATCTTTCGCCGTTCACGATGGGCCAAAAAGCTCGGAGCGCCTGAAAGCCGACTGGCCGCTATCGGGCGGCCAAGCGGCCGGTCGGCTCGCGCCCAATTGCAGACATGACCGTTTTCCACCATAATGCTGGCATGCGAAGCTATCTGGCAGTGCGGAGGTTTGTCGACTGGGACTTGAGCGGCACCGGCTATATTCGGTCCGGCAGTTGGTCGCTAATGATTGCCCTGCTGCTTGCCTGCGGGCCACTTCCGTTTGTCGAACGGCCCTACTCTCCAAGTGCCTTGACAGTCATTGCGCTGGCGATCGGCGCGAGCCTAATCTGGATGTCCTTCATTGCGTGGCGCGGGATACGCATCTTCCGCGTGACATCGATCCGAGGCGACCGCAGATACGATCGACACGACAAGCATCGACTGTCGTCAGAGTATGCCGGGACTGAAAGCGCAACAAAATCAAAGCATCGCCGCTGACCGTCTACGACCGCTATCCACCACCTTTAGCCGTTCAGGGCCTGCTCTCCCGAGGGACCTTCGCGAAAGCCGACCGGCATCTATTAGTCGAAAGAGCTGCCGGGCAGGAATCGCCCACTTCTTGCCGTTCCGTCGTCAATCCAAGGTTACCGAGACTGGACATTGCCGGCGGGGCCTATCGCACGCTAAATCAGCCACGCCAGCGTGACGGAATTGGTAGACGTATCGCTACAGCGATCCCGGCAACGGGTGCGGGTTCGATCCCCTGCCGCTGGCAAAAAGGCGGTGATCTAATAAGTGTCGAAGCTAATCCCCGCTAATTGTGAGACCTGTTTCCGGATGTTGATCTACCCAGCCTGTCGCGCATCGCGCGGCACGGCTTCCAGTTCGCGATAGATTGTAGTGCGGGCCTACAGCGACAGTTGGTGTGACGACGGCTCCCGAAAAACGCCAGTAAGCGGCATATCCGCACGCTTTCGCTGCCGCTTCGAAGGCCGGGTAGCTCGTTTCGTTTCCCTCAACGACAAGTTCGAATGATGATCGCTGATAGCTGTTCGTTGCACACGACGTGAGCGTCGTGACCGGCAGAACGGTCAAGAGTATGGCAGTTAGCTGGATGCCGAAATTTGGCCGCATAGTGAGTATCGTAACGCCAAGACCGACTGCTTTCTAGCTAGTCCCTCCCGAAAGCTGCATGTCAGCAATCCACCAGGTTCCGCCGTTCGGTACGGCGATAGATGGGTGGTTTGCAGACCGGCAGCTTTCGGACGGTTGCCCCTGAAAGCTGCCGGTCCTCGAGGATGGTTACAATTTCACTGCGGCGTTGCCGCCATCAGCCCATAGAGCCGATCCTGAAACGAAGCTCGACATGTCGCTAGCCAGGAACAGCGCTGCCTGCGCAATTTCTTCGGGTTGGGCGATCCGCTTCATTGCGTGAAGACCGGCAGCCCATTCACGCTGGGCAGGATCGCCCGCCATGTCGGTCGCGGTGCCGCCAGGCAGGAGGGCGTTTGCGCGGATACCCGCGGCCCCATAGTCCGCCGTTATTCCGCGGACAAGGCCGAGGAGGCCCGCCTTGGCAGCTCCGTAGGGCCCCATACCCGGCAACCCCACACTGCTGCCCACGAAGCTACCTGTGAAGACTAGTGCACCACCGCCATGCTCCAGCATCGCGGGAATCTGCGCCCGAGTGCCAAAAAAGGCGGCAGTCAAGTTGACTGCCAGCACTTCCGACCATTGTTGGGGCTCGACCTCGGCGAACGGCTTCATCGTTCCGACCAGCCCTGCATTGTTGAAACCGATATGCACGCCGCCATATGCTTGTGCGGCAGCGACTGCTTCTTGATGCGTTTGCTGATCCGCTACGTCTCCGGCGATCGCGCGCGCCCGGCCACCGCTGTCTTCAATTTCGTCAACCATCAGGTCTAACGGGCCTTGTCGCCGAGCAACAAGCACCACGGACGCACCGTTGGCGGCAAACAATCTTGCGGCCGCCCTCCCAATCCCCGAACTGGCGCCCGTGATGATCGCCACTTTGCCTTCCAGCAGTTTCATTCTTCTGCTCCTTCGATGGAGCCGGGCAGTTAGGGTGCCCCGCTTTCGACCGCGTCCCGCTTCTTGTCGCCAAATCAGTCATGCGCTCGACCGCTGAGACGCCCGTCCTTCGGGCCGCTTTCGGACATTGCGTCGGCTTTTTAAAAACCGCTGGATTTGGCCGGTAGCCGACCGACAGCTTTCAGGCGCTGACCGGGCAATAGCTGCCATAGCGTGATGGCCAATCGGTATAACCGTGCGTGAAAGCGGTCGGGCGGGAATCGCCCACATCCCGTCGTTCAGGCGACCGGTCCGGTAGCTTTCCGCCATGCGTCTGACCGGAACCGTTCCGGCACTTCGTCATGCCACGGATCGAGGCCGAGCGCTTCCAGTTCGTCAAACCAGCGGTCGCGCTGTGTTGGTGGCAGCTTCTCACCGCTCCACGGGCAGTAAAACAGGCTTTGTCGAGCTTCACCCGCATGAACCCTTCGCAAGCTGCCTGGCGGTAACCGCCCCAGAAGCGGTCCTAGTCGCGCCGCCCGCGAAATGGCTGGAACTGGACCGGAAGCGGCGGGGCAGTCAGCGCCCACTACAGAACGTCGGCCAAGCGTTGGCGACTGCGAAAGCAGACGCTAAGATGCCGTGATGACAGAGGCGTTTAACATGAAGGCATCGCTTGGATTAGCTGGCGACCTAGACGACGTTGAACTCGTCGAGGACATCGAACAGGCATTTGGCGTGCGCCTGCCCGACGGCGAACTCTCGAACTGCGATACCGTTGGCGACCTCTTTGATCTCGTTCTAGCCCGCTTACCTGATCGCGGTGCCACGGCCGACCGCTGTGCAACCGCAATGTGCTTCTATCGTCTGCGCCGCGTGGTTCAGAGGCTCGCACCCGGCATTCAACTCCTACCGTCAACACCAATCGACGCGCTTCGCACTGTGTCCGTGAGATCACTCTATGAGGCTATGGAGATCGGCGAAGGACTGAGACCGCCGAACCCATATCTCTCGCGATGGGGCGCGCTCAGCCTGCTCATCGCTATAGCGGGACCTATCGGATTGCGGTTCGCAGGCGCATCTTGGTGGCTTGCGGGTGCTGCGCTGGCGCTCGGTGTGATCCTCTACCGATTCTCGCCCGTGCGCTTACCTCCACAGGCCAAGACTGTTCGGGATTTCATCGAACTCGTGGCCGCACTCAACATCTGCGAGCTTTCGGCCCAAGGCGCCAGGCTGCGTCCTGCAGAAGCTTGGCAGGCATTACAGGCATTATGCAGCGACCACGCCGCATCTTCCGCTGGTGAGATTAATCGAGAGACGCTCATCCACGGGTATCGCTTGGCCGCGCTGTAAGCGGACGGGCGGCTGACCACCCATCTCACGACATGGCGGCCAGACGGGAAACTCCCCGGATGTAGCCATTCCATTGCCATCGTGGCCCGCCCGAAAAGGCAGCTAGCGGTTGCCGCTGACATTGTTCGCGCAACGCAGGTCGTTTTGATCTCTGAGCTACCATCTAGGCTGCTGCCCCGGCTTTTCGGTCAGGTTGAGACGGTCCACCTCTTCGATCCGGCGTTTGCCCATCCGGCCTTCGGCAATCTCGGTTGCCATCAGCGCAAAAATGCGGCCTCCGGCGAAAATTGGTCGCGAATTGCCATACCAGTCGATGCACGAAACCTCGCAGCGATAGCCGGGGGCAGGCCGCGTCGCGGACTGTTCGAGTGCGCCGGCATTACCGAGCTTACCCGACGGCGACATCGTCAGGAAAGAGACGTCTGATCCCTCACTGTTCCAGACGTAGCGCATCGCCCTGCCGCGCCTGAGGACGGTGGGAAGGCCAAGCAGGCCACTGCCGTCTTCCTCGACCAGACTGTTGAAGGCGTGACTGCGCCCCTCGCTTTCGAACCTGCCGGCCAGGCGCGTGGTATCGAGCACGGACGCTTGCCCGCCCAGTTGCAGCAGCGAGAGATCAAGCCCACGGACGTCGCGATAGCCGCCGATCGCCATGCGGGTTTCACCGACCCGCTCGATTCGGATGATGTTGTGGGGCAGGACGAGCGTCTGCGTCGCCTGCGGACGATCAACCGGAAGGATGAATACCGGGCTACCCGGCTGCCTGTTCCGATCGGGCACCGCGCCATATCCTTCAAGCCTACCGCCATAGACCAGCCAATTGTCGGCGAAGCGGTTTTCGAGCGTACCGGCCGAGGGCGCCGGTACGCGGATATGACGTGCGGCGTCGATCGCCCTGAAGCTTGTGCCGAACTGACCCACCGGTATATTGGCGTATGTCAGCGTCGGCTGCGGCCCGCCAGCCGAGCAACCGGAAGGTTGCCAGCGCGTCAGGATGCGGAAAGTCTCGTTGGTCTCGTCCATCGAGAACTGGTCGATCGGCTGGCCGCGCAGGCCGACGACGCCTGGCGCGCCGCCATTGATGGGGATGCGATAGACTGCTGCCGGCGCAACGGCGGCGTAACCGGTGTCTTGGTGCGTGCAGCGGTCACCAGCCGTCGCATAAGCGGTATCCCACGCCCAGGGGTTTTTCCCCGTCCACAGATAGATCGCGGTGGGCGATACGAAGAATTCGCGCTCTGGTGGCCCCGCGAAGGCGGTCACGCGGCATTCCGGCGTCATGCCTGGCCGATAGCGTCCTAGCGGACAGACGGTCACGGCATGGACCATCGTGTCCGTCGTGCGCAGCACCGGACGATAAACGGCGCCCGCATCGATCAGCGACCGGCCATGGTCGCGGGCCTCCTCGGGAAGATTGCGGCCGCTCGCACGGCGTTCGTCCTCACTCATCCAGCGCCACAGGCGCGGCGCCGCGCGATCGCTCAGGATCAACGCCGCTGGGTATAGCGTGTAG
Source organism: Parasphingomonas puruogangriensis (assembly GCF_036663635.1). Classification (NCBI taxonomy): domain Bacteria; kingdom Pseudomonadati; phylum Pseudomonadota; class Alphaproteobacteria; order Sphingomonadales; family Sphingomonadaceae; genus Parasphingomonas; species Parasphingomonas puruogangriensis. Next base: position 145,241 of record NZ_JAXOJI010000002.1, on the reverse strand, counting down.
AGGACGAGGTTGTCGCCAACGATGCGGCTCGCATAGTTGTCGCCGCTGTAATAGTCCCATGAGTTGATAAAGAAGCGGCCTTCGCGGGCGAGCTTGCCGTTCGACTGATCGAGCTTGAACACCGAAATTTCGGTCGCCTGCCGTCCATAGCTATAGGCGGTGACGATGATGCGATTTCCTTCGACCAGCATCTCGTCATACCAGGACAAATCCTGCTTGTCGGTGTAGACGTTGATCCGGTCCGAGAGCCGCAGCCGCCTGTCGCGGATATCGACGGCGAAGATGCGCCCATCCTGCAGCACGGCCAGAAAGTCGCCGACCTGCTTGACGACATCGCCTTCGTCGACGCCCGCAGTCTGGACATTCGTGATGTTGGGGCCTGCGGTTGGTCGCGTTGCTTTGGCGCGCGACGACGAAGACGTGCCAGCGCGCGAAGCAGTCACGACTATGTCGTCGCCGCCGTTGTCCGGCATCAGGCATTCGGGTTCAGTACACAGCTCTTCGACCTGGGGTGCGACGTTGAAGGCGATGCGCAGAAATCCGATTTTCGGCTGACGCATTCGGCGCTGCCATTCTTCTTGGTACCGCTTTTGGCGATCCCGCGAATAAGCCTGCACCGCTTCGAGCCAGTCGCGAAATGCGGCGCTGCCGGCAAAAGGCACGAGCTTGTCAGCAGTCAAACGGTCTAGTAGCGGATCGTCGTGAACCGCTGGAAATGGCCAAGGCTCGGGTCGCGCTTGCGCTGTAGTACTGACGCCTTGCGAGAGAGCGAGCGTCGCCGCCAACATCACGGTTGCAACAATTAGCGAAAAACGCATCGGCACACTCCCCCGGTACGGTTGGAAGGCTAGCGTCCTGCTGCGGGAGCGCAAGCGTGGTGCGAAGGCGAGCATTTCTAAAATTGGGCGAGAGTTGCGGGTCGGCTTCCGCCCAATCTTAGCCGTTCACGCTCACTGCCGCTGTTCCCGATAGCGGCCGTACGGATCAGCGCGTAAGCTGGCGTGATGGAAACCGCTTACGTTTTGCACCACGTTCGTTCTGAGGACGAGCACGCCGAGGACGCCAAGCTGATCGGCGTCTACAGTTCTCCTTCGCAAGCGGAGGCGGCGGCGAGGAGGCTGCGGCGGGCGCCGGGATTTTGTGACCATCCTGACGGCTTCACCATCGATCCCTACCTGGTAGACGAGGATCATTGGCGCGAAGGCTTCGGCGGCTAACGCATCATCAGCGGACCTTGCACGATCATACCGGCTAGGGCACGCTTCTGACATGGGATGGACTGCAAAGCCGGGCTCTGTGGAGGAGCGCCTCAATCAGTGGATGACACGCAAGAACGTGACCCTGATGTTTCTTGGCCTCTCCGTCTTCGACAGCGCACTTTTGGCTTGGGCAGGAATCGAATTGCTGAAGTTAAACTGGCGCTATATAATAGGTATGCCGCTTGCCTACGGTGTGGGGGCCGCTTGCACTGCCGTAGTGTTATGGAGGTCTGAACGACCATCGACAGCGACCTGGGCCGCCGCGTATTTCTTCGGGGCACTTCCTGCAATTAAGGTGCTTCTGGACAGCGGTATCGTTGGAGAAGTCGCAGGGCTGATCTCATAAGGGTTTGTCCGCTAACCACCCTGGATCGCTGTTCAAGATGGCGCGAGGCACGTGGACTGCCTGATAGCCGACTGGCCGCTACTTGGTGACAAAGCTGCCCGGCAAAAATCGGCCGGCTGTCGACGCTGACGCCGGGATTGGGCGTCCCGATAGCGGACGCTTAGCCGAACTGGCGACCGTGCAAATATCGCAACAAATCCCGAGCGTGCGTGCCCCAATGGAAGAATTGAAGGCGGAATGACCAGTGCGCGTCATCTGGTCCCGCATTGTCGGCAAGCCACACCACCTCGCTCATATCAAGCGTGAGATCGCCAAGATCATCAATTGCGTCGCCGCAACCCAATGTGGCGCCGGGACCATCGGTCGGGTCTGCAAGCGGATATAACCCGTAATCCGGAAATCGAGCGCCAACCCTTTGAAATAAAGCAGGGCCGCCGTCGCGTGGGGCGTCCAGATCGCCGTCCGAGGGTTCCGCATCGAGGGTGACGTGATATGCAGCAACGAGGCGATCCAGAGCCGCCGTCAGAGCAGCGTCTGTTGGGACCGGGCCGTCCCATACAACAGCCAAGAACTGTCGTGCTGCGTCGATCGCGGGAGATGTGTGCATCCGCTTAGAATTGCACGAGAGGCCCCCGTCTTCAACGGCAGCCTTTCCGACTTTTGTTCAGAAGCAGTCGGTCTGCACTCCACCACTTTTTCCCGTTCTTGCGCCGCCGTGTGGACGGCCCTCCGTTGGCAAGGTCGATTATTCTGGCCAGCTTCTCAGGTGACTGCGGAAAAGCCGCCACGGTTGACGGATTGGAAAGCAACAGGCGCTTATAGTCGCATGCATGGACGCCTTCACTGCCTGGGTCATGTCTGACTGGCCGCTGATCGCTGCGCTCTCAGTCTGCTTCCTTACCGGCGCGGCAAGCGAGCGAGCCTGGCGGCGGTGGCAGCTCAAGCTGAAGTACGCGAAGCGGCGTACAACCTGGCACAGCAGCAGCAGCTCCGCCGTCGCGAAGCCGGCACCAATACCAAACCCTGTAAAATTCGACCCGGCCGAGCAGCTCCGCGCCGTTGAACGCTCCCCATTCACGAGCCGCAACCTGCTTAACAAAGGCGAGTTGCGGTTGTTGGATGTGCTCGACGCCGTCTGTTCGGCCGACGATAAGGGCTGGCGCGTTATGGCGCAGGTCAGCCTCGGCGAAGTCCTCGCGAGCCCTGAGGAGCCGGCGTTCCGAGCGATTAACACTAAGCGGGTCGATTTTCTGATCATCAATGCGAAGGGCGCTCCTCAGTATGCCGTCGAATTACAGGGGAGTGGCCACCACCTCGGCGCTGCCGCTACCCGAGATGCGATCAAGAAGGAGGCACTGCGCCGCGCTGGCATCGGCTTTGTCGAGGTGCTGCCTGGCGACACTCCGCTCGAAGTCCGCGCGAACATCGCTAAATTCGCCCGCCAAGTTCCGCCAGACGGGATGCTGACGGTGACCCGAAACTGAAACGGCTCAACATCGCGTTATGTGCCGCATTCGGGCGGTGCAATAAGGGGCTTGGATGGCTTAAAAGGGCCGTTAGCCGACCGGCGGCTTTCGACGCTGACAGGGCAATAGCTGCCATAGCTGATGGCAATCGGTATTACCGTCTAGGACGGCGATGGACGCTGGAAAGCGGAATGGCTGCTTCTCTATCGCGGCTTGAGCCAATAGGCGCAGGCTGCTCTCCGCCGCTGCGAGATCGCCGGTTTGACGGATTGGTAGGCGAGGAAATACCAAAAGCCTTCATGCCGAGCTCGAGATCGTTACACGGGGTTCGCGCTTCGCTCGGGGGGGGGGCGGCACCTGGCCGCCCCATGATGGGGTTAGAAAAGCGGCATGGATCAATCTTTTGGACGTACTTGCCACTGGCGAAAGGGCTGCAGCCACCACGCACACTGAAGTCTCCTACACCGAGAAGTCCAGCCCCACAAAATGCGCCGCTCCCTCGCTGCACGAGATCAGGTCGACCTCGATCCAAGCATGGTACGTGCAGGAGCCGCAATCTCATCCGCTCTCGAAAAGCAGCTGCCGCCATACACCATTTTTTGGCGGCGAATGGGCGAGCCCCGATGGAATGTTAGGATCGAACCAGCAGGTGATCGCTTCGCAGCCACAGCGGTGCCAGGCACAAGGGAATCGAGGATAAGGGCAGAATGGCATCGTGCATCGGCACGCCCAACACGTTTGCGGCAAACGCGCGGCGCGCGTTCATGCGTCCCCACATATCCGGGTAGCGCGCAGCGATATCGCAGCGCAGTGAAGTGTCGGCGAAGACCACGCTGTCTTCACAGTTCAGCGCCCACCCGTCTCGCATCGGCGTCGGGATGATGTCGACCTGCATGTGCATGCCGGAACGGATGCGATCGGTCGAGCCTGGCCGCATCGGGGTGTTCGACCATTCCTCGTGGCCGGTCAGGTGACCAGGATTGAGCAGCGAGCGCAGACCGCCCGCGGCCAGCGTCTCGCTGACGCCGGCGTACAGATCGCCGCCGGCGACGCCGATGTCGGCCAGCGAATACCAGCGGATCAGGCCGGCGAAATAGGCCGAGGCAGTGGCGACGAACTCGTCGTTGGCATCGTCGATCAGCCCCGCACGCGCGGTCAACCCGCCCCATAGCCCGACCGCGGTGGACGCCCCGTCGCCCTTGGCGATCCGCCGCCAGCCTGGGCTAGCCAGACCGATCACCGCGCCGCCCGCGGCGTCGCCGGTTGCGAGCATCGCGTGCACGTTCATCGGTTCGCCGCGATACTTCAGGTTGAGCGCTGCATCGCGCTCAAGGTCACCGGGGCGCGTACCGCGAACGACGCTCCACACCATGTCGGACGCGCGCGCTGCCGCCGCCTCGAAGATCGCGATCTGATCGGCGTCGATGATCGAGCGCTGCCCGGTCTCGGGGTGCAGCATCACCGGCGTGACGTCGCTGACGTGCTTTCCCCCCACAACGCTGCGCAGCGCGTCGAGATAAATTGCCGGCACGAAGCTCGGCGCCGGACCATCCCATTCTTGCGCTTCGAGATACTTCCAGCCGATCACGCCGACGCGGTCGCCGCGGCTGAGGCCTGCGCTTCGCAGCACATCCGTGATTTGCGGCGCGGTGCTGCGATCCTGCCCCAACAGGCTCATCGTCTGCGACAGCATCACCTCGACACCTGGCAAGGGCGACAGCGCAGCATAGGATTCGCACTCGTTACCGGTGATCAACACGCGCCGTTCGCCCGGGCCGAGCAGCAGCAATGCCTCTTCGAAGCGCGGTTCGAAGCCGGCCAGAAACATCACATTGGCAAGGTGCTCGCGGTCGGCATAGACTGCCAGCCAATCGGTCCCGGCGGCACGAAGCGCCGCGTCGCAGCGCGCGGCATAGGTCTCGGCCGGCAGCGGCGGCGGCGCTGCGATCGGCCCGAAATCGGGTATCGCAACCGGGCGAAGGGCAATGCTCATGGTCGTGGTCCTCTTGGCGACAAGGCTATTGTCGTCGGCAAATATATATGACTTATGCTGGTGTCAAAGGAGCATGATATGGGGAAGTTGGCCGCATTGCTGGGCCTCGTTGTGTTGTCGACCGCAGCCAGCGCCGCCGAGCGCAGCCCGGCGGCGAACCTGCGCGACGTGACGATCGCGCGCGACGCGTTCGGCATCGCCCATGTCCGTGGCCGCAGCGATGCGGATGCGGTGTTCGGCATGATGTACGCGCAGGCCGAGGACGACTTTCCGCGCATCGAGCACAATTATCTCGCCGCGATGGGACGTCTTGCCGAAGCGGAGGGCGGGCCGGCGCTGTGGGCCGATCTTCGCCAGCGGCTGTTTCTCGATCTCGATGCGTTACAGGCCGACTATCGCCGCAGTCCGGCATGGCTGCGCGCGTTGATGGATGCCTGGGCAGGTGGGCTCAACCACTATCTGGCGACTCACCCGACGGTGCGGCCAAAGCGGATCACAAATTTCGAGCCCTGGATGGCGCTGGCCTTCTCCGAAGGCAGCATCGGCGGCGATATCGAGCGGGGCGTGGACCTCGCCGCGCTCGAAACCTTCTATGGCGGCAGTAATAGCGCCGCGCCGCCGCGACTGGCGGATGCCGGGCGTCTGGTCGAGCCCAAGGGCTCGAACGGCATCGCCATCGGCCCGTCGCGCAGCGCCAGCGGCTATCCCCTGTTGTGGATCAATCCACACACCTCGTTCTTCTTTCGCGCCGAACAGCAGGTGACCAGCGCGCAAGGGCTCGACGTCTATGGCGCTGCAACTTGGGGGCAGTTTTTCGTCTATCAGGGCTTCAACAAGCATCTCGGCTGGATGCACACGTCGAGCGGCGTGGACACGATCGACGAGTTTGCGGTGGAAGTGGCGCGGCGCGGCGGTCGGCTATCCTATCGCTACGGCCGCGCGTGGCGGCCGATCCGGCAGCGGATCGTGGCGCTTGGCGTGCGCCAGCCGGACGGCACGATCGCCACCCGCCGGTTCACCGTGCTAGCGACGCATCACGGGCCGATCATCCGGCAGGAAAATGGGCGCTGGATCGCGGTGGCGATGCTCAACCGCCCGCGCGCCGCACTAGAACAGAGCTATCTGCGTACCCGCGCCGGGTCGCTGGCGGATTATCTTGCAGTGTCCGATCGTAAGGCCAATGCGTCGAACAACACGATCCTCGCCGCGGCCGATGGCACGATCGCCTATCTGCACCCGCAATTCGTGCCGATTCGCGACGATCGGTTTGACTACACGCGTCCGGTCGATGGCAGTGATCCGGAGACAGACTGGCATGGCCTGCATGCGCTGAAGGACCTCCCCCAAGTGTTGCGTCCGGCCACTGGCTGGGTGGTCAACACCAACAACGCGCCGTGGACCGCAGCGGGCGTCGACAGCCCTAAGGCTGCTGATTTCCCGCGCTATATGGATTTGCTGGGCGACAATCCGCGCGGCGACCATGCCACCGCGTTGCTGTCTCGTGGCGAGCTCTTTTCACCGCAGTCGTTGATGCGCACAGCCTTCGACAGTTTCCTGCCGTTGTTCGATCAGCAGATCCCGCGTTTGCAGAAAGGGTTCGATGCACTGCCGCCTCGCGATGCCCTGCGCCGGCGCCTGGCCGCACCGCTGGCGCTGTTGACGGGCTGGGACCGCCGCTGGGGCACCGAGTCCGAAGCGACCACGCTCGCGGTGCATTGGGGCGAGGCGTTGTGGGCGAGCGAAGGACCGAAGGCGGCCGCCGCCAATGTGCCGATCTTCGCCTATCTCGCCACCCGCACGGCGGATGGCGATCGCGTCGCCGCGCTCGATGCGGCGGTCACGCGCATGCAGCGCGATCTCGGCAGCTGGCGTGTCGCCTGGGGGCGGATCAACCGCTTTCAGCGACACGACGGCGCGATTGCCCCACACTTCGACGATCGCGCGCCGAGTCTGCCGATCGGTTTCACCTCGGGCAATTTCGGCTCGCTTGCGGCATTCGGCGTCGATCGTCAGCCCGGGCAGCGCTGCCTGTACGGCACCAGCGGCAACAGCTTCGTCGCGGTGGTCGAGTTCGGCCCGATCGTGCGCGCCTGGGCCGTGTCCGCGGGGGGCGAAAGCGGCGATCCCGCCTCGCCGCATTTCGACGATCAGGCAAGGCGCTATGCCGGCGGCGATCTGCGCCCGATCATCCTCGATTCCGCTCGGGCTGGGCGGCCTTATCATCCCGGCGACGCCCGCCCGACCCCACCGACCCGTACCGATCCGCCGCCCGGCACACCCTGCGGCGTTCCGTAACGGCGTCTAGGGTCGCGGCGGATGGTTGCTGGCGGCGAGCAGCAGATCGAGCGCGCCGCGAATGAGATTGCTCATCAGCGTGCCTGCCAGCTGCGCGCGGCCGCCGACGATCGCGTCGGCGACCTTCTTGTGATCGAGCGCGCTGGCCCGCGGCACGCCCTTATATTCGTTGGTGCGCCGGATCGAGAAGCGCAATGTCGTCTCGGCCAGGCCAGTGAATTGCCGCATGAACCTGTTGTTGCTCGCCTCGAGAACGGCGATGTGGAACGCGATGTCCGCCTCCAGTGCGTCCTCCTCGCCGCGGTCGGCGGCATACATTCGGTCGATCGCATCAATGATCGCGCGCCGCTGCGGCCCGCTAGCGGAGTGTGCCGCGAGCGACGCGGCGCGCGGCTCGATCGACATGCGGATCTCGGTGAAATCGATCAGCAGGTCGATCGAAAACGCGCGTTGCAGCATCCAGCGCAGCACGTCCGGATCTAGCAGGTTCCAGCTCTCCTCCGGCTGCACCAACGTCCCCGCACGCTTGCGCGCGAGCAAAAGCCCCTTTGCAGTCAGCATCTTCACAGCCTCGCGCAACACCGGCCGACTGGCGGCATAGCTCAGGCACAATTCGGCCTCGGTCGGGAAGGGCTCGCCCGGGCGGTAGGTCTGCGTGACGATCGCCAGCCCAAGATCGTTGACGATGCTCGAGGTGAGGTTGCGGCCATCATCGGCCGGCGGACGCGCTGCGTCTTCGAACGATGCATCGTCGCCGGCGTCGTTGCGCGGGATCTTGTCGGTCTTCAACATACCGCAACGAATATCCCCATCGCGGCCAAAGCGCCATGCGCGCCTGATCCGATCAGACGGCGCACGGCGTGGGCGGTAGTCCGTGAACGCCGGGGTCGATCTCGAACAGCGCGCCGTCAGCCGCCCCGCCCGGCGAATCGAGCGCGGCGGAGGTGACGAACAACCGATCGAGACGGTCCCCGGCGAAGGTACAACTGGTGATGTTGACCGCAGGCAGCATATGCGATCGAACCAGTTGCCCGGCGGGGTCGAAGCGGCTGATCCGACCGCCTCCCCAATGCGCGATCCACAGGCCGCCATCGGCGTCCGTCGTCATGCCATCGGGATAGCCCCATGATTCCTCGAACGTAATTAGCAGTTCGCGTGGGCCCACCGTGCCCGCCGCATCGACCGCAAAACGATAGACTTCCCGGCGCCCGCTATCGGCGTGGTAGAGATACCGGCCGTCGGGGCTGAACGCGGGGCCGTTGGTGACGGCATAGCCGTCGTCGACCTGCGTCAGGCGGCCATCGGCGTCGAGACGGTACAACGCCCCCGATGGTTCGCGATCCTCGTCATGCTTGGATCCAAACCACAAGCGTCCCGCGCTATCGACCTTTGCGTCGTTCAGCCGATTGCCCGGATGGTCCGGTTCAGGCGACAGGAGCGGGCGGATCGTTACCGGATCGAGCGACAGCTCGACGATCCCGCTCTTGAAGCCGGCGAGCAAATCGCCGCGATCGTAACGCTCGACCGCCCAGCCGATCCGTTCGGGCATCGGCCAGCGTGTCACGTTCAGTGTCGACAGATCGAGCGCATTCAGCGCTTGCCCGACGATATCCACCCAATACACTCTCTGCGTCGAGGGGCTCCAAGTCGGGCCTTCGCCGAGCTGGTCGATGCCCCTGCGGTCGATGATAATATACGCGTCCATGCGATTTCCTCTTTTCAACGAATATATATGACTTAAAGCATCTGTCGATCGGGATGATTTTAATCCCGCGTATAGCGAGGGGCACTACGGCAATGCCGATTACGCGCAGATCCATGCTTGGCGGCACGGTGGCCGCAGGCGGTCTCGCTGTCGCCGGCTGCGCGCGGCCACCGCAGGATGTGCGGATCGGCTTCATCGTAAAGATGCCGCAGGAGCAATGGTTCCAGGACGAATGGCGCTTTGCGCGCGCCGCGGCACGGGACTTCGGCTTCTCGCTGATCGAAATCGGCGCGGAAGATGGCGATCGGGTCTTATCGGCTTTGAACACCTTGTATGCGCGCTACGCCGGTGGGTTCGTAATCTGCGCGCCCGACCCGCGGCTGGGGCCGGCGATCGCCGATTTCGCGCGCGACAGCGGGATGAGGGCGATGTCGGTCGACGACCGCCTGTCGGCCGCGGGCGGAGCGCCGATCGCGGGCATCCCGCATGTCGGCATTTCGGCGCTGGCGATCGGCGAACTGGCGGGGACGGCGGCGGCGACCGAGGCGCGACGGCGCGGCTGGGCGCCGGCCGAGACCGGCATCCTGCGGATCGCCTATGACAGTCTGGAAACCGGGCGAGAGCGCACCGGCGGCGCGGTGACCGCGCTGCGCCGCCAGGGCTACAGCCAAGTCTTCGATGCACCGCAGCGCACCACCGACACCGAAGGGGCGTTCACGGCGGCCGCGCCGGTGCTGACCGCGCAGTCGCGGATCGATCGCTGGATCATCATTGGGCTGAACGACGAAACGGTAGTCGGCGGGGTGCGTGCGGCGGAAGGCCTGTCGTTGGCGCAGACGAGCCTGATCGGGATCGGCATCGGCGGATCCGAAGCGGCCATCGCCGAACTCGGTAAGCCGCGTGCCACCGGTTTCTTCGCTACCGTGCTGCTCAGCCCGCGGCGGCACGGCTATGATACGAGCGCCGCGATGTATCGCTGGATCGCGCGCGGGCAGCGCCCGGCCGACGTCACACTGACCAGTGGTACGCTGATGACGCGCGACAATTTTCGCGCCGTCCTGGCGCGGGAGGCGAGGGCTTGAGTGCGATGATCGCCTTCGACCAGGTCGGCAAGACCTTTCCCGGCGTCGTCGCGCTGGATGGAGTGAGCTTCACCGTCGCGGCAGGAGAAGTCCGTGCGCTGATCGGCGAGAATGGTGCGGGCAAATCTACCCTGCTCAAGATCATGGCAGGGCAATATGTGCCAAATAGCGGCGAGTTGCGGATCGATGGCGTGGCGCAGCGCTTCGCCTCGCCGCGCGACAGCCAGAACGCCGGCATCGCGATCATCCACCAGGAACTGCAGCTGTTCCCGCAGCTCAGCGTGGCCGAAAACCTCATGCTCGGCATGCTGCCGGCACGGGCCGGCTTCGTCGATCGCGCGGCATTGCGCGCCCGCGCGATCGCCGTGCTCGAGCGGCTCGGCGAGGTGATCGACCCCGATATGCGGCTCGGCGCGCTGTCGATCGGGCGGCGGCAGATGGTCGAGATCGGGCGCGCGCTGCTGCGGGAGGCGAAAGTGATCGCCTTCGACGAACCGACCAGTTCGCTCAGCGTTCGCGAAACCGAGCGGCTGATGGCGATCATCGGCGATCTCAAGGCCAGCGGCTGCGCGATCATCTATGTCAGCCATCGCATGGACGAGGTTTATGCGCTCGCCGACAGCGCCACCGTGCTGCGCGACGGCAGGCATATGCTCGATCTCGCGCCGGTCACGGCGGCCGACGCGGATCGCCTCGTCGGCGCGATGGCGGGGCGTACGATCAGCGACGTCTACGGTTATCGGCCGCGGGCGGCGGGGTCGCCGATGGTCGAGGTGGAGGCGCTTGTCGGGCCGGGCATCGCCGCGCCGGTTAGCATTGCCGTCGCGCGCGCCGAAATTCTTGGGCTGTTCGGCCTGGTCGGCGCGGGGCGGTCGGAGCTGTTCCGCTTGATCTACGGCGCGACGATGCCCGATGCCGGCGCGGTACGGATCGATGGCCAGGCGATCCCGCCGGGCAGCCCGCGCGCCGCGATCGCCGCGGGCCTCGCTTTGTGCCCTGAGGACCGCAAGGAGGACGGCATCGTGCCGCTGGCGCCGCTGCGGGAAAATCTGGCGCTGGCGTGGCGCAACATGGCCGGCGCGACCGCGCTGCTGCGGCGGCATGAGGAACAAGTAGGCGCGGACGAGCTGATCGGCCGGCTGCGCATCAAGACGGCCGGCGCGGAGACCGCGATCGGATCGCTGTCTGGTGGTAACCAGCAGAAGGCCGTAATCGCGCGCTGGCTGTGGGCGGGCGCACGCGTGCTGCTGCTCGATGAGCCGACGCGCGGGATCGATGTCGGCGCGCGCAGTGAAATTTACGAGCTCATCTATCGCTTTGCCGAAGACGGCGGGACGGTGCTGTTCGCGTCGAGCGACATGGCCGAAGTGCTCGGCGTCGCGGACCGGATCGTCGTGATGCGCGAAGGTGCCTTGGCCGGCATCGTGTCGCGTGACGAGGCGACACCGGCGGGGCTCCTCCGACTTGCGCTGCCGCAGGCCAATCAGACTTCATCAAACCAGGATGCGATCCCAGCATGACTTTGCGCACGATCCTCAAACGTCTCGTACCGCTGCTGGCGTTGGTGGTGATGGTTGGCCTGTTGTCGCTGCTGGTGCCGGACTTCCTCGGCCTGCGCAATTTGCGCGGGTTGCTGCTGTCGGTCACGTTGGTCGGCACGATCGCGGCGACGATGATGCTCGTGCTGGCGATGCGCGAGGTCGATCTGTCGGTCGGCTCGATCGTCGCGCTGTCCGGCGTGCTCGCCGCAGTCGGGATGAGCGCGACGGGGAGCATCGCGGTCGGCGTTCTGGCAGGCCTTGCCGGCGGTGCGATGGTCGGCTTCGTCAATGGCGTGCTGGTGGCGGGGTTCAAGGTCAATTCGCTGATCGTGACGCTGGCGATGATGGAGGTGGTGCGCGGCCTCGCCTTCCTCGCCTCGGGCGGGGAAAGCGTCGCGATCCCGTTACAGGACTTCTACGCACTCGGATCGGGCGGCATGCTCGGACTGAGCTGGCCGATCTGGTCGATGATCGGCAGTTTCGCGATCTTCGGGTTGATCCTCAAGGCTACCGTGTTCGGCCGCAACATTCTGGCGATCGGCGGCAATCCCGAAGCGGCGCGGCTGGCCGGCGTGCCGATAACCCGCGTACGGATCATCGTGTTCACGCTGCAGGGACTGGTGGCCGGGCTGGCTGGCATCATCCTCGCCGCGCGCATCACCAGCGGCCAGCCCAACACCAGCATCGGGCTTGAACTGGCGGTCATCTCCGCCTGCGTGCTGGGTGGCGTATCGCTGTCCGGCGGTTTGGCCACGATCGGCGGCGTGATCATTGGCGTGTTTATCATGGGCGCGGCGCAGAATGCGCTCAACCTACTCAATGTGCCGACCTTTTACCAATATGTCGTGCGCGGGGGAATTTTGTTGCTCGCCGTTGTGGCCGATCGGCTGCGACAGGACGGGCGACTTCCGCGGATCCCCATCCGCTTCACGAAGACCGACCGGAGCGAAACCCAGAATGTCTAAGATTGTCGCGATCGAAACCTTCCTTGTGCCGCCACGCTGGCTGTTCGTGCGGATTGAGACCAGCGATGGCGCGGTCGGCTGGGGCGAGGCCAGTCTGGAAGGCCATGCCGAGGCCGTGGTGGGCGCGTTCGAAGCGGTGCGCGACCGGCTGATCGGGGCCGACCCCGATCGCATCGAGGATGCCTGGCAATTGCTGTATCGACTGGGCTTCTATCGCGGTGGCCCGGTGTTCATGTCGGCAATATCCGGGGTCGACCAAGCATTGTGGGATTTGCGCGGCCGCGCTCTCGGCGTGCCCGTCGCCGACCTGCTGGGTGGCCGGGTGCGCGACCGGATCCGCGTCTATGCCTGGATCGGCGGGGATCGGCCGAGCGACGTTGCCGCTGCCGCCCTGGTGCGGCGCGAGCAGGGGTTTGATGCCGTCAAGATGAACGGCACCGAGGATATCGACTGGTTGTCGGGCCCGGCCGCGGTCGACGCCGTGGTCGAACGGCTCGGGCTGGTGCGCGATACCGGGATGGACGTCGGCGTGGATTTCCACGGCCGGGTACACAAACCGATGGCGCGCCGCATCGTTTCCGCACTCGAACCGCTGTCGCCGCTGTTCATCGAAGAAGTGCTGCTCAGCGAGCAGCCCGAAGCGATCGCGCAGGTGGCGGCGCAGACCAGCGTTCCGCTCGCGCTGGGCGAGCGACTATTTTCGCGCTGGGACTTCAAGCCGTTCTTCGAGGCAGCGTCGGTCGATATCGCGCAGCCCGATCTCAGCCATGCCGGCGGCATTTCGGAAGGCCGGCGCATCGCGGCAATGGCGGAAGCGTATGATTTGGCGATTGCGCCGCATTGTCCGCTTGGACCGCTGGCGCTGGCCAGCTGTCTACAACTGGCCGCGGCGACGCCCAATTTCGTAATCCAGGAAATGTCGCTCGGCATTCACTACAACCAGCCGGATGCGGACCTGCTCACCTATATCACCAATCCCGAGGTGCTGACGGTGACGGCGGGCAGTGTCGCCGTGCTGGAAGGGCCGGGGCTGGGCGTCACGATCGACGAAGCGCGCGTGCGCGACGCCGCGCGCACGCCCCATCGCTGGCGCAACCCGGTATGGCGCGGGTGGGACGGGTCGTTGCGCGAATGGTAGAGCCGTTCGCAGGCAAGGTGGCGCTAATCACTGGTGCCGCCGGCGGCATCGGCCACGCCGTGGCGCGAACCTTCGCGGATGCTGGCGCCAAGCTGGCGCTGGTCGATCGCGCGGCGGGGGAGATGTCTCTCGACGGGCTGGGTGACGCCTTGCCGATCGCGTGCGACCTCGCCGACGCTGCCGCGCTGGACGCCGCGGTCGCCGCGACGCTCGATCGCTTCGGGCGGTGGGACGTGCTGGTCAACGTCGCCGGCATCATGCTGTTCAAGCCGATCGAGGAGCATGATGTGGCCGATTGGCAGCATCTGCTGGCGGTCAATCTGATCGCGCCGGCGCTGCTGACCGGCCATGCGCTGCGTCATCTGCCGCCTGGCGGCGCGATCGTGAACATCGCCTCGGTCCATGCGTGGCGAACCTCAGCGATGGTGTCGTCCTACGCCGCGTCCAAGGCGGCAATGGCCAGCCTTACGCGATCGACCGCGATCGAGGGCCGGGAGCGCGGTATTCGTTGCAACGCGATCCTGCCCGGGGCGATTGACACCGCGTTGCTGCGCGACAGCCCGAATATCCGGTCGGGCGTGGAAGTCATCGATCCCGCCGATATCGGCCAGCCCGCGGATATCGCCGCGCTGGCGCTGTTCCTCGGCTCAGACGAGGCGCGGTTCGTCACCGGCGCGGAGATGGTCGCCGATGGCGGCCGGATGGCGCGGCTTTAGCCGACGCCGAAGCGCAGCCGGGTCTCGCTGCGATAGGTGTCGCCTGGGTCGAGCCGGGTAGTGGGGAAATCCGGCCGGTTGGGGCTGTCGGGCCAATGCTGCGCCTCGAGGCATACTCCCGACCGCGGCGGGAACCGGCCGCCGAGGAAGTTCCCGCTGTAGAGCTGTAATCCCGGCTGGTCCGTCGAAACGGTCAGCGTCCGCCCGCTCGCCGGATGGTCGAGCCGCGCCACCGGCCGCACCCCGGCGATGTCGAGCAGATAGTTGTGATTATAGCCGCTGGCGTGGCGCAGTTGATCGTCGTCGATCCGCGATCCGATCGGTCGCGCCACCGTGAAGTCGAATGGAGAGCCGGCGATCGCCCGCCGTTCGCCGGTCGGCAGGTTGGCCGCATCGATCGCCAGGATCCGAGCGGAATCGATCGATAACCGATGGTCGAGGATCGACGCGTGCGGATTGCCCGAAAGATTGAAGTAACCGTGCGACACGAGATTGACGTGCGTCGGTCGCGTGGTCGTCGCGGTGTAGACGATGGCGAGTTCGCCATCGTCGGCCAGGCTGAAGTCGGCGACCGCGTCGAGCGCGCCGGGATAGCCTTGATCGCCATCCGGGCTGCGCAGCGTCATCGCGACGTGTCGATCGTCAGCCGCTACGATCGTCCACACTGCATGGTGAAAGTTGCGCGCGCCGCCATGAAGGTGGTTGGGCGCCTCATTGGCGCTTAGCGGATAGTGGACGCCGTCTAGCACGAATGCCGCGCCGGCGATGCGATTGGCGAACCGGCCGCAGGTCGCGCCGAGATAGGCGTCGGGATCGGGGCCGCCGGCCGCCGGATAATCGGAAGGATCGTCGTAGCCGAGCAGGATGTTGGCGAACCGCCCGGCGCGATCAGGTGTCTCGATAGCCATCAGCGTCGCGCCAAGATTGGTCAGGCGGACAGTGACCCCGGTCGGCGCACGCAGGGTAAGGGCGGTTGCCGCCGCAAGGTGAGCATCGGGCATATCGAACGCCGTAGCCGGCCCGCATCCACGCGTCTGCGCAAATGCGGGCCGATCAGGGATCAGAAGTTGAAGCGCACGCCGGCCGTGATGCGACGTCCCTGGTCGGATACGGTGATCAACCGCTCCTTGAAGCGCGAATAGCTGCGGAACTTCTCGTTCGTCACGTTAAGCGCTTCGGCATAGAGAGACACGTTCGGCGTGACCTTGATCGATCCGCTGAGATCGACCTGGCTATAGCCGAAGATGTTCTCTGGCTCGCTTTGCGGCCCGAACGTCTGGCGCAGGAACGGCGCACGCCAGTTATATGCACCGCGAAGCTGCAGCAGATTGTTTTCGAAGAACATCACGAAGTTTGCGGTGTCGGACAGGCCCTCCACGTTGAAGGTCTGGTTGCTGAGCGAAGGATCGAAACGGATCGAGCTTTTCACCAGCGTGTAGTTCGCTGTTACGCCTAAGCCGTCGAATGGTGCGGGCAGGAAATCAAATGTGCTCTGCGCCGAAGCTTCGAGCCCGTAGACTTCGCCTTTCTGCGAATTGAAAGGGCGATTGGCCAGGAACGTCAGCCCGAAATATTCTTCCGGTTGCTGCCCGGAGATAATGAAATTCTCCAGCTTCTTGTAGAAGCCAGCCAGACTGACATAGCTGGTGCGGCTCAGGTAATAATCGACTGAGGCATCCGCGTTCCATGCCAGGAACGGCTTCAGATACGGGTTGCCGCCGCTGATCGTATTCGAATTGGGCGGACGGAAGGTGAAGTCCTGCGACAGGCCAAGTCGGCTCAGCGTCGGACGGGTCAACGTTCGCGATCCGGCCAGCCGAAGCGACAAGGCGTCGTTTACGTCGAGCCGGAAGTTCAGTGTCGGCAGCAGATAGGTGTAGGAATTCTTGGCATCGACCGCGACCGTCGGGCTGTAGACCGGAACCGCTGACGTCGGATCGGCCGGGTTCTGGATGATATTGGTCAACGTGACCGAAAAGCCGGTGGCGTACAGGTCGGTGTGGATCAACCGCGCGCCCGCCATCGCCGACCAACGGCTGCTACCCATATCGCCGCCAAACGACGCTTGCAGATAGCCGGCATAGGTATTCTCGCGCACCGTGCCCGATCCGCGGTCACGATCGATCGGATCGAGGCTGTTATTGTTGCCCGCATAGACGGCGAGGAAACGGTTGCGCGCGGCGATTGCTTCCGGTGAATTGTCGCCAACTTGGTTCACGGCGGCAGCCGACCCGTAATATTGTGCTAGCGCGGCGCCATCGTAATCGAGCCACGTCAAGTTGCGCCCCTGCACGTTGGAGCTGAAATCCGTAAACAGGCTTGCAGGAGCCAGCGCCTGATAACCGCAATAGAAGCAGCCGAGCGGCTCTGGCGATTCACGCGATACCGTAATTTTCTTGCGGTTGGTGAACAACGCGCCGCCCTGCAGTTTGTTGAGCAGCCCGCCGAGATCCCAGGTCACATCGAACGTGCCCTGATTGACCGTATCGCCATTGCGCCCGCCGCGTTCCGAGCAGCAGTGCAGCCGCGGCGCCGACTTGTCGTTGGTCGCCAGCGTGTTGGTGATCGACGGCAATCCGCCTGGGCCATCCAGCGTGAAGGTCGGCGTGACACCGACCTGGCGCGTGCCAACGACGTAGAAGAGCTGGTCGGCGGCATCGCGCGAGTTGGAATGTGCGGCATCGAACACGAGCGTCAGATCCTCGCTCGGCTTCCATTCGGCGTTGAAGCCGATCTGGTAGGTGCGGGCGTCCTGTGGCGCGGTCGATACGATATTGTCCGAGGCGAGACCGGATGTCGCGGTGGCCGGGAGCACGGCAAACTGCGTCGCTGTGCCGTTGTCATTGACCGTTGCGGTGGTGATGCGATCCGGATCGGTATAATAACCCAGCTGATTGGTGCGGCTTTCCACCTTTTGCTGCGTGTAGAGCGCATCGAGCTTAAGCTTCAGCGTATCCGACACGTTCCAGTCGACGGCGAAGGTCCCGCCGATCCGCTCGCGCTCGCTCTTGGTGGCGGTGAAGTTGGTCGTACGGGGCAGGGCGACGCCGGTGCGGTCCTTGATCCCGTCGCCATTTGTATCGATCGTCTGATTGGTGATCCATCCGTCGGTGCTGATGTTGGTGAGATTGAACTTGCGCTTGTCATAGACGAAACTAACCAGTGCGCCGAACGTACGATCCTCGTTCGATCCGCTCAACACGCCCGAGGCGAACGGCGTGACCTTGTCCGATGTGTTGTCGTGGCGGCCGGCGACGTTGCCGGCGAAATGCAGGCCGGCTCGGTCGGTCGGGCGGGCGGTGCGCAGGATTACGGTCGATCCGATGCCGCCCTCCTGCAGCCGCGCTTCCGACGACTTGTAGACTTCGGCGCCGGAGATAAGCTCCGACGACAGGATGTCGAACGAGAAGGATCGGCCACCGGCCTCGGTCGACAGCAGGCGGTTGTTAAGCAGGACGGTGTTGAATTCCGGCCCCAGCCCGCGAACCGTGATGCCACGGCCTTCGCCGTTGACGCGGTCGATCGACACACCGCTGATGCGCTGCAGCGATTCAGCGATATTGGCATCGGGGAAGTCGCCGATGTCCTTGGCCGAGATTGCGTCGACCACGCCGATCGTGTTGCGCTTGATCTCCAACGCGTTAGCCAGACTGGCGCGGATGCCGGTGACGACAATGTCGCCGCCTTCGTCGGTCGACGCCGCATTCGGATCGATCTGCGCGCCGGTATCCGGATTTGAAGCCTGCCCCTCGGGGCTCGACGCGGCAGCGCCGGACTGGGCGAAGGCAGGCAAAGCGGGGACGGTGAGACACACCCCCGACAACAGAGCGACGATTGGACGGCGCAACCTTTGCACGATGATTCTCCCCTGAACGTTTGTAGTTGAGAGCAGAATAAATATGACATTAAATGCTGTCTAGTGAAAAAAGACACACGCTGAAATCTTTCGGCGGGGCGCCCGGCGCTGCCTATTTGGTCCGTGTCAGGATGAAGCCGACGCCCTGAAAGTCACCCTGCAGCGTGACATCGACGCCGTGGTTCATCCAATACGCGCCACTGGCCAGCAATGGCATCGTCACCGGCGGGGGAGCGCCATCCATCGTCTCCACTTGGTATTGCGCGTCCGGATCGAGACCACGCAGCGCGATCGTCGGCATGACATCCAGTTTCTGCGTCGATCCGATCAGCGTGAACAGCGCCGCCTGGCTGCGATCGGCGGCGACATACAGGTTGGTCCAGCGCCGATCGGCCTCGTTCGCGCGGTTGAGGCGATAGAGCTGTCCCCGCTGCACCGTTTGCCGAATCCGCTTGTATGACTGCACGTAGCGCCGCGCGACGAGGAAATCCCAATCCTGCCATTTGTTGAGATTGGTGCCGATGCCGAGCCCCCCTTGCATCGCCGAAAGGAAGCGGAACGAGAGCGCGGTCTGGCGCTTGTTCACCCAGTTCGGGCTGTCGGTCACCCACGCCATCATCGCGCCCGGGGCATAGGCCTGTGTATAGCCGTCCTGGATCGACAGCCGATCGAGCGGATCGGTATTGTCCGACGGCCATACCTGATCGGTGCGCGCCATGATGCCGAGATCGACTCGACCGCCGCCGCCGGAACAGCTTTCGATCTCGACCCCCGGATGCCGCTTCCGCAGTTCGTCGATGATCCAATAAAGGTTGCGGACATAGGCCACATAGATGGTCTGCTGGTCGTTCACGTCGGCATCCGGCCAGCCTGGCTCGGACCAATTGCGGTTATAATCCCATTTGAGGAAGGCGATGTCGTTCTTCGTCAGCAAAGCGTCGAGCTGTTCGAGGACATGATCGCGAACGTCGGTGCGCGCCAGATTAAGTACCAGCTGATTGCGCCCCTGGGTCTTCGGCCGGCCCTGAAACTGCATCGCCCAATCAGGGTGCGCGCGGAACAGGTCGCTATCCTCGTTGATCATTTCGGGCTCGACCCAAAGGCCGAAATCCATGCCCAGCGCCTTGACGCGGCTGACCAGCGGGGTGAGGCCATTGGGGAATTTGGTCGGGTTGACGGTCCAGTCGCCGAGCCCGGCCTTGTCGTTGTTGCGTGCGCCGAACCAGCCATCGTCCATCACGAAGCGCTCTACGCCGAGTGTTGCGGCGCGTTCGGCCAGCGCGATCTGCCCTGCTTCGTTGACGTCGAACTCGGTCGCTTCCCAGCTGTTGTACAACACCTTGCGCAACGGCACGCGGCCGTCGTGCCGGGGCAGGATGCGTTCGCGCTGGAAGGCGTGGAACAGGCGCGAGGCGCCGCCGCGACCGTGATCGGAGAAGCCGACATAGAAGGTCGGCGTGGCCAGCATGGCACCCGGCTTCAGGCGATAGGCGAAGTCGAACGGGTTATAGCCGCCGACGATCCGGATCCGCCCGGTCACGTCCTGATCGAAGCTCAGCCGCCACGATCCGCTCCACGCCAGCGCGCCGATCCAGGCCGGGCCGTCCTCCTCGGTGGTGGTGGCGCGGGTGATCTGGAACCACGGATTGTTCTGGCTGCCGGTCGAGCCGCGGCGACTTTCCAGCACGGTCGAGCCGGCGGTCAGCGGGCGATCCTGCAGCGTCCATTCCGCCGCCCAGCGCCCGGTGGAATAGTGCAGGCGATAATCATAGGCGACCGGCAGCGTCAGCCCCGCCGCGGAAGCCTGATCCACGCGCACGTCGCCGGCGCCGCGATTCTCGATCACAGCGGAGCGGGCGATCACCCCGGTGGCGCGGTCGATCGTGTAGATCAGCGTGACGAACAACGGCCGGTCGAGATCGCTGAGCGTTACGCGGATCGTATCGCCCGACACCTCGTGGCTGCGATAATAGAGGACGAGATCGCGGTTGCCGTCGGGATAGGTGACCTTCAGCGCCGGCTCGGCATAGAGTCCGCCGCCCTGGCCGGCATATTCCTGCGGCACCACGTTGGTAGTGACGTCGAAGCCGCTCAATCCCGAAAGCTCCGGCGCGGCGAGCGGCGCGCGATCCGGCAAGCGCTTGCCCCAATAGACCGACTGGAGGATCCCCGCGACATTGACCTTGAACGCGTAGGTGACGTCCCCACCATCCAGCCGGAAGATCTTGTTCTCCGTGTCGTAGCGTGCTTGGGCAAAGGCAGTTGCCGGGGCGCCCAACGCGCCGAGTGCGCAGAGCGCCCGCATCCAAGCATTGAACCCCTGGCGCTTATCCATGTTGCTTCCTCTGAAAACACATTCAATGACCCACCCTATAAAGTCATATTTAATTTCGCAAGCGACAGGTGGTCTTAACCCGAATCCATTTGCCTGGGCCACTAAACCAGTGACGTGATTTTTGAAGCCGTCGGCAATCAGCAAGACGGCGTGGCTTGGAAATCCATCCTTCTGTATGAGGCTGCCAATTGCCCCGGACGCATGCTGGTAGCTATCGCACCAAGTGCGTCACCGATCGGCTCTCGCTCACGGGGTGGTGACGGCGCTTAATCCCAAATGTAGGTCGTCTTTGATGTCGATGTCGCGTCTGAATGTACGGCAGCTTTCAGGATCCGTCTGGTCTGCCACGAACGACGACAAATGGCGCATAGCTGCCTATCTTAATCCGATTGATCACGTGCCGAAGTATTAGGGCCGCTATGGGAAGAGTGAGGTAGCTGCGAGGATCTCGATCGCAGCTCGAAGCGCCGCTGTCGGCTCGAAGCGCAGGTCGAATGAGATGGGCCGGTTCGCGCCGCCAAATCCGCGGGCGCTGCTTCGGGGCTTGGCGAGAAGGCCGTCGACCGACGCCATCAGCAGCGTGCTTTCATCCTCGACGATACCGCACGGCAAGCGTCAACTGGCAAGTGGCTGGCGTAGTCCGGACGATACCAGGCAGGTGACGAACCATGATGACGGGTTATTCAGAGCGCGACTGGCGGGCGGTGGACCGATGAGCGCGCATCGGGCTGACGATCGGCCATCAGCCGTACCGTGATCGTGGGAGAAGGAGCCCCACCCGGGGGCCGGGTGGAGCTCCGAAGCGTCGCACGCGCGTGCGCTTGGTCTAGAAGGCGATCTGAAGGGCGGCGCGCGCGGTGAACGCAACGTCTCCAAGCCGTTGCTCTGCTCCCACTTCGCCGCTCAGTCGGCCCTCTGTGGTGCCGGTGATCGCGCGGATCTTGCCGGTCCAACCGCTGTCGCGCGCTTCCGGATCGATCGTGAACGCGGCGCCGCTGCCAAAGCTGGCTGTCGTGCGCCCGAGCGCTCCGGCTACGCGCTCGCGTCGGCCGCCCTCGACCTCGATGCGGCTCCAAAGGTCGTAGCGATGGTCGCCGCCGAAGTTCATGCCGACGGCTAGGCTGGTGGTCAGCGCCAGTTCGTCGCTGGTCCGCTTGCGCACGGTCAGGTCGTAGCCGGTGCCGCCGCCCGCCTCCCTATAGGCGTCCTCGTTGAGCCGGTAATAGTCGAACGCCAGCACCGGGCGCAGGCTGAACTGGTTCACGACGTGCTCGTATGAGACCGCCCCGGAACCCGAATAGAGCACGCCGTTCCAGTCCGATGTCGCCCGGCGCTGGACCTTTTCGGTGCCGACGACGCCGTCGAACTGGCGTTGGGCGTCGAACGACACGATTGCCGCGGAGCCGCGCAGCTGCGCCGCGACCCCGCCCCAATGGCCCCGCCAGGAACCGGCTAGCTCATATTGGCTATGATCGACGCGATTGACCGCGAGCCCCTCGTTGGCGCGGCCGCTGAGATAGCCGAGCGAGACGCCGAAGTTGCCGATGCCAGACTTGCGCTCGAGGCCGCCGCTGATCCCCCAGCCGCGCACGTCGTAGCTGGTGCTGCTCCGCTGCGCCTTCGATGCGTCCCACCCGACCGGGGTCAGCCACATGCCCCAGGAGCCTTCCTCGCTATACTCGCCGGCCGGCTCGTTCAGCTGCGCCGCCGCCGCGCGCGAAGCCAGGGTGACGCTTTCGAACACGCCGCCCGCATAGTTGGGCAGCATCTGATCCACCGCAGCGCGGAAGGCCGCGCCGTCGTAGATGCCGCGGATGGCGGCACCGAGCTTCGCGTCGCTGCCGATCGCCGCGTCGATCGCATCGAAGGCGCTGGTGGAGGCGCGATTGAGCCCCAGCTCGGTCTTGGCCTTGCGTGCGACGTCGATCGCGATCTCGTTGGGCGTGGTCGCCACGAGCGCCCCTTTGTAGAGGAACGGCATAGTCGCTGCGCCCAGCGTCAGATTGGCTGCACCGGTCAACGTCCCCGAACGAAGCACGACGTAGCGCCCGGCGACGTCGGCGCCGCCGGTGACGCGCAACGCGAGCTGGCTGTTCGCCCCGATCGTGGTGGCGCCCGTCACCTGGATGAGGTTCGCATTGGGGTTCGCCTTGTCCAGCGCGACGCTCAGGATGGACTGTTCGCCAAGCGCCAGCGAGCCGATCGTCGCACCTCCGGTCGCCGCGAAGGTGCCGCCGCCGGGCGCCACGGTCACCACGAGATGGCCGGCGTTGGTCAGCTTGCCGGCGAACACGCCCTTCCCGGTGATGGCGAGCACGTCCTGCCCCGCTCCCGAAAAGTCCGCGGTGCCATCGAACCGCGCCGTGCCGCCGATCGCCAGCGTGTCCCCCCCGCTGCCGAAGGTCGCCGTGCCTGCGAAGGCGCTCGCGCCGCTCAGGTCGAACCGGTTGCTGCCCGCGCCGAACGTCACCTCTCCGGCGACCGTGCCGGCCGCAACCTCCAGGCGATCGTTGCCCGAGCCGAAGCGGATCGCGCCGCTGATGACCGGTGCGCCGCCGCCGGTGGCCGCGGTCTGACGGATGACGGCGCCACTGGTGTTCGCCGAGAGGTCGATCGCGACGGAGCGGGTGGCGTCGGCGCCGATCGCGCCGATGGTGCCGCTGTTCTCGATGAGCGTGACCGTGCCGGTGCGGTCGAGGATCGCGACCGCGGTGGCGCCTGTCGCGCTAGCGCGTATCGTGCCCGTGTTGCGGATCGTCGGGACTGACGCTCCCGTATCGATCAGCACGGCAGCTGATTGCGTCGCCTGGCCGCCGCCGCCGGCCGCCGTGACGCTGCCGCTCACACGTAGTTCCGGCGTGGCGGAGCCGGCACCGAAGCGGATGCCTGTGGCTGCAGCGCCTGAGGCGGACGCCTGCACTGTCCCGCCGACCGCGACCCCCTGCGCGATGGTGACGCGGCCGCCCAGCCCGCCGATCGACAGGGCGGTCGCGTTGACGCCGCTGTAGACGCCGATGCCGGTCACCCTACCGTTGACGACAAGCCCGGCAGCTGGCGTCGTGCCGGCGACCGCACCGATGGTGACGGCGCGGTCGGCCGCACCGATCTGGAATGCCGGCGCGGAGCCGTACGAGATCACGTCGGCGACCTTGCCGGTCGCGTTCGACAGGGTTATGCCGCCGGCCACGTCACCTGCGACGAGCAAGGCCGGGCCGCCCTGCAGCAGATCGTCGGCGTCGAGCTTGGAGACGTCGGCGGGGACGGTGGTGGATCGGTAGCCGGTCGCACCGATCACCCCTTCGATCACCAGCGCGCCGCCGATGTTGCCGTCCAGACGGGCACCGATCGCGTCACGGCCCTGCGCCGTGATCGTGCCCCCCAGCGTGACGTTGCCGGTCACCGCCTCCGCCCGCACGCCGACGGAGCGGTCGCCCACGACGGTGGTCCTGCCGGAATGGACCAGAGCGCCGGTCAGTGGACCGCCGAGACGGATGCCGGCTGAATCGTTGCCTTCGACCGTGATCTCGCCGCCGTTGGTGATGGTGCCGACGAACGCGCCGGCGGTGCGGATGCCCGTGCGACCCGTCCCCTGCGCGAAGGGGCCGTCGAGATCGCCGTCCTTGTCCGGATCGGTCGGCGCGTAGCTTTCGTCGATGATGATCTTGCCCGTGTTGGTGATCGTGCTCTGCACGCCGGCTTGGGCGAGGATGCCGGTCGCGCCGTTGGCATCGGTCACCTGGATGGTGCCGGCATTGGCGACGGTGTTGTTACCATCGATCGTCACCGCGGTTCCGTTGACGGGGACGACGCTACCCGAGGCGGCGATGCTGATGTTGTCGGGCGCGCCGTTCTTCACCGTGGAGGTGCGGACGGCGGTCGTCCGCTTGGTATCGATCACCGTCTGCGCGGAAGCGGATGAAGCGGCGACAAGGGCGAGTGTTGCGGATGAGGCGAGAAGCAGACGGTGCACGAATCGGATCCCCTTTGGATGTCTTCTGACACCCAGACGGAGGCAAGGCCGTCGGGCCTTGAATAGGCAGTTCCAAGGCTGCGGTTTTATTCGTCCGGGCTGAGATAGCAGCGGTTTGAAGGCGGGCTCTCTTTGCTCGCGGCGCGCCAGACTTCAAAGCACGTGGGCGATGAGGGCCCCGGCCGTCGTCAGACGTCACGCCGTTCGAATGGTTCGCGCGCCGTTCCGACCCTGGGGACAAGCCTGGTCTCGCACGCCACCTACCCTTGGCTGTGATCGGCCACCGCAGGACGATGAGCAGAGAGAGAAGCGTCCGACGATCCGAGATGGGACTGGACATGCGGCCTGCCATGAGCCGCGCCCGAATTTTTTAGGCGAGGCTAAGGCATCGCAGCGCCGAGTCCGTCGGGTCAGAATGAACATTCTCTATCTCGACCGCGAACCGGCTGTCCGCTCGGCCGTCAAGGACATCCTCGCGACCGCAGGTGAACGCCTGATCGAGGCGGAGACGCTCGAAGATGGTATCGCCATCCTCGAAAACGTCGATGTCCAGCTGTTGCTTGTCGACATGAGGGTCGTTGGACTGACAGGACTGGCCCAATTGAGGAGCAGGTGCGTGCCGCGGACCGTCATTTACGCGCTCTCGCCGACCGTCTCGCCCGGGATGCGCGTGCTCTGCGTCTGTTTCGGAGCGAACGGTCTAATCCACAGGCCAGTGGCGAAGGACGTCCTCGTGCAGGTTCTCGAAAAGATTGGGGGCACGTCCGGCTAGCGCACAACCTCTTCCATCGCGCTGTTCGCGACCTGTGGCGGCGGAGCATATATCATCCGGCGCGAGAGGGCAGGGCAGGGCGAAATCCGAGAGTCTAGCCCAGCACCGGCTTAGCTGCCTTGGCATACGCACGAGGATTTCGCTGTCGAACGTCACCGTCGATCGGCGCGCGAGCCATGACCACCTCTCAGCGCCCGGCGATTGGTTGATGATCAGCCTCTCCGGGGGTATGTTCCGGCTGATGGCAAGGTGGATGTAGCAATGCTCGATACCCGTGCGTCAATGCCGTACTATCCGAGGCTGACGCTTCACGAGCATCAGTGCGGCGCCAGTCGCTCGCCGCACTACCGTGTCAGCAGCGAACGCGCCGTGCCATCAGGTCCAGGCTGCGTACCGTGAGCAAAGGTGCAGAGCGAGGGTATAGCCTTGAGGATCCGGTGGAAGGCGACGAGGAGGTCTTCACGTTCGGTGAGTTCCGACTTCTTGCTTCGCAACGGCTTCTTCTAAAGGGCGACCTTCCCTTGTCGCTAGGCGGCCGTGGGTTTGACATACTGGAAGCACTGATCCGGCGAGCTGGGCGCGTCGTGACTAAGGAGGAGTTGTTTGTAGCCGCTTGGCCCAACATATTCGTGCAGGAAGGTAGCCTCCGAGTTCAGATTGCCGGATTGAGGAGGTGTCTCGGGGACGGGGGAGACAAGCGTCGGTACATCGTTAACGACGCCGGTCGCGGATACCGCTTTACCTTTCCCGTAACGCGGAGTGGTCAGGGGCGGCAACGGGTCGTGGGCGCTCGAGACGTCGTGGTCGGCAACCTGACTGCAAGCGTGGCCCGCATTTTCGGCCGTCAGAGTTCGATGGATGCGATCGAAGCAGGATTGCCCCATCGGCGGATGATAACAGTTGTGGGTCCTGGTGGTATCGGAAAGACCACTCTAGCTGTAGCTGCCGCGCGACGGATGCAGCCGAACTATGAACATGGCATCTGGCTCATAGATCTAGCACCGATCAGCGATTCTGCTCTCGTGCCCAGTGCTGTTGCATCTGTGTTCGGGCTTGCTGTGGTGTCGTCCGATCCGACCCCCGACTTGATTTCCCTGCTACGCGAAAAACAGCTGGTTCTCCTTCTCGACAATTGCGAGCATCTACTCGATTCGGTCGCGGTTTTGGCATCGACCATTCTGGCGGAAGCTCCGCATGTCCAGGTTCTAGCGACAAGTCGTGAACCGCTCCGTGTAGCCGGAGAGTTTCTTTATCGCCTCGGGCCGCTGGACGTCCCGCCTGACCAACCAGGCCTGTCCGCCGAAGCGGCAATGGGCTTTTCGGCCGTTCAGCTATTTGTAGACCGCACCCAGGCCTTGCTCGACGATTTCGTTCTTTCGGACGATGACGTTCAGGCGGTAGGGGAGATCTGCCGCCGGCTCGACGGCATTGCGTTGGCGATTGAACTGGCCACCGCCCGAGTGAGTATGCTCGGAGTGAGAGGCGTCGCGGCGCAGCTCGATGATCGCTTCCAGCTACTAACCAAAGGGCTACGTACGGCAACACCGCGCCATCGGACCCTGCACGCTGTCTTTGATTGGAGCTATCGGCTTCTGCCGCAAGCGTCGCAACGCGTTTTCCGCCGCCTGAGCGCTTTCGCCGGCGGCTTTTCGTTGGAAGCGGCTCAAGCGGTAGCGACTGACGGCATAACTCCAGCGTCGCAGGTGGCGGAGCAACTCGATCACTTGATTTCGGCGTCGCTTGTGGTCGCGGATGTGATCAGCGGGCAGCCGTCCTACCGCCTGCTAGACTCGGCTCGCGCATTTGGACGTGAAAGGGTACTGGAGTGTAAAGAGGGCTACCAGACCTTGCGGCGGCATGCCGATTACTTCCTGCAGTATTTCACGCAGGCCAACATCGATCGCTCTAATTGGCCAAGTCTGGAATGGGCGAAGGCGCAAAGGCCGCAGCTGGACAATATCCGCGGCGCCATTGACTGGGCAAATGAGGTCCGGGAGTTCGGACTGCGAGATGCGCTGACCGTCGCGGCCATTCCTCTTCTCACGAGCCTCTCACTTACGCAGGAATGTCGGGAGAGGATCAGCCTCGCGCTGGCAGTGCGCCCATCCTGGGCGGCACCTGACAGCCACACGAAAACGCTGCTACTCGACGCTCTCGGCAACTTGTTGCTGTTCACCCATGATGGGTTTGCCGAAGCGGCTGCCACCTTGAACGATTCCTTATCAGTGGCTGAGGAGATCGGGGATGTTGATTATCAGGTAAGCGCTCTGCGGGGTCAGTGGTCCGCCTTCTTCAGGGCAGGGGACGTCAAGGCAGCGGAGGTGTTTGAGCAACAGTACCATGAACTGGTTGGGGCAACCCCTTCATTGGAGGACGCAATGGTCCTCGCCCGCATGCGTGGGATGGCCTTGTTTTATCGAGGTCGCTTTGAGGAAGCGGCGGCATACCAGCAGGCGGCCTTGCATAGTTCGCTGCGTACATCTCGGGGATCCGATGTCGTCCGATTTCAGCTTGATCAAAGTGTAATGGGTTACACGATAATTGCGAAGACGCTCTGGTCATTGGGACTTGCTGATCAAGCGAAGAAGTCCGCGGAACGCGGTCTTGAACATGCGAGAAGCCTGGAGCAGGACTTCTCCATTAATTATACGCTGGGTTTCGGAGCAATCCGTATTGCGATCATGACCGGAGCGTTTTCGAAAGCAGCGGCTTACATAGAGGAGTTGTCGCAACTCTCGGCCGCCGACCCCGGCTTGCAATGGGGTCTGTTTGCGCAATGCTGGAAAGGCACCTTGCTGAGCCGGCAAGGGGATGCCCATGCCGGGAGTGAGCACCTGTCCAACGCCTTGCAGCAAGTGCCGGAGGGATCCTTCGGCTTACACCACACCAGATTCCTCGGCGAGCTTGGCTACGCGCTTGCGCAGGCAGGGGATGTGAGCGCCGGTTTGGCTAACATTCGGAGGGCGCTGACGATATGCGATCAACAGGACGAGCGTTGGTTTTATGTCGAGCTGCTGCGCCTTGAAGGAGAAGTCTTGCTCTTGGAGGGGGGAGCTAGATGTTCTGCAATGGCGCTGGATAGGTTTGATGCGGCGATGAGTCTCGCTGAACGTCAGAGTGCTCTTGGTTTTAAGATTCGTGTGGCGACCAGCCTCACCCGTCTCGGGATGGCAGATGGATCCGGGCGGGGCGTTCAACTCCTCCGCGAGACGTACGATCGTTTCACAGAAGGCTTCGATACAGGAGATCTGATCGAGGCGAGGGCGCTTTTAAATCAACTGCACTGCTGATGATGAGCTGCTACCACGACCCGCCGCGCCTCTGAGCCGGTCCGGTTGAGAAGCGTGTGATCCAGTGTCGATCGAGCGGGCTCGCTGGCCGATCCGTCTCGAGGCGAAACGGCTGGCCGTGCAGGCGCTGACGGTGCCTGGGAGGAAGCAGGTGGGCCACGCTGCGGTAGGCAGCCGGTGATGGCCTTCCTGGTGCATTGATGACCGGCCGGCATTGGGGAGGCATGTAGGGACATGGCCGTTGACGACTGGACCTCGCCGCTCGGCTGCCGCCGGCCATATCATGTGAAGTTCCAGCGATTGTGGATCAGAACGAAGCCAACATCAGAAAGAGGCATCGACCCCAAGCCGGACCGTTCGTGGTCGTTGCGGAGTGATTTGGCGGGTTCCGGTTTGGAACGGCGTTCCAAGCGCAAAGCGGTTGCCGACGCTGTCGGTGAGATTGGTCACTCCAATCGTCAAGCCTAGGTCCGGGCGCCCCAGGCGTGCAGTGATGGCGCTGTCGAAGTAGTCGCCTTGCGCCTCTCCCAGAACCGGCCCGATGCCGAGCCGCGAGCGTCCCACGTAGCGCGCCCACCCATCCACATGCAGCTCAAGCTCGCCTCCGACCCGCTGTCGGTAGACCGCTCCGACGCGCCCGGCATAACGTGCGATGTTCGGCACCTGGCCCATTCGCGAGAACGCTTGCCAGAACGCTTCGGTCGGGCTGGTCACGCGGCTGTCGTTGTAGGTGAAGCCCACGTCGAGGCTCAACACCGTTACAGGACGCCAGCCGGCTGTCGCACTGACCGTCCAGATCCGCCCGTCGCCTATGTTGGCGGTGCTCGGCAGGCCGGAGCCGTCGATGAAGTCGGCCTGGATGTCCTGCCAACGGGTGTGCGACAGGCTGGCCGAGACGTGGACCGGGTCCACCCCGGAGACGCCGTAGCGCAGTCCAGCCTCGACCGAGCTCACCCGATCGTTGCGGAAGCGCCGAACGAAATCCCGCTCGATCGCAAGCCCACCGGGGCGGAAGCCTTGCTGGTAGCGCGCGTAGAGCGACAGCGTTGAAGTGATGGCGGCGATCAGCGAGGCGGAAGGCAGGGCGCTTGTCTCGCTCCGGTCGGCGGTCACCCGGGCGCGGGCGAGGGCGACGGCGACGGCGGCGGGAACGTCGTCTGCGACGCCCGACAATGCCGCATGCGTGGCGCGCAGGCCGCCGGTGACGGTCACGCCCGGCATCACGCGCAGGCTCGCCTCCCCATAGAGCGTCGTCTCGTCGATCCGGTTCGTCACGCCGGTGACCGGTTCGGGCGCGCCATCGGGGCCCAGCGTCCGGGCCAGGCTGGTGCGGTTGCGCGTGAAGCTCCCGCCGACCACCCAGCCGACGCCGCCGTGCACCGGCCGCCACACCCTCGTCTCGTTCGTGATCAGCGCGGTGTCGTTCCGCTGCGCGAAGACCCGGGGCGTGCCGCCCGCCTCCGTCGCGTCGTAGCGCTCCCGCAGCGTCTGGCCGACGATGCCGGTCGACGACTTGATGCGCACGTCGCCGATCTCGCCGGTGAGCACGGCTTGGCCGAGGACGTAGCTCGCATCGAAGCCCTGCACCACCGCGCTGGCGCGCGTGAGCGGTGGACCGGAGCGGTCTGCATACTGGCTGTCCGCGCCATGGGTCCACTGACCGACGCCGCCGATGTCGATGGTCCAGCCCTCTCCCGCGTCCAGGCGCAGCCCGGCGCGTCCGCCGGCGATGCGGACGCGGTTTATGTCGTCGCGGCCGAGCAATGGGTTGTCGACGTAGCCACCTTCCGACAGGCCGTAGCCGACGACGCGCAAGGCGACCCGGTCGCCGGCCAGCGGCAGGTTCAAGGTGGCGCCGAGATCGACTCCGGGATCGCCGTGTTGCGTCGCGGAGGCGCCAAACGCGACCGAGCCGCTGCTGGCGCCCATGACCGGCGCGTTGGGAACGGTCCGGATGATCCCGCCCAGCGATCCGGCGCCGTACAGCGTCCCTTGCGGGCCCTCGAGCACCTCTACGCACGCTACATCGTAGAGGCGGAGATCGGGGTCTGGCGCGTTGTAGCTGAGCCGGAGATCCCCCAGATATTGTCCCACCGTCGTTTGGGTGGGTCCGGTGAAGCTCGAATCGGCGATGCCCCGGATGAACAGCTTGTTCCGCCCGGCACCCAAGTGCGTCGAGGACACGGATGCCAGCCGCGCGACGACAGCGTCCGTTCCGCCCGCCTGTCCGAATTCCAGATCCCCGCCGTCGAGGATCGCCGCCTGGCCGGCGAACTCGCGGGCCCTCACGTCGCGCTTGCTCGCGGTGACGACGATGTCCGCTCCTGGTGCGGCTTCGGCCATCGGCGGCGAACGTGTCGGTCGTGGCTGTGGTGTCGCATGCGGCAGGGCACGGCGCGCGGTTCGGGCACGACGCGCGACCAGCCGCCACCCGAAGCCGATCCGCCTCGGCTCGGCGTCGGCCGCGCGTGCGAGTCTGTCGATCGCCTGGGTGACGGACAGGCTCCCTCGGATCGCTGGCACGGGGCGGGTCCAAAGCGCGGGATCGGCGACCACGATCGTCGTGCCGGACTGCCGCCCGAGCGCCAGCACGGCTTCGCCTAGCCGTCCCGCGGGAAGGTCGATCGCCTGTTTTTCGGCATGTGCCGGCCCGGTCAGCCCGAACAACCCAGCGGCGAATAGTAGGAGGTGTCTGGTCACGGCTTCGCGGTCAGCATCCACGCGTCGCCGTGCCGTTTCGCGTCGAGGTCGAGGAGCACGGCCATCCGTGACGGATCTCGCCGGATGTCCGCCACGACGATGGCACCGTAGAAGGGGCGGGTGGCGACTGAACGGTTCGCCGTCACGCGCAACCCGAGGCTGCGCGAGAGGTCGCCCGCCACCTCCCCGATCGGCGCCCCAGCATAGGCGAGCGTGCCGGATCGCCACGCGCCGACGGACGAGACGTCGATCTTCGACGACGCAGGCGCTGCGACGCCGTCGCGCGCGACCAGACCCTGTCCCGCAACGAGCCGGATGAGCCTGGAACCGGCGCCGACGTCCACGGCGCCCTCCGACACGACGACGCGGGTCACGTCGCCGGTCCGCTTGACGTCGAACGCGGTGCCCACGTCGATGAGCTTACGATCACCAACGGAGACTTCGAAAGGATCGCGCGCATCGTGGCGGATCTCGAACATCGCCTGTCCGCGATCGAGCGTGGCGACGCGCGGATCGGCGCGATCGAGCGTCAGGCGCGTCGCGCCGCCGAGCGTGACCGAGCTGCCGTCAGCCAAGGCGATGGTGCGGATCGAGCCGGTGGCGGTCTCCACCACGTACGGGTCGGCATCCTGACGCAGCGCCGCATAGCCGATGGTGAGCGCCAACGAAGCGGCGAGCGCCCCGCTGAGCCATCTGCCACGGCGACGGCGACCGTTGGACGCCGCGAACCCTATGGGGGCGGGATTGGCGTCGGGCGGGACCAGGCCGACCATGTCGTCGACGTCGGCCGACAGCGCATGGTATCGAGCCGCACGGTCGGGATCGGCTTCCAACCAAGCCTGGAAGGCGCCCCAGTCGTCGAACGCCGGGTCGCCCACGCGCACCACCCAGTCGAGCGCTTCGATGTCATTCGTCTGCTTCGCCATCATGGCCTCCCGAGAACCAGGACGGAGACGTCGCGCTCAAGCCTCATCGAAGCGCCTCTTCAGTTCGATCATCTTCGAATACGCCTTGCGGAGGTCGGCCTCCACCGTGCTCAGGCTAACGCCCAACTCGGCTGCCACTACGCGCTGCTCGACGCCATCGAGGCGGTGCCGGCGGAAGACGCGTGCTGCCCGCTCGCCGATCGCCTGCAGCGCTTCGTCGACGCTATTCGCCTGCTCGCGTGCGATCAACAGGCGTTCCGCGCTGGGTTCGTGCGAAAGGTCTCCATCGCCCGCGCCCGTCACTGCGCTCCACGCCGATTCGCGAGCCGCAGACTTTCGCGCGCTGCGGTATCGATCGAGCATGAGGTTGTGCGCCGCGCGGTAGAGATAGGGCAGGGGAGCGGCGACCGGCCCGTGCCGCGACGATTGGATCCGCAGCCATAGCTCCTGCAGCAGATCCTCGGCATCGTTGGCCCCGAGCGAAGCCAGGGATCGGACCAGCTTGTCACGATTTTCAAGGAAGACGGCCTCAAGGCCGGAAGTCGTCATCATCTACCAAATGAACAAAGGCCAACCACGAGGAACGGAGTCTCGACTCGGACGTGGTGCAGCCCCGTACTACGCGCTCCGAAAGGTGGCAAATCGCCTACCCACGGGTGGCCGCCGCGCAAGGGGGACGCTGCCGAGCACCAAGTTGGGACACGACTCCTGCACCGCGGCCGTGGCCAAAGCGGGGTCGGATGCCGAGGCTGGGGCGGGCTGATGCACGAACCCGCTCGTGTCGATCGTCGGCGGCGCCACACGTGCGGGCGGGGGCGGGTCCGCCGACAGTCCCGTCGACGGACCGCCCGGCCCCCTCCGTGGATGTCGAGGGGGCACGCTGGTCCCATCGACGTTCATGCGGTCTCACGGTTTATAACGGGAACTCGCACGCTGACCCGGGGCCCATGGCCTATGACGGTCGGTGCGATCGGCGTGTCCAGGTTCGTCTCGACGATGTCCGACGAGCGGCGATCGCGGTCTCGTCTCGTAGCGGTGGAGTGGATCGTGGCCGATCATCCCGTTTGGAAAATCCGGAGGGCCGCCGCATGTGCCGGCCGGTCCACAGCGCTTTCGCGGCGGGGCGGACGTCTTCGGACCTTCCCGACCGTCGAATTGCGCGCCTGCCAGCTGCTACGGAGCCGGCGCGCGGGCTCCGCTTCGTGAGACCGCTTGGCACTCGACCGGCGAGATCCACGAGGGCGGCTTTGGCTGCCTGCTGGCCGTCGAAGCCACCTGCCATCATGATGTCGCCGCGATACTTCGATTATCTTCCGGTTGGTCTGTTCGCCGGCGTCATGGGCCTGTGCGGACTGAGCATCGCGTGGAAGATGGCCGCCGCCGTGTACGGAGCGCCTTCATGGATAGCTGTTGCCACGGCGGTGGTCGCGGCGGCCGCTTTCATCCTCCTCGCCATCGCATATCTGGCGAAGGCCTCCTCGGCGCCTGACGCCGTCCGCGCCGAATTCCAGCACCCTCTCGCCGGGAACCTGTTCGGAACGATCCCGATCAGCCTCCTGCTGCTTCCTATGCTCCTACCGTCCGAGGCGTTGTGGGTCGCGCGGGCGCTATGGGCCTTCGGCGCCGCAGGAATGCTCGGTTTCGCCTGGCTCATCGTCCGTCGCTGGATGACGGTCAGGCAGCATGTGGAACATGCGACCCCCGCTTGGATCGTGCCAGTCGTCGGCGTGCTCGACGTTCCGTTGGCCGTTCCCCATCTCGGGCTGCCCCAGAGCCATGGCCTGATGGTGGCATGCCTTGCGGTCGGCCTGTTCTTCGCGATCCCCCTGTTCACGATGATCTTCTCACGACTGCTGTTCGAGGAGCCGATGGCGCCGGCGTCGCAGTCGTCGTTGCTGATCCTGGTGGCCCCGTTCGCCGTGGGGCTTTCCGCCTACGTGGCCGTGACCGGGCGGGTCGATCTGTTCGCGGAGGGACTCTACGGTCTGATGCTTTTCATACTGACCATCCTCCTCGAGAGGTTGCGGTACCTGCCCCAGTGTTGTCCGTTCCGGGTCGCATGGTGGGCGGTGAGCTTCCCTCTCGCCGCCTGCGCCGGTGCGTCGATCACTTTCGCGCAGGCGAGACCGGGGGTGCTGCAGGACGTCATCGCCGTCGCGACCTTGGGCTTGGCGTCGGTCGTCATCGCCGGTCTGCTAGTCCGGACGGTCGTCGGCATCCTTCGTGGCGAAATGCGGCAGTTGAGCGGTTGACGCCGCGCTCGCGTATCATGGGAGTTGGGAAATGCGCAGGACGACCGACGCGATCGATGTGGAGCGGAGGCGTCTGCTCGGCGCGGCCGCGATGACGGCGTGCATGGGGCCGATCGGGCTTATCGCGCCTGGGGGAGCGAAAGCGCTGGGCACCGTCCAGGATCCCGCCCCGCCTGGACCCATGGCGTTCGGACTGGCCAAGACGATCGCCGCGGGCGAGCTGGACGTCAGTTACCTCGAGCTCGGGCCGCCCGCGGGCAGGCCCGTGATCCTGCTCCACGGCTGGCCCTATGACGTCCATGCGTTCGCCGAGGCCGCTCCGCTGCTGGCCTCGGCTGGGCATCGCGTGATCGTGCCCCATCTCCGCGGCTTCGGGACCACGCGCTTCCGCTCGCCGGACGCTCTGCGCAACGGGCAGCAATCGGTCCTCGCCGTCGACGTCATCGCGCTCATGGACGCGCTGAAGCTGGAGAAGGCGTTGGTGGCGGGTTTCGACTGGGGCGCGCGGACCGCATGCATCGTGGCCGCCCTGTGGCCGCAGCGCTGCGACGGGTTGGTCTCGGTGAGCGGCTACCTCATCGGCAGTCAGCGCGCCGGAACCATGCCGCTGCCGCCCAAGGCCGAGCTCGCCTGGTGGTATCAGTTCTACTTCGCCACCGAACGAGGTCGTGCCGGCTATGCCGCCAATAGATGTGAGTTCGCGAAACTGATCTGGCGGATGGCGTCTCCGGACTGGCGTTTCGACGATGCCACCTTCGACGCGACGGCGCCGTCCTTCGACAACCCCGATCATGTGGCGATCGTGATCCACAACTACCGTTGGAGGATTGGGCTGGCGGAGGGCGATCCGCGCTACGAAAGGCTTGAAGGGCAGCTGGCGGCAGCACCGCCGATCACTGTGCCGTCGATTTCGATGGAAGGCGACATGAACGGCGCACCGCATCCCGAACCGGAGACGTATCGTCGCAAGTTCACCGGCAGATACTCGCACCGTCTGATCGGCGGCGGCGTGGGACACAACTTGCCGCAGGAGGCCCCTCGGGCGTTCGCGGACGCGATCATCGCGGTTGCCAGGTGACGACGTCGCTACAGGTCTGCGCGCCGGTGTCTCTCGCCGCTCGAGCTGTGCCGCGTGGAGGGCGATGGTCCTAGACGGCCGGCTCGACGGCCACCGCCATTGCGGATGCCCTAGTAGGAACCCGTTGGCCGTTTTCCGACATCGTCCGTCGCATGGCTCCCGGACGTGTCCCGAAGCGATTGTGAAGCGCCCGGCTCAACGCCGCTTCCGATCGGTATCCTACCCTCGCGGCGATGGTCCCGAGGGAATCGGAGGTATGGAGGATCTGATTCCGCGCCAGGCCGAGCCGAAGTTCCGTCAGCAAGGCCTTTGGGGGCATGCCGCTGAACCGGCGGAATGCCCGCACCAGCGTCGCACGCGAGGTCGCCGCTATCTTGGCCAGGTCGTCGAGCTCCCAGTCCCTCGCCGGATCCTTGAGCATCGCGGCAGCGGCCCGCGCGGTCTCGCGGCCGGCGAGCGCCGCCAGGAGCCCCCGCGGCAGCGGTGCGCTCTCCAGGTGTTGGCGGAGCAGCATCACGAACAGGGCGCTGGAGAGATCGGAGGCGATCTCGGCCGCCCCCGCTCGGCCGGCGTCCAGCTCCTCCCGGATCATCGCCACCAGCGTCAGGTAGCGCAGTTCCCCGCCCAGCCGGAGCACGATGACGCTCGGCAGCGCGCGCAGCATGAGGTTCTCGCTGACTCCTTCAAGATGGAGGCGCCCGCAGACGAGCTCCGTCTCGATTGCAGGCCCAAGTGTCTCCTTCACGCGTATGTGGTGCCTGTAGGTGGTCGCCACGTCCCGAAGTTCGTGGCGCCCACCGCCGCCGTAGACGACGTGGCCATCGCCGTGCGGGAAGAGCAGGACGTCGCCCGCTTCGAGCCGGTCGGGCGGCTCCCCCTCCCGCTCGATCAGGCAGGCGCCGCTCGTGACGATGTGGAACG
Source organism: Parasphingomonas puruogangriensis (assembly GCF_036663635.1). NCBI lineage: Bacteria > Pseudomonadati > Pseudomonadota > Alphaproteobacteria > Sphingomonadales > Sphingomonadaceae > Parasphingomonas > Parasphingomonas puruogangriensis. The sequence goes on along the minus strand of NZ_JAXOJI010000002.1, from coordinate 108,635 downwards.
ACGCCCAGCCCGCCTCCTCCTGCTTGTGGGCGGTGCGCCATGAGCCGCCGAAGCGGCAGAAGTCCTGCAGCTCCGGCCGGACGCGCAGCATCGGGGCGATGGCGGTGAGGGGATCGTGAAGCTCAACCACGGATGCGGCGTGCTCTTTGATCCGTGGGGTCATCAATGAGTCCCGCCGTGGCATCGAACGACGGGCGCCCAGCCTCCATTTCACCAACGACTGAAACGGAGATTCGCAATGCCAAAGATCGTCTGGAGCACCGACACCCACTGTAGCCGGAACGCGTCGCACGCGCCCGCTGAAGCCTGAGGAGGGAACCATGACAAAGCATCTGGATCGAGTCCTGCTGGCCGTAGCGGGACGCCGCTCCGACGCGCTCGGCATCGCCGCGATGAAGATCGCCATCGCGATCATCTTCCTTTGGATCGGCTGGCTGAAGTTCCAGCCATACGAGGCAGACAGCATCACGCCGTTCGTCGCGAACAGCCCGTTCCTCCGCTTCTTCTACCTGCATCCCGTGGATTACGCGGCACACCTGACGAAGGAGGGCGCGCTCGTACCGATGCAGCGCGCCTGGCAGCTCGCCAATCACACCTATGCCTTCTCGACCGGCCTCGGATTGCTCGAGATCGTGATCGGCGGATTGACGCTGGCGGGTCTCGTGTCGCGGCGGTTGGGGATGGTGGGCGCCCTGCTCGCCTTTGCGACGCCGTTCGTCACGCTGTCGTTCCTGGTGACGACGCCGGAAGCCTGGGTGCCGGCGTTGGGCGATGCGCAGCACGGTTTTCCCTATCTCTCTGGGGCGGGGCGCCTGGTCCTCAAGGACGTCGCTCTGCTGGCGGGCTCCTGGCTGGTGATCGTTGATACGGCGCGCCGGTTGCTGGCGGAGCGGCGGCCGGGCACCGCTCCGCACCTCCGCTCGGACCGATCCTTCCGCCCAACCGCATAAAGGAGCGCGAGCCGCCTCCCGGCCTCCAAGACGGCGACCCAAACCGATCACTTTCCTCGGCTCGCCGTCTTGGGGACAATGCCGTCAGCCTGCCGGAATGCCGGCGAACTCACCGCATGCCTCCGATCATCCAGAGCGCCATCGCCACCATCATCAGGTTCTCGGTCAGCGATACGAAGCCGAGCGGGACGTTGCTTCCCCCGCCGACGCAGGCGCACTTGAGTTCGCGCTTATCGACGTAGACGGCCTTGAAGACCGACACCGCGCCTATGCCACCGACGAAGAGCGCGATGGGCACCGCCAGCCAGTTCACACGGCCCGTGATCATCAGCAGGCCGGCGAGTCCCTCCGCGAACGGATAGACGTAGCCGTAGGGGACCCACCGCTGAGCGAGCAGGTCGTAGCCGAGGAACATGGTGGCGAACCCGCCCACATCCTGCAGTTTGAGCATCGCTAGGATGCACATGCTGAAGGCGATGAACCACTCGCCGGCGCGCATGGTGAACGGCGTCCCGTATGCGGCAGCGCTTGCCGCCAAAGCCATCATCCCGGCCATGGCGAAGACGGCGAGCACCGGCCGGTAGCTCACGGCCTTCGGGTCCTTGACCGCTTTACCGAGATGCCGGCGCAGATCGTCATAACCGCCGATCGGTCGACCGCCGATGAACACTAGCGGGGTCGTCGCGACCTTATGCTCGGCCTTGAAGGCGTCGACCTCGTCACGGCTCGTAAGCAGGTGGTCGTCTACTGAGTAGCCCTCGCGGCGGAGAAGGTCCTTCGCCTTGAGCCCCCACGGGCAAAGGTGCTGGTCCGTCGCCATCCGATACAAGCTCGCGTTCCTATCCGTTGCGCCGGTCATCGTAATTCTCCTTGCGTCCACTCGATGCAGGACCATATGGCGGCCGTACCATGGTACGGAGTCAAGACGTGGGTTCTATGACGATCGCAGGGTTGGCACGGGACGGCGGCGTCGGCGTTGAGACGATTCGCTACTACCAGCGGCGGGGGCTCCTCCACACACCGGAGCCGACGGGGGGGGCCGGACTGCGCAAGGGCATCCGCAGATACGGGGAACGGGACAGCAGACGTCTCCGCTTCATCCGCTCGGCGCAGGCTGCCGGCTTCACACTGGAGCAGATCGTGGAGCTGTTGGCGCTCGACGCGACTGAAGACCGCGCGCGGGCGCGTGACCTTGCCGCGACGCAACTCAAGGTCCTCGACGCGCGCATCGCCGATCTGGCCGCTGCCCGCTCCGCCCTGCAGCGCCTTGCCAGTCGATGCGCGGAAGGGACGGCAGGACCATGCCCTATCATCGAAGCGTTTGACGAGCAGGGGGAACCTCGGGTTTGAAGCAACCGCCCGCCTAATGCCCGTCGTGTGGCGTGACCCGTCCATTCCATGCGCCATCAGGGATGGGCCGCACCGGCTGGGGGGCGCTCGGGCACCTTGAAGCGCACCGTTTGGCGGTCGATCACGTGATGTGTCGGATCGGCCAGTTCGACGAGGACCTCGTGCTCGCCCGCCGGCAGGCCGACTACGATGATCGTCTCCCCGCTGGCGTCGACGAAGTGCCAGGGCGCCTTGTCGACGGTGATGTGGACGTGGCCGATGCGTGGCGACACGTCCAGCGCGCCCGCGCCGAACACCGGCACCACCCGCAGGTTCTCGGTGCGATATTGGATGAACACCAGCCCGCGCGACAGCGGCTCGACGAGCGGCGGATCGACGATCAGCCGCGGGGCCGGTTCGTTGCTCAGAGCCACCAGCGGCGACGGGCCTTTGATCGCGCGGGCGGTCTGCGCCGCGACGGGGGACGAGAGCAGGGAGGAAGCGGCCATTATCGCCAGCCCTTTCTTCAACGTCATTGGGGCACTCCTTTAAAGACCCGACGTCCGACGTCTGGCTGTCCGATTTGGCTGCTGACAGGACCGCGTTGGTCGCTCTCATGCGCCCAAAGCACCGCGGACCGCTCAGGTCCGGTTCGCAACGTCCCTGGGTATGCGACGGAGACGATGCCGGTGACTTCGCGGTCTCCGAGCGGCCCGACGGCTTCGCTGCCTTCAGTCGCGCACATGCCATGGAAACCTCCGGGAGTTCCCGAGTTGCAGCTCGCCCCCTCCAGCCGGTTCGATGATGAGCCTGGCGGGGCGTCCCAGGACGCTCCGAGCAACGTCGTGCCGATCAGTCCCGCGACGCCGATTATGATCCTCGTGCGTGCATTCGGGGTGACCGCCTGCGTCCCGACTATCATCGCGCTATCCTCCAGTATGGCGAAGCCGCGCTACCAAGTGGCTGCGTCATCGGGTCGCATACTAGACCAGCCCCGCGCCCCGCCGCAGCCAGTTGACGAGAGCGGTTGTGAGATGGCGCGAGCCTCACGCTCCCGACAACCGCTCTCGACTCACGAGAACTAACGTCGGGATCCGACCGGGCGATGTAGACTGACGCGATGGCCGCGACAGCTGGGATGAAGGCCGAGCCATATCCGGAACGCGCGATCGGCGCTCGCAATCGAGGTCACATCACATGAGCATGATAGACGCACGCCGCGACCAGATCTTCCCGACGCTCACGCCGCAGCAGATCGAAGGCGCGCGCCGTTTCGCCTCGGGGCCTCCCGAGACGTTCCCACCAGGGCGGCCGGTCTGGCGCAGAGGCGACAGGAACGCGCCGTCCTTTCTTATCCTAGCGGGCGAAGTCATCGTTTCCGGCGGCGCGGAAGGTGCGGAGATCACGCGGCACGGTCCTGGACAGGTGAGCGGTGAGATCGGTCAGCTCTCTGGCCGGGTGGCGATATCCGGCGGCGTCGCCGGATGCCAGGGGGCGGAGGTGCTCCCGTTCGATGCCTCCCACCTGCGCGCGCTCCTGATCGGTTCGGCCGAGGTTGGCGAGATCCTGATGAGGGCGTTCATCCTTCGGCGGACCCTGCTGCTCACCGAGGGCGGGGCGGGTTCGGTGCTGATCGGGCTCCCGGGCAGCCCGGCTCTCACGGCGCTCGAAGGCTTCCTCGGCCGGAACAGCCACCCTTACACCGTCGTCGATGCGGTGGGGAGCGATGTCGCTACGCGGCTCGGTATCCGAAACGACGAGCTGCCCGTGGTGATCACGCCGGGAGGCGATGTGCTGCGCCAACCGAGCGAGAGCTCGCTCGCGGCGGCGATCGGCATCATGCCCGATCTGGATTTGGATCGGGTCTATGACGTTGTGATCGTGGGCGCGGGGCCTGCCGGTTTGGCCGCTGCGACCTATGCGGCGTCGGAGGGTCTATCGGTCCTCGTGCTGGAGAGCCGCGCATATGGCGGCCAGGCGGGCGCGTCGGCCCGGATCGAGAACTATCTCGGCTTCCCGACCGGGATCACGGGACTGGCCCTGATGGCGCGGGCGTTCGTCCAGGCGCAGAAGTTCGGTGCGGAGGTGGCCGCTCCGGTGTCGGTGGAAAGCCTGCGCTGCGCGATGGCGGATGGGTCGTCGGCCCGGCTGTTGGAACTCAAGCTCTCCAGCGGGGGCGTCGCCAACGCCCGAACCGTCGTCATCTCGTCCGGAGCACGCTATCGCCGGCCCCCGATCGCCAACTTGGACGCATTCGAAGCCTCCGGGGTGAGCTACTGGGCGACCCCCCTGGAGGCGAAGCTGTGCGAGGGGCGGCCGGTCGCCCTGGTCGGCGGCGGGAATTCGGCCGGACAGGCGGTGGTCTTCCTCGCGGCCAAGGTCGATCGCCTGCATCTTCTCGTCAGGGGGGAGGGATTGGGAGCCTCGATGTCCCAATACCTCGTCGAGCGCATTGCCAGCTTGCGGAACGTCGAGCTTCACCGCCGATGCACATTGACCTCCCTGCAAGGCGACGCGGACGGGCGTCTGACGGGAGCGGTCGTCAACCGCGCGCCCGGGGAATCATGGATGACACCGATCCACCACCTGTTCCTGTTCACGGGCGCCGATCCCAATACGACGTGGCTCGAGCAGTCGGGGGTCGAGGTCGATCACCACGGCTTCGTTGTGACGGGCGGCGACCCGGCGCGTTCGACCCTCGAGACGAGTGTTCCCGGGGTGTTCGCCATCGGCGACGTGCGGGCGGGCTCGACCAAGCGCGTAGGGGCGGCGATCGGCGAAGGGGCGACGGTGACGGCCGCGATCCACGAATTCCTTCGGCGGTCCCCAGTCCGGGATCCTCAAGTGAGCCCCTCCGGGGCGGGCGGGCAGCCCGCAGATCTGCACGGCGGGTCAGATGCGCGGCCGCGCGTCCCGGACATGCGGTCCGATCGCGTCGCGTTGCCGGTGGCCTCATAGGCAAGTCATGCGAAACGAGCACGAAGCCGCGCCGCCGAGGGCCTTTGCCGAAGGAGAGGAGTTCCGTTGGATACTGAGGTGCGGGTGGAAGGGCCTGTGTCCCAGGTGCGGCATCGGCCGCATGTTCCGATCTTGGCTAAAGATAACGGATCGCTGCGAGCATTGCGGACTGAACTACCGCTTCGCGGCTCCCGACGATGGCCCAGCCTTCTTCTCGCTATGCATCATCGCCCTGCCGCTGATATTCTTCGTCGTGTGGCTGCAGGTGACCTTCGACCCTCCCTATTGGGTGCACCTCGTGACATCCTTTCCGATCATGGCGCTCGGCACCTTGCTGCCATTGCGGCCGATCAAGGGGTGGCTCGTCGCCTCCCAGTTCGTGAACAGGGCGCAGGAGGCGGGAACGAAGGCCCTTTGGGCCCAGCTGCACGGAACGGACCCGGAGGGCAGCGACTTCGACCAGTGAGAGCTGCCGGCGCACGGGCCGCGCCTGTTGTGTGTGATCTCGTTCGTCGGGCGACGCACGTCGTCGCTTTCGACCGGCCGGGGCTTCGGATGGGCCTAGTCCATCGTCAGGCTTTGCTCCATCGCGTAGCACTGATCCCAGATGAAGGCGTCGTAGCCGCCAAGCCGCTTCGACCACTTGTCCTGCAGGCCGTTGACGCACTGGATCGCGATCCGGTCTATGTAGTTGCCTGCGTATGCCCACGGGTTTCCGGCATCCAGCGGGTCGAGCTGGCCTGCGGGCTTGATGCTGGCCAGCGCCTTTTGCACCTCGGCCTTCAGGTCGCTCATGAATTCGAGCTGGGTCTGGACATCGGCGTGCGTGCCCGTCCGCGCCACGTGCCCGCCGACCAGCGTGGTCCAAGGTAGCGCCTCGATCTCCGCGACCTGGGCGAAGTAGCCGGGTATGTCCTGGGCGTAGGAGAACCGTTTGAATGGCATCCATCCGGGCAGGACGACGTCGACCACCATCAAGGTCCGCTGCGCAGGCGCGTAAATGAAGATGTTGCCCGGCTCATGCGCGACGCCGCGGTAGCTCAGTTCGAGCACCTTGCTTCCGACCTTCAGGGTGTATCGATCCTTGAACGTCACCGACGGCAGAGGCCGATGTGGGTCGTTCGTCCGCGCGAGAAGCCGCTTCGTCTCCTCGTGCGCGATGATGATCGGATGGCTCCCGAGGGCGGCGGCGCCGCCGATGTGATCGGCGTGCGCGTGGCTGTAGATCAGATGGGTCATCGGCTTTCCGGTGATCTCCCTGATCGCCTGCATGATGTGCGGTGCGTAGGTGGGCGGCGCGTCCACCACCACGACCCCATCCTCGTAGACGAGGAACATCGACTGGTAGGCGTTGTCGGTGATCATATGGAGACCTTGCCCGAGATCCTGGACGCGGTATCCCTTGGCGGGATCGATCGGTGGCCCCTTCGCCCCATCGGGGACGTCGAGGTATCTGCCCGGCCGGACGCCGATCGGCGCGATCGCCGGCATGTTCTCATAGGCTTCGCCGCCCGACTGCGGTCGCGCGTCCGCGCCACGAACGCCCAGCCCCGCAAGAACCCATGCGGTGGCGATCGTCATCAGCAGCTGCGCGCGCATTATGGTTCTCCGACGGGGACGGGCCACGATCCACCAATCGGCTGGACTGGTGAACGATCTGGGGATTGTGGAGGGGACGCGTCCCGTGCGCGAGTAAGTCCGCGTGAGAGGTCGAGAGATGCCGTGCGTGTCCGCTGTTAGTCCGGGCCAGGCTCTCGCTCCCGTTGGCTGATCAGGGCGAATTAGCGTGGACGCAACTCCCCGGATGGGTTGGTCAAGCGTCTGCCCGGTTGCTCGCACAGCTTCGCGCCGGCCCACAAAGTCTCATATTCGCTCACGCAAACTCGTTCGCTGAACGGAGCCGTCGGGAGCAGTTTCGTGCGAGCACGACTGGCTAATCGTCGACCATCCAGTCGCTGCGGTCCTGGCCAGGCGACTCCTTGAACGACCTGAGCCCTGAAGGCCTGACTCCATCGGGATAGCCCGACTGAATCGGAAAGTCGTTTATGTCCAATACCGTCGAGTCATTGCTCATTCGCAACCTCCGCGATGTCTTCGCGGAGCACGATGCGGAACGGCGCACCGCTGTCATCGAGGAGCTGTTCCATCCCGATTGCATCTTTTCCGATCCTCGCGGTCGACACGTTGGGCGTCGCCAACTGGATCGGGCCATCGGCGATCTGCAGTCCCAGTTTCCGGATTATGTATTCTCGACGATCGGAGCTGCGGACGTCCTTGAGGACAGCGGTCGCCTCGCATGGGCGTTCGGACCGGACGGCGACCCGCGTAGGATCACTGGGCTGGATGTCGTCGTCGTGAGCGCCGACAGGATAGCGGCCCTATACACATTCCTCGATCCCATTCCGCCTGTGACCTGACAGCTAGATCCAAGGCGAAGACGTGTGTCGTCGTCCGTAATTCTGAGTGACCGCCGGCTGTCATCAAACTGTCCGAACCCGCCGTGCTCTTCGCCAGCACGCGGAGGGCGAGGGGGCCAGCGATGGCTCAAGGGTCGGCAAGTAGGCCAGGCAGCGGCGGGAACGGCGTTTACCTGCCTGCGAGCGCTGACGGATACCGAATGTGCCGGGCAGTCGGAAAGTGGTGAGATTTGCTTGTGTTTCGAGAGACTGCAGTCCTCCCGCTCGGGTCACGAGCTCCGGCAGACGGGCCGCTGCCTTAATGGCGCAAGCGGCCTCGCGCCCGCCGGGCGCCTTCCCGTGTGCGATCGGTGTCACCACTCAATTGTCAGCGATCCAGATGCCTACGAGCGCCGTCACGCTGATGAGCAGCATCACCGAGTTCGCGGCGATGAGGACTGCGGGAGCAACGCCTCTCAAGTCGGTCCATGCGGTGCCACCGAACCCGCCGAGCTCCCGCCAGACGGCGGCGATGAAGCAGAACGCGCTGAACACTATGAGGAGCGAAGCCATCGCGTCGGCGATGGAGGCGGGCACCGCCTCGTCGACGAACTCGCAAGTGGCGACCCCGGACGCCAGGGCGGCAAGGCCGGTCCGGACCCAGGCCGCATACGTTCGCTCGATGGCGAGCATCGTCCGATTGGCCGCCATCACGAGTTGTGGGTCACGCTCCGGCGGCAGATGTGCCGAGAAAGCGTTGGGATGGGTTCTGCGGCTATCGTGATCTTTGGTCATGAGTCCTCGGCACGGTCCTTCAGCGTTCAGCTGGGAAGTTCACATCCTCCGGGGCGTTGGGGTAGGCATACTGTCTCCGATCGCGCTGGCTGCGGAAGTGAATTATCGTGATATCTTGTGATGGCAGATTGCCTCCGCCAACCAGTATGCAACTAGCTGAGCAAGTTCTCACCTCAGGGGCCAGACCGCCGGCCAACGAGGGGTTGTTTCAACGCGGAACTGTTGCGGAGACGAGGCTTGCCATGGACTATGAAGTCGATCGATATCACGGGGGACGCGACGATGAGGTCGCGGCACTGATACTGTCCATCCAGAACGACGAGGCGGGACTAAACCTGACCGTCGCGGATCAACCCGACCTGCTGGATGTCGCCGCTTCGTACCGCGATGGCGGGTTTTGGATCGCGCAGCATGACGGGAGTATCGTCGGCACCATCGGGCTTCTGAACCATGGCGGGCGGGGAGCATTGAAGAAGTTCTTCGTTGCGCCCGAACACCGAGGGCCGGGCGGCCCCGCCATGCAGCTATTCACCGCGGTGTTGAACGCGGCGCGCGCCCGCGGTCATCACGACTTGTTCCTGGATACGCCATCAGTGGCGAGCCGGTCGCACGCGTTCTACCGACGCGTCGGCTTCGTGGAGTGCTCGCGGAGCACGCTTCCGCGGGATTACCAGTTTCCTGACCGGGACAGCTTGATCTTCAGGCGTCCGATCTGAAGCCCGGATTGGGTGGCGGGCGATTGGGAGGTGGGTCGGCGGCCGGCTGAGCGCTTGACGCCCGCCCGGAAGACCTTTCGATGGCCGCGGCCGCGCCATAGGGATGTGCGCGGTCCGTGCGATCCGTTCGCGAAAATCCCCCGGCCGCGACCATGTCCGTCGTTCTGAACTTCGGCGTTGCGGCAGCAGACTGCGGGCAGGTTTCGAGCGCTGCCGCCTTTGCCGGCGACCTCGCCGAGCCGGGCAGGGGGTGGCGGCGCGGAGTCCGAAGGACGGGGTGCCTGCATTTGCAGCTCACGTCGGGATCTTCGCCGCCGGCGGGATGCTGGCGGGCACCCTTCGCTGATGGACGCGGCGTCTGACAGCATCCAGGCCTCCATGCATCGCTTGGCTGGCACGAAGATGCGCGGTGCTGGGATAGTAGGCCCGCGTTCTGATGTCGGTAGCTCGTAGACGACCCGGCAGCGGCCAGGACGGCACGCTTTCTCAACTCGACACGCCCGTAGTATGCAAACACGGGCTCGCGCCCGCTCACGTCAACTCACTACGGCGCAGCGCGGGCTTGAGGCATTGTGATGGCGAGGTAGGCTGAAGGCATACGCCCCGGCCGGCATTACCCGCAACAGCCTGGGGAGAACGTCATGTCCTACAATCCGATGCTTCGCGCCGCCCTGCTTCTCGGGGCAGGAATCCTGACGACGACAATACCCGGACAGGCCACCGCCGCCGCGCCGGTCGCCCATGGCATGCAGGCGAAGCCGCCTGTCATCCATCATCGCACCGTCAACATCGACGGCGTGGACATCTTCTATCGTGAAGCGGGTCCCGCCGATGGGCCGGTGGTGCTCCTGCTCCACGGATTTCCGACGTCGTCGCACATGTTCCGCCGCCTCCTCCCAGCGCTCGCCGATCGCTACCGGGTGATCGCTCCGGATTATCCCGGCTTCGGTGAGAGCGCGGCGCCCGACCACAAGAGCTTCAAATACGGTTTCGGACATTACGCGGACCTGATGGACGCGCTGATGGTCAAGTTGCGGGCCGACCGCTACGCGCTCTACCTCATGGATTACGGCGCACCGGTGGGCTACCGGCTCGCGCTCAAGCACCCGCAACGGGTGTCGGCGCTCATCATCCAGAACGGCAACGCCTACGAGGAGGGCCTCAAGGCGTTCTGGGACCCGATCAAGGCCTATTGGGCTAACCCGACCGACGCTAACCGGGAGGCCATCGGCTCTTTGGTCACTCGCAAGACGACGAACTTCCAATACACCGATGGCGTCTCGGACGTCAGTCGTATCGATCCGGACAATGTCGGCCACGATCAACCGTTGCTCGACCGCCCGGGGAACCGCGACATCCAGCTCGACCTGTTCCTAGACTACGGGACCAATGTCCCGCTCTATCCGGCCTTCCAGGATTTCTTCCGTAAATACCAGCCGCCCACGATCATCGTTTGGGGCAAGAACGACAAGATCTTCCCGGCCGACGGCGCCTATCCATACAAGCGCGATCTGCCGAAGGCGGAGTTCCATCTGCTCGACAGCGGCCACTTCGTGCTCGAGGACCAGTTCGAGATCGCGGAGCCGCTGATCCATGACTTTCTGGACCGAACCATCGGTCGGAAGTGAGTTCGCTTTTTCGTCATCGGGAGCGCGATAATGGGTAAGCTTCAGGGGAAAGTGGCGGTCATAACGGGGGCAAACAGCGGCATAGGGCTCGCGAGCGCCCTGCGCTTCGCGAACGAGGGCGCGAAGGTCTTCATGACGGGGCGCCGGCAGGCCCAACTCGACGATGCGGTGCGCTCGGTGGGCCGTGGCGCCGTCGGCGTCCGCGGCGACATCGCCAAGGCCGCCGACCTCGACCATCTCTACGATGTGGTGAGGGAAAAGGCCGGCGTGATCGACGTGCTCTTTGCGAACGCCGGCGGCGGTGAGTTCCGCCCGCTGGCGGACGTCACCGAGGAGCATTTCGACCGGACCTTCGCTGCGAACGTGAAGGGCACGCTATTCACTGTTCAGAAGGCGTTGCCTCTGCTGCGGGACGGCGCGTCGGTCATCCTGACGGGATCGACCGCCGCAACCACCGGGACGCCGGCGTTCAGCGTCTACGGTGCGAGCAAGGCGGCCATCCGCAGCTTCGCTCGAAACTGGATCCTCGAGCTCGCACCGCGCTCGATCCGCGTCAACGTGCTGGTGCCCGGATCGACCTCGACGGAAGGTTGGCATGCCCTCGCCGCATCAGAGGAGGAGGATGCGCTGATGCAGCGCCTTACGAGGGAGGCGACGCCGCTGGGTCGGCTCGCGGACTCGACCGAGATCGCGGCCGCGGCCCTCTTCCTCGCGTCCGACGAGAGCAGCTACGTGAACGGCAGCGAGCTGTTCGTGGACGGCGGCGCGGCGCAGATATAACATCTGGGCGGGGCGCATCTGCGCCTGGAGAGGCGAGAGGTCAGCATGCGCAAGCGCTTTTTCGACTTGGCATTCACAGACGGGGTCCAGGCCGAACAGGAACGGCACGGTTCGCGCGGGGCTTATGCCGCAATGGTCGCGGCAGGGGGGCGGGCCGAGTCCGACGAGGCACTTGGGCCGGACGAGGTCGATTTCATCACGTCTCGCGACAGCTTCTATCTGGGAACAGTGTCCGAGACCGGCTGGCCGCACGTCCAGCATCGCGGCGGTCCGCCGGGTTTCGTGCGGGTATTGGGCGCCAAGACGATCGGCTGGGCCGACTTTTCCGGCAATCGGCAGTATGTTTCGATCGGCAACGGCGTCGGCAACGACCGGGTCGCGCTGTTCCTCATGGATTACCCGCGCCGACGACGACTGAAGTTGCTCGGACGCATGACGACGACCGAGATCGGTGATCGACCGGATCTCAGGGCGGAGCTTGAGATCGCCGGTTACGGCGCTCGGATCGAGCACGCTATCATGGTCGAGGTAGAGGCGTTCGACTGGAACTGCCCACAACACATAGAGCCGCGCTATTCGTCAGCGCAGTTGGAGGCGCGCATCGCGCCGCTCCGCGACGAGATCGAGGATCTCCGGAGCCGTCTCGCCCGGGCCGTGGCCGCACGTTAGGAATGGGGACGCCGTCGTCCACCCCGATGGATATCCGAACGGGACACCAATCATCGAAAGCCGTCGAGCAGGCGTTTAGCCTCGACGAGGTCGATTGTTCCGAAGCCTTCGACGAAACGTCCATGGACCTGGGTCAGGACATCACGGCCTTTCCCACTGCCGTCCGCGATCCCGAGGCGGACGAGGCTCGACGCGATGCGAAGTTCGAACGACAGCGCGCCCTGCCGTTTTGCCAATTCCATCGCGTTGCTGAAGCACTTTTCGGCGAGGGCGTAGGAAGGGGTGCCTTGGATCAGCAGGATCTCACCCTCCAGGCGTAGCAGCTCGGCCAGGAACCACCGTTCTTCCAGCCGGTCGCAGATCTCGATCGCCCGTCTTATTTTCGCCAATCCGCAGTTTACCTCCCCGACCTGCGCCGTCGCGTATGCCAGCTCACCCAAGAACCTCGTCTGGTGCATCCCGAACGACCCTTCCGGAACTCCGAGCAACGCGTCGGAAAGCATTTCCACGGCCTCTGGTGCGCTCCCTTGCCGGCTCAGCAGCGTGCCCTTCCAGCACTGCGCGAAATACTTCCACGGCCCCGTCCGATCCATTGTCGCGCGTCGGAACAGTTGATCGATGTAATTTTCGGCATTTATGTAATCGCCGGTGATGATCGATATCCGGCAAGCTGCCAGAGCAAGGGCATAAGTGAGGGAGATGTCGTGGTTTATGACCTTCGCCGCCTCTACGCTTTGCGCAGCAATATTTCTGGATTTGTCTGGAAATCCCTGCAGCCACAAAGTCTTCGAATAGTTGACGCAGGCTAGCACCATCTGATCTGTCCGAAAGCGGAGGACGTCCATGCTGCCGACCTCGTTCGAGTATCCTTCGTAGACCCTCTGAAGGTCTACGCCTGCCTCGACGAAACGCCCTTGGTAGAACATTTCCATGCCGCGCATACGCTGGCCGTGCAAAGCGTTTTCGATCGAGGGGGGATCGCCGACTACATTCTCGAAGCGGCTACGCAGCCGCCGGACGGCTTCCATCTTTCCTTCGTTGAAAGAGGCGCTCCAGAGCCCCGCAAGTGCGCGCAGCTGATAGTCGGTGTCGCCGTTCCGTTCTGCGGCCGCGAGGCAGGCGAGCCAAGCGTTGTTCGCGTCGGGACCGGCGCCCCGTGTATACAGGAGGGACATTCCAAGACCGGCAAGAAGCTGCATCTCGCAATGCTCCTCCGGTGCAAACCCGTCGGGACGATCCGTCAGCGCAGCCTCGACCCGGATCCGACACTCTTCAGTCAGGGACAGGTGCGTCAGGAGTGGGACGGCGGCGGCTGTGAGCGCGTCTCGAAGTCGCCATTCGCTCGCGGAGGAGGACCAGTCCAGGGCCGCGCGGAGATTGTCGAGCTGCGCCTTGTAGGCGCCGACCCATTGCATGCTCGACCAGCCAGTCGATCGGACGCTCGCGCTTTGAAAGTAATCGAGGAAGAATTCCGCGTGCCGCCGGGCAACCTCCTCTTGCTCGCCCTCATCACGCAGTCGCTCGCTGCCGTATGCGCGGGCGGACTCCAGTAGCCGATAGGAAGGGGAGGCACCTGTCACCTCAGCTGTCACTAGCGAGGTCGCTATCAGCGCACCTATCAATCTGGCGGTTTCGGTCTCCGACTTGGCGCCGTCCGCCGCCACGGCATGTGCGGCCTCCTGTGTGAAGCCGCCTTTAAAGACGCTCAGACGTCTGAAAGCTCCCTGCGTCTCTGGCGAAAGCATGTCGTAGCTCCAATCGAACGCGGCGCTGAGCGTGCGGTGGCGCGGCGTTGCGGTGCGCAGGCCCTTGTTGAGAAGCGCGAAGCGGTCATGAAGCGCAGCCGCGACGCCGGATATGCCGAGTGTTCCGACCTGGGCCGTGGCGAGTTCGATCGCCAAAGCGATGCCGTCCAGACGGCGACAGATCTCCCCCACTTCGGAAGCGTCCGCATCGCGCAACTGGAAGCCCCCGAGGGCAGCGTTGGTGCGCTCTACGAAAAGCTGGACCGCTGGGAATACCATCGCTTCCTCCGCGGTGAGGTTCGAGTTGGCCGGAGGACTTTCCAGTGTGCCGAGCCGATGGACGCGTTCTCCTTTCGCCCTGAGGGGTTCCCTGCTCGTAGCGAGGATCTGGATCTGCGAGGCCCGCGACAGTATCTCCTCCGCAAGGGCTGCGGCGGCTTCGATAACGTGCTCGCAGTTGTCCATAAGAACCAGTAGCTGCTTGTCCCTCAACGCGGCGACGAGGTCCGGGACGGGATTCCCCGATTTGACGGGCAGACCGAGTGCCGAGGCTAGAGCACTGGGCACCAGCGCAGGGTCGTTGATCGGCGCGAAATCCACGAATATGGCTCCGGCCCGGCAGGCTCCTTGCACCGCTGCGGCTGCCATCAGAGCTACGGTCGTCTTTCCGATCCCGCCGGGACCGACGATCGTGACGAACCTATGCGCGGGCAGCGCAGCGGTCAGATGGTCGATGGACGTCTCACGGCCGAAGACCTTCGTGAGGACGATAGGCAGTTCGTAGACCGGGGCGTGCTGCGACCCGCCGCTGATCTGCTTGCCGCTCTGGACCTGCAATGAGACGGGCGCAGCGAAACTGTAGCCGCGTCCGGCGTTGTTGAGGATCAGACGGCGTCCGTCCTGTCCGTCGCGCAGCAACTTGCGGAGTCCGGCGATCTGCACCCGTAGGCTGCCGTCTTGGACGAAAACCCCCGGCCATGCCCGGGCAAGAAGGTCTTCCTTGCTGACCACGCTCCCAGCGGCACGGACGAGCGTCACTAGGATGTCGAACGCCCGCCCCCCCAACAGCACCGGCTCATCCCCAACGAGGAGCAGCCTCCGCGCCGGAAACATCCGAAAGGCGTCGAATAAGAGCACCTCTTCCGCCTCATCCAGGGCGACTTGCGGCTGGGCCTTGCCTTCTCGTGTGGATTCCATGATCTGCCCTTCGAAGTTCAGCACGATACGTAAGCTGCTGCACCTACCTACGCCAACCAACACCCTTATTTTCGTTGAGGTCGCCGAAGTTGTGAATGCGTATCGTAGGATGTGCTGAGGACTCTGCCGACTTATTTCATATCCTGAATATATTGCGCGTCTCTAGCGTATGGCATGGATCAGAACTTCTTCTCGAACTGAAGCCCAACGCTTCGCGGCTTGTTGAAGGTCACGCTAGGATAGGAAAATGCGACGTTGAGGCCGTTTGCCGATCGGCCGTTGTTCAGGTTGTTGGCGAAGATGGTGGCGGAGAGCTGTTCTCGCTCGAACGTGATGCCAGCGCGCATGCCGAGCTCGCCAACCGCCTGGCCCTGAACGGTCGGAGAGTTTTGGTCCGTCTGGTAGAGATAGACCAAGCCGCGATGCTTCCAGGAGACGTCGATGACGCCGAGCATGTCCGCTGCGAGGCGTGGCGCGTAACTTCCATGGAGGGAATACTGCCACGAAGGAGTTCTTGGTAATCGATTGCCCGATGCGTCGACGGGGCGGCTGAGGAGGTCCAGGGCGTTGTCGAATCTCCTGAACCGGCCGTTCGTGTAGGCTAGCGATCCCGCAAGGGTTAGGTCGCGGAGGACATGTGCGGTGCCTTCAAGCTCGAACCCCTTGATCTTGGAATTGGCCGCGTTGGCGATGCCCAATCCGGCTATGGGCAACCCGTAGCGAACCTGCATGTCGTCGAAGTGGTTGGCGTAGGCGGCGAACGCAAAGGTAACGCGTTGCTTTAATAGGGACGCCTTGACCCCGCCTTCGAGCGACTTGAGCGTCTCCGGACGGAACGCCGGATCGGTGCCGAATGCGTTGAATCCCCCCGACTTGAAGCCCGTGCTGAAGCTCGCATACGCCAGCAGGTGACTGGTCGGCCTGTAGATTAGCTTCGCGCGGATCGACGTGTTAGCAAATTCGGCTCTTGGGGGACGGTAGTCGGCGGGGCTGGCGAGCGGTTGCCCGGTTTCGGCGTTCGACAAGATCCTGAGGAGGTCGAAGGATTTCGTTTCGCGGGTGTGGCGGATGCCTGCCGTCGCCGAGACCGTGTCGGTGAGGCGAAGCGTCGCGTCTGCAAAGCCGGCGTAGGATGCAACCCTCTGACTTGCGATGAAGCGAGCGGCCGTTGGCACCGAGCTCGTGAGCCGTAGATTGAAACTGGTGGAATCCAGGTCCTGATCGGAATGGGCGTAGTACAGCCCAATAATGTATGAGAGCCGGGGTGAGCCGGTTGACTGCAGGCGCAATTCCTCGCTGAAGTTGCGCGTGGGCACGTCGCCTATGACGAAGCCCTCCCGGTCGGTGCGAGCGAAGGAGTCGATGTCGGTGAAACTCGTGTTCTCGATGCGGTCGTATCCCGTGACTGATGCCAGCTCCGCACCGCCGAGGTCATAGGTCGCGTCCAGCGCCAGGCTGTCGTTCACGATCCGCGAGAAGGTATGCCGGTTCAACGCGAATTGAAGGTCGTCCTCGATCACTCCTCGCTGTGCTTTGCTCAGCGGAGTGGTCGGCGTCAGCGTTCCAGGGGGTTGCAACGGCCCATCGGACGAGGTGGGTTCGCTTGTAGCGGCGTATCGAGCCAAAGCCGGCTCCGAGTAGGTGTGGTTCCTTCCCGCGATCAGGCGGACCACCACCGCCTCGGCCGGCTGCCACCGTAGGGTTCCTCGGAACGAGTAGCCGTGACCGCCGCCGATGTGGCTACCGTCGAAGACGTTGTCGCCCCATCCACGCTCGCGATAGAAGTTGGCGGCGAGACGCAGCTGGAGGGTCGGCCCCAGCGGTCCGCTTATCGCTCCTTCTCCACGGTATTCGAGCGGATCCGCTATGGACGCCCTGGCGTAGCCGCTTAATTTGGACGTCGTGTCGGCGGTCTTGATGAGGACGGCGCCCGCGGTCGCGTTTCGCCCTTGCAGCGTTCCCTGTGGACCCCGCACCACCTCGATCGATCCAATGTCGAGGAAGCCCGAACTGCCGAATTGTCCCGATGACTGATACACGCCGTTGACGTAGAGCGCTACGGGATCGTCAAGCAGATAGGTGTTGACGCCAGACACCCCGCGTATGGCGATCGGCGCGCTTCCGCCGATCGCGTTCCCCGAGAAGAAGACTCCGGGCACCGCCCCCTGGAGTTCGATCAGATTCTTAGCCCCGCTGCGGGTAAGCGCATGCGCGCCCACGACGCTTATCGCTATGGGGACGTCCTGGATGCGTTCGTCACGCTTCTGTGCGGTGACGATGATGTCGGTTTCAGACCAGCTGTCCTCGTCGGTCACGGAGGGTCGGGCACGTCGCGCCTCGGCGGGTGCTGCGTCCGCACGGGGTGGCCTGCTGTCTGAGATGGCTGGCGTGAGCTGCTGCACCGGGGACTGCGCTGCCGCTGGCAGGGCGTAGAATGCCCCACCCACCAGGCCGCTGGCGGTCAGAAGTCTACGATGATGCTCCGTAATCACGCCCGCCTCCCCGCTTTGCCCCAAGCGACAATACCGCAGTCAAACTGGACGCTCTCTTACATAGAGCAAATTGCAGAAACGTCGTGGACTCAAAAGGCAAACGGATGGCAATCCCGAAACATGGAGACCGAGAACTGGCAATGAGGGCTCTACCAATCCTGCCACCTCGATCTGCGGGATAGCGTGATCATCTTTTTGCGATGTAATGAGTTTGGGGCCGGCGCCCGGCGGGGCATTTGACGGCAGGAGGAGTGCAGCATGACCGAACCATTCATGCGAGCGGATGTCCGTGCCTTCCTCGCCTCCGTCAACAACGCTTCGCGGCCCAACTCGACGGAGCTGACGGCGCCGGATGCGAGGGCGCAGTACGACGTCACGAAGGGTATCGTCGACGTGCCGCCTAACGAGCTCGCGGTGGTGGCGGATATTGAAATTCCCGGCCCTTCCGGCCGCCTGTCCCTGCGGCTGTTCGATGCGAGGTCCAGCCGACCACCGGGCCCCGTGCTCGTATTCCTTCACGGTGGTAACTTCGTGATTGGGGACCACGACACCCACGCGGCATTGTGCGTTGAAATGGCGCAGACCCTCGACGTTCCGGTCGTTTCGGTCGGCTATCGACTTGCGCCAGAACACCGCTGGCCGGCGGCTCCGGACGACTGCGAGGCGGCGGCTCGCTGGATTGCGGCCAGCGGAGACGCGCTTGGACGCCAGGTGACCGGTCTCGTTGTGGCGGGCGATAGTGCCGGCGGCGCATTGGCAATCGTGACGGCGATGGCCTTGCGTGACTCGCCTGCCGTCGTTCCGGTGTTGGCGCAGCTCTGCTTTTATCCCTTGGCGGACATGGGCCGGATCTACCCTTCGCTCGAAAGCTTTAGCGATGGCTTCCTGTTGACGCGGGCTGGCCTGGAGTGGGGCGCTGACGCGTATGGCGCCGATGTCACCCACGTGCGGGCTTCCCCGATGTTGGGCGAGCTTACGGGGATGCCGCCCGCTGTGATCGTGACGTCGAGCCTCGATCCCATCCGGGACCAGGGGCGCGCGTACGCTGCCGCTCTCATCGCGGCCGGCGTGCCGACGGTCTTCCGCGAAGCGGCCGGCAACATCCATGCTTTCGCGACGCTCCGGAAGGCGGTCCCCTCCAGTCAAGGCGACGTCGCGGGGGCGCTGGCGGCGCTGAGGCTCGTCATGGCTCTGCCTGGAGATTAGCGTGTGTGGAGCCGACGGGTCTACGGCGTCACTTTCGTGGGAATCCTGAATTCGAAACGAGCGCCGCGTGTGCGACGCGCACCGATGGCTGCTAATGTCAGGGCCTCGCCGCGGTCGAGACGTGGAAGCTGTCCTCGAGCATCAGAAAGCGCACGATGCTGCCATCCTTGATAGTCAGAACCATTGCGAAGCTGGTGCCGATCAGGCGGTCCGTGGCGGTGACGAGACTGGCGAGCTTGCCGACGACCACTGCGGTGTCATCGCTGGCGAGGATCCCCTGAACGTCGAAGCCGACCGGCTGCAACAGGCGGCGGTTCGCCTCGATGAAGTCGACGACCGCGCCGCGGCCGGTCTTTCGCCCGATCCAGGGCAGCGCACCCACGTCGCCGGGTATCTCGAAATCCACGTCCGGGTGGAACAGCTCTGAGATGGCTTCCGGGGAGCAACCCGTCCCGATCGCCGTCAGCAGCTCCTCGGCGATCGCCCGGTTCTTTTCGCTCGTCATCTATTGGTCCTTCAAGGGTGGCATTTGTTGGTCGAATTCGAAAGTCGCGTGACGGCTTGCCGTCCTATTCGGCAGCCTCCTCCGCGGCGTCGAAAGCATCGAGCGTCCGGGTTGCGTAGATGATCGCCGCGCCGGCGTTCACGCCGATCGCGACGCCCATCGCCTCCGCGATCTCCCCTTTGCTCGCGCCGAGCCTACGGGCCGCCTCGGTGTGGACGGTGATGCAGCCGTCGCAACGGAGGCTGATAGCGACCGCGACAGCGATCAGCTCGCGCATCTTCTCGTCGAAGTGGCCGGTCTTCTGTCCGGCTGCGTTCATGGTGACGTAGCCCCTGACCGTGTCCGGGCTGAGCTTTCCGAGCGTCGACACGCCAGCGGAGATCTGCTGACGGTATCCATTCCAATCGAGCATGTGCATCGTCGTTCTCCAGTAGGCGGATGTTTTCCGCGGGATGGGATCAGAAGCCGAAATGGCTGAGCGGGGGGTAGTCGTCGGGGCGGCGTCCAAGCAGCCAGAGGAACATGCGGTCCGCCTCCTGGATCGGGTGTTCGTTGATGCTGGCGTGGCGGTGCGTCATCAGTCCGGCGTCGTCGTACTGCCAGTTCTCGTTTCCGTAGGCCCGATACCAGTTGCCGCTGTCGTCACGGTATTCGTAGGCGAAGCGCACTGCGATCCGCGCTCCCCCGAAGGCCCACAACTCCTTGATCAGCCTATAGTCGAGTTCCCTCGCCCACTTTCGTTGCAACAGCCGCTCGGCGTCGACGCGGGAGCGGGCGAACTCGGCGCGGTTGCGCCATTGCGTGTTCAGCGAATAACCGAGGACGACCTTTCCTGGATCTCGGCTGTTCCAGGCATCCTCCGCGAGACGGACCTTTTCGGTTGCTGAGGCGAAGGTGAAAGGTGGCAGCGGCGGCCTGTTCGTCATGGCTTACGTTCCTTGGTAGATCGTTCAGGCGAGCTCGCCGTGGAGGAAGGCCCAGGTGCGCGTGTTGGCCTTCGCCGCCGCCCCAGCATCGTAGTGCGCGCCGCCGTGGCGGGAGAAGGCGTGATGGCAACCCGGGTAGCTGAAGATCCGGATGTTCGGTCGATCGGCGCAGGCGGCCTTGATCGCGCTCTGTGCGGCCGGCGAGACGAACTCGTCGGCTTCGCCTAGGTGCATCAGCATCGGCGCCGTGATCGACTTCGCCTCGTCCAGATACTTCTCCGTGTCCGCTCCATGGAAGGCGACGGCCGCGTCGACGTCCGATCTGGCGGCGGTGAGGAAGACCATCAGGGCACCCAGGCAGTAGCCGAGCACGGCGACCTTGCCTGAAGCGCCTTCGAGTGAGGCTGAGTGTCGGATCGTCTCCACGACGTCGCGCACGCCAAGATCCCGGTCGTACGCGCCGTAGAGTGCGAGACCCTTGTTCCAGTCCTGCTCCGACGTGACGCTGAGGTCGGTGCCCGGCTGCTGTCTCCAGAACAGGTCGGGACATACCGCGATGAAGCCCTGCCGCGCCAACTCGTCGCAGGTCTGGCGAAGGTCCGCGTTCACGCCGAAGACCTCGTGGAGGACCACGACTGCGGGGGCTACGGGCAGGTCGGGACGGGCCCGGTAGGCTTGGAATTCGCCAGCATCGGTGGATATGGTGATGTAGTCGCCCATGTCGTCCTCCTAGACCCCGCGGTAGACGAGGCGCGTGAACAGGGCGCCGCTGATGACCGAACGTCCCCATTTCGCGTCGAAGTTGGCCGTCGGTCTGGCGGCGACCGCCTGGTCGATCGACTTGCCCTCCACCTTGAGCGCGGCGACCCTCGCGCGGATCGCGACCAGCATGTTGCGGAAGGCGAGCAGTTGGACCCGATTGCCGACCGGTCCGTGCCCGGGGATGATCTGCGTGTTGGGACCGGCCATGGCCAGGTTTGCGTTCGCCGCCCGTATCGCGCCGTCGATGCTGCCGCCCGTCACGTAGTCGATGAACGGATACTGCCCGTTCCAGAACGTGTCGCCGGTCTGCAGGATGTCGGCTTTCTTGAAGTAGACCGACATGTCGCCATCGGTGTGTCCCGCCCCGTAATGGCGTATCCGCAGCGTCTCGCCGGCAAAGCCGATGGTCTTGTCGCCCGTCAGCACCGAGTTCGGCAGATAGGGTTTGTTGATCGGCGTGAAGGTGTGCTCCCACTCGACGACGCGGTTCGTCTGGGTCAGCCGGCGCAGCGCCAGCCGGTCGGCGACGATCGTCGCGCCGGTGCGTCGGACCCACCCGTTGCCGTCAGTGTGGTCCCAGTGCCAATGGGTGTTGATCAGGAGACGGATCCGACCCGGGCTTATCTTTCGCAGCGCCGCCTGGATCATCTTCTGCGAGACGGCGATGCCCGCATCGACCATCAACAGGCCGTTTGGTCCCGGCAGGACCCCGATGTTGCCACCGGACCCCGAAAGCATACGCACCCCGCCGCGCAGGCGATCCACTTTGATCGGCCCCGCTGCCGCGGCCTTGTTGATGTCGGAATAGGGGCTGGCGAGCAGCGGTGCGGCGGCAAGCGCCACGCCGAGGCCCACAGCGATGTGCATCAGTCGATTGGAAGAAGGCATCTTGCTCATCCTGATGGAGGGGGAGTTCGCCGATGGGGTGGAGATGGGTGGCGCCGCACCGGGCGGGGGGGCGGGGGAGCTCCGGTGCGGCGCCGGCGCCGCGTCAGGTCTTCAGGAAGGCGAGCAGATCGCCGTTGAACTCCTCCCGATGCGTCACGGGTAGTCCGTGGGGAGCTCCGGGGTAGACCTTGAGCGTGGCGCCGTTCACGAGCCGTGCCGTCTTCGGGGCAGCGTCGGCAAACGGGACGATCTGATCATCATCGCCGTGGATGATCAGGGTCGGTACGTCGAACTTCTTCAGGTCGTCGACGAATACTTGTTCGGAGAACTGCGCGATGCAGTCGTATGCGCCCTTCAGGCCGGCCATCATCGACTGGCTCCAGAACGCATCCTTGATGCCCTGCGAGACCTTCGATCCCGCGCGGTTCGCACCGTAGAACGGCTCGGCGAGATCACGATAGAACTGCGCCCGATCCTTCGCGACGCCCTCGCGGATGGCGTCGAACACCTCCATCGGGGAGCCATCGGGATTGTCGGCCGTCTTAAGCATCGTGGGCGGGATCGCCGCCACCAGCACCGCCGCCTTTACCCGGGACGTTCCGTGCCGGCCGATGTAGCGGGCGACTTCGCCGCCGCCGGTCGAATGACCGACGTGGGTGACGTCCTTGAGGTCGAGCGCGCGGACGACGGCCGCGAGATCGTCCGCATAGGTGTCCATGTCGTTGCCGCCCCAGGTCTGGCTGGAGCGGCCATGACCACGCCTGTCGTGCGCGATGGCGCGGTAGCCGTTGGAGGCGAGCACGAACATCTGGTCCTCCCAGGCGTCGGCGTTGAGCGGCCACCCGTGCGAGAACATGACGACGGGACCCTCGCCCCAATCCTTGAAGAAGATGTCGGCGCCGTCGGCGGTCTTGATCGTGCCCATGTTCATGCCCTTCGGTTCGGTCTTGCGAGGTTGATGTTGCCGTCTTCCTCCGGCCAGCGCTGGCAATCCAAGGGCGGACAGGGTGAGACCAAACGTGGCGGCCGCGACGACCGACCGGCGGCTTGCGGACGGGACCAGTCGTGTCACCAGCATGTTCCTTCCTATCTCCGGCCAGCGCGGTCGGATCAGATGCATGATGTTGTGGACCCCTACCGGCGGCGGGCCCAGCCAGTTGCCGTTAGTCGACGTGAGAAGCTGGGAAGGGGCGGGCTGGCGGTGCAGTGAGGTTTGGCCGGTCGCACCATGCCAATCACTTCGAGTTACTCTGTCGACACGATTGTTCCCCGCCGGGGATGCGTGTCGCAGCGACAAAGGCCAATGCTCCGATTCCTGTGGATGAGAACGCCGAGGAGATTCGCCCGCATGACAGCGGACGAGCGGTCTCGTCGGTGCACCGACCGTTTCGAATACGGTTAATTAAAGGGTTCGGTGTCGCCGGATTGTAACGTCCAGCTTGGATAGGCGTCCGGTGCCAGTCGCGACGCCCGAAAGAGCCTTATGGCTCACACAGCACATTCTGGTGCATGAGCCGGAGCTGCGCTCGTGGCTCAACCGCCGAAGCGTGCCAGGCCTCGATGTCGACGACATCGTTCAGGAGAGCTACGCGATCCTTGCCGGCCTAGAGGCGGTTGACCACATTTATCGTCCACGTATCTACTTTTTCGAGGTGGCGAAGTCCGTCATCCTTCGATCATTCCGACAGTCGCGGGTCATTGCATTCAGCGCTTTGGCCGATTTCGACGCCCTCCTCATTCCCGACGACACCCCGTCCCCGGAAATGGTCGCCGCAGGTCGGCAGGAGTTGGGGCTTCTGGCCAGATTGATCGACGAATTGCCCCCGAAATGCCGGGAGGCGTTCGTGCTGCGGAAGGTGCGCGGCCTCAGCCAACGTGAGGTCGCCATCGCCATGGGCGTTTCCGAGAACACCATCGAGAAGCACATCGGAAAAGCGCTCGGATTGCTCGGCAGCATAATTGGACATGGCGGAAGTCATCGCAAATCGGCATCTAACAGGTATGAGCCACCCGCCGTCGAACAAACAGAATGGGCCACGAGAGACAGCCGCTGAGATCGATCAGGCCGCCGCAGCGTGGGTCGCGCTTGGCGATCGCGGTCGACTTTCCGCTGAAGATGGAGAAGAGCTCGAGCGATGGGCTGCCGCTGACCCAAGGCGGGCAGGGGCCTACGCGCGTGCCATGGCGATCAACGTCCACCTTGATCGAGCGGTCGCATTGGGGGAAGGTTTTCCCGCCCAGCCCGTGGAGCCATCTGAGCCGGTGGCGCGCCGTCGGGTGATGGCGATGGCCGCCAGCGTGGTGGCTGCAACTGCGGTCAGCGGCGGAATTTTCACCTTCTCCCGTCGCAATCCGGGCCTCGGCGCACGATCGATCGAGACCGCCAAAGGGGCGGTTCGCTTAGTCGCGCTTCATGAAGGCTCTCATATCACGCTCAACACGCTGACGCAGATCAGGCCCGTGCTGACGAGCGGGTTGCGCCGGATCGATCTCGTCTACGGTGAAGCGCTGTTCCAGGTCGCGAAGGATCCCGCGCGCCCGTTTGTCGTCTATGCGGGCGATCTCAGCGTCCGTGCGATCGGTACGAGCTTCTCGGTGCGACTGATCGGTCCGGACGCGATCCGGTTGCTCGTTTCAGAGGGTGTCGTCGAGGTAGGTCGGGGAAGGGAGGTGCTTGGTCAGGTCCACGCCGGCATCCAATTCGCGGTGGACCCGGCGGCGACCCCCGACATCACCACCTTGGACGCTGCCCGGCTCAGCAATGCCCTTGCGTGGCGACATGGCCGGCTCGATCTGCAGGGCCTCACTCTGGCGCAGGCCGCAGAGGAATTCGGCCGCTATTCCGATCTCAAAATCAGAGTGGAGGATCCGTCGATCGTCCATCTCCACATTACGGGTGTCTATGCGACGAACGATCCCGCGGGATTCGCCAGGAACGTTGCGTTGAGCCTGGGGCTCAAGAGCGTTCGAAGGGGCAACGAGGTCATCATCTACAAAAGCTGAATTTTTTTTCAGGCCGAATGGCGGGAAGGTCTCCCATCTGCATCCTAAGGCCAATGGCTTGAGAGCCTTGGTAACGGTGCGGGGGAATTTATGTTTTCGAGAACGGCTCTTGTCTGTGGAATGCTCGGCGGCGCTGCGGCTATTTCAGCGCCCGCAAATGCCCAGAACGCGCAATTCGACATCCCGGCCCAAAGCGTCCCCGCCGCCGTGGCCGCGTTCGCCCAGCAGTCGGGTCTTCAGGTCATCGCGCCGGCAGACCTGCCGGCTTCGGTGATCAGCCAAGCGGTGTCAGGCCCTCTGAACGCGCGAGCCGCACTGCGTTCGATGATCGCGGGCACGGGGCTGGAGATCGCGTCTGACCAGGGAAACATAATCATCCTTCGCAAGGCGGCAGCGGGAGTTCCGGCGGAGATCGGAGGCTTGGGCATCCAGGACGACAAGTCGGGGGACGCCAAGAAGGATGAGATCGTGGTGACCGGATCCAGGATCGGGCGGAGGGAGTTCGAGGCTTCCGCACCGACGGCGGTGACCCGGGAAGCCGATATCAGGCGGACCGGGGAGAGCCGGATATACGACGTCCTCAATGAGCTGCCGCAGCTCGGAATCGGTCAGGGGCCGATCAACACCAATAGGGCGCAGGGCGATCTCGGTGGTCAGTTCGTCAACCTGCGCGGACTTGGTGTGGGCCGAACGCTCGTTCTGGTGGACGGCCATCGCCGCGTCTCCGGCTCGACGACGTCATCGGCCCTGGACCTCTCGACCATTCCCTCCAACCTGGTCGAACGGGTCGAGATCGTCACGGGCGGCGCGGCTGCGGTCTACGGTGCAGATGCCGTGAGCGGCGTGGTCAACATTCTGCTCAAGAAGCAGGTGAGCGGAGTGGAGCTCGACGTCCGGCAAGGCCTGAGCAGTCGCGGCGACGCCGCGTCGTCGTCCATCGGCGCCCTCGTCGGTGGCGCCTTGGGCGAAAGGGGCCGCTTCACGATCGGCGGATCGTTCAATCACGACCAGCCGCTCAAGAAGGCCGACAGGCCGTTTTCCCGGTCGGCCTACCTTTCGGTTCCGAACCCGGCGAACACCGGTCCCAATGACGGGATCTATGACTTCTTCTCATTGCCTGGTTACCGCCAGCCCCTCTTGTCATACGGCGGAACGTTCACGGTAGCCGGCACGCGATATACCTATGACCAGTCCTTGCGGCCCGCTGTCAACGGCGGCCTCGCCTATGACGGGGTGTATGGTTATGGCGGTGGCGACGGGCTGAACAACGCTGAGTTCGGTTACCTGATCCCCGAAATCACGACCGGCGCTTTACTCGCCACGGCCAGCTACGACGTCACGGACAGCATCAAACTCTCATCCCAGTTCGACTTTTCTGAAACCACTACGAAGGACGGCTTGCCGCCGAGCAACAGCGGCGCTGGCTCCTATACGATCTTTCACCAGCCCGGCCATGACAACCCGCTCATCCCAGCCGACGTGCGCGCGCTGATGGACGCCAAAGGTCTGACCACCCTCTCGGTCACTCGTTCGAACAAGGACAGCGGTCCCGTCACGCGGGACGTGACGAGGACCAGCTACACCGGCATCCTCAGCCTCGACGGGGCTATCGGGCCAAAACTCAACTGGCGCGTGTTCGGCCAATATGGTCGGTTCCGCGCCGAGGACACCATCAGCAACACCCAGATAACCTCCCGGTTCAGAGAGGCGATCGACGTTGTGGCCGGTCCCGACGGTCCGCAATGCGCCAGCGCGGCTGCGCGCGCGGCCGGCTGCCAGCCGCTCAACCTGTTCGGTCCATACGCAGCCACTCCGGGCGCGGTCGGCTATTTCAGCCACGACGCAACCTGGGTGACGATCAACGAGCAGAAGGTCGCCGGCGCGCAACTGACCGGCAGTCTCATCGATCTGCCGGCAGGGCCACTGAACTTCGCAACGGGCGTCGAGTATCGAGAAGACACGATCGAGTCGCGGCCCGACGCCCTTGCAGCGGCGAATCAGCTCTATCTATACTCCGGGACGAAGCGCGATGGCTCGATCTCAGCCTCCGAAGCATTCGGCGAGGTTTCCGTTCCACTGCTGAAGGACCAACCGTTCGCGGATTATCTGGAGTTGAATGGAGCCGCGCGCTACTCGCACTATTCCACGTCCGGGGGCACGGTGACTTGGAAGGCCGGCGCGGTCTACGCTCCGATCCCTGACGTCCGGTTCAGGGTCACCCGTTCCAGGAGCGTGAGGGCGCCCAATCTCATCGAGTTGTTCAGCCCCGGATCGCGAGGCAACGCCTATATCTTCGACCCGTGCCACAGCCTGTATGTCAACGCGAACCCGAACCGCGCGAAGAACTGCGCAGCGCTCGGCATCCCCGCCGGTTGGAACGATCCGCTATACTCCGTCAACCGCACCATCATCACCACCGGAAACGATCAACTGCGGCCTGAGACGTCGAACAGTCTCACCCTCGGCGTGGTCGTCCAGCCGAGGGCGATACCCAACCTCAGCCTCTCGGTCGATTATTACGACATCAAGATCGATGGGGCGGTGGCGAGTCTGTCGCTGGTCAACATCTTGAACGGTTGCGTGGACAAGGCTTCGCTCGACGCGCTCCTGTGCAGTCAGATCCAGCGCCAATCCGGCGGTTCGATCGACAGCGTCTACGTCCAGCCCGTCAACTTCAGCCAGCTTGCGGCTGAGGGTGTCGACGTCACTCTGCGCTATCGGACCGAAGCTGGATCGTTGTGGGGTAGGCGCTTCGCCGTGGGCTTGGTCGCCCAGGGATCCTACACGACGAAGAACGAGCTCGTATCGGACCCGTCGAAGCCCGAGCAGGTCACCAAGTTGCTCGGCCAGTTCGACATTCCGCAGATCGTGGCGAACGTCACGCTGTCAGGTAAGCTCGGGGCGACCGAAGCGAACTGGACGGCGAGGTATATCGACGGCACCAAGTTGTCGAACACCTCGGCTGACGATTATGCAGAGGCATACGTGGTTTCATCGCTAGTCTACCACGATACGTATCTGACTGCCCCTATCAACAGTTCAGTCAATATAGGTTTGGGCGTCAAGAACGTCTTCGATAAACTGCCCGAAGTCAGAAACGAATACCGCGGCCGCTTCGACATATACGGGCGACGTTTTTTCATCGATGCGAAATACCGTTTCTAAGTTGCTTCCCCGCTTCCCCTCTCACTTCGGACCGGTATCGCCACCGGGTGCGGCCGCAGAAGGTATTCATATGATATCGACACGTGCGATCGTAGCCCTTCTGGGCATGCTATTCATCACACCCCTGGCGCAGGCGGCTCCGGTGCTGCTGATCTCCGTGGATGGCATGCAGCCGCTCGATGTGATCGCGGCTGACAAGCGTGGCTTTCGAGTCCCCAACCTTCGGCGGCTGATGGCGAGCGGCACTCACGCCAGCGGCGTGCGGAACAGCCTTCCAACCGCCACCTATCCTAATCACACGAGCATGGTCACCGGCGTTTGGCCGGTGAGGCACGGAATCGAAAACAACCAGGTCTTCGACCCTACCGGTGCGAACCTGGACGGCTGGCATTGGTATGCCGAGGACATCAAGGTGCCCACCTTGTGGGACGCGGCGCACGCCGCGAGCCGCTCGACGGCGTCGATCAGCTGGCCGGCGACGGTGGGCATGGCGGCGATCGACTACAACATTCCCGATTACTGGCGTGCGCGCACGCCGGAGGACGTGAAGCTGGTGCGGGCGCTGTCCACGCCGGGGCTGCTGACCGCGCTAGAGAAGAACGGAGCGCCGTTGGCGCCTGCCATTGGCGGAGATGTCGCTTCCGACCAAGCCCGGGCAAGGCTGGCGGAGACCATATACGCCTTGAAGCGGCCATACTTCTTCACGCTTCACTTCATCAGCCTCGATGAAGCCGAGCACGACCACGGCCCCGGGTCGGCCGAGGCGATCGATGCGCTCCAGGCGATCGATGCGGCGATCGGCGAACTCATCGCGAAGGCGCGAGCCGTCGAGCCCGATCTGATCGTCGCGGTCGTATCGGATCACGGCTTCGCGCCGGTCCACACGGCTGTCAATCTCACGCGCGCCTTCGCCGAGGCGGGGCTGCTGACGCTTGATCCGGCGACCGGCAAAGTGCTGAACTGGAAGGCCGTTCCGTGGGGCCGCGGGTCGGCGGCGGTCACGCTCGCTGATCCGGGCGACGCGGCCACGGCCCGGAAGACGCGCGCGCTGCTGGATCGGCTGGCAGCCGATCCCGCCAATGGGATCGGCAAGATCATCGACCACAACGAGGTGGTGGCGATGGGCGGGACGGCGGCGGCAAGCTTCTGGATGGATTTCAAGCTCGGCTTCAGCAACAGCGGCAGCACGCGCGGGCCATTGATCCAGCCATACTCGCTGAAGGGAACTCACGGATACTTTCCGACCCATCCCGAGATGTGGGCCAGCTTTTTCATCGCTGGACCCGGCGTGCCCCGCCGGGGCTCGATCGGCAGCATCGACCAGCGCGACATCGCGCCGACCATCGCGAAGCTGCTTGGCGTTTCGCTGCCGAGCGCCGATGGCAAGCCATTGTTTTAGGTGTTCGATGAGAAGTCGCTCGCGTCCTGACCACCCATCGTGGCCGTAGGGACGAGTTGGCGCGCCGGCTGATGACCATTCGGGCATCCGAACGTCAATCGCCGCTGGGATTGCGGCGGTCGTGCGTCCGCGAGACCTGCGCAAGGATCTGCGGCTGCCCCGCCTGACCCGAGCTGGCGCACTGAGCAGGCGTTCACCGATGGCCGGAAGAGCGAGGATGCGACATCGCGGATCTGTCAGCGAGCGTTGTGGCGCTTATGATCGGTGGCGACGCCGTCGTGGGACGAGCGGGCAGGCGCATGGCGCCGGATGCTCGAGGCCCACAGCGGGGACGCTAGCTTCACCGTCGGGCAAGCCGTCATTTTCCGCGTTGCTGACAGGATGCTGCGCAGCTCCACGTCACTGCTGGACCTGAACTATCGAGCCGTCCGTCATGCCGCCACCATGCGCGATGACGAGATACCGGCGGTCGTCGGTCTTCGCTTCGTTGACGATTTCGCGGAGAGGTCCCACCGTGATCACGATCGCGGCGCCCGCCGGGTTCGTCGTGAACTCGGCGAGAGCCTGGATCGCGCCGCGGCCATCGGCGCGAGGGGAGAGGCCGAGGACATAGGGCATGTTTGGGGCCAAGCCGGCGACCGCGGCCTGGAGGATCTGCACCTGCCCCTGATCGAATAACGTCACTTGGCTCCGTCCCATTCCGGCGAGCGTCAGCTGCACCTTCATCCCGGCTTGTGCGAGGGGAGCCAGGTTCGCCCGGCCGTCACCGGTGGGGACGGCGCCTGGAACATAGGCGACGCCCTGTGGACCTTGGCCGATGGGGATCGTGGCGATGACGTTGTTGGTCAGCGTGTCTATCGCGGCGACCGCATCGGCGTTCTCGAGGCCGACATAGATGCGCTTCCCGTCACCCGATGGCCAAAGGCCATGCGGAAGCGCCCCGACCTGGATCGTGGCGACCTGCACGAAGTCCGTCGTGCGGAAGACCTTGACGACGTTCTCGGTGCCCACCGTCACATAGGCGAACTGCCCGCCCGCGTTGCGGACGATGTTGACGTGGTTGGTGATCGCACCGGTGTCGATGGTCTTGAGCACCCCGAACGGCGGCGTTGCGCCGAAGACCATGACCTTGCCGACGTCCTTGAGCGTCAGCCAGACCTGTTTGCCGTCCGGCGTCGCAGAGATGTCGGGGCAGAACGGGCTCTCCTGCTTCACCCGTCCAACTATCCGTTTGGTGGACGTGTCGATGACGACCGTCTCCGGCGTGAAGCTGGAACAGACGTATGCGTATCTGCCGTTCGGCGAGAAGATCGTCATGCCCGGCCCGTTCGGGACCGCTATCCTCATCGTCGGCTCGAACGTCCTGCCGTCGAGCACTTGGACATAGTCTTCGCCTCGCACCGTCACCCAGACCTCACGCCCGTCCGGTCGGAAGAAGGCTTCGTGCGGCGACCGGCCGACATAGGTCGTGTGCCTCACCGCGTTCGTGGCGGTGTCTATGAAGGTGATCGAGTTAGAGCCTACCGACACGACGGCCAGGGTCTTACGGTCGGGAGAGAAGCCCATGCCGTGAACCAGCATCTGCCCCCTATACAGGGGGCTCAGGTTCGCGGGAGTGTCGTCGCCGAGCTTGATGACGCCGAGCAGCGTATTGGTGGACGGGTCGATGACCGACACCGTATTCGAGAACTGATCGGACGTGTAGAACCGATCCTGCGCGCTGACCGGAATGTCGGTCGCAGCGTAGGGAACCTGCTGCGCGCTCGCGGGGGTGGCGATGGCGATTGACGCGACGACGGTCAGTAGGACCCGTCTCATTGGTGGTCTCCGTGAACACCGCGCTTGGGGAACGGGTCCGGCTTGTTCCTCGACGGTGACGCTGGCCGATCGGTCAGGGTTTCCCGCATCACAGCAATCTCCTGTCGTTGTTCGACGACTATGCCCTGCGCAAGACGCCGCAGGCGTTCGTCTTTGCCGTATCGAAGTTCGATCACGGCCATGTCGATCGCGCCCTGATGGTGCGGGATCATCATGCGGGCGAAGTCGCGGTCGGGATCACCGCTATGGGAGATCATCATCGCGCCATGCATTCGCGCCATCGCCGTATCCATCGCCGACGCGAAACCTTCGGGCTGGGCATATGCGGCAGTCGATAGCGCGATCGCCGCTGCCCCCGGGATGGCCGTCCTTTTCCTCATTTCGCTCTCCTTCCGGCTGGCGCGATCATCTGGACTTCGATCACACGAGCCGCGTCCGCTACCGGCGCACTCCGCAACTGCGCTGCCCCCGCCAAACCGCAGGGGAGGTGCCCTGGAAACGTCGGAACACGGTCGAGAAGTGGCTCTGGCTTTGGAATCCGGACGATAGGGCCACTTCGGCGAGCGACACCTTGGGGTCGGACATCAGGGAGATCGATCGCTCCACGCGTCGGCGGAGCAGATAGTCGTGCGGTCTGGCACCGATCGCCGCGCGGAACTGTGCGGCGAAATGCATCCGCGACAGGCCCGCTGCGGCAGCCAGCTGGCTGAGGGTCAAAGGCTCGTCGATCCTGCTGTCGACGAACTCCTCAACCCGCCGCAACCGCCATTTGGGCAGCGGTTTGATCCTGGACGGTCCGGGCTCGATCGCCTGGGGGGAACGCGTCGTCGGCAGCGGGGGGCCGTGCGGATCATGTGTCACGGGCTGCATTCCGTCCTCCTGGATTCAGGCGCCCGGCTTGCGCTTCAAGCGGGTCGCTGTGGTCCAAGGGCCTAGCGCGGCGGGGCGGGATAGGAGCGTAAGGAGATGGCGGGCGGCGTGAGATGACGTGAGGGCGGCCCAGAAAGGCATTAAAATTCAATCGTTTGCGCCTCCGCCCGGCGATGGTGCGGGTATATCGTTTGATTTGAAAAGACCGATCCCTCGGTTTCGGTGATTTCCGGTGCGCAGAGCGAGCATCGCATCGCTCCATTGCGCCCCGTCGGGCATTCAATGAGGACCGAACACATGCAACCACCTGGAGACCGCACCAGGCACGTCCATCGATCGCAGGTTGGTGACGTCCTACACAGGGCTTCGGGAATGCCCGAGACCGAGACGCTAGGGGGCTTGCAGGATCCGGAACTCATCCGACTCGTGAAGCTCGGCCTCATGTCCGCAGGCTCGGCGCACGACCTTTCGAATCTGCTGCAGGTGCTCGGCAGCGCCGTGAGGCTGATAGATCGGGCGTTGGACGCGGAACTGCGGGATACGCTCAGCCCGATCATCCGGGCGGCGCACGTGTCGGTCGAGCGCGCCTGCGATCTCAGTCGCGAGATCTTCGATGTCCGTGGATCGAGGGCGGCCGCCACTACCCCGACATCGATCTGTCAGAGGCTTGCGGAGGTCCAGGACGTGATCATCCTCGCAGCGGGGCCAGCCATCACGGTCGAGTTCCTGCTCGACGACGGTGTTCCGCCCGTCCTGTGCGATCCCTGCGCGTTGGAGAACGCAGTCCTCAATTTGGTCGTCAACGCCCGGCACGCGATGCCGGCCGGCGGCCGTCTGCGGATCGCGGTGTCGCAGGAGGCGGGGCTGACCGACGACGGTTTGCCCTGCGCTGTCCTGCGCATCGCAGACACTGGATGCGGCATGTCGCCGGA
Source organism: Parasphingomonas puruogangriensis (assembly GCF_036663635.1). Taxonomy (NCBI): domain Bacteria; kingdom Pseudomonadati; phylum Pseudomonadota; class Alphaproteobacteria; order Sphingomonadales; family Sphingomonadaceae; genus Parasphingomonas; species Parasphingomonas puruogangriensis. Next base: position 75,506 of record NZ_JAXOJI010000002.1, on the reverse strand, counting down.
AGTCGCATCGCGCGTGTTCGATCCCTTCGTCACGACGAGATCGACCGGATCCGGGACGGGCCTCGGCCTCATGATGGTGCGGGAGTTCGTGCGCTCGGTGGGCGGTTCCGTCGAGGTGCAGAGCCGGCCTGGGCGCGGAACACTCATCATCATCCGCCTCCCCGCTGAAGTCCCTGGCTATAGGCCCTGATCGTGCCACCGCCGCGTCGCGTGGAGTGCTCAGCCGGGCTTTCGAAAGCGATGGACCGTCCAGGAAAGCAGCCAGCTCGCCAGCAGGATCACGACGACCGCGATTCCCAGGGTGTTCATGTTGCCCTCCAATAGTTGGGCCAGATGCGATGCGGCGCCATCTCCGTCCATCCTGTCACGTAGGAGGTTAGCGAGCTGAACGGCCCCGATCAGCAGGGCGACGGCCACCGAGACCAGCGTGATGGTCATGTTGTAGTAGATCCTGCGCATCGGCTTCTGGGACGCCCAGTCATAGACCCCAAGCATCAGAACCCCGTCCGTGGTGTCCATCAGCATCATGCCGGCTGCGAACAGGGCGGGGAGGACGAGGACGGCGCTGAGGGGTAGACCGTTCGCCGCCTGGGCCGCGGACACTCCGAAGATGGTGACTTCGGTGGCGGTCTCGAATCCCAGTCCGAAGAGCGCGCCGAGCGGGAACATGTGCCAACTGCGTGTGATCAGACGGAAAGCCGGTCGGAGCAGGCGCGCCAGCAGTCCTTGGTGGGCGAGCACGTCGCCGGAGCCGTGCCCGGCGACACGGCCTGCGCGGACGCGCCGGTAATCGGCATGAAGCGCTCTGAGTATGCCGAGGTTCATGGCCACCACGAATACGAAGAACACCATCGACGTCGCGGCGCTCAGCCTTCCGCCCACTTTCCCATACTGTTCGAAACTTCCGAGTGCGACTGCCAGGCTGGCCACCAGGATGGTCATCAGGCCGACGACGCTCGAATGGCCGAGCGCGAAGAAGAAGCCGACCGACACCGGCCGCCGCCCGTCCCGCATGAGTTTCCGGGTGACGTTGTCGATCGCGGCGATGTGGTCGGCATCCATAGCATGTCGGAGCCCAAGCCCGTAGGCCACGACGGCGACGCCCATCATCAACGGCTTCTCTGCGAAAGCGAGGAACGCCCAGATCCAGGCGCCACCGTTGACGATGGCGAGGACCGCGTAGATCGTCAGCAGCCGCTGCCGCAATCCTGCCCCGCGGGGGTGCGTCTCGGGAACGGCGCCGCCGCCCGAAGGACTTGTAGCTTCAAACACCTCCTCACCGCGGACCGGTTTCGGCCGCCTCAGCGACGATGGCCGCGACGGATTGATCCATACGCTCCAACACCTCGGCGGCGTCCACTTCCAGACCATGGCGCCGTCCGAGCCAGCTCGGCTCGTCGCAGGAGAGCCACGTGGCTCCTTCGTGGTCCTCCCACACCAAAATGCGCAGCGGCAGGTCGATCGCCATCGTGCGGGCGAGGCCCATCAGCGGGGTCCCGGCGCGGGGATCCCCGAAGACCACCACCTCAGTTGGCGGAAGCGTCAAGCCGGCCGCCTCAGCGGCGGCTCGATGATCGATGCGCGCGAAGACGTGCAGCCCTCTCCTGTCGAGCGCCAGCAGGACGCGCCGGACCGTTTCCACCCATCCGTGACCACTTGCGCGCGTGTTCAGACCTTCGATCATCGCCGTGCGTCCGGCGTCGACCCGACCGAGCGCCGCTCGACCTCCTGCATCCGCAAGGCCAGCTCCTCCGGCGACAACACGCACTTCTGGAAGAGGATGTTGGCGAACGCTGCGATCCACCGCTCGTAATAGCTCAGCTTGCCGATCATCTCGCTGCCGAGGGACTCGACGCCGCGCCGCTTCTCCTCGGTGTTGATGATCTTGTGGAAGTCGAGCACGTCGGCCAGGGCGTGGCACCGCTTCTCCCAAGGCGCCAGCTCGTGGTCGCGTCGGTCGACGGCACCGGCGGGGCTTCCGCCGACGTCGTTGGGGAGACGGGTCAGCAACTCCTCACTCATGACAGCACCTTTTCGAGTTCGGCATAGACAGGAACGACGCCGATCATCGCGTCGCGGGTGACGAGTGCGGCGAGGCGCTCCTCGCTCAACTCCTCGGTGCCGGGTGGTCGGCGGGGCAGCACGAGGAAGCGGACCATGGACGTCGAATCGCTGACCCGGACTTCGACGTCATCGGAGATGATGGTGCCGAACTCGGCGAGCACGGCGCGCGGTTCGGAGATGGCTCGAGCCCGATACGGCTTCTGCTTATACCAGTCGGGCGGTAGACCGAGGACCGGCCGGGGATAGCAGGAGCACAGGGTGCAGACGATCAGGTTGTGCACCTCCGCCGTGTTCTCGAGCACGATCAGCCCGGTGTCGTCGTAGAAGCTGATGCCCAGCTCCTCGCAGGCGGCACGGCCGTCGGCGAGCAGCCTTTCGCGGAAGGCGTCGTCGACCCAGGCGCGTGCGACGACCTTGGCGCCAAGCGCCGGGGTGCGCGAGTCCAGGACCTCGATCTGCCGGCGGATCTCCGCGGGTTGGATGAGGCCCTTCTCCGCCAGCAGTTCGCGGACGGCGATTTCCATGATCTCGTAATAGCCGGGAGGCTGATCGTCCTCGTCGGTCGGATGTTCGTGCGGATGGTCGTGTGGGTTCATTTGCGGATCCCTTCCAGCCAGGTCTCGAAGACCTCGATCTTCAGCGTGTCGTGGGGTGACGCCGCATATGCCGGCCAGACCTCCACCATGGGCAGCGAGAGGCGGTAATAGTGACGCTTCCGTCCGGCGTTCCGGCCGAACCCCTCCTCCTCGTTGTTCAGGCCGGGGGGCTCAATCACTGATTCGACCGACGCCGTCTTGCCCCGCAGGTAGGTCGGAACACGGTAATGGCCGACGGGGCGCCGATCGAGGACCCGCACCCGGTCGCCCGGCCCGAAGATCGGTGCTTCCCCGTCCGCCAGGACGATGCCCGCGAAGTTGGGCTCTTCCTCAGTTCCAGTGTCCATCGACGCTCTCCGTTCATAAGAGGCGTTTTGACACCGGCGCACGATCGACCGCTTTCAGAATCGCACGTTTATCGGCGCCCGGTCAGGCAATCGGAATCTCGCAACGTCTAACGCGACGGCGGCGGGCGGGAGCTGCATGTTGGCCGCACCGCCGAGGATGGGCCGTTTGGCTCCGCCGTGCGGGCGCCTTGGCAACCTCGTGGAAAGAAGGAATTGGAGATGCGCGGATTGATGACTATCATCGCGGCGATCAGCATCGTTGGCACGGCAGGCGCGGCCCCACCGGGAGACGCCTCGAGCGCCCGGAAGTCGACCACCATCGTCCTGGTTCATGGCGCCTTCGCCGGCTCGTCGAGCTGGAATTCGGTCATCGCCAAGCTTGCGCGGGACGGATATCCGGTGATCGCGGCCGCCAATCCGCTCCGCGGGCTCAAGACCGACGCCGACTACGTCGCGCGCATCGTGCGCGACGTGCGTGGACGAGTGCTCCTCGTCGGGCATTCCTACGGTGGCGGGGTGATCTCGATGGCCGCCGAGGGCAGCGACAACGTGAAGGGCCTCGTCTTCGTCGCTGGATTCGCGCCGGAGGCCGGCGAAAGCGCCGTATCGCTCGGCAACCAATTCCCGACCGGGACGCTGGGGCAGACGCTCACCCCGCCGATCCCCCAGGCTGACGGCTCCAAGGACGTCTACATCGCGCAGGAGAAGTATTGGAAGCAGTTCGCGGCGGACGTTCCGGCGGCGAACGCGGTCCAGATGGCGGCGACGCAGCGGCCGATCACCGTGGGCGCCTTGGGCGAGCCCGCTGGACCGGGCGCCTGGAAGAAGCTCCCATCCTGGTTCATCTGGGGATCGGCGGACCGGAACATCCCGCACACGCTTCACGCCTTCATGGCGAAACGCGCCGGGGCAAAGGAGGCGGTCGAGGTCAAAGGCGCCTCGCACGTGGTCATGATCTCCCACCCCGATGAGGTCGCCGCCATGATCGAACGGGCCGCCGCGGCTCCGTGAATGGGATGCCCCTCGGGATCCTGCCCCACCGCATATCTACGCACGAGGAAATCATGCAGCGTCTGATCACCCCCTTCGGATTCCATTCTACGGCCGCGGAAGTCGCGGGCGGCATTGATCTCACTGGCAAGCGGATCGTCGTCACCGGCGGCGCGGCCGGTATCGGTTTGGAGACCGCACGCGTTCTGGCCGGTGCGGGCGCCGAGATCACCCTGGCCGTTCGGCGTCCGGAAGCGGTGCGTCCGGTGGTCGAGGAGCTCCGCAGTTCCACCGGCAACGAGGGGATCGAGGTGCGGCCGCTTGACGTGGCGGACCTGCGTTCGGTTCAATCGTTCGTGGACTCCTGGTCCGGTCCGCTCCACGTCCTGATCAACAACGCCGGCGTCATGGCCGTGCCGGAACTCGAGCGGACGCCGCAGGGGTGCGAGCTTCAATTCGGCACCAATTACCTCGGTCACTTCGCCCTGGCGCTGGGGCTGCACCGCTCCCTCGCCGCGGCGAACGGCGCCCGCGTCGTATCGGTCAGCTCAAGCGGGCACTTCTTCTCTCCCGTCATCTTCGACGACCTGGGGTTCGACTTCATTCCCTACACGCCCATCGGTGCCTATGGGCAATCGAAGTCCGCGACCGCGCTGCTTTCAGTTGGCATCACCCAACGATGGGCCGACGATGGCATCCTGTCCAACGCGCTCAATCCGGGCGCGATCGCGACGGGGCTCCAGAAGCACACCGGCGGCCTGAAGACCCCCGTTGAGCGCAGGAAGACGCCAGAGCAGGGCGCTGCGACGACCGTCCTGCTTGCGGCGTCACCTCTGCTGGAAGGCGTGAGCGGCCGCTATTTCGAGGACTGCAACGAAGCGGAACAGGTCGCCAGGCGTCCTACGGACTTCACGGGTGGCTATGCCGCCTACGCGCTCGATCCCGACAATGCCGCCCGGCTGTGGGACGTTTCGCTGCGGCTCATCGAGGCTGCGGGCAGATGAGCCCCGACCATACCCAACGCGTCGGATTCGTCGGATTGGGCGATCAGGGCGGTCCGATGGCCGTTGCGATTGCGGAAGCGGGTTTCCCGCTTCATGTCTGGGCGAGGCGGCCGCAGTCCTACGAGGCCCTGTCCGGCGTCAAGTTCGAGCGGCACGGCGATCTGGCTTCCCTTGCTGGGAGCGTAGACTTGTTGGCGCTGTGCTTGCGGGACGATCAGGACATCGACGATCTCATGGATCAGCATGGCTTGCTCAACGCGCTTCGGCGAGGCAGCACCGTCGTGAACCACGGGACGGGAGATCCTACGGAGAACGAGCGCTTCGCGGTGGCGTTCGCGGTCCAGGACGTCACCTTCCTCGACGCTCCGGTCAGCGGCGGGCGGCCCGGTGCGATCGGACGCACGCTTACGACGATGGTCGGCGGCGACCATGGCGCGTTCGAACGCTGCCGGCCGGTGTTCGACAGTTTCTCCCGCAAGGTCGCCCACATGGGCCCGGTCGGGAGCGGACAGCTCACGAAGCTGCTCAACAACGCGCTGACGATGACCAACCTGAAGAACGCGGCCGATGTTTTTGGCGTCGCGAGCCGGCTTGGCATCGACCTTCGTCTCCTTCAGGATGTGATCGCCGTGAGCAGCGGATCGAGCGCCATCCTGCAAGCGATCGGCACTCACATCGACGCGACGGCAGCCGCGCATCTCCAGTCCCTCATGCGGAAGGACATCGAGCATTTCGCCGATGCCGTCCGAGGCCGTGGGATAGACCCGTCGGAGCTTCGCGACAGGGGGATCGGCGGTGCCGGGGAGGTGGTCGATCTGGCCACCAAGCTGGAACGGTCATAGACGCTTGCAAACACAGATGTCGGAGCCGCTCGTGACCTCCATGGTCATGCCGGGGCAGCGCCCATTCGGCGACACGGCCCGCCCCGCGAGGGCACCCCGCGATGACCCGGGCGACGTGCGTCATTCAACAAAGGAACATCTCATGACCAAGGTACTCGTTCTCTATTATTCGTCTTACGGCCATATCGAGCAGATGGCTGATGCGGTTGCCGAAGGTGCGCGCGCCGGTGGCGCCGAGGTCGATATCCGCCGCGTGGCCGAGACGGCGCCTGCCGCCGCCGTCGCTGCTGCCGGGTTCAAGACGGATACCGCGCATCCCGAGATCGAAAGCGTCGAGGCGCTGGCCGATTATGACGCTATCATCATCGGCGCGCCGACCCGCTTCGGGCGCATGCCTAGCCAGATGGCGTCGTTCCTGGATCAGGCCGGCGGCCTGTGGTTCCGCGGCGCGCTCAACGGCAAGGTCGGCGGCGCGTTCACCTCGACCGCTGGCCAGCATGGTGGTCAGGAGACGACGCTGTTCTCGATCATCACCAACCTGCTGCATTTCGGCATGACGATCGTCGGGCTGGATTATGGTTTTCAGGCGCAAATGGGCGTCGATGTGGTCAAGGGTGGCTCGCCTTACGGCGCGACCACGATCGCCGATGGCGATGGCAGCCGGCAGCCGAGCGCGAGCGAATTGGACGGTGCCCGCTACCAGGGCCAGCGCATCGCTGAAGTGGCGGCCAAGCAGATCGCCTGAGACCTCGATTTGCGGTTTGAAACGGCCGGTCGGGTGCCCGGCCGGCCGTTTCACATGTCGGGCAGACGGGGGAAATAGAGCGGGAAGGCGGGCGGGGCGGCGTCGTCACGAAACGTGGCGACTTAAGCTATCTCCCGGGAATGGCCGGATACCGGGCGGCGGCGCGGGCGGCCACCGCGAGTGCGGCGGCAGCGCCCGGCGCTTTGGCCGATGTGCCGACCCAGCGGCAGTGCAACGGTTCCCACGACATTCCCCGCCCCCCGAGACCCACGTCTTAAATATCGCGAGCCAGCTCGGGATGGACCTTCCGATGCTTCAGGATGTGATCGGAGCCGGCCGCGGATCGAGCTATCCTGCGAGCGATCGGCACCCAGATCGATGCAACGGCGGCCGCACATCTCCAATCCTCATGCAGAAGGACATCGAGCATTTCGCCGGTGCCGCCGGAGCTCGGGGGATCGGCCCTTCGGCGCCCCGGCATGGAATCGGAGGTGCCGAGGGGGCGATCGATCTCGCCATTTAGCTGCAACGGCCATCGACGGCTGCAGACACAGATTTCGGAATGATGACCGACGCCGAGCCTCTGTCGGGCGCTGCTTCCGGTTCGGCGGCCACCGACTGCACGAGGCTCCGAAACGGCCGATACGCTACTTGCCTGCACTTGGAGGCGAACCCCGGGCGGCGGCGTTGGCGAACGTCGTCGCCCACAGCGACCTTCCATCCCGTAAAGCCATCCGACGATCTGCAATCAGAGCGTCAGCGACGCCTTTAGTCCGAAGATCACCACATCCCGAGCCTCCTTGAATCCGCCCGGATTGGCGACGTATTGAAGGTTTGGCCGCACGGTCAGCCAATCAACGAGGTGTAGGCAATAGGCGAGCTCGGCAGCGTATTCAGCGTCTGGTCTGGGCGAACCGGGCGCGAGGCTCGCGAGCGCGTTTGCGTTCACATTCGTTCGCGCGATCGCGATCGTGACCTCATCATCGGGGCGTAGCTCGAGGGCGCCTTTATAGGTCGCCCCCGCGGCGACCTGATTGTCGGTCACTGTCGTCCGACGGTCGGTCTGGGTGACGTTGAGGAACGCCGAGAGCCCGCGCTTCGTCCTGGGCCCATCGGTCCCATCGTTCACGCTGCCGGTCAGCTGCTGCTGGAATTGTGCGTATACTCCATACCGACCTTTCCGCCTCAACGGTGCGAGCCCGGTGACGCCGCGCGGTTGGGCGTTGACGTCCAGTCCCACGTCGTCGGCGGTGGCTGTGTTATACCAGGCTCCGATTCGGTAGCTGCCGGGAAGGCCCTTTGGGCCATGCCGTGGCGTATGGCCGACCTCCAGGGGCACGAGAACGCCCTTGGCGCCGTGAAGGTACCCGATCGTGAACGTGTTATCGAGGTTGCGCGGGTTCACCTCGTAGGCGCCCGCCATCGCGTAGAAGCGATCGTTCCTCACCCGAAGGCGCGCGCCCCACTGGCTTACGGGCCAGTTGTACCAATAGTCTCCAGCCACGTTGCCCGGCGGGGACCCGCAGAAGCTCAGGTTTTGGAGATCACAGGAGAAGGCGGCGAAGTCCTCCCCTTGGGTGAGCCTCCCAACCTTGAGGTCGGCATGTCCCCCGGCGAAGCGATGCTGATACCAGAACTGGGTCAGCCGCCAGGTTTGACCGCGTCCGTAGACCTCCTGCACCTGCTGAAGGACCTTCAGCCCCGCGGCGGCCCCGAGGTCCACGCCGCGGCGATATGTGACCGTCGCCCGAAACGTGCCGCCGGCGAGCCCGGCGATCTTCTCCGTGTCGATGGTGGCCGAGACCGCGAACTGCCCCGTCTCCCGAACGCGTTCACGCTCGCCGCCCCGCACGTTCCACGCCGACTCCGAGACGTATCCCGCGGCGAGGTCGACGCCCTCTTCGCGCAGGCGGGGCCGCAGCCCGCCCAACTCGCCCAAGAGGTTCCCGGATGCATCCATGCCGTGCTGGTGATGGATGGGTCTTTCCTCCATCCGGGCAGCAGGTCCGCTCTGTGCGAAAGCCGGGAGCACGAGCGACGGCTCCAAAGCCGAGATCCATATCACGGTGAGAGCGCGCATTGTTCCGTGCGGCATTCATCGCCTCCTCGAAAGTACGGCCACTCAGGGCAGGGCGTAGGCGATCACGTAGTCACCGAGTTTGGTTCCGAACGAGCCGTGGCCGCCGGCTGCCGTGACCACGTACTGCCTGCCGTCGTGCGCGTAGCTCATGGGCGTCGACTGTCCTCCCGCCGGCAGGCGTGACTGCCAGAGCATCCTGCCGGTGGTGACGTCGAAGGCGCGGATGTAGTTGTCCATCGTCGCGGTGAGGAACGTGACGCCTCCTGCGGTGGCCATCGTTCCGCCGAGCATCGGCATGCCGAGTTTGAGCGGCAAGGGCACGACTGAATCGCGTGTCGTGCCGACCTTGTGCTTCCAGATGATCTTGTTGGTGTTGAGATCGATCCCAGCCATGTAGCCCCAGGGTGGCGCCATGCAGGGGAAGCCAAGCGGCGACAGGAAGGGGTGGAGCTGCACGCCGAAGGGCGCTCCATACATCGGCTGGACGCCGGTTTCGCTGCCGGGGGGATGGGTGGCGTTGGGTGCGGCGGGATTGTTCGGTCCCCGCGGGATCAGTTTGGAGACGAACGGAAAGACGATCGGGTTGGCGATGGCCACCTGGCGGTTCGGGTCCACCGCTATTCCGCCCCATTCGAACATGCCGACGTCGCCCGGAAAGACCAGCGTCCCCTGCAGGCTCGGCGGGGTGAACGGGCCCTCGTAGCGTAGGCGTTTGAACTGGATGCGACAGACGAGCTGGTCGAACATCGTAGCGCCCCACATGTCGGCGTCGGTCAACTTCTTCTGCGGCTGGAAGGTCAAGTCGGAGAAGGGTTGCGTGCGAGACAGGCGATCGCCGGGGGCAGGGCCCTGCGGCACAGGTCGCTCAGGGGCGGGGACGATCAGCTTTCCCGTGCGCCGGTCGAGGACGAAGATGTTTCCCGATTTGGTCGGCACGTAGATCGCCGGGATGATGCCCTTCGGCGTGCGCAGATCGAGCAGACTGGGCTGCGACGGCAGGTCCATGTCCCATAGGTCGTGGTGGACGGTCTGATACGACCAGACACGCTTCCCGGTCGCTATGTCGAGCGCGACCAAGGAGCTCGAATAGCGCTCCATCACCGGCGTTCGGTTGCCGCCCCAGATGTCGGGCGTCTGGTTCGCCATCGGCAGATATACGAGACCCAGCTTCTCGTCGGCGGCGGCTATGGACCAGCTGTTCGGCGAATTCGGCGTGTATTGATGGGTGGGCGACGGCAAGGCGTTCTCGTCCTCCGCGCCGGAGTCCCAGGCCCAGACCAGCTTGCCTGTGTGGACGTCGAAGCCCCGAACCACGCCCGAAGGCTCGTTGGTCGAGTAGTTGTCGACCACGGCGCCGGCCATGATGACCATCGACCGGGTGACGACCGGGGGCGAAGTCCCTTCGTAGAAGCCTTTGTGCTTGACGGTCATGCCGTCCTTCAGGTCGATCTGACCACGTTGGCCGAAGGCTTCGCACGGCTTGCCGGTCGCGGCATCCAACGCGAACATCCGCCCGTCGTTCGTCGGCAGGATGATCCGCCGCGGGCATTCGGCCGGCGCGGGCGTGCCCTCCGTGGTTCGGGCGCCCGCCATCGTCGCATGATAGGAGACGCCTCGGCAGGTGAGGTGCTGGAAGGTCGGGTCGTCCTTCACCTGTGGGTCGAACACCCACTTGGGTTTGCCCGTCGCAGCATCCAGCGCGAACACCTTCTGATGAGGCGAACACAGATAGACGCTGTCGCCAACCTTCAGCGGCGTAACCTCATCCGTGGTCTCGATGGAGTCGTTCGGGCCCCTGGTGTCGCCCGTCCGGAACGTCCAGGCGACCCGGAGCTTCGCGACGTTCGCCGGCGTGATCTGTTTCAACGGCGAGAAGTGATCGCCGGCGCCCGTCCGGCCGTAGGCATGCCATTCGTCGTCCGGCACCACGACGGCGTCGGTCTGGGGCGGTGCGCCTACGATGGTGGTGGGCAGGCTTCCGGCGAGGTCGTCGGTCGTGTTGGCGACCGCTATGCCGACGACCGCCAGCGAGGCGACGAGGACGCCGACGAGCGGCGTCCGCCATGGCCGCTCCCGGTCTGGGAACGATCTGACCACCCACGGTGACAGGAGCCAGAAGCCGAACGGAACGAGGATGTCGCCACGTGGCGCCAGCAGCCAGAAGTCGAGGCCAACCTCGAAAAGCGCCCACGCCATCGTGCCGAGCACGATCGCCGCATAAACGGGATAAGCGAGGCGGTGCCCGCTCCATAGCAGCAAGCCGTTCACCACCAGCGCGAGGCCGGTGATCAGGTAATAGATCGATCCACCGAGCGTAACGAGCGAAGTTCCGGCCGCTGTCAGAATGAGGCCCATGCCCAAGCAGGAAAAGGCCGAGATCAGAGCCCATGCGCCTGGGCGGGCGAGTTCGCGCTCGACGTGTCCGGGCGCCGCTTGGGAGACTTCCACCGATCGTCACCTTCTCGCGTTGATGGGGGTGAGTGGTTCAGGACCGTGCGACGACCGAGACGTGGAAGACGTTTTCGAGCATCGGAGAAACTCGCGACGCGGCCAGATCGCGACCGCTATTGCAGTCGTCCGCATACGTTCTGGTGCGGGATCGGCATCGAGGCGCTCGTCGGACCGGTTAGTTGGTGGTCGATGAGTTCCGGAGCCTAAGTTCCGGCTTGGGCGGGAGCGAGTTCGGAAAGGCCATATTGGCTCGCTATCATTCCAAGGACTTCGGCCTCCGGCTTTTCGCGAACGGCGGCGACGAGGGCTTCGGCGTCCTTGCCCACCACATAGCGGAGTCGGGGGGTGTCATCGCTGGCGGCCCCGAAGATGGCGTCAGCGACCTCCTCGGGACTGACGAGCTCGCCTGACCCGATTATCCGATCACGGTTCGCGGCGATCTTTCGATAGATTTGCTCGTAGGCGTCGATGCCGCCTCCTGCGGCGGATCGTTGGTCGGCGACTTCGTGGAAGCCGGTATCGACGCCGCCGGGCTCGATCAGCTTCACCTGCACGCCGACGGCCCGCAGTTCATACCATATGGATTCGAAGAAGCCCTCAAGCGCGAATTTGCTCGAGATATAGAGCTCGGATGTAGGAAGGCCGGCCTTTGCGCCGGCGGAACTGGTGACAGCACCAGTCCCTTCCGCCGCGATCGGAACTCCGGGAGCACCGCGCGCAGAATGTTCATCGCCCCGAACACGTTGACGTCGAACTGGTTCTGTATCTGCTCAGGGGTGATCGCTTCGAACGCGCCATATTGGCCGTATCCCGCATTTGAGAGCAGTGCGTCCACTTGGCCGAACCGTGCGGCGGCGGTGGAAACGGCCTGCGCACATTGCGCTGGGTCGCGCACGTCGAGCGGCAAGATGATCAGCTTTTCGGACTCGGACACGCCATGCGGCGCCGAAAGGTCGGGCATCGTCGCGACGACGTTCCAGCCTTCGCTTTCGAACTTGCGCGCCGCCGACCGGCCAATGCCGGAAGAGGCACCAGTGATCAGTATCGTATCAGTCATCTTGCCACTCCTTCGGTCGGCGCGCTGTCCTAGCGCTGATCCTTCTTGGGCAGGATACGGGGATTCCTGCAGCGGGCTTGTGAGGACGACGGAGGGTTCGTTAGTTGTCGCGAGCGTCGATCGTGAGCGCTCCATCGTCGGTCTCGGTCTCGGTCTCGGTCTCGGTCTCGACGCCGCAGAGCTAGGCGTCTCGCGTCTGCCCACGTGCATCGTGCCCGCGACCAACAAGGTCGGACGGTTGCTCTCGCAACACGGACCCGCTTCGGGCGCATCTTCGCACCGACGCCGCTGTCGGGTCGCCATTGGCGAACGGCGGCGTTTGTGCCGCTCCGGACTTCATCGTGGCTTCCGGTCGGTGCGGCGTGGGGAGGGGCGAGGTCGACCTTCGGGGATGGGGAGCACCGCCAGCTCTGCGTCCCGTGCCGGACCGGCTGTCGTGGAATTTTACGAGCAGGACGGTCTCTTTTAGTATCGCGTGGCCATTTGTGGTCACGCCGGCAATCAGGACCTCGCAACGTCTAACGAACATGACGACGCCGGATCGCATAGGTGCGTGAAGAGTGAAATGGGCCGGCAGCGGTCCAGTCGCAAGGAGCTTCCATGTCGCGGGTTCTAGATCGCCGCCAATTGCTGCGCGGCGCCACTCTTGCGGGAGGCGGCGTCGCGCTGTCGGCGTATATGCCGGCATGGGCGCAGCCCGTGTCCGCCGGTATCGGAAAGGCTCTCCCCACCGTGTCGGGCGAGGACATCCGGCTTCGCGTCGCACACCAGATGATGACGGTCGACGGGCGGCAGAGCCATGCCATCGGCATCAACGGCACCGTGCCGGCCCCGCTGATCCGGCTGCGTGAAGGTCAGACCGTTCGGTTGCATGTCGAGAACGGTCTCGATGAGCAGACGTCCTTACACTGGCATGGCCTGATCGTGCCGTTCCAGATGGACGGCGTGCCCGGCGTTTCCTTCCCCGGGATCGAGAAGCGCACGACCTTCACCTATGAGTTCCCGATCGTGCAGGCCGGCACCTATTGGTATCACAGCCACTCCGGGTTGCAGGAGCAGACGGGGCTTTACGGCCCGATCGTGATCGACCCCAAGGGCGTCGACCGCATCCAGGCGGATCGGGAGCACGTCATCGTGCTGTCCGACCACAGCCAACTGAACCCGCACCGCATCTTCATGAAGCTCAAGAAGCAGGCCGGCTACTTCAACCGGCAGCAGCAGACGCTTGCCGGGCTGGTCAAGGGCGAGGATCAGCCGCTCGAGGATCGCCTCGATTGGGGCAAGATGCGCATGGACCCGACCGACGTCGCTGACGTGACGGGGTCGACCTATACCTATCTCGTCAACGGACACGGTCCGCAAGACAATTGGACTGGGCTGTTCAGCCCCGGCGAGCGGGTGCGCCTGCGCGTCATCAACGCGTCCGCGATGACCACCTTCAACGTCCGAATTCCGGGCTTGAAGCTCAGCGTCGTCCAGGCGGACGGCGTCAATGTCCGCCCCGTCGAGGTCGACGAGTTCCAGATCGGCGTGGCCGAGACCTACGACGTGATCGTCGCCCCAGCGGACGAGCGCGCGTACACGCTGGTCGGCGAGAGCGTCGACAGATCCGGCATGGCGCGCGCGACGCTTAGCCCCCGCGCAGGCATGGCCGCGGAAGTCCCCCCGCTGCGCAAGCGCCCCATCGCCACCATGAAGGACATGGGGATGGAGATGGACATGTCGGGCGGCGGTACGATGCAGGGCATGGACCACAGCACCATGCCCGGGATGGATCATGGATCGATGGCTACGGCCGGAAAGCCAGCCGCTGCGATGGATCACTCGCAGATGGCTCATGGTGCCGCCGGTGCCGGCGCAATGGCCGGCATGGATCACGGCGCGATGCAGTCGGCGGCTGCCATGCCGGGAATGGCGGGGGCTTCGGATGCCGCAGGCGGTATGGCGGCGGCCGGCATGGCCGGCATGGACATGAACATGCGCGACTTCTCACATGCGCCGGGCGTGAAGAGGGGGCCAGGGGTCCAGACCATCTCGCCGATGCCGATGGATCGCACGGGCGAGCCCGGCCAAGGGTTGGAAAACGTCGGGCACCGCGTGCTGACCTACCGCGATCTGGTCGCGGTCGATCCCAATCCCGATCTGCGAGCGCCGTCGCGCGAGGTGGAGATCCACCTCACCGGCAACATGGAACGCTACATGTGGGCGCTCGACGGCGAGAAGCTGTCCGAGGTGAAGGCACCGATCCCGTTCATCGCTGGAGAACGCGTCCGCGTCACGCTGGTCAACGATACGATGATGGGTCACCCCATCCACCTGCACGGCCATTTCTTCGATTTGGTTACGGGGCATGGCGCTTACAGCCCGAGGAAGCACACCGTCATGGTGCAGCCGGGCGGCAAGGTCAGTTGGGACGTGACCGCCAACGAGGGCGACTGGGCGTTCCACTGCCACCTGCTCTATCACATGCATGCCGGCATGATGCAGGTCGTCCAGGTTCGTTCGGCGAAGGGAAACGCGGCATGAAGGCGCTGCTTCTCGCCGGGATCGGCGCTCTGGTCTCCGCGGCGCCGGCGACGGCCCAGATGGACCATTCGATGATGCCGGGAATGAGCATGCCGAGCATGAAGATGCCGGCGAAGAAACCGGTCGCGAGATCGAGACCCGCTACCAAGAAGGCGTCGGTCCCGAAGGCGGTTCCCGGAAAAGCGCCAGCGGAGCGAGTCACCGGGCCTGCCGCCGATGCGCACGCCGGAAACGCGGTGCCCGGCATGGACATGAGCGGTGCGAACGCGCTCGATCCTCACGCCGGCGACGACATGCCGCAAATGCCGGACATGAACTCCGCCTCCACTCCCGCTACCGCAACAGGCGAGCGCGCCGGGAATGACATGTCGGCGATGCCCGGCATGGAGATGGCACCCGGCCAGGGCGTGCAGCATGACATGTCGTCGATGCCGGGGATGGCGACGGCGCCTGCCGGCACCGACCTGCAGCCGGGCGACGCTCCCGCGCCTGCCCCTTCCACAGCGCTCGCCGCGTCCCGCTATTATGGCGAAGCGGCCACGAACGAAGCCAACCGGAACCTGCGCCGCGAGCATGGCGGAATGACCTACTACCAAATCCTCTTCAACCTCGCGGAATATCAGGCGCGTAGCGGCGGGGATGGCTATCGGTGGGATGGCGAGGCCTGGATCGGGGGCGACGTCAACCGCCTCACCCTGAAGAGCGAGGGCGAAGGCACATTCGGCGAGCCGCTCGAGGCAGCCGAGGTGCAGGCACTCTATAGCCGAGCGATCGACCCGTACTGGAATCTTCAGGCGGGTGTCCGCTACGATTTCAAGCCGAACCCGTCGCGCACCTACGCGACGATCGGGATCGAGGGCCTCGCTCCCTATTGGTTCGATGTCGAAGGTGCGGTGTTCCTCTCCGACCAAGGTGACGTTCTCGGTCGAGCCGAGGCTTGGTACGACGAACGGGTGACGCAGTTCTTCGTGCTCCAGCCTAGGGTGGAAGCCAATTTCGCCGCCCAGGACGTGCGACGGGACGGCATCGGGTCGGGTCTCACCGACCTCGAACTCGGGCTGAGGCTGCGATATGAGAGGTCCCGCGAGTTTGCGCCTTACATCGGCGTTTCATGGGAGCGGCAATTCGGCGACACCGCTCGCTTCACGAGGTCACGTGGCGGCGACACTGGCGGTTTCAGCTTCGCCGCTGGCGTGAGGATCTGGTTCTAAGCGACCGCAGGCTCCCGCGTTCATGTCGCCGCTGGTAGGCTTGCGCCAGTTGGCGCCGATCATCGATCTTTCGAGGATCGGGTCACCCCGCGAGGCCCGGAGCACGACCGGCTGTTGCGGAACGCCTCTATCGAGACGAAGGACGTGACGTCGGCGTTGAATGGCTTTAGCAGACGACGAAGCGCCTCCCGGTTCTCTGGATTCTCGTCGATGATGACGATGGCGGGCTTCCGGGTGGCGCAAGGGATGTCGAGCATGTGACCGGTCCGCTCGGAAGGTCCTGCCGCCGCCTCAACTTGGGCGTCGTCGGGAACGAAAAGGTAGCCCCTGCCTGTTATGGTCTTGATCCGGTCGCGTTCCTCGCCGAGCGCGCGGCGCAGGCTTGTGATCTGGAAGCGCAGATTGCTCTCGTCCACCGTGGTGGTCGGCCAGACGTATTGCATGATCGCCTCTTTGCTGACGATCGTCCCTTTCGATGCTAGAAGGAGGATGAGAAGGTCGAAGGCACGCGCTCCGAGGTTTACGGCATTTCCGTTGAGAAGCAGCGTCCGAGCGCTGGGAAGGGCGAGGTATCCACCGAACGCCATCGAAGCCCCGCCATCAGGGAGCTCGCTTTCCGGCGGGGTTGGGCTGAGGTGGAATTTCATAGGCTGAAACGTGCCATTGTACATGTCGACCTCCTACGAGTTATCGTATCCTTGGCCCAGTTCGGAAGGGGTTCACCTGCTGCGGTTGCAGCTACCAATCTGGATCACGGCGGCCCTACTCTGCGGCCGACGGCCCCGTTCCCAAAGTTATGCGTTGTTAAGCGGTGTTACGCGCCTTCAAGCACGCTTCAGCGTGGCATAGTGATCCGTACGTGCCGCCCCCCTCGCTTGTTTACGCGCAGTAGCAGGCGACGGCGATGTGCCAGCGCCGCTAGCCTTGTCGAGGCTAGCGGCAAGGACGCTGTTCGTGTCCATTGTTAGCGAGCCAATCCAAGCTGCCTTAGCGATATCGCGTGTGCCGCCGGTCACTGTACCGTGATCGCGCCGGCCTTCGCGTGCGCAGGCTCATGGTCGTGGGCCGGATGATGTAGCCGTTCGGTAAGTCGCCTCGGGACCCACCGCTGGCCAACGGGAGACCGTCTCGCCGTTGGGTTTCACGGACATCTCGCCGAGGTGGCAGCGCTGGTGGCGAAGCCGCGTATGGCGAGATACGTTGCCGGAGGATGTCACTGGCGAACGTCGGGCGAGTTGTTCCATCACATCCGAACCGTCTCACGGCGAATGTCGATACAGCCAACAGCGGCTCGATGATGCTGCGATGGCGAAACCGCACGTACGACATCGCCACCAGGCGGATCACTTCGGGCGACGAGCCGAAGCAGCGAAAAGGGCTGGCGGGGGTTCGGGCGGACGGCGCATGCGGATCGGTCTACCCCGACCGGCCTGACGATTGGCAACTTCGCTCCTGGAGGGCCGGTTTATGGGGCGACTGGGCGTCGGCTCAAAAGCGGCGCTAGTGTGAGGTTGGTCCGCCCCCGCCGCCCGCTTGACTGTCATGGAAAGCTTCGACCGAACCGAAGGACAGGACGTATGCGTGGATCGGTTGCAGCAGGCGGTGCAGGGCCGCCCGATTGTCCGGGTCCTCATCGATTATCACTATGGCTGGCATACGGTCCAGATAGTCGATGTTGGGAGTGCGCGCTGCGCGGTAGTGTGGTCCTTCCAACGCTGTCTTGGTATCTTGGGGATCGAACAGATAACCCCTGCCCGTGACCGTCTTGATGCGATCGCGCTCCTCTCCGAGCGCTCTGCGGAGGCAGGTTATCTGGAACCGCAGATTGCTTTCATCGACAGTGGTGGTCGGCCACACGTGTTTCATGATTGCCGACTTGCTGACGATCTTCCCTTGATGAGTAAGCAATAGGACGAGGAGATCGAAGGCGCGGCCTCCCACGTCGACTACTTGCCCCCGGCAGACGAGTGTTCGCGAACTTTGCAGGACCTGGAAGTGGCCGAATCGGGAGATTCCGTCGCTGACCGGCGGCTTGCCGATCTCCCCGATCTTCTCCAGCAAGGATGGCGGTTGCGAGCCCGCTACGTCAACCAAGTCGGTCATGGTATGCTCCTCCTGCCCGACATCTAGCGCCAACCCGGGTGAAGCAGGAGCCTGGATGGGGTATGCGGCAGCTGCACATTATGGCGGAGCGTCGTTCACCCTGATGGTCCTGCGCTCCAACCGGACTGCGTCTACCGAAAAGGCGCCGGGACCCATCAGGACGACGGACGAGGTCGCAAGGACCGCCGCTATTTCGGCGAGGTTCGTGGCCGGGTCGATCCCGGTCAACATCGCCACCGAAAGCACCGCTGCGAGGAAGCCGACTGAGCGTGAGCAGATGCCGAGCAACAGTGCGGAGGCGGCGATACCCAGAAACGTGGCTGCCACGTTACTACGTGGGGAATGACCGAAGGCGAGGGCCAGCAGGAGAAGGGCCGCGGATGCGCGCAGCAGCAGAAGTCCAACTCCGCCAACACCAGCGGGGTATGCACGCGTCGAATGTTTCATCTGAGACTAGTTAGTCGAACACAGCATATTGAAGAATAGCCATATGGGCTACGCTCACATCACCTATTTGGGAGGGTGCCACGTTGGCCCGCCGTGGTAACAGGATAGGCAATGCGGTTCCGCCGCGTTGCATGGTGGGTGCAATGTATTCTGCCCGAGGTAGGCTATTCCTGATCGTCCTGTCGTGTGTGGCATTGCTAGCACGCCCTGCGACTGCTCTGCCTTCCGACATCGCGATCTCGCAATACAAGCATACGCGCTGGACCGTTGATGATGGTCTGCCAGGTGCGGTCAACGCGTTGGCCCAGGGCAGGGATGGGTTTTTGTGGGTTGGCACGAGTGAAGGCCTGTTTCGTTTCGACGGGCTCAGCTTCGCGCCTGTGTTGCCTGACCGTCAGATCGGCGACCGATCATCGGTCACCGCTGTGCTGGTGGCACGGGACGGGAGCGTTTGGGTCGGCTACGCGGCAGGTGGTATCGCCCGATACTCGGGGGGCGTTCTCCGTGACACCAACCTCCCCCGACCTACGGAGTTCGTCCAGAAGCTGCGTCAGGGGCGGGACGGCGCGATCTGGGGCCTCCTGGGCCGCAGCGATCACCAACTCGTGCGATTTGTCGGTGGCAAGTGGGAGGAGGTGGGGAGCGGTTGGGGTCTGCCGGTCGAACAGGCATACGACTTGTTCGTCGCGCGCAGCGGAGCGCTCCTCTTGAGCACGAATTACGCCAGCTTCCTGCTGCGTCCGGATAGCCGCCGATTTGACCGACTGCCTTACAAACCAGTCGGTCACGCTGCGTTCGCGGAAGACGCGGCCGGAAATATCTGGGTGGCGGATCAGGCCGGCGCTCGTGCCCTGGGCAGGGCGATGACGTCGGTCTCCTACCCGGCACCCTATGGACCCCGAGGCGTGCGCGCCTTCTTCGATCGGGATGGCAACCTTTGGGGCAAATCGTCGGAAGCTGGCATCTACAAGGTGCGGCATCCCACCGTGGGGGGTGAGCGCACGGCTGCCGCCGCCGCCGCCAAGGTTGACACGCTTCGCGAGATCACATCGCTCACAGCCGATCAGGTGAGAGCGATCATCGAAGACCAAGAGGGCAGCATCTGGGTGGGCACGTCGCGAGGGCTCGAACGGTTCCGTGCCCCAGCCGTCATAACGGAGCCGCTTTTGACCAAGGTTCCGATGTTCGGCACCGTTCTCCTAGCTCCCTCGACGGGCGACGTGTTCCTTGGGCAGCAGGATGGCGTCTATCGTGTTCGGCATCACGGAGCCCCGGAGCGAGTGCTCTCCGACATGGGCGAAGCCGAGGCGATGTGCGAGGCGCCGGACGGCACGGTCTGGATGGTCATGCAACGGCGTATCGTGCGCTTTGGAAGTGGCAACGCAGGCGAACTGGCCAAGCCGACATCCCGCCAGCCCATCACCGATTGCGCCGTCGACCGCCGAGGGACGCTCTTTATGACGGCGGTGGAGGGGCTCTTCAGGCGTGCAGCCGGTTCTTGGACCCTGTTGCCGGTTGGAGAGCGCGAACAGACGGGCGGTGCCATGCCCATCGTCCGACGCCGCGATGGCAGCTTGCTCTACTATCTCTCGGTGCAGTCGCTACGGCTTTATGACCATCCGCGCTACGTCGACTTCACTATCCGACGTCCTGGCGCCTTGCGCCAACTCAGGACCTTCTACGAAGTGCCTGGGTCCATGCTGCTCGGCGGCGGCTTCGGCTTGGCGAGATGGCGAGGGAACAGGGTCAGTTTTCTTAGCGTTGCCAGGACGCCGGCTTTCGGTTCCGTGACCGGAATAGTTTCGACACCCAACCGCGAGACTTGGCTAATCGGGCGTCACGGCATCGTGCGGGTCGCTACCGCGGCGCTCGAGCGTGCTTTCGATGATCCAGCGCGCGCTCCGCCCGTCACCGTCTTCGATTTCCGAGATGGCGTGCCCGGTCTCGTAATTCGTGATGGGAAGCGGGACGCAGTCCGGGGCGGGGATGGCCGCCTTTGGTTCGCCACGTCCGGGGGCACGGTTTGGATCGACCCTGCCCGCCTCCCCCGCAACCCAGTCCCGCCGCCTGTCGTGATCGGATCGCTGGAGGCGGATGGACGGACCTTTACCGATCCGGTCAATGTCGTCCTGCGGCCTGATAGCGCCCGCGTCACGATCGGTTTCGCCGCACCCAGTTTGCGCATCCCCGAACGGGTTCGCGTCTTTTATCGCATGGACGGTGCAGACGATGGCTGGCTCGCGGCCGGATCTGTCCGCCGTGCCACATACACCAACCTGGCACCCGGCACCTACCGCTTCCAGGTCGTGGCCGCCAACGACGATGGTGTATGGAACCGTTCTGGTGCGACGTTGAAGATCACCATTCCGCCGACGTTCCGTGAATCGTCCTGGTTCGTGGTCCTGTGCGCGGCGATCACCGCGTTGATGTTGTGGGCCGGCTATTCGGTTCGCACACGCCAGCTTACGGCGCGGGTCCGCGACCGCCTTGAGGCCAAGTTGGCGGAACGCGAGCGTATCGCTCGGGAACTGCATGATACCCTTCTGCAAGGGTTCCAGGGACTGGTCCTGCGCTTCCAGTCGGTTGCCAATCGGATGTCGGATCACAGCGACAGCGCCCTGCGGGCATCGCTGGACCAAGCACTGGAGCACGCCGAGAACGTGTTGGACGAAGGCCGGGTCCGTGTGAGCGACCTCCGATTCGCAGGGAACGACGCGGATTTCGCAGCCAGTATCACTGCGCTGGCCGGCAAACTCGGTGGACACTCCAGCATCCCGACCACTGTCACCGTCGAGGGTCACGTGCGGGCCCTCGATCCAATGGTACGCGAGGAGCTGCTCCGGATCGGTGAGGAGGCGATTGCCAACGCGATGCGCCATTCCGATGCGACGCGGATCGAGGTCGAGGTTTTCTACGACACTCACATGCGCCTTTGCGTCCGGGATGACGGGGCGGGCCTTCCTCCAGACATCGCCAGGCGCGGTGAGCGCCCCGGACATTTCGGCCTTACCGGCATGCGCGAGCGGGCTGAGCGAGCCGGTGGGCGCTTTGAGCTCGCAACCTCCCCAGGGCAAGGAACTGAGATCTGCGTTTCCGTGCCGGATCGTCTTGCGTATCGCACCGGGAAGCGCAGTATCGCAGAACGCTTCAAGGAGGTTTTCAGGTAGGCCTATGGCAGCCATTCCATCCTCTTCGGGGCGTCCCATCCGCATCATGACCGTGGACGATCATCCGGCGCTTCGCGACGGCATCTCCAGCATGGTCGAGCACGAGCCGGACATGACGTTGATAGGTGAGGCCGCGAACGGCATTGAGGCGGTGGCGATGTTCGCTGGCCTCAGACCCGATGTCACCCTCATGGACCTGCAAATGCCATTGATGGGTGGCATTGAGGCTATCAGCCGGATCCGAGAAACCGCGCCCGGCGCGCGCATCATCGTTCTCACGACCTACGAAGGTGATGTGCAGGCGGTCCGGGCGTTGAAGGCGGGCGCGGCGAGCTACCTGCTCAAGAGCGCGCTCAGGCGCGAGCTTTTGGAGGCGATCCGCACAGTTCATTCGGGCCGAAAGTTCCTTCCGCCGGCTATTGCGCATGATATCGCTGTCCATTCGGCGGACGACTCACTGACGGCACGCGAGATCGCGGTGCTTCGACTTGTCGCGGAGGGCAAATCGAACAAGACGATTGCTTGGGATTTGACGATATCGGACGATACGGTGAAGGCGCACTTGCGAAGCATCTTTTCCAAACTCGACGTCAACGACCGCACTCATGCGGTGACCGCAGCCCTCAGGCGGGGCGTGATAGATCTCTGATCGGCGACCGCACTCGGCCTTGAGACATGTCCTTCGGTGTAACAGTCCACCGCGGCCATGCCGTGTCTCCTGTGTATTATCGCGATTTGTTCAGCGGATCACACCGGCCTGGTATCGAAAAAGGCTTCGAAGGTAATCAATCCAGAGCGTTTGTCTCGATTGGCCGGAGTTTCCGCCAGCAGGCCGTTGTCTCTCACCCACCGCATTCTTCCCTCCCCCAGCACCGGGGGCTCCGGTATCGGGCGGACTACATGCCGCAGTCGAACCGGCACCCCATGCCGACCAGTCGCTTAGCAGATCAGCCGTCGTCAAGGTGATCGTCGGAATCGCAAGGCCTGCTGATGGGCCGCCCGGACGAGTGTGAACGCCTCGGGGCTGCCGGCGCTGCGCGGCGGCATCAGGTGCGCTTCGCTTGCTTCGCCTTGGCGTCGGCGAGCTCGATCCACACCGGTGCGTGGTCGCTGGTCTTCTCCCAGCCGCGCACGTCGCGATCGACCTGCGCATCGACTAGGCGGTCGGCAAGCGCCGAACTGAGCAGTAGATGGTCGATCCGCAGCCCGGCGTTGCGGCCATATTCGACGAAGATGCGTCCCTTGCGCTGCGCTCTGGACGTCGCGGCGGTGAAGTTGTCGGGATCGCTTTGTGCGACGGCGCGTACTAGCCGAATGCCGCCTCCGGACGGCTGTCGGGGAGGGAGCGCGACGAGCCTGCCTGATGATGAAGCGCATCGAATATCCGTGCCCAATCCGCGACTGGGCACGAATATTGACGATGCGACTACCTGTTGAGCGCTTCCGCATTCACCGACGCATCGGCGATCGTCGTCAGATCCTCGTCGGTCTGCGACTCCTCCTGGAGCGTCTCATCGAGCAGGGCGACGGCATCCGGCAGGCCAAGCACGTTCGCCCAGCGCTTCAGCGTGCCGTAGCGGGTGATCTCGTAGTGTTCGACCGCCTGCGCAGCGGCAAGCAGGCCGGCATCGAGAGCGACGTTGTCCTTGTATTCGTCCATGATCTCATCACCCTCGGCGAGGATGCCTTCGATCGCGTCGCACGTCTTACCCCTCGCCGGCTTGCCGATGATCTCGAACACCTGCTGAAGCCGCTCGATCTGCCCCTCGGTCTGGTCCTTGTGCTTCAGGAATGCCGCCTTGAGCTGCGGCGACTGGGCGGCGCGGGCCATCTTGGGCAGGGACTTCAATATTTTGCGTTCGGCATAGTAGATGTCGCGCAGCGTATCATGAAACAACGTCTCGAGTGTCTTCTCAGCCATTTGAGCCTCCTCAGGTTAAGATGCCTAAGCTCACGCTGATGGTTATGGTTCCAGCGCACGATGGCGAGGACGAAAAACGCCCGTCTGCAGGAGGGCAGGGGCGCCGCTACGCGGTATTCAGGACCGTCGGATGCAATGACCAAGGTTCGGGCGCGGGGTCTCCGTCCTGTCTAACATGGTTCGGCGATCGCGCTGCCGCTCCGGCTCGACCGGTAGCAGTCTCCGTTCATGTCTCATCTTGTCCGTAGCACCTAACCGCTGCGATTTATTCAAAAGGAATTTTTATGCGCTTGCCCATCATCTCCGCGTCGATCTGTTTGGCAATGGCAGCCTCAGTTTCTCCGGCCACCGCTTCGGGCGATGGCGCATGGCGGGAGTTCAATGCCCGCGTGACACGGGCGTGCGTGGCGGCCAGCGGCATTCGGAACTACCGCGCCTCGACCATCGTGGGTTTCGACGACCGCATCGGGACGGTGGCCATGCTGGTATCTGACCGGACCCGGGGCTCTTCGATGTCGAAGCTCTGCCTTTACGACAAACGTTCGAAGCGTGCGCAGGTCGACGACGCCGAGATGTGGTCGGCACCGCCGCAGGTCCGCTGACGCGGCAGTCTCGGCGGGCGGACAATCGCTTTGCGCGTAGGGCGGCCGGCGTTTCAACGTCGTCTTCGGTGGTCGTCGGTCGTCTTCGGTGGTCGTCGGTGCCTGTCAGATCCAGATGTCGTCCATCGCGATGGTGAGGCGATCGACGTCGCAAGGCCTCCGTTGAGGTTCGTTTGTCTTCGGACTCTGGCTCGCGTTGGCACCTTGGCCGATTACTGTCGGAACCGCCGGGGTCCGGCGAATGCGCCACGACCGCTGGCGACCGGTCTAGGCGGGATCAGCACAGCGTATTTGCGGAGATCGTGCGCGGGAGATGGTCGATCCCCTGTCAACGGTCACGTTGCGACCAACCGAAGATAGCTCGATTTTACCGCAAGCGCCATGATTTCGGCCACATCGTCCTGAATGGTCGCAAAGTGTTGCTCAGCGTCTCGTGCCGTCTGGAGCCCATCGGTATCCTGACTAGGCAGGACCCGGTTTGCCCCATTCAGGCGGGCACGATGCCGCCGCCGCGGTGCCATGCGGCAAGTAGACTTCAGCTATCCGAACGGAACGTGTTCCAGCGGATTGCGGTGGGCCTTTCCGCGGGGCCTGATCGACGCACTCTCCTATTGCGCGCCATCGTCGTCTCAGAACGGATCTGCAGATGGCGGGCTTCCTCGTCGTCGGATTCGATGATCAAGGTTCGGGCGCGCGGTCTCCGTCCTGTCTAACATGGTCCTTCGCCCCAATCCGTTCGCTTCCATCCTGCCGATGTCCGCCTGGATAACGATGCGGATGCCAGTCTCCGCAATGCTCGACCTCGGATGGCGACCGCTAGCGAGCCGATCGACTGCGTGAGAATCGAGTAACCGTGACCCAGACGCCCAACGGGGTCGCGTGAGAAAGCAAACTGATGGCGGCCAACAATGCTTGGACGTTCTGCACAGACGGAAACGATCACTTGAAGGGCTACTCCGATACAATGATGATAGAGAAGCGGAACGGTTCGACCTATGTTCCGGCCATCGATGGACTGCGCGCGATTGCGATAATCGCCGTAGTCGTGTTTCATCTCCAGAGCGATTGGCTGCCAGGAGGGCTTGCCGGGGTCGACATCTTCTTCGTCATCTCTGGCTTCGTCGTGACGCGCTCGATGGTGTCTCGCCCGCATACCGGTTTCGTTGCCGCGGTTGCCGATTTCTATGCGCGGCGCCTCCTCCGCATCATGCCGCCGCTGGTGGTGATGCTGCTTTCAACGTCCTTGGCATACTGTCTGTTCGTCCCTGACGCTTGGCTCAGCGGCGCCGTCAAGGACACCGCGCGGGCAGCGTTCCTAGGTTTGAGCAACGTCGTGCTGGGCAACAATTCGGATACGTACTTCTCACCGGGTGCAGCCCTGAACCCTTTCACGCACACCTGGTCGCTTGGTGTCGAAGAACAGTTCTACCTGATATTCCCATTCCTGTTTGTCTGGGCGCGGCGGGGCACCGAGGCCAACCCGCCTCGGCAGATGGGAAACTGGGCGGTGTTTTTCGTCACCATGGCGTCACTCCTGACGTGCGCCATCCTAGCGTTTCACGACCCGCTGCATGCCTTCTATTCGATCGCGTCCAGGTTCTGGGAGCTTGGGACCGGCATGTTGTTGTGCCTCGCGATGCCATATTGGAGGGGCCGCCTTGCTGCGGCGGATGTCGCAACGGCCAAGACGATCGCACTGGCGGGCGCGGGACTAGTCTGTGTGGCGCTGGTCAGCCCGTCCGGTCCGACGTTTCCCTTTCCCATGGCGATGGTGGCGGTCGCCGGCACCGCGGTGCTTCTAGCCGTCGTGAGCGCGAGGCCTCACGGGGTCATCGCGGCTGCGTTGCGCACACCGATAAGTCTCGCGGTCGGCCGTGGTTCCTACTCGATCTACCTCTGGCATTGGCCGGTCATCGTTCTGTTCAGTTGGACGATCGGCATTGACCAAACCGTGCAGAAGCTGAGCGCCCTGTGTCTTTCGCTGATGCTCGCATGGGCTTCATATCGGATGATCGAGCGCCCGATCCGGCGTAGCCCTGCTTTGGCGAAGATCTCCGGCGGACGCATGGTCCTTGCTGGTCTTGCGGTGATCAGCCTGTCCTTGGGATGTGCCGCCACGATGTTTTCGCTGAAAGGGCGCATCTCCCTCAGCCGCACCGCCGACCAAAGCGTCTGGTTCGCATCCAACGGCAATCGGCATGTGGGTCCCCCATCTCGGTATGACGTCGAAGTGCGACGCGACAAGATGTTGGCCGGAGAGGTTTCTCGATGGGTTCCGACCAAACCGTCGGGGCATCAGGTCTTCGTGATGGGGGATTCCCATAGCCTGACCTATTATCCGGCCCTTCGTAGGTTCGCAGAGGATACAGGGGCCACCGTCAGCGCCTACTTCGTCCGCAACTGCTCATTCCTACCACTCTCGGTCCCAATGTCCGAACTGGTGGAGTGTGACCATCGTTTCTACGCTGCGGCGTTGATCGATATCCAGCGACGAGGGAAGTCGGGCGACGTGGTCTTCCTGCCGAACTTGCGGATGCCGCGCTTCGTAGATCAGATGGGGCCTGTGCCCGGAAGCGATGCGCTCGGATTAAGGCCGGACGCATCGGCGCGCTTGAGGCGTCGACGTGCCACCGCCGAGGCTATTCGCACTTTGGCGCCGCTCTCACGCCGAGGCTTCCGAATCGTGTTTGAAAGCCCCACGCCGGTTTTCCGCTCGGTCGCGCTTCGGTGCTCCGATTGGTTCAACCACTCTAACCCGGTCTGCGAGAAGGGTCCCTCGATCGCCCGTTCGGACCTCGACATCCTCCGCAATCCACCTTTGGCTCAGATGAAGCAGGTGGCTGATGCCTTGCCTAGCGTGCGCGTCTGGGACGCTTTCGACCTGCTTTGCCCAGGGCGTCAATGTTCGGCGTTCCGCGGGCTGCTTCCGCTTTTCATGGATGGAGATCACCTAAGCGGGTACGGACAGCAGTATCTGTATCCTCGCTTGAAACGCGAACTTTCACCGGGTTGACCAGCACTGCGCATGCGGAGGGGCGGCCGCCAGGACGTTCGTAGATGGCAGGCTCAATTGGCTTTTGCATCGTTTTCATGGGCCGATACGTGGGTGGCCCCGCGAACTCGATCGACCTTGGTGGGTGCGCTCTCGTGCCCATCGACGGCTGAGACAGGCGCTTATGGAAGCCGCAGAGGCGCCGCCACAAGCACCGTGCATGCGTGCGGCGATCTAGCGATGGAGCCGGTCGAGCTTTAAGGTGAAGGAGATGCCATTGCTGTTCTCACGGACCTCTGCGGCCTGAGGAAAGGCATTGGCGTTTGCCAACGGCGTGGCCAGATCCCCCTTTTTCAAGTATTCCTGAGTAACCGATAAATTATAGGATGAGGTGTTAGGAAGAGTTTGGCCATGAGCTTCACATATTGAAAAAGCGCAAACCACCGCGATTTTACTGACGTCGATATAAGGGACCGTTTGAAGGGAAAGTGCTATGCTTCTCTCGGCTGGTGCGGCCCACGAAGCATCTCTGGTTTCCGTTAGAACAGTCTTGCCGCTCAAGCGCCCTGTCGTAGGTCGGGGATCGGCAACGATGACTTCTGGACTGTGCGTTTGCTCTTCGATCCTGGGTGCAAACGACGCCAAACGTTCAACGGGGGATGCAACTGAGTTTTGGAGCTGACCGGCTTGCACAACCAGAACATCGGGTGAAGGCCCATCGCCCGATCCATCGGACTGCAAGTATATTGTTAGAGCTAGGCAAGCCACGCTGGCGATCCCGGCGCTTACGAGGCTGGCTGTGCCTTTGCGGAATCTCATGCGACGATCTTTCTTTGGGGCGCCACGCAGGCGGCAAAAAAGTGCGCGCGAACGGATGGCGTTCGCGCGCACACTTAAGCATATGTTGTAAGAACCCACGGTTCTTAGATTAGTGGCAACAGGTCCTTGTGCTCCAGAGTGCGAGGCCTCTAGCACTCTTGATTACAACGTTTCCGTCATCCTGCACCAATAGTGTCGCGCCAGGATGACCACCCGTATTGGTTGACCAGATATCTGTATAGGTGTCGCCGGTCGAGGGGCCGCCATACACGACAAAATTTCCGTCGCCTTGTAGGACCATGGTATTTTTATACCATTTATTCGGATAAGGGTGATCCTTGTCTATAGTTACGAGATCCGGAGTCCAAAGGACTTTTAAAGAGCCATCCGCGTTTTGCTGATATAGGACGAGATTTCCATCCGTCGTTTGGAGAACCAGGAAAAATCTCCTGTCTTGGGAATATACCCGTGTGCCCTTGGGTATCCATGTGTCCCCGGCCACTGGACTTGTCTTTTCTGGAACCTGCGCATGCGACGGCAAAGGCGCCATGGAAGAAAATGCGAACAGCGCGAATAACGCGAATTTAGTCCCTTTTATCATAGATTCCCCCGTGATCAGCTGGCCCGCTGACATATTTCGTTGAACCGTAGCTTGTGGCCAATCAGGAGACGTAGCGGCTGTGAAACTGCCTTGGCTTTTGGTGCCGAACGAAGCCAATAATTTGGCTACGCCCCGTTACCCGCCACGGGGGAACGTCGACTCTGTGCGTATGGTATCGCACTTCGGATAGCCTTTTCCGCGGGACGCCGGAGCTTAACGATTAGCGCCATGTGCATCTGTGCGCCGTCAAGAAAGCGCGGCCGAGGGGGCGAGCATCGGGGCGCCGATCCACACGATCGAACGTGGACGTGCAGCAATCACATGGCGCGCGCTATGATACGATGACGAGGGGTTCCCTGTCGGGTTGGGGCATGTTCCCCCGCCGCCGAACGCAAGCCCGTGAACAACATCGCCGGGCTGTTGGCTGACAATCCCAGGCTTTCTGATCAGGCGAACTAGTGTCCGCTCAGTATCAGTTAGGCCCGGCTTCTTAACCGCGGGACGCGCCGCGACGTACCGCCTTAACCTCCCTCTTGCCCATGCGCTTGCCGCTTATCCGCGCGACTTCGCCGAGCGGACGTTCAAGCAGATCGAGGGCTTCGGCAGCTACGGCTTCCCGGAGAGCCACGCGGCGAGCTTCGCGAAGATCTGCTGGGTGAGCTGCTGGATGAAGCACCACCACCCGGACGTCTTCTGCGCGTCGCTCATGAACGCCCAGCCCATGGGCTTCTACGCGCCCGCGCAGATCGTCCGCGACGCCCGCGCGCACGGGGTGGAGGTGCGGCCGGTCTGCGTCAACGCCAGCCGCTGGGACTGCACCCTGGAGCCGACCGGTGGCCGATGGCTCGCCGTCCGGCTTGGGCTGCGGCAGGCGAGGGGGCTCGCCAACGTCCACGGTGCCGCCATCGTCGCGGCGCGCGGCGATGTGCCGTTCCAATCGGTCGAGGAGGTATGGCGCCGCGCTGGCGTGCCGCGGGCCGCCATCGAGCGGCTGGCGGAGGCCGACGCCTTCCGATCGCTCGGACAGGATCGTCGCCAGGGCCTGTGGAAGGTGCGCGGGCTCGGCGATGCGCCGCTGCCGCTGTTCGCCGCCGCGGACGAGCGCGAGGACGTGTTCAGTCCTGAAGGCGTCGAGCCCGATGTCGCGCTCGCCGCCATGACCGAGGGGCGCGAGGTGGTCGAGGATTACCGCTCGCTCCAGCTGTCGCTGCGGGCGCATCCGCTGGCCTTCCTGCGCGCGGACCTGCGCCGGCGCGGCATCGTGACTTGCGCCGAACTCGCGGGCATCAAGGACGGACGGCACGTCGAGGTCGCCGGCATCGTGCTGATCCGCCAGAAGCCAGGATCAGCCAAGGGCGTCCTATTCATCACCATCGAGGACGAGACCGGCATCGCGAACGGCATCCTTTGGCCGGACCGCTTCGAGGCGCAGCGCCGGACGGTGATGTCGGCGGCGATGATCGGGATGAAGGGGCGTGTGCAGCGGGAGGGCGAAGTCATCCACGTCATCTGCGACCGCATCGTGGATCACGGGCCGCTGCTCGGCCAGGTCGGACAGATGGCGTTTCCGCACCAGACCGGCCGCGGCGACGGCGCGGCGCACCCCGGTTCCCCCGATCGCGGCGATGCCGGATGGAAGTCGGCCGCGCGGGACATGGCATGGCCGCCGCAGCCTAACGCCGTTGCGCCGCACCACGGGCTTCGACTCCAGACCCGCGACTTCCGGTAGGCGATCATGTCACGCCATCAGAAGGTCGTCATCGATCTGTCCGTTCGGATCCTGCGGACGGCGATGTCGCGGTCCGGGGGCGTGAAGGTCGATACGATTGAGGTACGCTTGGCACTGCGCTGTCTGGTGGCCCATTGTCCCGAGCGATGGCCGCTCGACCTCTTCTGGAGCGCCGCGGCGACCGACCACGACATCGGTCGGGCGCAACGATGCACTGCGGCATTTAACGGGATCGTCCGGCAGTTGCGGACGGCGGGCCGATATCCCGATGACGGCTAACCCGACCTGGCTTGTTGGGGGGGCGGACGCCGGTCGTACCGCTTGTAGAATGCGTGCGAAGTCAACTCGGCGGGCATTAGCATGGAAGGTTCACCTTGCTGACAACTGCGCTAGGCCAATGGCACGATGCTGCAAAATACCAGCTATTGCGTAAGCGATGGGTGATAGCTGCCCGTCCGCTTTCGCGCGTTCAGATGACATAAGCGGATGTTTGTTCCTGAGGCTCGCAACGGCAGCTAGGCGCCCAAATTTCAGTCATCGAGCCCCGTTCGGGCTCTCGCAAAAGCCGACGCGAAAATCCTGTTCGCTAAGCTTTCGGCTAGAGCCCGACCACTCGCACCGTATCCTACTTGCCGCGCATCTCATCCATCGCGCGATCAATTTCTGCCTCGGCCGCACTCGCGCTTTGCTCCAAGGCAGCGCGGAGCGGACCTGTTTGCGTCACAAACGATTGATAGCCTTCCAGGGCCAGGTGCGGGTCGATGTTCGCCCGTAGCTTCTTTGCCCGCTCCTGCCAGCTCGGGATCGGATCGCGGCGGACCGGAAAGCGGTATTTTTCAATTATTAGATCGACTGAGCGCCCCGGGTGGCCTTCAAATCCCAGTTCTGCAACGAACGCTTTGCCCTCATCACTGAAAGCTAAATCCCAAGCCTGAGTGTCGAGGATAGCTTGATCGCGCGTCGTTTGCTGACCCTGATACACACCGTCAGCCACGACCTGAATGCAGGTATCCATGTATTCGATGATCTGATCCATATCGTCTGCAAGAATTTCGCCGACCTCGCCAGAGTCGAAGGCGTTGGCAGCCGCCATCGCCTTACAGGCACCCGCGAAATCCTCGCGCTTGCCGGGGAAGGTTCGATCGCCTTTGAAGTACTTCTTGGCGCGTTCCGGCATCTTTTGATCGGACACCCAGCCGATCCCCATCGGCTCGTAACCCGATAGGTAGGCACAGCTCGTATTGAAATAAAGCCGCGCCAAAGCTAGCAAGATGCCTTCATGCGCAAGCCCTTCATGATAGACTTCGTTGCGGTAGTTGTGCAGGATATTGAAAGTGCGCGCGCTCTCAGCATCGAGGGTGCCATCTATCTGCGCAAAAGCTACTTTGTCTGAGAAGGAACCAAGGAAAGCTTTTCGAAGCTGCGACCCATAGGCGTACGGCTTGTCCTGATAGCGCCAGCTAGCTGCTTCGGCGCGCTTGTCTTTGACGATCTGATGCAGGATCAACTCGACTGCATTGTCCGTCAGCATCAGCCCGAAGCGTGCATTGTGCGCGTCGCGCTTGCCGATGTGCTCCAGGGCGAGGTCCAGTTGCTCGACCACTCCTGCCAAAAATAGAAGCATAGTTCCCCCAGATTGCGACAAGCGCACAAAGCTATCTGCGGGCTTACACGTGTCTGAAAGTTCGTATCCCTCACGCTAGTAGGGAGAGGCCAAGCTTTACAGATTGCAGTACCTTTGAGATAGGTGTTAGCTTAAACACCGGGGATAAAGGCAGCGCGACTGGACATCAACTCTCCATTCGTTCATGTTATGTACTGAACGAACAACGTCCGGGCAGCCTCATGTTCGAAAACCTCCAACGCGAACTTGATCGCCTCTCGCGCCTTCAAAAGGTTGAAGTCCCCTTGCAAGCTGACCCTGAGGGTTTTGCCGGTAAGGAGTGCCCGGCTGAAGCATGCCTATTCCAATTCAAGATACTCGTGGAAGACTGGACCAATGTTGTCCGCGATGAGGAGGTGTTCTGCCCATCCTGCCGACATGCGGCCCCAGCAAAATCTTGGTACACGACGGAACAGATAGAGGCGGCGAAGCAGTACGCTCGCGGATTGGTGATCAATCGTATTAACGGGGCGATGCGAGCAGATGCCGCCGCTTCAAAGCGGCGACAACGGCCAGGCTCGTTCCTGAGCATCACCCTTAACGTGAAGGGCGGCCGCAACGCAGCGTTATTGCCGGTTGCAGCAGCCGAGCCCATGCGTCTCCGCACGACGTGCGATTCCTGCGGCTGTCGCTATTCCTACGTGGGTGCCGCGTATTTCTGTCCCAGTTGCGGGCGCAACTCTGCCAGCCACACATTTCTGCAAACTCTCGCCACCATCCGGACCGCCGCTGGACTACGTGAAACTCTACGCAATACCTTAGGCCCGGACGAAGCCGAGGTGATGACTCGTATCCTGTTGGAGAAGGCTATGCAGGATACGGTGATGTCGTTCCAGCGCCTAGCGGAACAGCTTTACGAGACCCGGGCCGGCATACCGCCCCGGCGGAATGCGTTTCAGAACCTCGATGCGGGATCCAAACTGTGGACTACGGCGGTGGGATCTTCGTTTGAGCAACTCCTAGATGCGGCGGCTATGGAGCGCCTCCGGGTCTTCTACCAGCAACGGCATTTGCTTGCTCACCAACAGGGCATAGTGGACGCAGATTATAATACACGAAGTGGCGACGCGACCTACGCCGCCGGGCAGCGGCTTGTTATCAAAGAGTCGGCTGTCCTTGAGTTTGCTGGACTAATTGAGCGGCTAGGTTTGGCTCTACTAAAATAGCTCGCTTTCCCCGCTGGCGCAGTCCGTAGGGTCGAAGGCGGTAGTGGCGCCGACTACATACCAACGGCAACTCCGCGGCTTCGATCCCATATGATGTGCGGCCCCTTTCGGCCGAAAAACCGTTGGACAGGTTGCCACGTGAGCTGCCGGCCAGGTACGCGCCCCAATATCGGTCGTTCCTATTCGGAACGGCCAGACTGAAAAAAGCCGCCGCCGAGTCAGGCATGGTTAGAATTGTGGAGCGGTGATACCGTGAACACATGACCGAATTTTGGACCTATCTGAAAAGCGCGTTCGGGACATTTGAGACGGTGTCGACGCTCATCGTCATTGCTGCCTCCGTATTCGCAATCTCGCTCTGGCTGCGCGGCCTGCTTCCGGTGTTGCTTCGGCTCGGCAACGGTTTGGCGAAACGAAAAATCGCCCTCTTCGCGAAGGGTGACGTCGTTGATGGCCTTGAAGCCCTCTTCGCCGACAGCAAGCTTTTTGATCGCAAGAACATCATTCGCATTTCGCACATCGGCGATTTCGGTCGTGCCGAGGCGGCTAGCGTCTTTTTGGTCTACTGGCCCGACTGGCCGGGCGAGCTTGGCCAGATACTCGCGCAAAAACGTGACGCGACGGCGCTCATCGTCTACGCGCCGCAGGGTTCCGGCCCTCTGCCCCCGGACGCAATCGCGCTATTGGAGCGAGAGCGTAATGTGACCCTTGCAAACTTCCGCGGTCGGTTGCTCAATGATGTGGTCGTTAGCCTCATTACGAGTGGATATGAAAAGGGATAGGTTCAACGCGCTGTTCCGCGCGCATGTTCGGAATCATCTCTCGCCAACGCCCGGCGAGCGCGACTTCGTGTCCGCCGTGTATGAAGCCGTTCAGGCCGTGTTGGGCCGCAGAAACTCACTGCAGATCGGCTCGTATCCACGCTTCACCGCCATTACGCCGCTGCACGATCTGGACGTTCTATACATTCTCGGCGCCTGGGATCCGGCCCGGCACGATCCGAACGAGGCGCT
Organism: Parasphingomonas puruogangriensis; assembly: GCF_036663635.1. Lineage (NCBI taxonomy): Bacteria > Pseudomonadati > Pseudomonadota > Alphaproteobacteria > Sphingomonadales > Sphingomonadaceae > Parasphingomonas > Parasphingomonas puruogangriensis. Next base: position 41,370 of record NZ_JAXOJI010000002.1, on the reverse strand, counting down.
AGCCGGTCTCGAACAGTCCCTGCGCACCACTTTCAAGAATCCCTCGGGCTTTTCCGTCACGATCGCGCGCCAGACGCATTCCGTGACAATATCGTTTGTCGATGGCGAGCGAGTCGTGTTCGGCGTGGATATCGTGCCCGCGTACACTAACGCCCGGAACGAATTTGGCGACGATTGTTACGTCGTTCCCGAGGTCGTGCTGCGCCCGCACCGTGAACGGGCGCGTCTTCGAGAGGACGCTTCCAAGGGCGCGAGAGAGATGACGTGGATCCAGTCCGATCCGCGCGGATACATCACCGCCGCCTCAAACTTGAACACGCAAAACGGCGATTTCCGCAAGGCCGTTAAGTTTGTCAAAGGCTGGCGGCATTCATGCAAGGAAGCCGACAACGACTTTCCGCTCAAGTCCTTCCATCTCGAGCAGGCCATCACGCAGTGGGTGCTGCGAAATCCCACTGCCACGCTGTTCGACATGGTATTCGAACTCTACGTCAGACTGCCAGATTTCATGCGCTACCCGCAGATCCCGGACCGCGCAGACCCACGTTCGAACATCGACGCATATGTCACGGAGTTGGATGAGCGCGCCGTGCGCAAGGTCATCGAGGCACGCGACGGCCTTCTGGTGGCGCTCGAAGCGTTCGAAGAGGGCAACAGCGTTGCCGCTCTCCTCGCCTGCGAACAACGCAAGCGCGTCGGGAGCGCGGAAAGCTTCCTATTTGACCAGCGCATCCCAATGCTGACCGAGCACGACTTCGGCGTCGTCGGCGAGGTGCCCCAAGCGACCGGCTTCCGTGCCTTCATCCTCGACGCGCTGGGGTTAATCCCCGTCGATCGCAAAATCCATTTCCGGCTCGGCCGCGACGCGCCGGCCGCCGACCTCTACAAGTGGAAGGTGCGTAACGACGATGAAACGCCGCAGCCGCGCGGCGAGATCAGCGACCACCGCACCCTACGCGACCCCGAACACACCAAGTACCGTGGGTCGCATTTTGTTGAGTGTTACGCGATCCTCGGCGGCGTCTGCATTGGCCGCGGCCGACAGAATGTCGTGCTGGGCTCGTCGTGGTCCAACTAGCGCTTGGCCACAGCAAAGTTCGCTAGTCGAATGGTCCGCGGCCGCTTTTGCCAACACCGTGATCAAAGCAGCCAGTCCGCAGCTGGCATACTTCCGGCCGTTCAGCGCGCCGGATAACAGGATGGCGGCTACTGGCCGATTACGCTCCGGCAGCTTTTGGGGAGCGAGCCTTGAATAGCGGTCGTTCGAGCCACACCCACCGACCGGCAGCTCGCGACCAAAATATGCCGTTCTACAGCAGCGGCGAGAACCGCGGCTCGTTCTAAGGCCCGGCGTTCGCATGATATAGATTTGCCGGGCAACATCATGCTCCATTACGGCGCGAGAGCTCCGCTGGCCAAGGCCGGCGACAAGATCGTTCGGCATGGCGTGCGCCAAGGTCAAGACCGGCACGACCCGGTCGATCGCGTGATTTAGGATGTGGTCGGCCGCGTGTTCAACCTGCGCGACCTGCCACCTGTGTCGCGGTTATCGCTGCGGAGCAGGCACCGTGCCTGTAGCGTATGGGGTCGTCGCCGGGTAACTTCAGGCAGCGGCTCCACGCGTTTTTGCAAAACGCGCTTGGGATCACCAGATCGTGGGCAGACTGTTCCCGAGGCGCACCCCAATGCTTGACCAGAACCAGATAGAAACGATCGAGCGGGCGAGAGCCGGCTTCATCACCGTATCAACTGAGGGCCATACGCCGTTCGACGATCGCACATACGTGGCGTTCCTGCAGCAACACGACCTGACTCATGTCACGAACTTTCCATCCAAGCAGGAGTTGTCGGGTTTCACGGCGGCCGCCCGTGCCGACGTGTCCGCGCTCGCCAAATCGGTGCGGGCAGCGAGCTCGGCGCGGGCGCGAACCGTCAGCCATACCTTTCTCACTAACGCGCTCGACACGATGCTGATCGCAGCGTTTCGCGATCGCTCCGATGCACCGCTCGACGCCGTCGAGCAGCAGGCCCTCGACGACAAACTGACCGCCTGGTTCGACAGTCATGGCATGGTGCGCACGCATTATATCCCCTGCATCATTAGTCCCTATGCCGATGAACGTTTCTTGATCGGACCGGTGCGCTTCCACCATCTGAGCGATTTTCCCGCCGCCGATTTCGGCATGACGATCGACGAAGTAAATGCTCTTGATGAAAGTAGCGATTTTTACGGGCTCACCGACCTCAAGCGGTTCATCGCTGAACGGCACGCGGACTGGGTCGCGGTGATCGGCATCGCTGATCACGAACCGAACCGGGCGCTGACGAAGGCGGACCTTTCAGTCGATGTCGCCCTTGCGATTGTCCAGCTTGTCACGTTGTTCGACAACTATCGCGGCATCGCGCGCGCGACAGCGCGAATGGCCCCGGCTTGGCGTCCAAACATCGTGCGCACCTCCGACGGCGGTGGCTCGGGCGGGATGATAAACCTTCAACCGGGCCGCAGCGTCGCGCCAGAGGGGCTCGGGATCATTCTCAAAGCCAATGGCGCGTTCGTCGCGTCGATGGGCACCCGACTGACTGGCTATGTCGAGGGGACTGGCGTGCTGCCGGTCCTCGACGAAACCTGGTGCAACGCGGCCTATTGGTATCACGAAGCAATAGCCGAACCGCTCGAGACGATTGCAATTGCCAAGCTTGAAACGGCGATCGAAGTGCTGTTCCGCTCCGAAAGCAGCAGCCGGAGTACGTCGCGGCTAGTCAATGCGCTGGAGATATTCTTCGGGCTCTCGAAGGACGACATGCTGCCGAACGGGACGATGACCGCAGGCGAGTTCGCGGCCGCCATCGTGACCGCTAGAAGCCGGGTCCTACACGGGACGTGGCAGACGCTGACTTCTGATCTTCCCGAGGGGAAGAGCGGCAAGCCCGTCAGTCTGGCGGCGACCGATCAATTTGCGCGATCGCTGCTTATCAAGACGAGCGTGGCGATCGACAGCTATGCCGCATCCAGCACCCCGGCCGATAGCGTCGAGGGACTGCTCGCTTGGGTCCGCGCAACGACAGCCGGGAAAGCGAGCGTTTAATGGGACGTCGGGTGGATGGCTTAATTGGACCAGCCATATGGCGTGCCCGAAATGGCCAGAGCGCAGCCGACTCGACGATGATAAATGGTCAGCCTGAGCGCCGCGCTGCGGATTGCCACCGAATTCAGGATCGCTGACTTGCAGAGACGCTCATGCTAATGCCGGGCCATGATAACTGGGAGCTACTGCTGGAAGGAGCCTCTTCTAGCCGGCGCAATATTCATCCGAAAATATTTGGATGCGGAGAACATAACCGACGAGCAATTTGCTCGAATTGAGCGCGAGATATTTGTCGGCTTCTAACCCGGCTGTCCTGCTCGAACGGGCGCGGCACCGGCGGCGCGGGCCGCTGAGCAGTTGGGGTAGGAAGCGCTGCCAGCGTCCGAACCCATCAACGATTGCGGTCTCTTTCCCGCGCTTGAGTTCGTACCGGGATGACAATGATAGCCGGTCCCGCCCCTCCGATCGTTGTGACAACCCTCGGCGTTCAAACCGCGGGGAGTGGCTGTCGCCGAAGTCGCGATTAGGAGACCAGCCCCTGCGGCGAACCAGCTATTAATCAATCGACCCTTTGCCCGCCACGTCCTGATCCCCGGCATCAGCTTCCTCTGTCGAGGAGGTCCGTGGGGACCTCCAGGCGAATCATCTTCCAGGAGAACAGCCCGCGACGCTCGAACACGAATTTGGGAGCCTCGGCTGCCTTGGTCTCTGGGGCCCTGACCGTGACGGCGAACCGGTCCAGCGTTCGATAATCGTAATCGTAGGCGATGTCGGACTTGGCCTGAGCATCGGGCTGACTGGTATCCACTCGCCCGCGCTTCATCATCGCCGACAATCCGTCAGGGGTGACGAAGCTATCCACCATCTTGCCGACGATCGCCGGCATCATCATCATCCCCAGACCGGCGAAGGGATTGGAACGCATCTCCGGATCGTTCTGCATCTTCTCGGTGAGCGCGACGGTGAGCTGCGACTTCAGGCTCTCGCGCACCGCGGGAAAATCCACCGCCGCATCGAGCCTGTCCACGTCAGCGCTGAGCGCGGCATCCCTGAATTGCCGGGCGGCCCAGAATGGCGAGCCGAAATATGCGGCTCCGAACAGTATCACGACAGCCGCAACCGCCGCCCAAACCCTCTTGCTCATGTGATCTCCCCCTTGTGCACAGACCTGGCGCGTTTCCCGCGGCAGATCAACGCTGTGGCTGAGCCGCTAGGCTCTTTTCGGGAATGGTCTTCATGCGCACGAGCAGAGATCCGGTCGCACCTCGCCAGGAAACAACGCGTCCTCCGCTTGGGATGCCTGATCTAGCGTGAGCGGGCTATGGCCGAAGGCGGTGGACGCCGCTCCAGCGATGCAGCCGGATCGGATGCATCTGCCGAAGAAATCAACCAATTCATCAGAATTGAAAGCGATGCAGTCTCCGGTCGATCGGCGCAGTCCATGGGCGGCGCTGAGACCGAAACGTCTCGGGAGTTTAAAAGAATGAAGCACATGAAGTGGCTGGTCGCCTTCCTCTCCGTATACTCGATAATAGCGCTGGCCATCCTCTGGTTTTCGGCCGACGATCCGCAGCTGGTGAACCTGCTCTCCGCCGTGGCCACGTCGCTTTCAATCCCGGTCGCAGGGCTTCTCTCGATCTTCGTGGTCTACGTGACGGTTGGACCCAGCCGGGCAGAAGCTGATCCGCTTCCTCTGATTGGTTGTCCGATATTTGTCGTCGGCAACGGATCAATGGATGTGAGCGTCACGCTCGGGCCGGAAGGCGTGAGCGTGAGGGTCGGCGCCCCGGCATCCGAGCCGTTAGGGTCTCCGCCTTCGACTGGAGGCCCCAAACCCTCGTGATCAGGACGGTAGCGTCCACGCGCTTCGATCTTAGAGTAGGGCCAACACTCCGAACCAGATCACCGCCGCGATCTGCGTGATGAACCCCGCCGCTGCGAGCGCCATGCCCCGGCGCCGGCGTCGCGGGTCGGAGCCGCTAGGCAACACCACCGCACCCCCCAACGCGATCGAGGCGCCCAGGACGTAGAGTAACGCGGGAGCATATCCGAAAGCGCGTGCGCGTGCGGAGAGCGCGTGGCTCGGAGGGGCTTCAAGGGTGGCGGTCGCACGTTGGGCGTTCGAACCGTGGCGGTCCGATATCGATAAAAGTGAAGTGCGGGGCATTCCTGCGCTGGGCAGCGTATTCACCGAACCGTTCATAATCAGTAGAGCGATCACCGCGAGTATGTTCTGCATCTGTATTTCCTATCTGACATAATCTGCCAGACGGAGAATGGTAATTTACTTTCCACCTTACTTTGTTCGGATGCTTCGCTGCCTTATGCGGCAGGGGATCGGACCCGAATGACTTCGTAAGCAGCCGAAGTCACCGATTGGACATCAATCACGCGTCGACGCTTCTCGCCGCGGGGAAATTCCCCGGAAGGTCCGAACGGGCACCCCGACGTGTTCGAAGCACTTTCGTGCGTCCGGGGCGCTTCGCCCGATCTGACCTCTCGCGGCGAGATCGGCCACCCGAGCCGTCAACGAGCCATCTGACTAGCAAATGTTGCCGATGCCCAGATCGACGACAAACGATGGAGAACGTGACCGGCGTAGGACACCGGGAACGCCGGCGGCTTTCGCGGGCTCGCTACTGCGGTCCGATTGAATTGGATAGATGGCCACCGCGACGGCTGCGCTGATCATCGTATGTCCGAACTGTGCTGCGTCCAACTATATCCCCCGGAACAAGCGAGGCGTAGGCAGGATATGCGAATATGCGGCAAATTCCCGCAACCCCTGTGCATTGGCGGTACGGTAACGCTCATCGACGCTATTTTCGATAAGCATGATGGTCGCCAGCCGGGGTCGCACCTTTGAACGGCGGCAGGCAACCCCAACGTCAATCTAATTCTGGTTGCCCGCCGCCGGCCGTGCTGTCCGTGATCGTCGACAGGAACATGAACAGGCCGACCAATCCCTGCCGAGCCTCGGCCTGGGTGACCTCGGCGTGCACGCCCTTTGAAGCGAGATCATTCACCCGGCGCATGAAGGTGTCGAGTAGGGCGAGTTCGGCTGCGGCGAGGTCCCGCTGCGTTCTGCTGCGCAGGCTCGTGGCGAGGTGTTCGCTGAGGCGGTTAAGGTACTTGTCAGCGCCCAGCACACGCTCTCTGCCGTCCGAGCACATGACCGGCTCCGTGCTGGGCGGATGGAAGTGGTCGGCGACCGACTGCAGCGCCCGCCGGACCTCGGTGAGCGTCAGGGCGGCGTCCTCCGCGTCGGGTGACGCAGCAAGCAAGGACGCCTTCTGAAGCTTGGCGTAAACGTCGGGCGCTTGCTCCTTGAAGTTGTTGTTGACGTCGTTCTGCACCGACCAAAGCAGTTGCTGGTTGCGGTCCTGGGACGCGAGCTGCCGCTCCATGCGCACCGCATAGTTGAGGCATCGGGTCTTCAGTCGGGCCTTGATCGTGTTCAGCGCCGTGATCCGCAGCCGGATGCGCGCCCGGTCGGAGGTCGCCGAATCGTGGAACGCCGCCGCGTCGAACGGCGCCAGCCCGGGCGGTGGCTGCAAGTCGACCAGTGTCGCCTTCCACTGCTCCAGCTTAGGTTCGATCTCGCCCGCGGCGACGCGTAGGACCGTCATGTCTTCGCCTGCGGAGGACGAGATCGGATAGTCGAGCGTGTGGATCTCCATCCAGCGCGTGAAGGAGGTCTCGAAGACGAACTTGCCGGCCTCGGCACCAAGGTGGTGGGTGTCGTCGTAGAGAGTGCGGGCGACCTCCTCCTTCTTGGGATAGAGTTCGCGCAGGAAGATCGCGGTGTTCAGGTGGTCCTGCGCCAGCCGCGCGAGCCGCATGCAGGCCATTGTCGCGCCCCCGACGCTGTCGTTCTCCAGATGCTCGAGGATGCGGCTTACGCCCTGCGTCAGGTCCATGCCGGCAGGGTAGCGGCGGCGGCTGTGCTCGACTAGCGCTTAGTCGGCCGTGTCACTCTTGACGCGCACTTCCGCCAGCGTCCCAGACGCCCAAGCGCATTACCTGCGGAAGAACCCGGGCAAGAAGCAGTGGCAATATGCCCCCGCGGATTTGACGCAGTCCTACCATGCGATCGGCGCAAGGCGCGTACTGGCACCGCTTCCTGAGGAGATCGATTGCGTGGCCGATCTACGTGCGCGTGCGTGGCCGCAGCCCACCATCTGAGCGGATTCCAGGATGACATCCTCAGCGCATCGTCGTCGAGGAAGAACTTCGCCTGGCTGAGGAGGGCCTTCAGCAACCAGTAGACGGCGCTTGCGGGTGCCAGCGCGAAGATGGCGGCAACCCACCAGGGGCGATGGCGCTCACACCGTATGTGATCGCGGCCAGGACGACGAGACCGACCGTCGCGACGATGGCTGCCGTGCGGCTTCCCAGGGCCGCGACCGTGTCGAAGACGCCGACGAAGAACGGCTGCACGTTGCCCTGTCCCTCGCCGTCCGCGCCCAGTCCTTCAGAGCCGTATTTCGCCCGGAACCTGCTCGCGAGCGTCTCGCGCTCCTTCTCGTAATTCTGGCGCTGCGCGCCTGCGCCATGATTGTAGACCTTGCGGACGCCTTCGCTCGCGATGCCGCGAAGCGCGGCACCATAGCGTGGCACGGGACGGCCATCGGCATCCTTTGTCGGCACGCCACAGAGGTTGAGAACGTTGGCGAGTGCCCGGGCGGTGTAGGCGCCGCGGCTGAACCCGAAGAGGCAGATCCGGTCTCCAGGATCGTAGCGCGCGATGATGGCTGCGTAGCAGTCCGTGACGTTGTCATCGATTCCGGTCCCGACCGCGGCGGCCAGGATTTGCCGGATCCGGCGGAACGTCCAGCCGCCCGTCTCGCCAGCGCCCAGTCCCGCATCGTAGAACGCGACCTGTTCCTTGGGGGAGATTGGCGAGTCCGGGCCTGGGCGCATCGCCCGATACATCTTGTAGACGTTCGACAGTCGCTGATCGGGCTGGATACCACCTATCTGGCCTGTGCCGTCGGAGAAAATCAGGATGGTCTTGGTCATGCGGGCTTCCAGTGATGGAGGTGGCGCTTTGGGCGCGGGCTGGGTTTCGACGCGCCACGCACTGACCCTCGGTCCGGATACCGGCTGGACGGCTCGCCGGTCCCTGCAGCGGCTGATCCGATGGGCTTTGCGTTCGGCCTGCGTCTCGAGGCGCTCGGGAGGCGACGTTCTCGGCGTCCTCCCTCCGCTCGGTCGATCACAGTGCGTGCCACGGGTTCAAATGACGATCTTCGCCACGTCTATGGCCTTGTCGACGATCCCCAGGAACTTGGTGACGCCGCCCACGAAGGCTCGGACGTCGTCGAACTTCGCGATCGCCGCCTCCACGTCCGGTATGGCGGCCGCGACCGCCTTGGCGTTCTTGGTGATGGCCGCCGTCTGCTGCGTCAGCAGTTGGCGCCCGGCCGCCGTGACGCGCGCGTTCACCTCGGCGATCTCGTCGGTGATCGCGGTCACTTGCGCGGACGTCGTCGCCTGCGCGATCGACGCGTTCAAGGTGACGACCAGATGCACGAGTGCGCCATGGACCGCGGTCAGATCCGGGTTGGCGGCGGCGGGCGCTGCCGGCCCTCGCGCTGCGTCAGTCACGCTTGCGGCCCTCCTTCTCGATTTCGGCGGCTAGCCGGTCGACCTCGTCCAAACGATCCGAGATTATGGTGAGCAGCTCGCCGACGGGGCGCTTCGACCCGTCCGCGGCGGCCGTGTGGGCGTCTGCCAGAGCCAACAGGGACGATCGGAGGCTGGCAAGCGAGGCGAGTTGGACCTGCCGCCGGTCCAGCGCTGCGAGATAGTCGAACGCGAGGGTCCGCTTCTCGCCTTCGTTGTTCTTCTCGGCTGCCGCGGCATAGGCTCTTTGAATGCCGCCGGTGGACGCGGTCCAGTTGACCGCCACGGTTCCACGGAGACCTGCCGCGTCCGTGGAGCCGATGGCAGCGGCCATGGCGGTCAGCAGCGCACGCACCTCGGGATCTGTGCGGCGTAGGATGTCCCTCGCTCGCTTTTGGGCCTCCAGGTCGACCAGCACTCCCGCGAGGGATGAGAATGCGGCGGCGACACCCGGGTCTATGTCCGCGCCGACGGTGCCGGAGTTGAGTTCCGATCCCAGCGCCTTGAACGCCTGCGTGGTCCGCGGGCCTTGGCTGGAGTCGGTGAGGGACCCGAGGAGGAGTCCGTATCGTTCGAGGTTCGACAGCGCCGACCGCCAAGCGTTCGCGACCTCGGCGGGGACGGCGGGCGGGAAGGGCGCTTCGGTGAGGCCGACAGCCGGCGATCTCACGAACCGATCGACGGCGGCCACGCGGGCGATCCTGTTCGCCTCGGCGAAGTTCGCGTCAGATTGGCGTCCGAGCAAAGCTGCCGCCGTGCCGAAGCCTGTCAGATCGGCCGATGCGACGGTCGTGCCGCAGGCGGCGACCAGCACGCCTGCGAGCGTCAGGGTCAGCGGAGCTCGCCAATCGCGAAAGCCGCTCGGATTGCGTCGCATGGCGGTGACTTGTTTGTCGCTTCGCGCCTGCCTCATCCCGCCCCCCTCGACTCGCCGCGTGATCGGAACCTCTCCGACGGCGGTAGCCACGATCCACCGGAGGCTTCATCGGCCACGCGGACTTGATTAAGCTAAGTAAACCACGATCGACGGCCAACGCCAGCCGACTTGGTGAAGACCAGCCAGTTTGGTTGCAAAACTTTCGAGACGGATCGCATGGTTTGACGGTGTATTAGCCCTATGCGGCTGCTTGGAGGATTGAGTCTCAGCACCACTGCTTCGGCTCCTTCCATCGAAGGTCTACCTCGTTGAGGCGCTAAACTCCGGAGATTTGACGCTGAAACGCCGCGCCGACCTGAAGGAAAGGCGGCCAGTGGATCGCTGGTTGCCGAACCCAGCGCACGAAGCGCCAGACGAGGCTGTTCGACTATGGACCAGCTGCTGCGATCAGGTGGTCTGCGGAACGGGCTCATCGCGAAACCAGCAGAACCGTTCTCTGGGCCAATGCACATAGTGGTGCGCCGGTCCTGCCGGCCCGTCGTACCGGCTTATGACGAGCACCGTATTGCCGGCCGTCCAAAACCAAGTCTTCACCCGGTCGTAAATGATCTGCGACGTGCTATCGTCACGATACAGCGTAAGACGACGCTCGGATCTCTGGTCGGAAGTCACGGTCTTTTTCCTTTCGAAGGTTGTTACCGTGGACTCCTTGCTTTCAACCGTTGTTGCTTTGCGGCCGCCACGCGCCATTACTTCGGCGTGCAAACCCCCGTTCCCGCCAACACCGCCAGATGGTCGGCCAGCTCCGCAAGTGTGTTCCGCGATGCCCCATAGATCACGGCGCGCCCTACCTTCGTCGATTTAAGCAATCCGGCCCTTTGCAAAATCGCGAGGTGCGAACTCATCAGGTTGGCCGGAACGCCGATCGCCTGGGCTATGTCGCCGGAGGACACGCCCGGATCCGCGGCGGCGGCCAGCATCGTGAAGACCCTGAGCCTGGTGGGGTTGGCGAGCGCGCTAAGCACTCGGAGGGCTTCCGTCTCTTCCATCCATCGGATGTAGCCCGGCACGACGACGTCCGCAACAATTATGCAAATTAAATTGATGCAAAGCAAATTGCTGCAATAATCGTTGAACTATAATTAACCATCGCTATGTTGGTCCTGGCCGGGCGAAGCGCCAGTCCGGGCCGAGCATCACGTCACGACCAGCAGGCACCCGGAGAACCGTCATGAAGCTCAACGTCATCGAACGCACCGCCCAGCCGCCCGTCGAGACGAAGCAGGCTTCCATCAAGAAGCAGGCACCAATCGGCTACCCTGATCCGCTCGACGAGGACTCGCCCGCCGACGAGTCTGTCCTCACCACGAAACGCGGTCTCATCCGCCTCGCCCTCGTCGCTGCCGAGACGGGCGCGCGCTTCCACCGCGAGGGGATCGGCTACGATCCCGTCGCCTGGATGCTCACCCCACGCACCCTGTTCGGGGGACGCGCGGCGGTCGAGGCCTGTCTCGATCGCGACGAGTGCATGCGCGCGATACTCCTCCATGGGCTGTCGATCGGCATGGACGCGGATCCCGAGGAGCTCGATCGCCTGGCGGCGGACGATACCGAAGGTGAGGGTTTCTTCGATGCGGACTTCGACGACGACGACGATCTGGATGGTGTGGTGCCGGATCAGGCGCAGGGCGCGGCGCCCCGCCTGTGGACGTCCCTCATCGTTGACGAGACGGCGGGTGGCATGACGCACGCCTTCGACGCCGTGATCGCCGGCAGCCGGGCGGAGGCCGAGATGCGCCTCCGCGCAAGGCATGGTGCGAAGCTGGCGGACGCCATGGAGATCGTGGAGGGGTTCGACGCCGGCGTCCCATTAGTGGAGGCGCTCGTGTCCCCCGCGGTGGCCGACATGCTGTCGCTGGTCGCCGGCGATCCCGGCTCTCCGCTGGCGCGCGGACTGTCCGTGTCGGTCGAGCAGCGGTTCGCGGCGTGAGCTCCGCCGCCGTCGCGGGACTGCCGATTGCCGTCGAGACGATGGCGACGGTCCTCTCCCATCATCAGGACTTCCGTGTCCTCCGCCGCATGCTACCCATGCGGCGGGATGGACTCCTGGCCGGGCACCCGAGCCTGCTGATCGGCTGCGCGCTGGACGTCGAGACCACCGGACTCGACCACCGGGAGGACGCCATCATCGAGCTGGCGCTGCAGCGCTTCTGGGCCGAACCCGGCGGTCGCATCGTGGTGACGGGCAAGCCGCATTCCTGGTTCGAGGATCCGGGGCGCCCGATCTCTCCCGAGATCTCGCGCCTCACGGGGCTGACCGACCATGACGTCGCGGGCCGCAGCATCATCGATCCGATCGCCGCGTCGCTGATCGCCGACGCCGACTTCGTTGTCGCGCACAACGCCTCCTTCGACCGACCGTTCGTGGAGAAGCGCCTGCCCTTCGCGGCTGGTCGTCCATGGGTCTGCACGATGAAGGACGTCGAGTGGAAGGAGGAGGGCTACGAGGGGAGGGTGCTCGGGCACCTGTTGATGCAGATGGGTTGGTTCTTCGACGCGCACCGCGCATCGACGGACGTCACGGCGCTCCTGCACCTGCTCGACCAGCCCCTTCAATCGGGGGGCACGGTCCTCTCAACCGCCGTGAGGACGGCCGCCACGCCGGGCTGGCTATTCGAAGCCGCGAGTGCCCCGTTCGAGGCGAAGGACGCCCTCAAGGCGCGCGGCTACCGCTGGGATGCCGAGGCCCGGCACTGGGCCAAGGAGATCCCCGGCGGCATGTTCGACGAGGAGTGCGAGTGGGTCGCGCTCCACGTCTACCAGGGCCGCGGCAGGCCACGGTTCAGGCCGATGACGTGGCGGGAGCGGCACGCCGCCCGTTGATGGCGGGCCGATGCTATTTTGGGGGCGGCCCCACAGCCCCGTATCCGATTCCGGAAAGGAGATCGCCGCGCCATGATGCAAGATGCCCGCTCCGATGCTCCTGAGCGTCGGCCCCTGCTGCCGGTCCTGTTCGACGGGACGGCCGGTGCCGTTCTCGGCGTCGCACTGGTGCGTTTCTCGCCCACCGTGGACGGACCTTGCCCGCGTCCCCTCTGGATCGAGCGGTTCGAAGATCCGGGCGTCGCACGCGCACGGTTCGAATGGATGCTGGCGCGACCCGAACGCTGGCCGGTTTGGGTTCGGACGCTCAGCATCGTCGGTGCCGACACCTTTCCGGGATTCTTCGAGGACGAGATCCGCAGGGACGCCGTGCGCCTGGTGACCCAGCGGCACGAGGCGGATGTGATCGGACGGAAGGCCAGCGACATCATCCTGACCCGCGAGCCGCACGGCCATCGACACTCGGTCGCGTTGTGGCGGCAGGACAGGATCGAACCGTTCCTGCTGATCGTGATGGACGAGGAGGTCGAACGGGACCGCGTCTGGGATTGGCTCCGCTGGAAAGGTGACCGGTATGAGAGGTGGCGGACGTTCTGCAAGGAACGCGGCCAGTCCGCGCTGGTCCACGACGTCATCCGAGGAATGCTCCGCGACGAGAAGCGTCTGAGGGCGGCGGGTCTCACCATCTCGGGGCGCCGTCCGCTCCGCCTGTGGCGGGGGCATGAGGATGCGACGGGAAACGCTAACGACGGCGGGTTCTGATCCCTCTTCGGAAAACCCCGTCCCGAGCGCGCCGGATCCCGTCGATCGCCACCTTGAGCTGGCGGTCGTATGGAAGCGGCGGCAGCCACAGACGACCAGGCTCGGGTCTGCCATCGGGCTGCGATGCGATGCAAGCCGCTCGGACGGAAGGCCGCTGCAAAGAGTAGCTCAAAGATCCGGAGGGTTCGGATCGAGACCCAATTGTCCGAGTCGTCTTTAAAGCAGTTCGAAAGGTTTGAAGCGCAGCATCAGGCGATGCAGGCGTATCACCCTGGGGGCTCGTCCCGCCGAGACGCTATCTCCGGCAGCGCCATGCTTCGGCTTCAGAACTCGATACTGGAGATGATCGCCAAGGGGGAGACGCTGGAGCGGACGTGCGATCGGCTCTGCCGACAAGTCGAAGTCTTTCTGCCCAACGTGCTCTGCTCGGTACTGACGGTGGATGCGGGCGGTGTGCTCCATCCGCTGGCGGGCCCCAGCCTTCCGCCCGAGTATTCCGCCTCCCTCGATGGGCTCGTCGCCGGACCCGCATGCGGATCATGCGGCACTGCCGCGTTCAACCGGACGGAGGTCGCCGTCACCGACGTCGAGACGGACGACCGATGGGCTGATTACCAACACCTCGCGGTCCCCCATGGGCTGGTCGCATGCTGGTCGAGCCCGATCCTCGACGCCCTAGGTGCGCCGGTCGCGACGTTCGCCTTCTATTACCGCAAGCGTCGGGGGCCGACGGCGATCGAACGCGAGGTCGTTCGACAGTGCGTGGACCTCTGCTTGATCGCCATCGACCGCCACAAACGTGTCATCGAGCACGCTCGACGGGCCTTCACCGACGCGTTGACCGGGCTATCCAATCGCGCAGCCTTCAATGCGGCGCTGTTGGAGCAATGTTGTGACGTCCCGGGCGGTTGGGGGCTGTTCGTGATCGATCTGGACAACCTCAAGGTGGTCAACGACAGCTTCGGGCATCACGCGGGCGATCGGTTGCTGCAGATCGCAAGCGGGCGGATAGCCGCAGCCACCCTGCCGGATCGAGCCTTCCGCATCGGCGGCGACGAATTCGCGGTGATCATCGAGCAGCCGACGGCCCTGCGCGATCTCGAGGCCGCGGCGCAGCGCGTGATCGACGCGTTGTCCGAGCCTGCGGACTGTGGCGGCCAGATGGTGGTGCCGCGGGCGACGATCGGCGGCGCCACGCCCGCGGTTGGCGAGATGACCGTGGAGCACGTCCGCCAGAACGCGGACTTCGCTCTGTACCATGCGAAGGAGACCGGCCGCGGTGGCTTCGTCCGCTACTGGCCTGGGCTCGGTTCGAACATGAGCCGACGGCTGTCCGCAATCCGCGACGTAGGCGTCGCCATTCAGGAAAACCGGATAGATGCGTATTACCAACCCATATTCCGGCTGGACACGATGGAGATCGTGGGAGTCGAGGCGCTTTGCCGCATGACGATCGGCAGCCAAGTCATCGCGGCGTCGGCGTTTCAGGAAGCCACTACAGACGCCCACGTCGCAACGGCGTTGACCGCGAGGATGATGGCCATCGTCGCGGCCGACGTCCGGTCGTGGCTGGATCTCGGCATCCCGTTCCAGCATGTCGGCATCAACGTATCGTCCGCCGACCTGCATGGCGGATCGATCGAGCGCGTCCTCACGTCGGCGTTCGAGCGCGAGGGCGTGCCGCTCGAGCACGTCATCCTGGAGGTGACGGAAACCGTGTACATGGGGGAAGGGGACCAGATCATCCAGCGCGCGATCCGTGCGCTCCGCAGCAGGGGCATCCGCGTCGCCCTGGATGACTTCGGCACCGGCTTCGCCTCGCTGACCCATCTGCTGAGCGTGCCGGTCGACATCATCAAGATCGACAAGACCTTCGTCGACCGGTTGGCGACGGGAAGCGCGAGCATGGCTATCGTCGAGGGCCTTTTCCGGATCGCCGAGAAGCTGGACATGCGCGTCGTGGCGGAAGGGGTGGAGACCGAAAGCCAGTCCCGTCATCTGCGGACGATAGGCGGCGTCCTCGGCCAGGGTTTCCTGTGCTCCCCGGCCGTCGATCGGCACGCGATGACCTCGATGCTGCTGAGGACCGGACAGCAGGAGCCGACGGCGGCAATCGCCTCTTGATTGGCAAACCAACGTTCAAGGTTCAGGTGCCTGGGCTCCGTCCTTAATGACATGCTTCTCCGCCCCCTATCGCAATTTCGTGGCGCTCCGATGCTCGCTGCGGTTCCTCCGCTGAGCGCCGCTGGCACCGGGGCTCGAACTTCCCCTGCGGGGGACCCGATCGTCTACCGCGCGAGCCAGTTGTCGCTTCACGACCGAGCAGGCCTATCCGAGGACGGGGATGCCTTGCAGTGATGAGCCCCAGGATACTCCTCATCGAGGACAACGAATTGAACCGGCAGGTGGTGCGGGACATGCTCCTGGTGGCGGGCCTGCGGATCGATGAGGCTGAATCGGGATCGGAGGGACTTAGGTTGTTCGAGGACCGGACCTATGATTTGTTGTTGCTCGATCTGCGCATGCCCGACGTCGATGGGTTCGGCGTCATAGACGCCGTCAGGACGAGGCGCGACGACAAGGCGGCCGTCCCGATAATCGTCGTCAGTGCAGAGGGCGGGCGGGACACTCGCGCCCGATGCCTTGCCCTCGGCGCCGACGATCTCATCACCAAGCCTATCTCGATGCAGGCGCTTTTCGAAAGCATCGAGGCCGTTTTCAGTTCGAAGCGGTTTTCCGACGACCTGTTGACCTGACGGGCAGAGCGCCTTGACGCTACGATGCAAGGAACAACGGACGTCGTCCTGGCAAACCGGTCCGCACACCGCCCGACGTGTGCGGGGTGGCGGGCACCCGGGGAGCAGCCGGCAAAGCGGCTAATGGAGACGGAAGCTTCTACGGCAACCGGCAAGAATGGTTCTGCGGGCAGGATGAGGCGGACTAGCCGGCCTGGAACGCCCGTTCGTCATGCCCGATCGTCCGCCTCCTCTGCCTTGGGCTCGACCGATCCCTGGCCATCTCCGCCGTGTCAGCCGACCCAACCTTGGCAACGTCATTGATCGAAGTCGTTGGAATTCGGATCCGTCCCGTGCAGCTGCGCCCAAAGCGCCTTCGTCCCTGCCTCCTGCGCGCGGTTGACGAACTGCGACGCGACGAGCCAACCCTTGATCGGCCGGAGCGGCAACAGGGTGCCGAGCGCCATGAACGGCACCGAGGTCACTAAGTGCACCCAGACGGGGGGATCGAAGGCCACCGGCAGCCACACCACGAAGAAGATCAGCGGCAGCGCTATGAGGGTCAACGCGAAGAAGGCGGGGCCGTCATCGGGGGCGGCGAACCGGTAATCTAGATGGCAGTGTTCGCACCGGTCGACGATCCTCAGCCAGGATCTGAACATGCGGCCGATACCGCAGCGAGGGCATAGCCCCTTCCAGCCGCACTTGACGATCCAACGGAGCTTGTCGCTGTCCGATGCGAAATCGGGAGCTCGGAATGGCTCTTGTTCCAACTATCGGTCCTCATTTCCGCTTACTGAACTTAGCACGCAGCCTGCTGATTGATGTGGTGTCCGGCGGTGACGCCGCAAGGATACCAGCGTGATGAGCACTCGATGCTTTGGAACAGTCCGAACCATTCGTTCGTAGGGCTTGCCGCGACCTGGCGCATTGGCCAGAGGTCGGACGTGATAAAGGAGCCGGAAATGGCGTTGCGCCTCGAAATCGATCAAGACAGCCTCATGGACAACGACGTTGCGCGCCAGGTCGAGTTCACGGGGGAGATCGACGGTGAGGAGCGCGAGTTCGCCGTCAGATATGCCGTGCTGAAGGAGCTGAGCGGCGATGAGCCCGAGGCGGACGCGCTCGAGATGTTCGAGCGTTTCAGCGACGAGATCGCCGACATCTGCGTCGAGGCCGCGGTGCAGCGCCCGTCAGCGAACGTGGTCGTCGTCGATGAGGGCGATCTCGAATAGATCGTGAGGAATAGGACCTGATGCGGTCATGCGGGCGGAATGCTTCGGCCGTCGGATCCCAGCTTGAAGGCCGCCCTCGGACGCGTCGCCGACACGAGAACGGTTCCATCGCCATCTTCTGGGCTCAATCTCCACGTGGTCTGGTTGCTGGCGAGATCGTCCATTTTATGGTCTTCGCTGCGTCAAGCATGCTGTTCCAGTCGACGAAGGACCAGTCCACTTGGTGCAGCCGGCGATGAAGCACATGCAAGCGGACCCCCCGGCCGTATCTTCCGCCTACGGTGGTGGGCGCGTGACCGCAGATCTGATCGACGATCCGCTCGGTGATCCCAGCCTCGAGCGCCAGATCCTTGAAACTATGGCGGGAACTGTGGAACGCCACCCGCCTATCTTTGGTAGCGTGATTGTCGATGTAGCGGTTGGCGAGCCGTGAAGCCTCCTGCGTGAGGTCGCCGTACATGTTGGGCTT
The DNA here is from genome assembly GCF_036663635.1 of Parasphingomonas puruogangriensis. Classification (NCBI taxonomy): domain Bacteria; kingdom Pseudomonadati; phylum Pseudomonadota; class Alphaproteobacteria; order Sphingomonadales; family Sphingomonadaceae; genus Parasphingomonas; species Parasphingomonas puruogangriensis. The sequence goes on along the minus strand of NZ_JAXOJI010000002.1, from coordinate 23,695 downwards.
CAGGTCCGGAAACAACTGTCGATGTCCGGCATTGGCGAGCGCGTCCAGATAGCCCTCGAAGTCGAGGGATCGCAGGTGGTCGTGGATCGGCACCAGGCGGCGCGAATCCACCGTCTTGACGTGCTTTTCGGCTTCGTCTCCGGGATCGACCACCAAGTCGTCGATGTCGATGTAGAGCACCTTGCCGCTGCGCTTGACGTCGGCAAGCTTGGCCTGGCCGACCTCCTCGATCCGCGCGCCCGTGGTGAAGCAGATCAGGAACATCCAGTACAGGGTCTGATCCGTCACCAAGCGTTCGGTCTTCCAACTGGCCGGATCGAGGAACAGCCGGCTGCTGAAGAGCTTCTGCAAGTCCTCCTCCTGGAAAGGCTCGCGCCGCCTGCCACCCTTCTTGTAGCCGGCGATCTTTACGCCGGTCCCGATGTTGCTGGTCAGGATGTTCTCCGCCCAGGCGTAGCTCAGCAGCGCCTGAACGGCCCCGACGCGTTTCTTCAGCGTGTCGGGGCCGATGCGGCCAGCCTTGACTGCGCCGTGTTTCGACAGCCGTCCCGTGAAGGACAGCGCGCGGTCGGCGCGGGGCATCGACGCTGGCAGCTTCCGGGCCTCGTCCCGATAGTTGAGGAGGTCGTCATGCTTGATCTCGCCGATGGTGATGTCGCCGACATAGTCGATGAAATCGACGATGGACGTCCGGTATTCGCTGGCGCTCTTCTCCGTCGGGCCGCGCTGATCCTTCCAGCTGTCGAAGAGCTCGAGGAGCCGCATGCCGGGCCGTTGGCGGGACTGCGTCCTTTGGGGCTTGCGCTCTTGCGAGGGACCGATGGGCAGCGCGTCGAGATAGCTGCGCACGACGCCGCCGAGGCCATCGGGCAGGTCTGCTTTACCGAGACTATGGTAGCGGGCGACTTGAGCCACCGCGCGCTCGATCTGGGCATCGCGGGCACCGGCTGCGAAGCTCGCATCGGACATGCGCCAGACGGCACCGGGTGCTTGGCCGGCCAGGTGTCGGCGCGTTCCGGGATGATTGCGGAACAGGGCCGCGTTGCCGGCCAGCTGCGTCCATTGCTCCGTCGTGGAGGGTGCCACGAGCGAGCACCCCTCGGGCGTGGCGTTCCACAGTCCGCGGTCGATCTCCCGCCTGGCGAGGTCGAGCCGTTCCGGACCGTCGAGGCCGCCCTCATCGAACTCCGGTCCCTCAAAATATGCCATCACCAGCCGCTGGGCTTCATCGCGTTGGGATGGACGCGGGTCGCCGGTTGAGGCCAGGCGTTCGCGCGCCTCCTCGAACTGGCGTTCCAGTTCGGCGTTGGCGGCGGTGAAGAGGACCGACGCCTTGACGAAGTCCTTGGTGCCTAGGCTCGCCTTGTAAAGGGCCTTGCCGCCGAACGCGGCGCGGAGCTTCTCCGGGATCTGCCGACGCAGATGGTAGATGCCGGTCTGGGGGTGTTTGTAGGGCTGCGCCATGCCTGCCATTCTCGTGCTCGCTGTACCATAGCGCTGTACCTACAAGCAGGGAAGAGTGGCTGAATTGCGCGATTCCGACGAAAAAGCGACGTTTGGTGACCCCTACGGGAATCGTTTCGAGCGACAATTTGACGCTCTTGATGCACGAGCTGTCCGGTTTTCTGGGCACTTCGCAAATAAAGTGAGCGACATTGGTGTGATACAAGCCCTTCAGGAGGGATGCCAAAACCCGCAAAGCCATTTCGTCATGGGATGATTCGAGACTCGGTCTACTACTACCAGCGCCGGGTGCCTCGCGCTGTCGTTGCCCGACCAAGTGCGTTTGAGCTGCATTTCGATAGCCTTGGGCAGTATCGCCGCAGCTTGAAAACGAAGGTGTATTCTGAGGCGCTCGCGCAGGCCGCCATCGAAGAACAGAAGTTCGATAGCATGGTGGCATTGGCCTTAGGGCATTCCGTTGTCACGGGGGTGCAAGGTCTTCAGTCGGTGACCACCGCGCCGCGTGTCTTGGATGAGGTGGCCCTTGCTGATCTGTCCCGATCGATCCGTGACGGGCTTTGTCGAAGCTGGCGCGAAGATATTTTGGCAGCGCAAACTTCGTCCGACCGTTTGGAAGATCTTGAGCGGCGCTTGGAACGGGTGAACGAAGCAACGGCGCGCCACGATGACATTGGCCTCATTTTGGGCGGTAGCTCGGTCGATGAGCGGGCGAGGCGCGCGAACGATTTCCTAAACTTTCGCGTAGACGAGCGTTCCGCGTACTTCGGTGAACTCAAGATGGCTATCAGAGATGGTTTGACGCAGGCTCGTCAAGACATTCAATCTATGTTTCTTGGGAAATCGCTGCCCGATGATAGCGGATCCTCGCTGGTCAGGACATTTGCCTCGCCGTCTATGAAGACATCGACCCAGCGGAAACTGAGCGAGGTCGCAAAGAAGCAGTTCGCAGTGAAGAACCTTGCTCCGAAGACGGTCCAAAAATACAAGCGCGCTTACGAATGTTTTATCGAGGCCGTGGGTGACAAGCCGATAGATCAGATTTTCCAGAGTGATATACATCGTTTCCTCGAAGTCGTCACGTTGAGAGAAGTGGGCATCGGCAGCAAAAATGCACGTCCGATCACCCGAACGACGGTTCAGAGCTATCTCACTCCAGTCTCTTCGTTACTGACGCTTGCAAAGGGAAGGGGTTGGCGCAGCGGTCCTAACCCTGCGTCTGAGGTTGACTTGTCCGCGTGGGTCGCTCAGCCTAACCTATTAGCTACACCAAACAAAAGGCGATTGCTTGAGAGCGAGCTGAATGTATTGTTTGCTCACCCTTGGTTTGCCGGATGTAAGTCCCGCCGGCTGTCCTATAGTCCGGGAAGTGTGATCCTGGATGATATGCGCTATTGGGCACCCGTCATTGCTCTATTTACCGGCGCCCGTGCAGCGGAGCTGGGCGGCCTCAAGCTGAGTGAAGTGCATCTTGGAAACGCGCCGCATATTGTGCTCCAACCAAACGAATATCGTCGCACCAAGGGGGGCTATAGCAGAATTGTCCCGATACTTGACGCGCTACTTGAGCTGGGATTTGCGGCATACTTTGACCGCGTATCTAGCGGCGGCGGCGATCGATTGTTCCCCGACTGGGATTGCCCGCGCGACCGATTAAACGACTCTGACGACCTTTCGCGCTGGGCGAACGGTAAATGGGTAAGAGCATTTAATCGGACGCTCATGCCTAGTCTATTCCCGCTTGCGCCAAATGAAACCCGAAGTGCAGTGACGTTTCATAGCCTCCGAGGTTCGTTTAAGAAGCTTTTGGAGGATCATGGTGGAGGGAAGAAAGCCAATGCGATTGTGGGACATATCCACGATGACCTCGACCGACGGTATATAGGTTTTTTCTCCGCAGAAGACCTCCACGAAGAATTTCACGGGGCACGGTTCAAAAATATCATCGTTCCCCATCGCCGCTTCGTTGTTTGACCTGGCGACGTCTGTTGACGCGCGATCGCTAAGGGGAAAAGCTAGGCTGTGTACACGGTTATATGCCCGACCACCTATTAACTCTCTGAGGCCATGTTGAGCAGGCACCTGATTTCCAAACTTCCGACCTACCTGGTTCGGCTACAGCTCATCTATCAGAACGCGGGTGAGAGCCGCCTCTCAGAGATCGTTTTGCACTGCAACTACGCCACGATCGAGGATGCCGCTTACGACAACTGGAACGGCGGCATGTATGGACACGACGTGGTTCTTTTCCTTCCGATCCAAACGCTCTCCTTGGTAGGACTGGCCGAGCTGCAGGAGGTGTGTAAGCGGCTTTTGACGGACCTGAACACACTAGGCGAGGGGATCGAAAACGAATCGTTCAACGCCTTGCGCCTGGATCTGAACGACGACAACGATCCCAAATACCAGCGCGCCGTTCCCTTTTCCAAGAAGCTGCCAGTAAACCCTGATGCGGTTGAGTTCTGGAAGCCGGGGCTGGCGCGTGTCTTCGTCAGCCATCGCGATGCCTACAAGAAGGAAGCTCGTGAACTCGGTGAGGCGCTGGAGGAGTACGGCCTGTCCTGCTTCATCGCCCATGATACCATAGCGCCGCTTGCTGAGTGGCGAGGCGAGATCATGAAGGGGCTTGAGACCATGGAGGCAATGATCGTCTTTATGACGGACGACTTCCAGGATAGCCTCTGGTGCCAGCAGGAGGTTGGATACGCTCTGGGTAGGAGCGCGCCAATCGTGCCACTCAAGCTGGGCAGCAAAGACCCTCCCGGCTTCATCTCCCACGTACAGGCAATGCGCGGCAACATTGACGATCCGTTAGCGGCCGCCAAGGGTCTGTTCCCATTGATAGGTAAGGCACTTGGACGGCAGGAGCGACTGAACGAGGTGCTCATTACCGCGTTCTGCGACTCTCCCAGCTATTCAGATACCAAAGAGCGTTTCGACCGCATGAAGGCCAGCGTTAAGTCGCTTACCGATGCCCAGCTTCAGCAGATCGTTGCGGCGTTTGCCGAGAACGGCCAGCTTAGCGGTGCTGGGTACCTGACGGGAAAGTATGAACGCCTTCGTTGCTTTCTCGAGGCTGTTACCCATCGTAAGTTCACCGTAGCGCACCGGATCATTTCCGAGCAGAAGCAGGCCACCGCTTTCGCGGACGACGACGCTGACGTGCCGTTCTGAGCGGTAAACCGGAGAGGCACGCACCGATGTTGAGCCCACCCAATCCAGATAAGCTGGTTGATCTTAGGATCGCGCACCTGACCCTGATCCAGGGCGTGATCTCCAGAATGTCGGGTTTCAGCGCAAGCGCGAAAAACTTCTGCATCACAATTAACGCCGCCATCATTGCGGTTGCGTTTCAAAAGCAGGTTCCTTGGCTCGGTATGGGAGCCGCCATGGTCCTTATGCTGTTTGGGCTCATGGACAGCTACTACCTTTCGTTGGAGCGCCGTTACCGCGCGCTCTATGAGGACGTTGCTAGTCGGGCGCTCGACGTTTTACCAAACATGACCTTGAAGGCGGATGTCCTTAACTGGAAATTATTTCGCAGCTCGATCGCCAGTGTCTCGGTGTTCCCCTTTTATCTTTTACTGATGGCCTCGATGGGCGGCCTGTTGTATCTTGCCGATCATGTGCAGTCCGACTCCTCCAAAGCTCCCCTCCCTGGCGTTGGCGGCCCTGCTGGGTCAGCGAGAGAACGCGCTCAGCAACCAGCCGCTCTCACCATTAGTGAAAGCATTGCTAGAGGGCGCAAACCCGCCACAGCCCAACGCATTAAGGGGCCTATTTTCGATCCCAGCACCAACTCCATCGCCAGCACTGGGGAGCCTATCCGGGCTCGCTATCACGCCGCCCCTTGGTGCGAGACCTGGCAACAGGGCGTGGAACGGCGCTGGTTCGCCTGTGCCGCCGGTCGCGCCTACGCCGCGCAACGTCTTTTATAGCTTCCACTATGCCGATATTATGCGGGTGAACCACGTACGGCAGTCGGGTAAAATTAGGGGCACGGATAAGGGACGTAACCTGACACCACGCGATCGGAGCCTATGGGAGAGTGTTAAGCGCACCAATCCGGCTAACCTTAAGCGGGTCATCAATGCTGGCCTGGGTGGCACATCGACTACCTGCGTGCTCGCTGGTTACGAGACGTGGTCGCGGGAATGGGTGCGGTATGAGATCGCTCGCAGCTTGATGCGCGGGAACGCACTGCTCACCGTTTACATTGATGGCTGCAAGTGCCCCAACGAGGGTTATGGCCGGCGGGGCTGCAATCCGCTCGCAGCGATGGCGCTGGGGTGGGATAACCGCATCTACGAGCATCGCGGAGGGCAGTGGGCCATATACCGCGAGATCGAAGGTAAGGTGCTTGGTTGGCCCAAGTGGTTGTCGAGGCCATCTGAGGGGCGGGTTATGCCGCTCGACCAAGGGGCTCCCGCCTACGACTGGGTCACGGATGATGGCTATAACAACTTAATCCGCTGGACGAACCTGGCGGCGGTCCAGGCGGGGAAGTAGGTAGATTAGCTTGCCGAGCAGTTTGGCGGTGGATGGCTAAGCACTGCCAACACCGCGACCAATCGGCACCATCCGGGTGCTTACCCACTGAGCTTTGTAGGACATCGTCCTTGACGGCCATCAAATTCGCGTGATCAGTCCGGTGTCACCCGATAGACGCTCGCGCGCCCAATCCCAAGCTGCTTGGCGATTTCACTTGGCCCCAAACCTTGTGAGCGCAGCGACCGCACAGCATCGGCATCAACCGATGGCTTGCGCCCCTTGTAGACGCCCGCCAGCTTCGCTCGTTCGATACCCTCGCGTTGACGTTCCTTGCGTATGTCTGTTTCGAACTCCGCGATCGAGGCCAGAACCCCGAGCAATAGCTTCCCGGTTGACGTGTCGGTATCCATGCCACCCTGTTGAAGGCAACGGAACCCCACCCCTTTGGTAGAGAGGCGAGCGACGATCGCGTGAAGGTCGGCAGCTGATCGTGCAAGGCGGTCCAGGCGTGTGACGACCAGCGTGTCGCCCTGGCGCACGAAGTCCAGGGCCTCGGCCAGTTCATCACGGCCCGAGACGGTGGTCCCACTGCGCTTCTCGGAAAAGACCTTCTCGCACCCCGCCGCGGTCAGAGCGTCCAGCTGCACTTCAAGAGACTGGCCTGCGCTGCTCACTCGTCCATACCCAACCAACATCGCTTATACCGTCTCAATAGCTTCTAGAGGACAGACCTTGCTGTATCATATATGATGGGTCAACCCTTTTGAGACAGGCTGGGGCAGTTCGAGCTGTATCATCCGCTTGTATCGCCAGGGTATACTCTAACGATCAGCGCGGGACTTTCCCGCCGTTGATAAAGCAAGCTGAGTGACTCCTTGACCGTCGCGTGTCGAGCATGTCCTGTCTTCGCCCTGCACCCGGCGCGGGCCACTGAGCTTGCATTCAGCATACCCTATTCGAAATAGGAGATCGGCCCAGGTTCTCAGGGCCGATCTCCTCCTCGGTTCGCCTAACCGCAACGAGCGCGCTCGCCCAAAACGTGTCTACGATCTCACCACTTTTATAACGTGTGCGCGAGTACTCGTCGGCCAGCAGCACTTCGGTACGTCCCTCCTCGATCGCGACGCCGCGGCCCCGAGCGGAAACTGTACGGGATAATGCGCACTAGGGGATGTAGGCTGGCGACGCGGCGCTTTGTATCTTGCGGACGTAGAAATGGGGCCTGCGCCTTCAACGCAGGCCCCATTATTGTTGCGCAGAGCCTTAGAAGTTCACGCCGACCCCAAGCGAGAACCTGGCGCCCACATCGTAGCGGTTGTAGTAGATCCGGTTGGCACCGAGCTCCTGATACTCCTGGTACTTGGTCGCCAGAATGTTGCGAGCAGCGGCCTTCAGTTCGGCGTCGACGCCAAACAGCTTGATCCCCTGTCGTGCAACCAGATCGATCTGCACACCCGGCTGCTCGTAGATGTCAGGCTGGCCCGACGGGCCGCGGCTGGTGACGCGCTTGCTGGCGTAGTTGACCAGCAAGGTCAGCTGCGACAGCTTGTCGGTATCCTCGATGCCGATCTGCACGTTGCCGATGTGCTTCGACTGTCCGGTCAGCGGCTGGCCGCTGCGGAACAGGTTTGACGCCGCCTGCGACGAGCCGTTGATCACGGCCAAATCGCCTTCCGCAACTTTGATTTCGGATTTCGAGAAGGTGTAATTGCCGGTCAGCATCAGGCGGCGGCTGGAGAAGAAGTCGCCCCCGAACACGTCGGCCAGCGGAATGTATTTCTGCGCCTCGAGTTCGAGGCCATACAGCGTGGCTTCTGGAGCGTTGGCGAAGCTGGTATTGACCGATCCGTCCGATGCGTTGACCGCCGCGAACGCCTCGATCGGACGGTCGATCTTCTTATAAAACCCGCCGAGGGTCACGCGCTGGTCGCGCGCGAAGAACCATTCGTAGCGGCCCTCGATGTTGGTTAGCTTGGAGTCGACCAGCGAGGGGTTGCCGCGGAAGTTCCGGTTCGAGTCGGTGTCGAGGTAGATCTGCGAAACCAGCTCGCGGAACTGCGGCCGGGCTATCGTCTTCGAAGCGCTAAGACGCACCTGCATGTCGTTGGCGACTTCCCACGTCACCGTCGCGCCGGGCAGCCAGTAATCGTTGTCGAGGTTGGTCGCGACGACCAGATTGCTGCCCGAGTTGAACAGGTCGAGCGGCACGACCGTCTGCTTGGCGGTCTCATAGCGCACGCCTACGTCGATCTTCACGGTCGGCAGGATGTCGGCTTTGAGCTGACCATAGCCGGCATGCGTGCGCAGCTTGGCCTCGAACGCCGCGGCGCCGGCCTGACCCGAGGTTTCGAGAAGGACGATGTCGTAGGTCTGGATGGTGTAATCGGACAGTAGATAGTCCGGGCGTAGCTGGCGGACCGCGATCGGCAGGTTGGTGCCACGGTAGGTGAAGTCCCGGCGCGTCGAGGTGCGGTCGGTGTCGCTGTAGGCGTAGCCTACGGTCGCATTAATGCGCGGCGCGAGCTCGTAGGTCAGGTCGGCGCCGCCGGAGAACAGGTCCTCGTTCAGGTCGCTGAACGCGACCGTGGCCACGCCCTCCTGGTTGTTGCCGCCGAGATCGTTGACGAACCGGTCGCCGGTCGGATCCTGTGCGAGGGGCTGGTTGGTCCGCACGTAGGTGAAGCTGCGTTCATACGGAGCCTCGCGCTGGGTGTTGGCGTAGCCGCCGCGCAGGTCGATGCTGATCTTGTCGAACTTGAACTCGCCGGTCAGCTGCGTGTTGATCAGCTGCCGCTCATACCAGGCGGTGTCCTGGGTCAGCAGGTCGCGGTTTCCCGACTGGAAGCGGTTGCCTAGCGCAAGGCGGCTCTGCTTCAAGGTGTCGCGGATGTAGAGGTTGGTCCAACGGACTTTGTTCTCGTCCCACTCCAGCCCCACGCCGAGCAAGCCGCTGGCGACGACGCGGTTATCAGTTACGACGCGGTTGAAGCTATTGTCTGCGACCGACAGGTCCGGTGAGCCGGCAGTTTCCTGCAGCGTCTGCCGCGTGCGCCACGTGTTCGACAAGCTGGCCGTCCCAATGAACCCGAGCAATGCGCCGCCGAGGTCGATCGAACCGCCACCGGTCACATCGCCGGAGAAGTTCACCGGAATGTTGTCGTTGCGCTGGAGGACGGTGGTGCGCGCGTTGGATAGGCTGGACGCCAGCAGACCGATCTCCTCGGTGGTGTAGTCCTGGCCGACCGCGATCAGCTTGCCGCTGTTCAGCGCATCCTTGAAGTTGTCTGGCAGGGTGCGGGTTCCATTGTCGAATCCGGTCCAGTCCAGCCGGCTGCCCGCATGGGTGTAGCCAAGCTGCCCGGTGGTGACGGTGTCACCGCTGACCGACGCACCGATCGACAGGAACGCGTCCCGCGGGATCGCTTTGGTGGTGAGGTTGATGACGCCGCCGCCGAACTCGCCGGGGAAGTTGGCCGAATAGCTCTTCTGCACGAACGACGAGGCGATCACGCTGGTCGGGAAGATGTCCAACGGAACGACGCGCTTGAGTGGTTCGGGGCTTGGCAGAGGGGAGCCGTTGAGCAGGGCCAGGGAATAGCGGTCACCAAGGCCGCGGACGTAAACGAAGCCGTTGCCGACGACACTGAGGCCGGTGACGTGCGACAGTGCGCCGGCAATGTCGCCTTCGCCCGTCCGCGCGATGTCGTTGGACGACAATACGGAGACGACCTGCGGTGTGGAGCGGATCAGGTTGCGGTCACGACGACCAACGACGACGATGTCCTCGCCGCCGCCGCCGCCGGGGATCGAGACGTCGATTGGCTCGTCCTGCTGCGCAGCCGGCGTCTCTGCGGTCGCGGGGTCGGCTGCGGGGGTCGAACTTGACGCCGTGCCGCCAGGCGCGGTCGTCTGTGCGAATGCCGCGGGCGAGACGAGTGCAGTGGAAACGAGGAGCAGGCTCGCCAGGCTGAGCGGCTTCGACATGTAGGATCCCCCGGGAAAATTAAGAAAGAGGAGCGACGCTTCGCGCGCCGCTCCTCGTATCAGGTCAGTTGGTAGGCAGGGTGCTGCAGGCACTGCTGGTCGTACCGAAGTTCAACGTCGCCGAGTTGCAGGTCCAGCCGGCATACCAGGTGTCGTTCGCATCCTTCACGGCGCCGACATAACCCGGCGACACGAAGAAGCTGCCCAGCGTCGCGGCGGCGAATGCCGGACGTGCCGTCTCGTTGGCGCCGTTGATGAAGCCGTTGATCAGGCTCGGCGTGAAGGTCGAGCTGTTGTTCGACCCCGCTTCGAACACCGAACGGACCTGGGCGTCGGTGACCGGTGCGTTGCCAAGGAACGGGTTGGCGGCGCACTGCATGTTAACCGAATTGAACACCGGCGGGCCGGCTTCATCCAGTGCTGGATCGGCAGCGCGGATCGTGTTGGCGCGGCTGATGCGCAGGCAGGCCAGGTTGGGGCTGACGACCACGCCGTTGACCATCGTGTAGTCGGTGCTGCCGCGAAGCAGCATCGATGCCAGATCGGAACCGACCGTCGAACGCTGGATGAAGGTGAAGTTAGCGAGGCGCGTGTTCTGGCGCGGCGTGTTCTCCTCCAGCGTGTTGTCCGAGTCGGCCTCGATCATCGCATCGCCGACGCCGCTGCGCTGAGCGGCGATGACGAATTGGATGAAGCCCTTATACCCGACGTCGGTGTCGAGGTTGTCGTCCTCATTGCCGGTCAAGACGAGATACTTCATGTTCGGACGACCGCCGAACACCTCGATGCCATCGTCCGAGCTGTTGTGGACTTGGATGTGGTCGATGGTCGTGCCGGAACCGACACCCGATGGCGTCAGGCCCTGGAGTTCCGAGTTGGACGAAAGGATGAAGCCCGAATAGCGGATCTGAACGTATTGCAGGCGGCCGCTGTTATCATCTGCGGTGGCACCGCCATATAGAGCGTTGCTGGTGCCTTCGGTATCGCGCTCGCATGCCGTCGTGCCGGGAGCGGCCAGCGGCGCGGAGCAGTCTGTGATCGGCGCACGGCCGAGCAGCACGACTCCGCCCCACAGCTGCGAGGTGTCGTCGGTCGCCGTGCCGGTGACGTTGCCACGGCCGGTGAAGACGATCGGGCGGGTCGGCGTGCCGACGGCGTCGATCCGGTTGCCGCGGTTGACGACCAGGAACGAGACGCCGGTCGCACCGAAGACGACGACGCCGGGGTCGACTGTCAGCGTCACGTTGTTGCCGGTGCTGGCGGCGCCGCGATCGGTGCCGACGTCGACGCGGCCGGGCAGCGAGTAGATGACGCCTGGGGTGCGCGCGATCTGGGTGTTCGCAGTGAAGCGGGCGGGGAATGCGCAGTTGCGGTATTCACCGGTCGGGCCGGAGATCGTTCCGGCGTTGACCAGCTGGTCGGGGCCGGGGATGGTCGGGCAGGATGCAGCCGGGGTGACCAGGCCGGTGCCGGGCGTCGGCGTCGGAGTGGGAGCTGGCGTAGGGGTCGGGGTGCCGGGGACGACGATCGTGCCCTCACCCGGGGAGGCGATGTCGCTCGCGCCGCAACCCGCAAGGGCCGCTGCCGCGCAGCTGGTCAATAGAACGAGGCTAACGCGTTTGAAGTTCGCCATAATATCTCCGATCCGGTTTGTCCGGGTTGCATGGTTGGGCTCGCGCCCGCGACCGACTCGGATTTTCCCCCTGCCGATCCCATGGCGGCCCTAGCCGGGGCAGGTGACCGTAAGATGCGTTTCGCGTTACGGCTCTGTTACTTCGGTGTGACTGATAAATGACGGTCGCCGGGATGACCGCGTCGGTCTTGTCGAATCACGTCTGCAACGGCATCTTCGGTCCGACTCGACGCCGTCAAATCGATCTGCGTGGCGGCAGTCTACCGTCACTACACAGCCGCGACCCGTCCGGCACATCCGGGGTTTTCGAATGCGCATTGGGCTGACGGGGACCTACGATGGCCAGCTTCTCGCACTGATCACCAAAGCCGCCGGCGAGCTCCACTTCGTGGTGCAGGTTCCGCTCGCCGATGCTTTTTTAGGCGACATTCCCTTTGACGCGCTGGTGATGTGTCATGCGGTTTTTGACGATGACGCGGCGCATGACCTATCGGCGGTTCGCAACCAGGACGGCAAAGTCCTCATCCTCTTTATCTTCCGGGCGCCGTCCGAGGATGGTTGCGTTGCAGCGTTCGGGGCGGGCGCGGACGATTGCGTCGCTCAGCCGATTGGGGCCCGCGAACTGTCCGCGCGCCTGCAGGCGCTGAAGCGCCGCCTTTCGCCGGTCGGGCGGGCACGTGCGTTGCGCGCTGCGAACGTGTTGCTGGACGTGGATCGCGCTACAGTTCACGTCGACGGCAAGCTCGTCCATCTCATGCCGACGGAGTTCAAGATCTGCGAGCTTCTGATGCGCCATGCCGGAAACGTCGTGACCAGGCGGACGGTCGTTGAGGAAGTATGGCACGATTACCTTCCGAGCTCCGAAAAACTGTCGGTCGGCCACCACATCGAGCATTTGCGGCGAAGCATCTTGAAGCACGGCATGGCGTTGAAGATCGCCGTGATCCCCAAGCTGGGTTACCGGCTGGACCCGGTCGATCAATCTTCCCTGCGCCTTGTCTGACGGGCTACTGAGGTTATGACGACGGCATGATACCGAAGCGCCAGCTCGAAGCGGCCTTGCGACCTGAGCCCGACCTGATTTGCCGCTGGGGCCTGCGATGCATGCGCACCGGCAGATGGCTCCCGGTGGTCTACCGCTCCGAGAAGGAGGCGACCGCCGCCGCCGAAGCCGCCCAATAGCTGGCAACGGCGACGTCGTTTCCAGCATGTCAGAAACGGCATGTCCTTGGTCACGGTCTCGCTTAACGCGCTGCGTCTAAACGCAGTGACGTTATGAACTTCGACACGGCGATCTGTATGGTCCGACGCGGCCTTGCTAAGCATCGGCCTGCGGCCAATTGCTTAGCTGCTTGGGGCTGAACGAAGGGCGGCTTACCCCATCCGCTATCGCCAAGTGACCTTTCCGTCCGAGAACGACGGGTCTTGTTTTTGGTCCAAATCAGCATTGCTGACCGTTAGCGGGAAAGTCCGCTAACCACACATCTATCGCCATTCACGATTGGCCAAGGCGCTTGGAGCGCCTGCAACCCGACTGGCCGCTATCAGGCGGCAAAGCTGCCGGAACGCTCGCGCCCAGTTGCGGACGTTCGCCGATAGGCTAAGTCGTAGTTGATGATTGCTCCCATTTCTCGGCTGATGGTCTTAGGGGCTCTACTTGTAAGCCCCGCATCGACGCGCGCGTTCCCAGACGAACCCAAGATAAACAGGCTGACTGTCCGAGAGCTACAGGCGTGTTATGCGGCTGGCGGCTACCCAACGATGGTGGGCTTCTTCGACGAGGGTTGTGTCCGGCCATACAAGGACGCGGGAAAGTTCTGTACTGATGGGAGCCAGTGCGAAGGTGAGTGTATATCGCCTAACGTTGCTCACGGTACTACCAAGCAGACTGGCATATGTGAGGCGAGAACTGGCACGTTAAGCTGTCGCGCCTTGATTGTGAACGGAACGGTCTCTCAGGAACCGTGCATCTAAACGCTTCCGCTGGTGGTTCAAAGCGCCGCACCCGTTAACGTCCGCTTCCCACCGAGGCTGTGTGAAAACGTTTCGTCGCATCCGAAACGAGCAATTTCGGAATCAGGGGCGACCGTGGTTCGCAAAGGTTGAATCAACCTCTGGCCAATTTTGAATCATTGTTGCGACGACCGCGTAAGGTTTCGCGTTTTCACACAGCCTACACCACTTTTTGCCGTTCACGTCGCGCTGTGACAATCAAGATGCCCAAAAGCTGACCGGCAGCTAACGGGGCGAAAAGCAAACTGGCAGGAAGCGCCCCAATTGCGGTCATTCAAGACCACGGTTAAGCGGTTCCGACATCGGGTTATATAGCCAGGAGAAACTTTCTCGCGCAATGTCCTACAAAGTCGCGCCGAAGAGCTGCCTTCGCGGGTAGGGATCTTATGTCGCTTCCATCCTTTAGCAGCGCCGTGGGTCAAATTGGCTTGCGTGCGACTTGTGAGCTGAAAACCTGTGACGATGACCGCTTCTGGGCCGCCCTGGGATCTTTGCGGGACCAGGCGGGTTTGGCGAGCGTTGCTCGATCCCGAACGGGCTCAATTCGACTGCCGTAATCAAGCCTGACGTGCCTGACTTTCCTGTCAAACCTTACGCGGTCAGGCGCAGCCAAATTTGCTAAGAGGAGAAAAACGGCTCGTTTCAGCCATTCCAGTGTCGGCGAAGTGAATCTCCGACGGCTGAAAAGGGGGAAAAAAGTTTTCTCCTGACAGTCAGGAAATGGCAGCAACAGTCCTGCTTCGACGTCGTCTGATCCAGGGCGAAACCATCCTGCCCGCCGGATTTTTAGTCGCGCTCGCCCTAATGTATCATCCAGTGCTGCCGTCGCTTGCGGCCGGCGGCGTGAGCTCAAAAGCCCCGTAGTCGATCGGCAAAATGGCCCAGCCGGTCTTGGAGTCATACACGCCGATGCCTTCGATCTTCCGGCGCTCTGCCTCCCATTGATGCCGCACCAGACCAAGTCCCCACCAAGAGTCCCACTCACCTCCTAGCCAACCATCTGGCATGTCGCCGAGCCGATAGCATACCGCCTCGTAGATGCGTTCAGCACGCTCTCTGTTCGCGGCGAAGATCGCCACCTGGTAATCGTCTTCATCATCTGCAAATCCGTGAAGCTCGAACATCGATCAACCCTCCTCTTCGGTGAGCAGGTGGTCGGCTGCCAATATGGTCCAGCCTGTAGACGAGTCGTAACGCCCCACGTCGGTGATCCCGTCTGCGAGCACCGCATCGAGATGGGCCGGTGAGTGCCCCTCAGGGGCCCGCCAGACGTCGATGCAGTAGTTGTCGGGGTATCGACACTCGCGAGCGTCGAACCACGTCGCGTAGGTTCGTACAGCCGTTCCCTCGTCGGGCGCGAATATCGTGAGCCGCTCCAGGTCGGGGCAGACGAAGATGTATGGTTTCATGCTGGTCTCTCTCTGTGGTGACCAGATGACTATGATCGTGCTCGCGCTGGGATGCGGGTGGCTTCGTTCCAGCAGAGCGTCGCATCACTCTTCCCTACGCAATGCCCATGCATCCCGCGCGAGCTCGATAAGGCTCTGACTGAAGAACACTCGTCGTTTGCCCAGCCGCGCGTCGTAGCGTTGCGCATTCTTGGTGATGTATGACGGCCATACGCCTCTGCCCGCGAACTCGCCCAAGTTCTGCGCATCCTTATCATAGGCTGGCTCAACCTTCACTGGCCTGCCCTTGCCCTGCCACTTCAACGCAGGAAACAGCGCCTTTTCTAATGCCACCTTGAACCGGGTTTGGTCTCCCGAACGCTCGCAGAGGACGATCCCGTGGAGATGCGGCCGGGTAGGGGCCTTATTCCACTTAGTACGTGTTTCTACGATATAGGTCATTGGCAAAGAGCTGATGCCCTGGTTTCCCAGCGCTCTGCGTATTCGTTGCTCGAGGTTCGACATGATGTTGCTTCCCCCGGCCATCCAGCCCGCCAGCATAAGGGGGTCAACATGGGCGGTGAACGCGAAGCAGACACCGCACTCCATGCCCAGGTCGAAGGCAATGAACATCTTCATGGCTTCCGATAGCTTGTGCCACTTTGGTAAGTGCTTTGGGCTAAGCTCGGTGTAGCGGTGTGAGTGGTCAGAATCCGTCCATACTGACATGGGGTCGCGTGACTGGCCGGCACCTACCTCAAACGCCCGCCGGATAGCGGCGTCGCTCATCAAAGCGCGTATGAGCTCCTTTTCTCCTGTAAGCCGCTTTGTTAGCTCGCGTTTCACCTTATTCATCGCCGGTTTGCTTCGGCGAGGGCCGCGATGATCGGCCAGTCGGCTGGCTGAAATTTTGTTCGCGGACAAGGGCATCTCGATTGGTTCGGTGACGGAATTTTGGCGACGCAATGGCCACGTCGCACGCCTTCATCGGACTGTCACCGCGTTCCCTGCTTGTGACGGTCTATGAACGTATCGAGGTCGGGCTTATTTCCCAATGGTGCTGTGATACAAAGGTGAGTTACAACTGCATTCTCAACGCAGCTAAGTCATTGAAATATATGGTTTTGGTGACCCCTACGGGAATCGAACCCGTGCTTCAGCCGTGAAAGGGCCGCGTCCTAACCGCTAGACGAAGGGGCCATGCCGGCAAGCGCCGGTTGGTGGAAGGGCCGGTTAGGCAAAGCACGCGCCGCGGTCAACCCGCTGCGTCGCGTTATCCACGGTTTCTGTACGATAAGCGCTCAATCCACCCACGCCGCATCGTCGAGATGCAGTTCCGCGGCGGGTCTGGCGCCCCAATCGTCAATCTTGGCGCGCCCGGCGAGCCACAATTTGCGATGCGGCGGCGCGCCGAGCAAGGCGGCGCCGAGCGCCGTTTCGGCTTGGCGGAAGGCCACCGCCTTGAAGCTGCGGCCGTCGTCGCCCGAGACGATCAGGCGAAGATGGCCATTACCGACCACGTCGGCCTTGATGATCCGCACCGGCCCGGTGATGATCCTGGGCTGCGGCCAGCCCATGCCATAGGGGCCGCCCAATTCCATCGACTCGACCAGTGCGGGGGTGACGCCGCCGGGGGAGAGCAATGCGTCCAGCAGCAAGGCGCGGTCGCCGATCGAGCGCGCGACGGGATCGGCCAGACGCGAATCGAGGAAATCACCGAACGCGGCGAGCTGGTCCTCGGCGATGGTCAGCCCGGCGGCCATGGCGTGACCGCCGCCGGCGACGAGCAGGCCTTTATCCTTGGCCGAGAGCACCGCGGCGCCGAGATCAACGCCCGAGATCGAGCGGCCCGACCCCTTGCCCACGCCATGCTCATCGATCGCGATGACGATCGCCGGGCGGCCATATTTCTCCTTGAGGCGGCCGGCGACGATGCCGATCACGCCCGGATGCCAACCATGGCCGGCGACGACCAGCACCGCGCGTTCCCTGGCCACCTGCGCCAGCATCTCGGCCGCTTCCTGCACGATCCCCTCGATCGCCCGGCGTTCCTCGTTGAGCCGATCGAGCTCCGCGGCGATGTCGGCGGCTTCCTGCGGGTCGCGGGTGGTGAGCAGGCGGACGCCGAGATCGGACTTGCCGACACGGCCGCCGGCATTGATGCGCGGCCCCAACGCAAAGCCGAGATCGGTACAGGTCGGCGCACGCGTCAAGCGTGAGGCGGAGATCAGCGCGTTGAGCCCGATGTTGCGGCGCTGCGCCATGACCTTGAGGCCCTGCGCCACGAAGGCGCGGTTGAGGCCGCGGAGCTGCGCGACATCGGCGACGGTGCCCAACGCGACAATATCCAGCAGATCGAGCAGCCGCGGCTCCGGCTTGTCCTTAAAGGCACCGCGACCGCGCAGCACGCGGATCAGCGCGGCGCCGAGCAGGAAGGCGACGCCGACGGCCGCCAAATGGCCATGGGCGGCGCCCTCGGTCTCGTCGAGCCGGTTGGGATTGACCACGGCATGCGCGTGCGGCAGCGCAAGCGCGCATTTGTGATGGTCGACGACGATGACATCGACGCCGGCCTCGCGCGCCGCTTCCAGCGCCTCGAATGCCTGGGCGCCGCAATCGACCGTGACGATCAGGTCGGCGCCGTCGTTCTTGAGCTTGACCAGCGCTGTGCCCGAAGGGCCGTAACCCTCCATCAGGCGATCGGGGATATAGGCTTTGGCCTCGAGCCCGAGATCGCGCAGCAGCAGGATCATCAGCGCGGCCGAGGTGGCGCCATCGACATCGTAATCGCCGAAGATGGTGACCGATTGCTGTGCCTCGATCGCGTCGGCAAGCCGCTCGGCGGCGCGGTCCATGTCGCGGAACATCGACGGATCGGGCATGAAGGCGCGGATGCTTGGCGCTTTGTGCGCCTCCAGTTCCTCGCGCGGGCAGCCGCGGGCGAGCAGCAATTGGGTGACGAGATCGTCGGGCGCGAAGCCCGGATCGCGCGCGTCGGTGGCTAGCGCGCGCCAGCGCCACGGCTGGCCGAGGATCGAGTTTGTGATGTTGAGGACGGTGTTCATGAACGCCGCTTGGTAAACATGCGTGCTAGGGGAGGGAAGGGGCGGATCAGCTCAATTCGCCCGGGCCAGGCCCGGGCCGATATACCGCTCAGCTATGCAGCGGGACCCCGGCATAGGCCGCGCCAGACAAGGTCGCGCCGGTCCCGCCCACCCGTGTCGCGACGATCTTGGCGATGCGCCACGCAGGGACGCGGTTGATCTGCACCTTATAATCGTAAAATGTGCTGAAGCCGCCATTACCGCGCAGATCGACCACTGGGCCATAAGCGGAGACGACCAGATCACGCGAGGCTTCGCAACGATCGACGATGATCGCACTGACCATGTGGCGCAACATGCCGGCACTATTGCGGCGGATGATGGCGGGCAACGAGCGCAGCGCATCGGTGCCGCGCAATATCAGGCCGTCGCTATCTTCATATTGGCCGTCGCTGGTAAACAATTGCGACCAGCATTCGCCCCGGTCGTGATCCAGATAGTGACAATAGCGGCTGAGCAGTTCCTGAACCTCGACCCGGGTCGGGGGATCGATCGCCGATATGCAGCCCATCGTCTCTCTCCAGCTTCCGGCCCCACGCGACCGTACGAAAGGTGCGGTCGCGGTGTCGGAACGTAGCGGCGATTGCATACCCAAAATTCAAACCTGTCAAGCCAAGCGGCGATCGCGCAGCAGCGGCGCCTCCTCGGGCGGGCGACCGCGAAAGGCAATGAACGAGGCCAGGGGATCGCGCATATTGCCCGGGGCGAGGATCTCCCGGCGGAAGCGATCGGCGAGCGCGGGATCGAAAATGTCCTCGAATGCCGCAAAGGCGTCGGCGTCCAACACTTCGGACCACAAATACGAATAATAGGCACCGGCATAGCCGCCGTCGAAAATATGCGTGAAGTGCGTCAAGCCGTGGCGCGGGGCGATCGCCGCGGGCATCTGGATACGCTCCAGCGTCGCGCGGGTGATGGCGGCGGAGTCCGGTGCGGGATCGGCGCTACGATGAACGGCCAGATCGAGCAGCGACGAGGCGACCAGTTCGATGGTCGCGAAACCCTGGCCGAATTCTTCCGCCTGCTCGATCGCGGCGATCAACGCGTCGGGTAGGCCCAACCGGCGCAGCGTCTCCGGCGCGACGATCCAATGCTCCATGAACTTGGACGGGAATTCGACGAAATCGCGCGCCACCGCGGTGCCGGCCTGGCTGGGATAGGTCACGTCGGACAATAAGGCGTGCAAGGCATGGCCGAATTCGTGAAACATGGTGCGCGCTTCGTTGATCGATAGCGACGTATCGGCGCCCGGTGGGGCCTTGGCGAAATTGGCGACGAGATAGGCGATCGGCAGAACCGGCGTGTCGAGCTTTTCCTGCACGCGGATACTGCCCATCCAGGCGCCGCCATGCTTTTCCGGGCGGGCGAGATAGTCCGTATAGAGCAGGCCCACGGGCGATCCGCCGCGAGATACCGCCCAGGTTTCGACGTCCTCGTGCCAGCCGGGCAGATCCTCGCGGCGATCAAAGGCCAGGCCGTATAGCCGCGCGGCACAATCGAACGCGGCGCGGCGCACACGGGTCAGCGTGAGATGCTGTTTCACCTCGGCACCGTCGAGCGCATAGCGATCGCGCCGCACGCGTTCGGCATAGAAGCGCCAGTCCCACGGTGCGATGTCGAACGTTTCGCCGTCGGCCTGCGCCACGGCCTGCAGTTCGGCCTGTTCGGCAGCGACCTGCGCCAGCGCCGGTGTCCACACCCGCATCAGCAAGCCCTCGGCCGCATCGGGCGTCTTGGCCATGCTGTCGACCAGCGCATAATCGGCATGGCTGTCATAGCCGAGCATCGCCGCGCGCTCGTGACGCAGCGCGAGCATGCGATCGACGATGCCGCGATTGTCGTGCGCGCCGCCGTCGCAGCGCGTGGTGAACGCGCGCCACAAGGTCTCGCGCAGATCGCGGCGGGCGGAAAAGTTCAGGAAATTTTCCGCGTCGCCACGATCGAGCGAGATCAGGTGTTTGCCGTGGTCGCCGCGCGCTTCGGCCCGGCGCGCGCTGGAATCGCGCAACGCTTGCGGCAACCCGTCAAGATCGGCGGGCTCGAGCAGCAAGTGCCAGTCGGCCGCGGCGGCCATCACGTTCTGGCCGAAGCGGGTGCCGAGATCGGAGAGTTCGGTGGCGATCGCGGCGAAGCGCGCCTTGTCGGCAGCGTCGAGCAACGCGCCGCCATCGACGAAACCGCGATAGCTGGCGTCGAGCAGGCGCGCTTGCGCTTCGTTTAGCCCGGCGGCGTCGCGCGCTTCCCATACCGTCTTCACGCGGGCGAACAGGCCGGGATTGTGCCCGATCGAGGTGCCGTGCGCGGTCAGCAAAGCGCCGATTTGGGCCTCTATAGCGTGGATCGTGTCGTCGGCCTGCGCCGAGGAGACGGTCCAGAAGATCCGGCGCGCGCGCGCGAGGCGCGCGCCGGCCCGCTCCATCGCGACGATGGTGTTGTCGAAGGTGGGGTGCGCGGGGTCAGCGACGATCGCGGCGATGTCGGCTGCGGCTTCGGTGATGCCCTGGCGGATCGCTGGGAGATAGTCGGCGGGGTCGATGCGATCGAACTGCGGCGCGCCAAAGGGGAGCGGGGAGGGGGCGAGGAGGTTTTCGATCATTGTTTATACCGGTCGAGCGTTGATGTTCTCCTGCGAACGCAGGAGTCCAGGGTTATGAAGGACAGCGCTGGTGGCCCTGGGCTCCTGCGTTCGCAGGAGAACAGTGGCCGATGAGCGCAAGCTTAGGGCCGCGGCGCCGGTGGTGAACTCAGATCGATCGTCTCCACTTTATCGGTATGCACATGGAACCCGGCCAGCCGCGCCGGGCCGAACGTGGTGGTCAGCGCGGTATCGGTGGCATCGCGGCCGCGCGCCATGAGCAACCGCCCGGCGCGCTGCTTGTTGTGGCGCGCATCGAACGTATGCCAGCCGTCGCCAAGATAAACGTCGAACCAAGCGGAGAAATCCATCGGCCCGGGGATTGGCGGGATATCGATGTCGCCGAGATAGCCGGTGCAATAGCGCGCCGGAATGTTCATGCAGCGGCACAAGGTGATCGCGAGATGCGCGAAATCGCGGCACACGCCCTGCTGCTCCTGATGCGCGTCCCAGGCCGTCTTGGTCGGGCGGGCATGCTGGTAGCCGAAGGTGATATGGTTGTGCGTAAAATCGACGATCGCCGCGACGCGCTCCCAGCCCGGCGGGATATGGCCGAACAGGCTCCAGGCGGTGTCGGACAAGTGGTCGGTCTCGCAATAGCGGCTGCCAAGCAGATAGACGAGCACGTCATCGGGCAAATCCTCGACCGGGTGCTGGATCGCATCGGGGCTGTAGGGATCCTTGATGAAGCTGTCTTCGATCACGAAATCGCAAGACAGCGTCAGCCCGCCCTCGGGCACGGTCAGCCGCGTGCAGACGTTGCCGAACGCATCGGTATAATCGTACATCGGCACGTCCGGCGTGGTGACGATACGGTGTTGCGTGCGCAGGTCGCGGTTGCGCGACGGGTGCAGGCTGAGCATCGCCATCAACGGCGTGGCGACGTCGGTCTCGTAACGGATGTCGTAGCCGGTGCGGATCAGCATATGAGGGTTTTCCTGGGCTTGAGGTCGGCGGAACGGGGCTGGTCGGAAACATTGCGGTCGACCGTGATGTCGACCGAGACGGTCATGTCGAGGAAGCTGCCGGGAAAGCCGCTCCACGAGCCGGAGATCGGCACCGCCTGATAGATGTCGCGCGCGATGGCCACGCGGATCAGGCCGCGGCTACCGACGATGCCGTTGGTCGGATCGAACTCGACCCAGCCTGAACCTGGCAGATAGACGCGCACCCAGGCATGCGTGTTGCCGCCGCCCTTATGCGTCTCGCGCGAGGTCGGGTTATAGACATAGCCCGAGACGAAGCGCGCGGCGAAGCCCAAAGCGCGGACCGCCTCGATCATCAGCATGGCGTAATCGCGGCACGTGCCTTTGCGCCGGGCGAGCGTCTCGATCGGCGATTGCGTGCCTTTCTCGGGGCGGCCGACATAAGTGAACTCGCGTTTGATCGCGCGCGTCATCTCGGAGAGCATGTGGAGCGTGTCGGTCGGGCTGTCGGTGTTGACGAAACGCCGCGCCCAGCCATCGATCTGGCGCTGCGGATCGTGATGCTGGCGCTCGATCGAGCGCAGCAGGTCGGGCATGTCCTCGCTCGAATAGGTGAAGGGATAGCCTTGCGCGTAATCCTCGATATCGACGTGTTGCAGCTCGCTCGGCATGTGCTGCAGCCGGATCTGGCTGTCGAACACAAGTTCGCGCGCGGGTTTGTCGAACGTGGCGATGGCGACGGAATTGCCGAACACGTCCTGCAGCCAGCGGATCTCGGCCGGCGCGGGATCGATCCGCAGATCGGCGTCGATCAGATGCTGGTCATAGCTTTCGCGCGGGCGCACCATGATGCGGTGCTCGCCAAACGACACCGGCTGGCGATAGGTATAACGCGTAATGTGTGAAAGGTTCAGGAATGGCATTGGATACTCGTCGCAGCGACACCGTCTCGGGCGAGACGTTGCTTTCGGCATATGATCCATTGCCGGTTCGAATAATCAACCCCGGGGGGACGTCATCGTTCCTGCTGATCGGCGATCATGCCGGAAATCTTGTGCCAGAGCGCTTGCAGTCGCTCGGTTTGCCGGCGGTGGAACTCGAGCGGCACATCGGCTGGGATATCGGCATCGGCGACTTGGGGCCGTTACTGGCGGACAAGCTCGACGCGGTGTTCATCCGCCAGACCTATTCACGCCTCGTGATCGACTGCAATCGCGATCCGGCGCGCGCCGATGCGATGCCCGAAGTGAGCGACCTCACCATAGTGCCCGGCAATATAGCGCTGACGCCCGAACAACGCAGTGCACGGGTGGCGGCGATCCAAGTCCCCTATCAGACGGCGATCGGCGCCGAGCTGGCGCGGCGCGATGCCGCCGGCATGGCAACGATCCTGGTGTCGCTGCACAGCTTCACCCCAGCCATGCAGGGCGTGGCGCGGCCGTGGCAGGTCGGCGTGCTGCACGATCGCGGCAATACGACGTTCGCCCTTGCGCTGATCGCGGCGTTCGAACGGGCAGGGGATCTGACCGTTGGCGACAACGAACCGTATAGCATGGACACGATCGATTATACCGTGCCGCGCCATGCCTATGAGCGCGACCGGCCATATGCCGAGATCGAGGTGCGACAGGACCTGATCGCGACGGCCGAGGGCTGCATCGAATGGGCGGAGCGCTTGTCCCACGCACTGGCAGCTGCCGCCTGGGGTGAATCGGTATTGATTCGGCGGATTGCCCGTTTGTCCTGCCCGAGCGGCTTTCCAAGATGACGCTTACGTGACCCGTAAACCCGCGTAAATCCGGGGATTTTTGAAAAAGTGTAGGAAAATTGCAAGAATGTGTTTGACCGAATCTGAGGGTGGCCCTAGAGGGGTGTCACCGCAGCGGAGGGCCACACGGTTCGCTTGCTACGGTCACCAAATTCTCGGCGCCGCGCCACTCTCCGAAAAGAGGGTTGGTAGGGCGTCGGTATTTTGCGCTCTTTGACATTGTTGGTTTTAGATGAAGGGACATGTGGGCGGCGGCGCCCGGGTCCAGCGTTTTCAAGGCGCTGAGTACTCG